>CAJOFL010000005.1 GCA_905233895.1 uncultured Bacteroidales bacterium | reverse complement strand
CGCAATCACCAAAAAGGTGGCAATAATAAGTATTGACTTTTTCATAATAGTATGTTTTTAAGGTTAAAATTAATCAAAATAATTGGTGTGTCCTCTTTGTTATCATTAGTACCCAAAAATGTCGAAAAGTACCTTCGGTTCTGAAATTTTAACATTGTTTAACATTAAGCGTGGGTTTTTGAGGGCATTTTTACCTTTACACCTATATGACGATGATTAACATTATTTATGAATTTTTAACAAAAAAGTGGCATTTTGGAAGGCAGGCGTTGGTCAGGCGTTGATCAGGCGTTGATCAGGCGAAGGTGGGTACTAGCCGCTGATAATCTGCAAGTTACGTGAATTTTAACATTATATTGTCTTGATAATCAACCAAATAAGCATTTTCTTTTAACATTCCCGTTTGGCGGGGCGGCGGATATTTTGTTTTGTAAAATATGCTGTTGATAAGTTCTCATGCCACGGGGGCAATATTTCCACGGCGGTTGCGTTTTTATTCCGATGAACCGATTTTGTACTCTCGTCGTCCTGCTGTTGCTCTGCACCCTCGCGGCTCAAGGGCAGCCCTACTGGAACAACCTGGAGATGTACCGCCTCAACAAGCTGCAGCCCCACGATCGCGTAGTGCCCGACGGTGCCCAGTGGCGGATGTGCTTGAACGGCACCTGGCACTTCGCCTTTTTCAACTCGCCCGACGAGGCCACTCTCCAGCCCAAGCACTGGGATAGTATCCGGGTGCCGGGGAATATCGAACTGCAGGGTTTCGGCATACCGGTGTATGTCAATATGCGCAACGAGTTCCCCAGCGACCCGCCCCACGCTCCGACCGACTATAACCCGACGGGGGTCTACTGCCGCGACTTCACCCTGCCGGCTTCGTGGCAGAACCGCCGGACTATCATCAAGTTCGGCGCCGCCAAGTCGGCCCTGTATCTCTATATCAACGGTCAGGAGGTGGGCTACAGCCAGGACTCGAAGTCTCCCGCCGAGTGGGATATCACGCGGTATCTGCGCCCGGGGAGGAACAGGGTGGCGGCGAAGGTGGTCCGCTGGTGCGACGGGAGTTACCTGGAATGTCAGGATATGTGGCGCATGAGCGGCATCACGCGCGACGTGGAGCTCTTCTCTGTGCCCCAGACTTATATTACCGATATCAAGGTGATTGCCGACCTCGACACGGGCGACTGGCGCACGGGCCTGCTCGACATCACTGTCGACCTCAACCGCGAGGTGAGCGGCGGACGGGTGGAGGTGGTTTTCAACGGATTGTTGATGGGTCAGCCCCTGAAACACAACGACTGGTTTGCCGGTTTCCAGATGCGCTGCAACGATATCCAGCCCTGGACCGACAGCACCCCGACCCTCTATAACATCACTGTGTCGCTTTTCGACGAAGGCGGCCACAAAACGGAGCAAATCACCAAGAGGACCGGCTTCCGTCACCTCGATATCGTGGGCGGCCAGATGCGCATTAACGGCCGCCCTATCGAGATTCGCGGTGTGAACCGCCACGAGCATTCCGCCACCGGCGGCCATTATGTCACCCCCGACGAGATGCGACAGGATATTGCCCTGATGAAGGAACTGGGCATCAACGCCGTGCGCACCTCGCACTACCCCAACGACGAGCTCTGGTACGACCTCTGCGACTCGGCCGGCATTTATGTGTGGGATGAGGCGAATGTGGAGAGTCACGCCCAGGGCTACGGCGAGAACTCGCTGGCCAGGAGGAGGGAGTGGCTCAACCCGATTCTGGACCGCATCTATAATATGTACCGGCGCGACCGCAACCACCCGTGTGTCATTGCCTGGAGCCTCGGGAACGAGTGCGGCAACGGCTACTGTTTCGAGGAGGCCTACCGTTTCCTAAAGGGTAAGGACAATTCTCGTCCGGTGGTCTACGAGCGCGCCGAGCTGGGCCGCAACACCGATATTGTAAGTCTCATGTATCCGCCGGTGGAGTATCTCTCGCGCTATGCCAACGACCCGCGCAACCAGCGCCCTTTCATCATTTCCGAATATTGTCACGCGATGGGCAATTCGATGGGCGGGTTGCAGGACTACTGGGATACTATCGACAAGTACCCGCAACTTCAGGGCGGCTTTATCTGGGATTGGATTGACCAGGCTTTCTGGCGCGACTGCTGGCTCGCCGGCGGCGACTTGGGAGCTCTTCCGGGGATTGATGACGACGACGCTTTCTGCGCCAACGGTATCTTGGCCGCCGACCGCACCCCCCATGCCTGTGCCGACGAGGTGGAGGCCGTCTATACCAGAGGACGCAGCAACGTGGTTATAAAGCCTGCAACGGCCGGAAGTTATGACACCCGCACTATGAAGCCGCTGACCAGGAAGGGCCGCTGGCGCCTGCTGCGCAACCGGCATATCATCAGTCTTGAGAGCGACGACGGCGAGAGCCGCGTCAAGGTGAGCGATCTCGACGGCTCTATCACTTCGTTCACGTACCGCGGTCAGGAACTGCTGGCACGGCCGTTGCACTGCAATTTCTGGCGGCCGCCCACGGAGAACGACCTGGCCGACCTGGCCGGTGCCCGCGCATGGCAGGGCCTCGACCGTCTCAGTCCGGAGGTGCTCAGCGCCAATTCGGGCGAGGGCGAGGTGGAAATCCTGATGCGCCTCTCCGACCCCGAAGGCAATCACCTTACGGTTAAGGAGATTATCAAGATTGATGCCTCGGGGGCGGTGCAACTGCACTATCTGGTCATGCCGATGGGCCACTACCGGACCTTGCCCAAACTGGGCCTGCAACTGGGCCTGGACACCAACTTCGCCGTCGGTTTCTACGGCAATATCCACGAGACTTACCCCGACCGAAGGGCGGCGCAACGGGTGTCGTGCTGGTACAAAAGCCTGGAATCGCTGGCCGGAAGGCAGTATGTGGTGCCACAGGAACAGGGCAACCACGAAGCGCAATGGGTGAGTTTTGTGCGCGGCGACGTGGGGCTTGCCTTTCTGAGTCCGGAGGATCAGGGGTGGTTGAACTTCAGCGTACGCCGACAAGAGGACAGTGTTCTCACCGCAGCAAGACGCTGGTGCGAGGTGAGAGACGCCGACCATTACATAGTCAACGTCGACTACCGCCAGGCAGGCCTGGGAACCGCGACCTGCGGTCCGGGGGTGGCGGAACGCCATCTTATCAACGGCGACAGCACCTATTACTTCAGATTCCTGATGGTGCCCACCCGCGGAAGGATAGTTATCGACCCCGCCGAGTATGAAATACCGGCTCACAAGGAGATGCTGCAGGAGCTGCCGCCCGAAGACGAGGGCACCCTACTGCCGGTCTACAGCATCCGTTCGAGCCGCGCACCGGCCGAGCAATACAGCAATAATTTCCCGATGATGCTGACCGACGGACGTCGCGCAGTACCAGGCGATTACCGCGGCGGATGGGCCGGGTTCGAAGCTGCCGACACGGTAGTGCTTGACATAGCGCTGGCTCGCTTCGCAAAACTGGGCGAAATCACCGTCGGAGCCTGCCATTGCCCAACCGACTGGGTGATACAACCCATCGACGTTCAGGCTCAATGGAGCATTGACGGCAAGAAATGGAGCGACTGGCAGAGCCTTGATTTGCAGAACCCATCAGATGATGTACAGCGCGGAAGCCGTCGTATGCGCTACTCTATCAAGCCGCATAAGGCCAAGTATATCAACTACGTACGCCTGCGTTTCATCTGTTCGCCCGAGTTGCCGGTGTGGCACAACTACAGCCGCCGCCCCGCATGGCTTATGATTGACGAGGTGGAAATCCACAGCCTCTAGGCAAACCCAACTGTCGATGGTGGTGGACATCTACGCACTTTTTAGATAATATTTTCTAAAAAGGGGGCTGTAATCAATTTTTTTCGTATATTTGCAGAATGAGTGCTTCATGCGCACGAAGTATTATTTATTAACAACGAGCTATTTATGACTAGTTTGACCGAAAAGAAAGACCTTAAAAAGGAGATTGGCTCCTACCTGTTGCTTATACTGGGCAGCGCCTTGTTCGCCGTGGGCGACGTAATGTTTGTCAACCCCTACCATCTGGCTCCCGGCGGTGTCTATGGTCTCGCCAACGTGTTCAACGCATTGTGGGGCTGGAAGATATCGCTGGCAGGTGTCTGTATGGACATCCCGCTGCTAATTATCGGAACCATTATCCTGGGCCCGAAGTTCGGAGTGAAGACCGTTGTGTCGGTAATCTTGATACCGGTGTTCACCTACATACTTGAAATCACCTGGGGCTATGCCCCTGTCATCCACGGCGGTGCCGTGGCCCCCGAGACCCAGTCGGCCCTCTACTACCTCGCCAAAGACGGCAGCCATAGTTGGTTCATGCCCGACATGTTTCTCAACACCGTGGTGGCCGGCCTCATCTACGGCGTGGCCATCGGTGTCATCTTCCGTGCCGGTGCCACCAGTGGCGGCTCGGACATCATCTCGATGATAATCCACAAGTACACCAAGATTTCCCTCGGCACCCTCGTCCTCATCGTCGACAGCTGCATCTCGCTCACCACCCTCATCGCCTTTGAGGACATCCGCCTCCCAATCTACTCCATCATCCTCATCTTCATCGAAAGCAAAATTATCGACCTCGTGGTTGACGGCATGAAGAGCTACAAGACCATGTTCATTGTCACCGACCAGCTGGAGGCCGTGCGCGACTATATTCTCAACGACCTCGAGCGCGGCGGAACCCTGCTGACCGGCACCGGCCTCTACCAAGGCAACGAACGCAAGATGATTTACGTCACCCTAGACCGTGCCGACATGGTTAAGCTCAAGGCAAACCTCCACCGCCTCGACCCGAAGGCCTTCGTCAACATCATGGAGAGTAGCGAAATCCTTGGTTTCGGATTCAAAGCCCTCCCGAAAGAATAACTCTAAATTCATAACTGAATTGAAGGTACTCCAGCTCTGCAACAAGCCCCCCTACCCGCCCGTCGACGGCGGCACCCTGGCGATGAACAGCATCACCCAGGGCCTCCTGCGCGCCGGCTGCGAGGTGAAGGTGCTTACCGTGGAGACCGACAAACATCCGGCCCGCACCGAACTGATGCCCGACGACTACCGCCGCCAGACCGGCATCGAAACCGTCTACATCGACCTCGGCGTCAAAGTCCTCCCGGCCGCCGTGGCCGCCCTCTGCGGCGAGTCGTACCACGTCAAGCGCTATATCAACGACAGTTTTGCCCAGCGCCTGACCGCCATACTTCAAGAGCAGACCTTCGACATAGTCCATATCGAGAGCATCTTCCTCACCCCCTATGTACCCCTCATCCGACACCACTCGCAGGCAAAAATCATACTACGCGCCCACAACGTGGAGCACCTCATCTGGCGACGCGTGGCGCAAAGCACCCGCAACCCCTTCAAACGCAGCTACCTCAAGCACCTCTCACTCACCCTCCGCGCCTACGAACTGGAACACCTGAACGACTACGACGGCATAGTGTGCATCACCCGCGCCGACGCCGACTACTTCCGCAGCAACGGCTGCCGCCGACCTATAACCGGAATCCCATTCGGCGTCGAGCCCTGTGACGTGTATGATGGCAATGTGGAGCCCAACTCTCTCTTCCACATTGGCGCCATGGACTGGATTCCCAACCAAGAAAGCATAGCCTGGCTGCTAGACGAAGTGTGGCCCGTGGTCCACCGCGAAGTGCCGCAGGCCCGCCTCTATCTTGCCGGCCGCAAGATGCCGCAACGCTGGATGAACGCCAGAATCGACGGTGTCACTGTGGTGGGCGAGGTCGAAAATGCCAGCGAATTCATCGTCAGCAAGCAAATAAACATCGTGCCACTGCTCAGCGGCAGTGGCATCCGAGTGAAGATAATCGAAGCTATGTCCGCAGGCAAAGTGGTGGTCACCACCACCGTCGGCGCACAGGGTATCGACTATACCGACGGCCTCAACCTCCTCATCGCCGACGACCCCGACGCATTCGCTCGACAAATCAAACGCTGCCTCGACGACCCCGACTACTGCCGCAGCGTGGGCAACGCCGCCGCACAACTCATCAGAGAACAATACAACGGACAAAAGCTCGCCGACGAGCTGATAGATTTTTACAACAAAAGATTGGAAAAATGAAAAGATTAGCCAAACTACTGCTCCTTATGGCACTGCTTGCCCTTGGCACTTCAGCCGCGGCACAGATTACCATCCCCGGCACTCATGTCAGCTTCCAGCTCGACCCAGAGTCATGGCGCTACCTGCGCACCTTCCAACTTGACGACGGCGCCGACATCTACCTCTACTACTATGCCGGCGAGGTTCTTATCGACATGGAGGGCGACACCGTACTGCCCTTCCTGCGCATCTATGTCAACAGCGACTATGAGGGCGACCTCTACCAGTTGGCCTACGAGCGCTATCTGGTGCAGCCCTACCAGTCGGCCCGCGAATACACCCACGGCCCCGGCCTACCACGCAGCGGCGGCATCGGATACATGGGCGCCTACACCAACCCAACGGAGCAGAAAGACTACCAGTTCATGATGACCTACTTCAAGGACAACGGTGCCGTGGTCGAGTTCCGTCTAGAAACCACACTCGACACCTTCAGCGATATGGAACAGGAATTCAAAAACGTACTCAATACCGTAAAATAACATAAGGCGATGAAGAAGATACTGACAATCCTTGCCTGCTGCCTGGCCATGGCCACCGCCATCGGACAGACCGCCCCCGACGACAGCACCAGTGACTACGAGGCCCGCTTTAACCGGCTCAATCGCGCCTACGCTAAGTCGCCAGGCGATGTTGACGCCCTATACGATATGGCCATGTTCTACTTCGACAACACCAATCCCATGCGCAACCTCCCCATGGCCATGAAGTACATCCAACGGGCCGAGCAGCGCCACATCGAACTTCTCGAAAACGAGAAACTCGGCGAACTCACCCGCCTGGCCCGCAAGAACATCACCCTCTTCTCCATCCGTCAGGCCAAGCAGTCCATCACTGACGCCGCCTACAACACCCTCGAGATGCGTACCGACATGAGCCGTGTCGAGCTCGACACCTACCTCGAAGCCTTCGGCATCGACATCGAACTGGTGCGCCTGCTCCGCCAACGTCGTATCAACCAGGTCTACGACGAAGACTTGCGCAAGGGCACCGCCCAGTCTTACTACCATTTCATCGACATCTATCCCGGCACCAACGAGGCTGAACAGATGGAGGAACGCCTCGCCAAGTTGGCTCCAGGCCTTTTCGACGGGATGACCACCGAAGCCGCAGTTGATTCAGTCGCCGCCGACTTCGAACTCAGCCCTTCGGTGCGCCGCGCCGCCGAGAAGCAGAAAAGCCGCCTCGCCTATGCCACCGCAACACGCCGCAACACCATAGCGGCTTACAACGACTTCCTCCACCGTTACCCGACCAGTGACGAAAATATCCAGGCCCGTGAACACCTCGCCTCGCTGCTTGAAATACAATACAGCACCCTGCGAACCGCCCGTCAGTATGCCGACTTCGTCGACTCCAACGCCGACAACGAGCTGGCTGAGCGGGCATTGGCAGAACTCCGCCGCAAAGTCAACGAAGAACACGACATCGAGGCAGCAAGACTCTACCTCGAGCGGTTCCGTCTGGATTCTCACTACAACGATGTCTACAATCAATACTACTCGTGGCATGCCGCCGAAGGCAACGGCAACCCCATACAACGCTTCGCCAAGGAGAACCCAAACTATCCCTTCCAGCGCGCCGTCGAAGCTGACCTCGAGGCTGCTGAGAAAATCGACCAGGTGAACCTGATGACCAACTACTTCGAGAGCGACTATGAGCGCTACGCCGGCTACGTGCGCAAACTTATGGGCAAGAAGATAGCCATCGTTCCACTCCAGCGCATGCTGCAGGTCCAACTAGGCCAGAAAAACTACGCTGCCGCCTTGAACCGTGTGAAGCAGTTCGAACTCGTATTCGAGAACTCCTCCCACGACGAGTACATGGAGCTGCAGCAAATCCTTGCAGCGAAACCCACCGGACGTGGTGTCACCTCACAACTCTCGGCCACCTACAATATTGTAAACCCCACTGTCAACCCCGCCGACGGCAACCTCTACTTCACCCGTGTGATGGGCTCGAGCCGTAGGATATGCTACGCTGTGAAACAGGGCAACACTTGGCGTCCGACCGGCGATGCCGACTTCTCCAATACCGATAACGACGGTCTCACATTCTACGGATTCTTCGCCGACGGCAAGAAAATGCTCCTCGGAAGTTCCGGCGACATCTGGATTGCTGAATACGACGGCGCACAATGGCGCGTGACCGACATCCCCTCCTACCCAGTTAACACTGACTATTTCGAGACCGATGCCTACATGCTGCCCGATGGGAGCGGCATCCTGCTCGCCTCCGACCGCCCCAACGGCAAGAACCTCCAGACTTCCGGTGCCTACTTTCACGGCGACACCGCCCTGGCTTCCGACATCTATTTCATACCCTATACCCAGAACGGATGGGGCACCGCCATAAACTTAGGTTCAAATATCAACACCCCCTACTGCGAACGCTCGCCAATACTCAGCCGCAACCTCAAGACTCTTTATTTCATCACTGACGGCCGCGGCGGTCTGGGCTATGGCGATGTCTATGTAGCCACCCGCACCGACGTCGAAGACTGGACCAACTGGACTGTACCGCAAAATGCCGGCAAGGAAATCAACTCACCGCGCAGCGAAGCCTCTATCAGTTTCGGCCCAAACGAGAAGGAAATCTACCTTTCGTCCAACTCTGACGCCGGCCACTTCTCCTGCTACACCTTCCCAACCTGGCACAACGCCACCAACTCCTACTACAACTATACACTCGAGGTGTTGGGTATGGAGGAGTTTCTTTTCAGGGTAAGAGTAGCAGACCTCACCCAACAGACTATTACCCAGGTGGTCGACTACATGGGCGAGAGCCACAGCATCAACCTAAACATACACAAGGACAAGCATTATGCCGTGCTCGGTGATGCAGGCATTTACTTCATACCGGCAGTAATCCTTGGCCCAGACAACAAAAGCAAACAACGACTGAAAGGCTACACCTTCCCCGTCTTGGTCAGCATGGACAAGGCACTTCCGCTGAAAGCAGTCGAGTTCGACAAGGCCACATCGCGACTGACGCCCATTGCCGAACTGCAACTGGAGCAGTTGGCCCAATTCCTGCGCCACAACACGACAGCCATAGCCGAAATAATCATTGACGTCGCCAACCGTGATGATGTACTAGCCTACAACATCTCGCTTGAACGCGGTCGCATTATACGCGACTACCTTGGAACATTCGACGTGGAAGGCTCACGCATAATCATATCCGCATTTGGCAACGCTAACCTCAAAAACAACGGAGCAGACCTCCTCGGCGAAGGAGTGTCCGTCCGTTTCCGAGAGAAAAAATAAACCTCAAACAACAGCCCACATGGAACAGCACCGCACAGTAGAAGTCGAAGGCCGCACCGTTCACTACCGCGACGAAGGCCGCAACAACAACAAAACCCTTGTGCTCCTGCATGGATTTCTTCAAAGCCTTGACGTATGGAGCTTATATGTGCTGAGTTACAGAAACAACATGCGCGTCATCTCCATCGACCTGCCAGGCCACGGATTGACCGACACCTTCTGCGACATACACACCATGGACTTCATGGCCAAGATTGTCAAAGAGGTACTGAACCACGCTGGCGTGGACCAGTGCGTGATGATAGGTCACTCGATGGGTGGTTATGTGTCGCTGGCTTTCGCCGAGAAGTACCCTTATTCGCTGCGTGGACTCGGACTCATTAACGCCCACGCCATGGCTGACGATGCTGAGCATCGGGTCTATCGTGAGCAGGTATGCGCACAGGTGACGGACAACCGGGCCTCGTTCATCGTAGATTTCGTGCCCAACCTGTTCCACCCCGACCGCCACGGCGCACTTTATCAAGAGATAAAAGACTTGAAAGACCAATGCCTCGAAACCACATCTGAGGCCATTATCGCCGCACAGCGCGGCATGAAGGAGCGTCCGTCGCGTATCCAGATGCTTGAGAAACTGGAAGTGCCGGTGCTTATGATTTACGGCAAAGAAGACCCACGCATACCGCTGGAAATCGCAGTCACACAGGCCATGTTCCCACGCCATGCCGAAATGCTTCTGCTCGACAAGGTGGCCCACATGGCTTTCATTGAGGAACGAGAGTATGTGAAACCTCGCATCCAAAACTTTGTTGACACCTGCTACGCATAACCCAATGAATAACATACGCAATTTCTGTATAATTGCCCATATCGACCATGGCAAAAGCACACTGGCCGACCGTCTGCTGGAGGTAACCCATACCATTTCGCAGCGCGAGATGCAGGACCAAGTGCTCGATGACATGGAACTGGAAAAGGAGCGCGGCATCACCATCAAAAGCCACGCAATCCAGATGAACTACAAGGACTATGTGCTCAACTTGATTGACACCCCGGGCCACGTGGACTTTAGTTATGAGGTGTCGCGCGCCATTGCCGCATGCGAAGGAGCCTTGCTTGTAGTCGACGCCACCCAGGGCATTCAAGCACAAACCATCTCAAACCTCTATCTCGCACTGGAGAACGATCTAGAAATCATCCCCGTGATGAATAAAATCGACCTCGACAGCGCCATGCCCGAAGAAGTTGCTGACGAGATTGTCGACCTCCTAGGGTGCAAATCTGAAGAGATACTGCGCTGCTCGGCCAAGACTGGTATGGGGGTGCCAGATGTGCTCGATGCGATTATCGACCGTATCCCCGCCCCGAAAGGCGACCCCACGGCACCGCTACAAGCACTGGTGTTCGACTCGGTGTTCAATCCATTCCGCGGGATTATCAGTTACTTCCGCATCATGAACGGCACTCTGCACACCGGCGACCACGTGAAATTCGTCTCGACCGAGCGAGACTACAATGCCGACGAAATCGGAGTACTTCGTCTCAATATGGAGCCCTGCAAGGAGTTGAGCGCCGGCAACGTCGGATATATCATCAGCGGCATAAAGACATCGAAGGAAGTACGTGTGGGCGACACAATTACCCACGTGCAGAACCCATGCCATAAACCCATCGACGGATTCGAGGCCGTCAAGCCGATGGTTTTTGCTGGTGTCTACCCAGTTGACACTGACGACTATGAAGAACTGCGCGCCTCGCTCGAGAAACTACAACTTAACGACGCCTCCCTCACATTCGAGCCCGAGAGTTCGTTGGCTTTGGGCTTCGGCTTCCGCTGCGGATTCCTTGGCCTGCTCCACATGGAGATAGTGCAGGAACGCCTGACACGCGAATTTGACATGGATGTCATAACCACAGTGCCCAACGTGCAGTACAAGGTCAAACTGACCAATGGCGAGGAGAAGGATGTCTACAACCCTTCCGGAATGCCAGAACCAAACAACATAGCCGAGGTATATGAGCCTTACATCCACGCACAAATCATAACCAAGGCTGACTTCATCGGACCAGTAATAAAACTCTGCATGGACAAGCGCGGACAACTCAAGAACCAGAACTACCTGACCACCGACCGTATCGAAATAACTTTCGATCTGCCGCTCGGCGAGGTGGTGTTCGACTTTTATGACAAACTAAAGTCCATCTCGAAGGGATATGCCTCATTCGATTACTATATCAACGGCTACCAAACCTCGAAGCTTGTCAAACTTGAGATACTGCTCAACGGCGACCCAGTCGATGCTCTCTCCACCCTTACCTACGTAGACAATGCCTATCCCATCGGACGCAAGATGTGCGAGAAGCTGAAAGACCTTATACCACGCCAACAATTCGACGTAGCCATCCAGGCTGCTATCGGCAGCAAAATTATCGCCCGCGAGACAGTGCGTCAGGTGCGCAAGGATGTGACTGCCAAGTGCTATGGTGGAGACATAACGCGCAAGCGCAAACTGCTTGAGAAGCAGAAAGAAGGAAAGAAGCGTATGCGCCAAGTGGGGAACGTGGAAGTGCCGCAAAGTGCATTCCTTGCAGTATTGAAATTAGATTAATCATTTAATAAAAAAAATTATGAAACACTTCTTAAAGTATATGGCCAGTATGGCCATGTGTGTTGCCCTGATGGGCTTGGTGGCTTGCGAACCCGATCCAGAGCCCACACCAGACATCCTCACCGAATCGTCCACCTACGCCATCCATTACAACGGAAACGCAGTAGCTGCTGGCGAAACCATCGTCATTCATCCCTCTTTAGACGAAATCAGCAACGACCTAGCTATCGTACATCTGTTGCTTGAAAACAAAACCAACACCATACAGTCGACAGCTATGAAAGTCGAAAAAATCGAGGGACCTGCTGCCATGGACGACCTAATGATCTGTTTTGGTGAAGATTGCAACTCTCCCACCGCTCCTTGGACCTCCTCCACCTTCAATCTGGAACCAGGCGTCAACGAGAACTTTCCTATCTCGTTCGACTATGCCCCCAGAAAGGTGTCCGAAAAGACCACTTACCGTATGACCATCGGCAAAGGCACATCACTTGAAGATCCGCAAGTAATCCTGATTAACGTAAACGCAGAGTAATCAGTCTGGATTCTAATGCTTTAAGAGCCAGAAAGCATTCGCTTTCCGGCTCTTATTTTAGCCTTATGACGGGGGCTTTACAATTCGATGTACATATTGTTCTCCTGCGCCAGACGACGGAGGTTGATGATAGCATAGCGCATACGACCAAGAGCTGTGTTGATACTGACACCCGTACGGGCGGCAATATCCTTGAAATCACACTTGCCATAATGGCGCAGAATAACCACCCTGCGCTGCTCAGGCGGCAACATACGGACAAGTTTACGGATATTCTGGCTGGTCTGCTTACGCATAATAACATGCTCTGCATTCTCGTCGGGCAACTTCAGATTATCAAGAACATCGCTCTCAGGCCGATTAGGAACTAACGGCATCTTGTTGTTGCGGCGGAAGTGGTCGACAATTAAGTTGTGTGCAATACGCATCACCCAATGGATGAACTTGTTCTCATCCTTGTACTGATCCGAGTTGATGGTGACGATAACTTTGTAGAATGTGTCTTGAAAGATGTCGTCGGCGGTTTCTTTGTCCTTGACAACCGAGAAAATATAGCCATATACCTTGGCCTGATAACGCTCAAGCAGCACTTCAAAGCATGAAGTGTCGCCCTCACGGTAGCGGGTAATGAGCTCGTTGTCGCTCAGTTGTCGATTCTTTACATCCATCATATTTTCCTCATATTTAGGGGTTAAACTGATAGAAATGTTTCGATACTTCGTCTTTAGTTCAACATCAATTCGAGTGCAAAAATACACATTTTTTTTAATATGAAGAAAAAAAATCTACGTTCTTCTCGTATTTTTAGTATGTCGTGATGAAAAAAAAATTGCATTTTTAACATTTGATCGTCAATGCATGGCTACCCAAAAATAATTCGTGCATCGAGTGCAATAATCGAACCTCCCCTACGTTATAGAAAAATATGTCGAACAAGTACGCAGACCGTAGTCGGGTGGTGAAGACCATCTTCATTGTGGTAGGTATCCTTTTTGTGGGACGCCTAGCCATGTTGCAACTATTCGACCCGAAATACCGCAAGCTGGCCGACCAGCAGTCACTACGCAGCGTAACACAATACCCGGCACGTGGCTTTATTTACGACCGCCACGGAGAACTGCTAGTCCACAACGAAGCAGTATACGACCTGATGGTCATCCCCCGCCTGGTCAAGGATTTAGACACTGCTTATTTCTGCGAAGCCCTTGGTATCACTCGCGAAGAATTCGACGAACGGATGCAGAAGGCTCGCAAATGGTCTACTTATTCCGCCTCCCCGTTCATGAAGCAGATTTCAAAGGAGGAATATGCAAGATTTGAGAACAAAATGTTCCGCTTCTCGAAAGGTTTTTACATTTCACAACGTACCCTGCGCTACTACGACCGTCCAATAGCCGCTCAGGTGCTTGGATACGTGGGTGAAGTGGATCAAGCCGATCTGGACCGCGATCCTTACTACAACCGCGGTGACTATATAGGCAAAAGCGGTCTGGAGAAGAGCTACGAAGAGGTGTTACGCGGTATAAAAGGCAAACGGGTGATGCATGTCGATGTACACAACCGTGAGATAGGCCCATACCAGCACGGGACCCTAGACACCCTTCCCGTTGAAGGATACAACCTCTACACAACCCTAGACGCCGACCTGCAGCAATATGCAGAGGAACTCATGGCCAACAAGCGCGGATGCGTAGTAGCTCTTGAACCGTCAACCGGCGAAGTGCTCGCTATGGTCAGTGCTCCCACTTATGACCCCAATCTGCTCGTGGGCCGAATACGCGGTGAAAACTACAAACGCCTCAACAGCGACATTGCAAAGCCGATGCTAAATCGTGCCTTGATGGGACAATATCCGCCAGGTTCGATTTTCAAAGTTGCCCAATCAATGGTTGCTCTCGACCTCGGAGTAATCACCCCTAGTAGCGGTTTTGGCTGCGACAAGAGCCTGGTGGGGTGTCACAACCACCCGTCGGCCCAATCAGTCCAAGAAGCCATAAAGATGTCGTGCAACCCTTACTTCTACCAAGTATATCGTCGTGTAATACAGCAAGGCAAATACAAGAACATCTACAAAGACTCGCAATACGGACTCACCGTGTGGCGCGAGTATATGTTACGTTTTGGTTTCGGACAAAAGTTGCCAATCGACCTGCCACGTGCAGGAGTGCAAAGCGGGAATATTCCCGACACAGCCTATTATAACCGCTGGTACGGGAAAGAACGGTGGGCTTTCTCCACAATCTACAGCAATTCTATCGGCCAGGGGGAGGTAACCGTTGTACCTATCCAAATGGCCAACTTGGCTGCAATCGTGGCCAATCGCGGCTATTACATCACCCCTCATGTGGTGCGTTTTTATGGACCAGACTCAATTCGCAATGAGGAATACTACACACGCCACGAGACTGGAATCGACCCAAAATACTTCGACATAGCCGCTGCCGGCATGTTCGATGTGGTACACGTAGCGGGCGGCACAGCCCGCCGTGCACGCGTTGACGGACTGGATATTTGCGGCAAGACTGGAACAGCCGAAAACTACGGTAACGACCATTCCGTATTCATCTGTTTCGCACCACGCGACAACCCAAAGATAGCAATGGCTGTTTACGTCGAGAACGCACAGGGCGGCGGCGGAACATGGGCAGCTCCAATTGCCGGATTGCTAGTTGAAAAATATCTTAATGGAGAGGTAAAACGAAAGGATGTGGAGACTATGTACAAGGAAATCAACCCCTGCCAAAAACTCCCACTCACACGCAGGGTTAAGAAGGCAAAGAAAAAAGGATGATGTACCAAGAGCGACTGAAAATAGACTGGTGGACCGTAGGCCTGTGGGCATTTCTGGTGGTATTTGGATGGCTCAACATCTATGCTGCCACCTACAACGAAAGTCAGGCTAACATATTCGACATGGGCACCTTTCACGGCAAGCAATTACTTTGGATTGCAGGTGCATCATTGGCTGCTTTAGTAGTGGTACTGACCGAACCACGGGTCTTTTCAAACGGAGCCTACATCATCTACACTGTGGTATTGGCATTGCTGGTGGTGACGCTCTTCATCGCAGTAACATCACACGGAGGTAAATCTTGGATCGATTTGGGGTTCTTCCGTCTACAGCCATCGGAGTTTGCCAAATTCGCCACTGCACTTGCATTGGCCAAGTTCATGAGTGCAATTGATGTGGAGTGGAGACAGGCTAGTACCAAACTGGTGGCACTCACAATAGTTGCAATACCGGCCGCACTAGTGTTTCTACAACATGATACTGGCTCAGCTTTAGTATTCCTCGCCTTTGTGTTCCCTCTTTTCCGGGAAGGTCTTTCCGGCTCCATACTCGTTATCGGAGTAGCGGCTATTGCCCTGTTCGTCCTTGCACTACTGGTGAACAAATACATATTACTTGGCTCGCTTGTTTTGCTGGCGATAGGATACCTTTTTGTGTGGCTTAACAAACGTACACGGCAAGATTATGTACGAGCAATAGCCGTACTGGTTTGCTGCGCCGCTTTCGTGTTCTCGGTCGACTTTGTGTTCAACCACGTGCTTGAATCCCACCAAAGTGAACGTATCAACGTGCTGCTAGGCAAAACTGAAGACTTACAAGGAGCGGGTTACAACCAACACCAATCGAAGATTGCCATTGGTAGCGGAGGTCTGGTCGGCAAAGGGTTCTTGCATGGTACCGTTACAAAAGCCGACTTCGTTCCCGAGCAACACACCGACTTCATCTTCTGCACCGTAGGCGAGGAATGGGGATTCATTGGATGTCTTGTATTATTAGTAGCCTACAACTGGCTGTTGCAACGCATTATAATGATGGCAGAACGGCAAAGATCAACATTTGCACGGTTCTATGGCTACTCTGTGGCCAGCATTCTTTTCATACACCTGTTTGTCAATGTCGGTATGGTGTTAGGATTGGTGCCGGTAATCGGCATTCCCCTTCCCTTCTTCAGTTACGGAGGATCATCTCTACTGGCATTCACCATATTGCTTTTCATATTCATACGGCAAGATGCCGCGAAAAACCAACTCCTTTAGATGTCAAAGAAACCAGAAGAACATTGCTCATTCTGTGGCCGACCCGCATCACAGGCCGGTATGCTGCTCAGCGGCCTCAATGGCTATATTTGCCACGATTGTTCCGATCAGGCAGTAAAGATATTCGGCGAACAGCAACACCACTCGTCCAAAAACTTCGACCCGACCGCACCCATCCCTACTCCACGGGAAATCAAGGAATTCCTTGACCAATACGTTATCGGGCAGGAGGCTGCAAAGCGCGTACTCTCTGTAGCGGTATACAACCACTACAAGCGCTTGCGTTACAATGCAGAGCACAAGGATACCAATGATGTGGAAATCGAGAAATCGAATATCATACTCGTAGGTGAAACCGGCACCGGAAAAACCCTGCTGGCCCGTACAATAGCCCGTCTTCTCAAGGTGCCATTCTGCATCGCTGACGCTACCACACTGACCGAAGCCGGATACGTGGGAGACGACGTAGAGAACGTACTCGTACGCCTGCTACAGGCTGCCGACTACGATGTCGCTGCCGCCGAACGCGGTATAGTGTTCATCGATGAAATAGACAAGATAGCCCGCAAAAGCGAGAACACATCCATCACACGCGATGTAAGCGGCGAAGGGGTTCAGCAAGCATTGCTCAAACTGCTCGAAGGGGCCGAGGTGAGCGTTCCACCTGAGGGCGGTCGCAAACACCCTGAACAGAAACTCATCAACGTAAACACCCGCAACATCCTGTTTATCTGCGGCGGAGCCTTCGACGGAGTGGAGCGTTCGATTGCAGCACGTCTCAACAGCAACGTCATCGGTTTCAAAGGTGACGAGAAGCGGCAAGAACTGGATCGCGACAATATGCTGAAATATGTGCAGCCTATGGACCTCAAGAAGTTCGGCCTTATTCCCGAACTCGTGGGGCGATTCCCCGTTCTCACCCACCTCGAAGCCCTCGACCGCGACGCACTGCGACGCATACTCACCGAGCCGAAGAACGCTCTAACCAAGCAGTATGAGGAACTGTTCCGGATGGACAACATCCAACTGGTGTTCGCCCCACAGACCCTTGACCTGGTTGTCGACCGCGCAGTGGAGTACCACCTTGGAGCCCGCGGCCTCCGTTCAATAATGGAAGGCATAATGACAGACTTGATGTTCGACTTGCCTCAAATGGAGAAAGGATCCACTTACACACTCACGCCAGAAGTGGCAAAAGAAAAAATGAAGCTATGAAACTACTGTTGACCAAGAAGTTCACTTTCGAGATGGCCCACGCCCTCGACGGCTACAACGGTAAATGTGCCAACCTTCACGGACACAGTTACCATCTTGAAGTCACAATAGAAAGCAATTCTCTGGACGCCGACGGAATGGCTATGGATTTTGGAAGTATCAAGAAAACAGTACAAAATACCATTGTAGACCGATTCGACCATGCGTTGGTGCTCAAAGAAGACTCAACGCTTGGTACATTCAACGCACCATTACCCAACATGATAAAGGTGCCATTCAACCCCACTACCGAAAATCTGCTTATACACTTCGCCGAACTGCTTATGCCCATGATGCCCGAAGGGGTCAGGCTCTACAGCCTCCGGCTCGCTGAAACCGATACCTCGATAGCCGAACTGGTTTTGTGACAACAATTGATGCAAACAGGGGGCAAAAAAATAGGGATGACTCCGTGTTAAGTCCGAGATAACTCCGTGTTAAGGTAGGGTAATCACTCAGCGGAGTGCTAGCAACCCCTTTGTCAACCCTATGTCATAGTAATGATTGAACGACTGGAAAATAGTTCCCTCTCGCGATTTTTTTTGTCCATATCAGAAAAAAGTTGTAATTTAGCAGTCGGATTATAACCGCCGAAACAGCCTTCTGAAGGCCGGTAAGCGGTTGATAATGATATTGATACCTTAAATAGAAAAATAAAAATATATATATGAAAATTTTGAAAAAAGGTCTCCTGCTGCTTATTGCAGCCCTCTTTGTGGCCACTGCCGCCAACGCTCAGAAAAGCATAGCACAGAAGGCCGACGACCTCTTCGACCAGTACCGCTTCAAAGAAGCTGCCGAACAATACACAAAGGCCTACGAAAAGATTAAGGACAACAAAGCCGAGAAGAACCGCGTCTACTACCAGTTGGCCGAGTGCTACCGCCTGATGTACGACTACCCGCGCGCCGAACGTATCTACAAACGCCTGGCCAATGAAGGTTACCAGAACACCGAGCGGCAACTCTACTTCCAGTTGGCCGAAATGTGCCGTTTTGAGAACAAATTCGACGAGGCAGACGAGTACTACGAGAAATACCTCCAAATGGAGCCGAATGATTCCTATGCTGCAAAACGCAAATCATCGCTCATTTACGCCAACCAACTCTACAACAACCGCACTCGCCACGATATCACCAAGATGGACGACTGGTGCACCGACTATAACGACTGGGCTCCCCGCTTCCTCGGAAACGACACGACCAAACTGGTTTTCACCACTTCACGGTTTGGAGAAGGCGACAATGTGGGTCGCGACCCCTGGACCGACCAGGCATATTCCGACATTTACTTTGTCTATCAAGACCGTAACGGACTCTGGAATTCCTATCCGGAACCTTGGGACAAAAGCGGGAAATTGAACACCGCAGTCAACGAAGGTGAAATTGTATTCTCGCCCGACGGAAATACCGCTTACTTCTCGCGCTGCGACGTGGCAGAAAACGAAACCAAAGGCTGCCGCATCTATATGTCCATCAAGAACACGGCCTCTCTCGACAAGAAGAAAGGCAAAAAACAGACAAAGACGCCTGCCAAAAGCACCAAGGGCAAAGGCAATAAAGGCAAGACCGAGGAGAACCAGTCCAACACACCTGCACCTGGCGAATGGGGTGATCCTATTGCGCTCAATCTTGGAGACACTGCCTATAACTACCTCTACCCCGCCATCTCTAGCGATGGGTTGACGCTCTATTTCTCGAGTGATATGCCGGGAGGATTCGGCGACTACGACCTGTGGAAAGTCACCCGCAAATCAACCGCTGATGATTTCGGTCGTCCAATCAACCTCACCTCCATCATCAACACTAGAGGAAAAGAGATTATGCCTGTGCTCCGCACCGACTCGGTTCTCTACTTCTCATCCGAAGGCCATCCCGGTGTCGGTGGACAAGACCTCTTCACCAGCCAACTCGGACGCAACGGCAAATGGTCAACACCTCAAAATCTTGGCATCCCAATAAATTCATCCTACGACGAAACATCCATCATTTTCTATCCCGACCTTGGCGATGCTAACATCGTCGAACGCGGCTATTTCTCATCCAGCCGCCCCTTCGCCGACCCCCATAACCGCCACCTGAACAACCAAGCAAAGGGGAAGACCCCTCCCATCAACTACAACATATTCTATTTTGAACTTCCCGGTCTCAACTACGCCATCCAAGGCACCGTACGCGACGAGAAATCCATGCAGCTCATTAGTGGTGTCAACATCAAGATTGTTGGCTCTGACGGAAAAGAATTTGCAACCAAGACCGACAAAAAGGGCTTCTATAAATTCGACAGCACCCAGATTCGTCGCGATGTGGTGTACAAAATGTACCTCTCCAAGACCGACTACTACAGCATCGAAGGTTCTGAAAGCACCCGCGGATACACCACAAACAAAACTCTCGTACACGATTTCCGTATGCTGCCAGTCACAAAGGAACCCGTTGTTCTTCCTGAGATTGGATTTGACCTTGCAAAAGCCGAGCTGAAAGGCGAGTTCATGGATTCATTGATGGATCTCTACCTGGTAATGGTAAACAATCCCAACGTTATGGTTGAAATCCGCTCGCATACCGACTGCCAGCCATATATCGGCCTTACCAATGACACCCTTTCGCAACGCCGTGCACAGACGGTAGTCGACTACCTGGTTAGCCGTGGAATTGAGCGCGAGCGCCTGGTGGCCAAAGGCTACGCAGAACGCGTTCCCCGCACACTTGACAAAGATATGACCGTAACCTACAACGGCAAACAATACACCTTCTCTGCGGGTTCTGTAATGGAATGCGATTACATCGCGACCCTCGACCCTGACCGGCAACAAGCCGCCCACTCACTGAACCGCCGAATCGAATTCCTGGTGCTGCGAGATGACTACGTATCACGCCGTCTTATTGAGAATATTGCTTCCAGCACTCCCACAGCAACCACCGACGAGCAAGGTCGCGTCATTGACCTCACCAACCGTCCGCTTGATAACGAAGACGAAGAGGTACTGCCCACCATCGTCCACGACGAGAGCACCATACCCGTCACAATGGTCAACTCCACCAAAGGTGAGATAAATGCAATAATCAACGGTTCACAAATAACGATGCTCATTGACGAACGCTTCGTCGAGCCTGTAGCCATTTCGTGGGAAGAGGCAATGAACTTCCTATATCAACGCCGCATCACCAAGGACGACTTCCCCATGCGTGACCAGAGCTTCGACCCCGAAGGCAATATTCTTGAGCGCGCCACCATCATCTTCAAGGAGATGCAAATAGGTGAACAGCGAGTCAAGAACGTCGAGGTCGTAGTGGTTAAAAACGTTGACTACAAGTTTATTATCAACCGTACCGGCTTACGTCAGTTCGGCGAATACGAGTTCGACAAGCAACGTTCGCGACTCACATTCTTCGATGAGTGAACCGCTAATCACCATCCTTGGTCCTACAGCCACAGGAAAAACATCATTAGCCGCCGAAGTTGCCTACCGACTTGACGGCGAGGTGATAAGTGCCGATTCGCGCCAAGTGTTTCGCGGAATGGACCTTGGAACGGGGAAAGATTTGGATGACTATCATATTCACGGCATTGATATTCCGTATCATATAATTGACATCTGCGACCCTACAGAAGAATACAATGCCTATCGCTTCATGGGAGATTTCACCAAAGCTTTCGAAATGATTGTAAACCGTGGGAAAACTCCGATAATGTGCGGTGGAACTGGGCTCTATCTTGATGCTATCATTCGTGGATATAAACTACCCGACGCACCAGTGGACCCTGAATTCCGTAAGTCTCTCGAGGTGTATAGCGATAAACAACTGACCGAACGACTGGCATCACTCATCCCACTTCATAACCACACCGATACAGAAACACGAGACCGACTGCTTCGTGCACTTGAAATTGCCGAATACCGTCAATCATACCCCAATGCTTTTCGGCACCTGCCAACAATGCAACATCTGGTGTTCGGTATTGCTTTCCCACGAGATACAATCATCGAACGCATTGGAATACGCCTGCGGGAACGACTCGACAACGGTATGTTGAACGAAGTGAAACAACTAATCGACAGAGGAGTGACACCGGAACGCCTAATTCGATTTGGATTGGAATACCGTCATTGCACCCGCTTTATATTAGGGCAATGTACTGAAGAGGAACTTTTTCGCGACCTATACACCGATATCCGGCGCTTTGCAAAACGACAAATGACATGGTTCCGTCGAATGGAACGCAATGGTGTAAAAATCCATTGGATTGATGGGGAATTGGCACTTGCAGACAAGGCCGACATCATTTGCAAAGCATATCCCCGAAAGTAACTACTTGGAATTGTGCATTATCTTCTTCACAAGCAGGGTAGCAATAGCATCACTCTGGCTTTCATTTTCGGCACAAAATATGTAGACCGCCCGCTGAAGATACGAAATACCAACGTAACAACTTGAGCTTACATCCACCTTATCGCCAACAACCGTCACACCGTCTCGAGGGTTACTACGGCTACGACGGGCGAAAAAAACGACATCATCGCCTTCTCGCAACGAAGCCTGCTGTTCAGGCATCAACTCAACAATAAGGAATTCCTGCCGCATCCAGGCCCAACCGGCATCATCTTCGGCTTCCACCAGGATAACATCAACATGCGATGAGCTGTCGAGCGGAAAGCCCGTGACAGATGCCACCTTCACCCCTGGCTGGCCGGCATACCGTTCATACAGGTCGCTCTGTGCCTGTCCGACAACAGCAACGGCCAATAAAAGGAGCAGCAAAAAAAGACGTTTCATGCAGTAAGGAATTTCCATATATCATTGATTACCGAGTCGGCATCACACTGATTGTTGCAAACAACCGTAGGTTCATCGCGGTTCAACGGTTCAGCAATGTCGATTTCCTGTGTCTCTGCCTTATTTATCGCTGTGTTTTGCGCCACAATCCATTCCTCATCCGGCAAAGAAACCTTCTTGGAGGCAGGCTTCTGCAGAGGTACAACAACATCCTCGCGGACAGCCACTTCTTCTATTGCCGTGGATTCAACTGGGTTCAGCTCAGCAATCAACGGCGACTTTTCAGCCGGACGTAACAGCCAAACCCCTGCGCCCACGAGTGTCAACGCCGCACATACCAGACTAACATTGCGCACCGTACGCCGACGGATGATTGTGTGCGCACGATTCGTTGCAGCGCCCAGCACCTCGTCCTTATGGGTGAGGATGTTAAGCCGCTCAAGTTCCCCTTCGGAAATCTTACCTTGTTGGTACTTGGCCAGCAATTGTTGCAAAGTGTCGTTCTTCATTTTTTTCCTTCCATTTGTTTCTTTATCGTGTAATGTGCCTCGTCCAAACGTCGGCTTAGTGTACTTCTGCTGAGGTTGGTAATGATGGATAGCTCGGCTATTGAATACCCTTCAATATCATGCAATTCCACCAACGCCTTCAAGGCCTCTGGCAACTCTTCGTACAATCGGCCCACTAATTCAAGGCGCGAAGCCTGATCATCCACCCGTTCCGCCACCTTATCGTCAAGCGGTAACACCTTTCTGCGCCTACGAATAGTGTCAATCGCCTGGTTGCGTATCGCAGCATAGGTATAGCTCAACATATTGTCGACATGCCTTTTTGTCAGCACTTGAACCAGCGCCTCCTGCACCGCATCCTTCGCATCATCGACGTTCCGCAGCATCGCCAAAGCGAAACTGAAGAAATCGAGGTAGTTTTCCTCTATCAAACGGCGTTTTTCAGCGCTATTCATAATTATATGACGACGAGAGGGCTATTTTGTTTCACTTTTTAACATTTCAGGTGAAATTTTTTTTCGGAATGTCGGGCAAAACAGTCAATTTTCCGACATCAAAATCAACACTTATTGCAATGATATTCCGACCGTTAGCTAGCACCAGATATGGTACTTTCAATACGGTGTTGTAACGGCATGCCTGATCGACTGTTTTCTGGGTAATTTTAACATTTGGACGCTTACACTCTACTATCATCCATGGGTGGCCATCGGGTGAAAAAACGATTATATCGCAGCGGCGCGAAAGACTTCCGAGGGAAATCGAACCCTCCACCTGCATCAACTCCAACGGGTATCCGTAGCGGTCGTGCAGCAACCGGATGGTCTGCTGGCGCACACACTCCTCGGGAGTGAGTGCCACCCAACGCCGCCGCACCGGGTCGAGCACTTCGCTCCGCCCGTCATCGCGCTGACGCACCTGTATGTCTTGTTGTGGGTTCATAATCAAATGCAAAAATACACAAAAAAATGACACCATGAAAATTAATTTTTTGCAGATTGAGAAAATAGTTGTATCTTTGCAGTCGCAAACGGAGGAGTAATCCGTTTGTCGAAAGAAAGCGCATTTTCGCTTATCCCGCGATTGAGAAACTGGACACTTCTTAATGTTGTAATGGGATAAGGGGAAGATGAATGCTCCTATTGGATTGTTTGTATCCTGTGGGGCGATTCATTCCACCTTATTAATTACAACAGGGAGTCCAGCCCTTCAATCACAAATAAGGGTAAAATGGATTGGCTCCACTTTCTTGTATTATGGAGGTACCATCGGGTCGTGGTGTGAACTAAAAAGAAATAACATGAACAGGGTGAAGATTATTGTAGTTGCCATGCTCCTGTGTTTGGTGGCGGCGTGCACTTCGAAAAACAATACGAGCGAAGACGGTACACTGTACCGAATAATGGTTGGTGAAAAGTATGGCTTCATGGATGTGCACGGCAATATTGCCATAGAACCGCAGTTTGATTATGCAAACCTTTACTTTACAGATGGGTTGTGCTTCGTTACGGTTGGTGAAAAGAAGGGTTTTGTTGACACCGCGGGAATATTTGTGTGTGAATTAGGTGACTCTGTGGCTTATACAAGTGTTTTTGCAGGTAGTTTTGCACGTATAAGTTGTGGCTATGCTAGAGATGGAATTGTCAATAAGAATGGCGCAATTGTTGTTCCTGCCACTCATTATAGTACAGGAATTATCCAAGATGGCGATAGTGTATATTTACTTATTGAGGATTGGAAAAGCTTTTATATTGCTGACAAGAATGGAGATACAATAGGAACGCAGTATGATAGTATCTTAGGATTCCATAATGGTCTATGGGCAGTAAAGATACATGAAAAATGGGGGTATGTGGATGTGAATGGCAATATGGTTATAGATACAATATATGACTACGCTCGTACTTTTTCAGAGGAGGGCATTGCGCGAGTTAGACAGGGAAAGACGTGGTACTATATTGACAAGTCAGGGAAACAATTGTTTTCGGTTGATAGTTCACTTTCTGCTTTTAGGTACGATAGGGCAGCTGTTGTTTTGGAAGGGAAGAAATGCCTTGTCAATGGCAGGGGAGAGAAAGTATGCTCCATTGATGCGGATGAATTTCATTGGTTTGACGATGGTGGTCTTGCCACAATTATAAAGGCAGGCAAGGCATCGAAGATAGACACCATGGGCAACGTGGTCATTAGCACAAATTATGATTATATTGGAGAATTTATAGGAGGGGTGGCTCCTGTGAAGAAGGACGATAAATGGGGCTTCATAGACAGCGTCGGCAATGAGATTGTTGCGCCGACAAATGATGAGTACATTTATGCGTTCCATGAGGATGGTTCAAAATTGCGGGCAGTGCAAAGCTATGTAAATGGAGCATGGGGTCTTACATATTATGACCTGCAGGGTAACATAATATGGAAAGACGCTCCTATGTGCAAGAAAAGTTTGCCATACCGTCCAGACAAGAATGACTTTGTTGAATATTTTGATTCGCGGATAGCTGAGCTTGACCCAATAGAGGGTATTTATTATGTCACAAACAAGCAGTTCTATCAAAACAGGAACAATCCTAATGTAATGGGTACAAACGGTTCTTCATCAAAGTTTTATGCGGTTGTAAAAGATGATAATGTTGGCGGTTTTATGGCACATTGTACTGATGGAACAGGGATGCGTTGGGTTAATAAGTTTGTCCGTATAGGAGAGACTAACTCTTATGCAATTATGAAGATTAAGGAGACAAGTAATTTCTCCTCGGAAGGCAAGGTGACTATCGAAGACCCGTCCAAGTTTGAGTTTCAGCTTGACCAAGGCGATAATGGGTGGTATAATTTCTACATTACCTACGAATTTGTAAAAGACTATCCGCCAGCATCTGCATACGATATGGTGAGAAAAGCCGAGTGGTCGGGAACAGGCTTTGCTATTGCCGATGGATATATCGTTACTAATTATCATGTGACTAATGGTGCTAACACTATCCGTATCAGAGGAATAGATGGAAATATGAAGAAGTCGTACAAAGGTTATGTAGTGGCATCGGACAAGGAACACGACCTGTCGGTTGTCAAGGTGGTTGACAAGGATTTTGAAGGCTTGGGGTCAATTCCTTATACCGTGGGTAAAGTGGGCGTTGAGGTTGGAGATGAAGTGTTTGTGCTTGGGTATCCTATGACTACTTCGATGGGAGAGGAAATAAAGCTTACTGATGGAATTGTTAGTGCCGCGTCAGGCTTTAAAGGTGATGAGTCAATGTATCAGATATCGGCTGCGGTGCAGCCAGGCAATAGTGGTGGCCCTCTCTTCAATTCCGATGGAACGGTCATAGGTGTTGTATGTGCCAAACATGCTGAGGCAGAGAATGCCAATTATGCTGTAAAGGTGTCGTACCTATATAGTTTGGTAGCAAACTCTGATTTGGGTATTGATATTGTTGGCAACAATAAGGTAAAGGCAGGGAAGCTTAGCAAGAAGGTAAAGAAAGTTAAAAACTATGTATATTTGATAGAATGCAGTAGTATGTAACTGTCTCCTGCTGTCATAAAGAAAAGGCCACCTCGTAATAAAGAGGTGGCCTTTTCTTTATAGGAGGTGGGTACTTAGTATACGTTACTTTCGTCGCCACCTTCTTCGTCGTTTTGCTGTTGGCGTTGCTGTTTAAGTCCGTTGTTAATTTTCCATGAGAAGCCGATGGTTACCACCGGTGAGATGCGCCGTCCTTTGAACACGCGGTTGAAGGTGCGGCTGTATGTGGTGTGGCCCCAGCCGCCGGTGCAGAATACGTCGCTCACGCGCAGGTTGATGGTGCCGCGCTTCTGCAGCACATCTTTCTTTACCGCCAGATCGCCCCAATAGCTGGGGTCCATCTGGGTCTGGAGGTCGAGCCACGGCGCCCAGTACTGGCCGCTGAGCTGTATGGTCCAGTCGCTTGGCAGCATCATAAATGAACTGAATTTGCCGCTGGCCTGGAACGATTCGGTGCTCTGGTTGTTGAGCAGGGCGGTGCCTTCGATGTGGCTTTGGTAAAGGTTGAGGCTAATGTTGATTTTCCACCACTGGAAAATCTGCCAGTCGAAGATGAATTCCATGCCGTAATTGTAACCGGTGCTGAGGTTGTGGCTGGTAGAGGCACGGTAGCCGTCGTACTGGCTGTTGTATGGCTCCCACCAGGCGTAGCGTGCCACGCTGTCGGCACACCATGTGAAGCCGTAGTGGGTAATCATGTTGTTGGTCTGGCGGTAGTAGAGCGAGGTGAAGAGGTTGACGCTCTTGATGCCGAGGTTATAGCTCAGCTCGAAGGCGTTGGTGTACTCGGGGTCGAGGTTGGGGTTGCCGAAACTCATCTGGTTGTCCTCGCGTATGTCCATGTATGGGTTGAGGTCCCAGAAGTGGGGACGGTGGACGCGGCGGCTGTAGCTCAGCTGTGCACTCTGAAGGTCGGTGATTTTATACGATAGGTGCAGGGTGGGATAGAGCTGCCAGTATGTTTTGTCGATGGGCAGGGTGGTGCTGTGGCGTAAATCCTTGCCGTAGATGGAAGAATATTCGCCACGCAAGCCGCCTTGCAGCGAGAGGGCGTCAGTGATGTTGCCGCCCAATGTGGCGTAAATACCGTGTACCTGCTGGTTGTAGTCGAAGTGTGTCGATGAGGTGGCATCGAAAACATGGGTGGTGGTAGAAGTAGTGCGGTAGTAGTCAGCCTTCTGATTGGGCCAGTCCATACGGCCTTCGTAGCCTGTCTCCAGGCGCCAGCCCTCCTTGCCGAAGAACGAATCCAACGGGCGTAGCCAGTTGAGCTTCAGGTTGAGTGCCTGGTGGTGGTTTTCGGTCATGCTTTCGCGCATGTAATAGTTGCCCCAGTTGGCTGCGGGATCGGCATATGTCTGTTCCTGATTGCCAGTGCCGTGTACCTGGCGGGTGCTGAAGGTGGCGTCGAAGGTCAGCTCCTCGTCCTTGCGGTCGAACTTCTTTGTGTAGAGTAGGTTGAACGAATGGTTGACGTTCACATTGTCGCCGTCGGAGGTCTGGTGGTAGCGCAGTGAGTCGTTATAGAGCAGGTCGGTGGCGTAGATGTTGCTGCTACGCAGGCGGTTGCCGCCGCGCAGCTGGTAGGAGAGCAGCAGGCTATTCTTGTCGTTGAAGTAGTATTCGCCGCCCACCTTGATGCTACCCATGCGGTTGGGATTCAAGCCATACTGCTTGATGGAATTGTGTGTGATGGGGTTGGCGTTGTTATCCAGATATTCGATGTCCGACTCGCCACGGTTGCCACGTTGACGAAGGCCTGCGTCGGCATTGAAAAACAGGTTGTAACGTTCGGTGGTGTAGTTGAGGCTGATGTTGCCCATGGCCGTTGGTATGAAGCTTGGCAGCGAGTCGGGCACCATGAAGGGTAGGGGAGCGCCGAAGTTGACGTTCACCACGCCGTTGAGGCCCAGGGCACCGGCGGTGCGGTCCTTGAGCTTGATATTGATAATGCCGCTCATACCCTCAGGGTCGTACTTGGCCGAGGGGTTGGTGATTACCTCTACATTCTCAACCGTCGATGCCGGTATCTGCTCCAGCAGGGTACTCAAGTCGCTGGCCAGCAGCTCGCTGGGGCGGCCGTTGACGAGCACCTTGACGTTGGTAGAGCCACGCAAGGTGACGTTTCCATCGTTGTCGATAGCTACGCTGGGCACCTGTTCTAGTACGTCGCTGGCGGTGCCACCGCCGGCCACGATGTTCTTGTCGACGTTCACCACGCGCTTGTCGAGCTGGTACTCAACCATTGAGCGTTCGGCACTGACCTCCACGGCTTCCATCATCGTCGAGGTGGGCTTGATTTGCATCTTGCCCAGGTTGACGGTGTGATGTTCGGCGCTGAGGGTGATACGTTTAGGATAGTAGGTAGGCTCGTAGCCGATAAAGGTGATGCGCATCAGGTAGGTGCCATAAGGCGCCTCGAGGTGGAAATTGCCGTTGGCTTCGGTGACGGTGCCGCCACGCAGGGTCGAGTCCTTGGGATTTAGCAGTGCCACGGTTGCGTACTCGATGTTCTCACCGGTACGCGCATCTGTCACACGGCCTTTCACCGTGCCTTGCTGTGCTTGCACGCCGCACGTTAATGCTATCAAAATCAAAATAACTACTCGTTTCATGGACGATAATAAAAAATGTTGCACACTTTAACCAAATTGCGGCATGCATAAAAAAACATGCAGTCACTGACTTGTGACTGCATGTTTTTGTGCTTTATTTGTTGAATGCGCTGAGGTTGAGGCTTATGCCACCATAAATGGAATGTATGGTGTAGACGCCGTAGATGCTGAACCACTTGATGGGCGAGATAACCAGGCCTCCGCCGTAGTTGAAGTAGGTCCAGCTCGCCTCTCTGTTATAGTCGTGGTAGAGCTCGACGCTGACGTAGTCGTCACTAACGGTGGTCTCTGCGCTGTGCGTGGCCATGTCGGTGTGGCCGCCAGTGTTGATATTGAAGCCGATAAGAGGCATGATGCGGAGCCACGGAAGCACAGGAATCTGGTAGCCGACGTTGACGGTAGTGGTCGTCGAATCAGGCAGGTAGCGGACATTGGCGGGGTCGTTCATGCTGGCCACGCGGTTGTCGTACTTGTACATGGGACCGGCAGTGATAAAGTCGAGGTATACGCCCCAGGCGCTCAGGCTGGCACCGTAGCCAAAGTTCTGGAAACTAGTGTTCACACCAGCCATACCCAGGTTGACGCCAATCTCGTAGCGGTGCACATTGTTTTTGAAATCAAAAAGTTGGGCGCTGGCGCTTGCCGTCATGGCCACCAGGGCCACTATCACTAACAAAGTCTTTTTCATTGTATCTTGGTTTTTATGATTTATATTTCCAAGGAACGAACGACGTATTTTAGAAGCTGATACGCTGGGTAAGCATGATATAACCCACACGGCGCTTCATGCCGCTGAACTCACCGCTGGCATAATTCTCATTGAGGAAGTTATGCAAAGGCAACATGAAAGTAATCATGTTCTTGTACTTGCTGCTGCCGTTGTACATGAGCGAGAAGTCGAGTCCCAGACCATCGAGGAACATATCCTTGTTGGCACCTGCGTAACTGCCGGCGGCACCGATTACCTTGTCGTAATAAGCGCCAATCTCAAGCACCCCCTTCTGTCCGACCATCAAGCCGGCACGGGGCTGGAAATAGAGGCTGCGCAAGTCGGTACCAGTCTGGAAGCAGAGTTCCTGACTCTTGAGATAGGCTCCAGCATAAAGGCCGAAAATACCTGGTTTCCACGAGGCATCGAGGCCAATGCCATAGTCGCCGATACGCTTGAACGGATTGCTGAAGGCACGGTGGTAGGGGCCGTAGATGTCATTGGCAGCAAAGCCCTCCTTTTCAATACCGACCGGGAATACCAGATCCACGTCGGGAACTATACGGTAGAACGTTGTTCTTGCATCATTGCTGGTGAAGAGGAAGTAGCCGACCACTCCACGGGTGACGTCATAAAATGTCGTAGTCCAGTAGTTCGTAGTCCATGCACGAGTGTTAAGCGTAACGGTGCTCTGTGCGGAGACGCTCAGCGAGAGCATAGCACCAAGAACGAAAATCAGTGTTTTTTTCATTATTGAGCAATTTTGATTAAATGGTTTTCTTGTATTTTCAACGTCCGGAATCAGTTCGCCGGCTTAGGCTGGCGGACAAAATGGGGCATCTCGAAGGGAATCTCTATCGAATACTCGATGAGGCCGCCGAAGGAGCCGTCCTCCTTGTACCAAGGCGTTTGGTAGATGAGTTTCTTGACTTTCGAGCCGTCGGCAAGGGTCTTCTCGATGGTGTAGGCATTGAGTTCCTGATGTTCCAGCAGCCCTTTGAGTTTGGTCTTTGCAGGCTCGGGGTGGCAGTTCATCAGGTTGTAGCCCACAATCTTCTGGCCGTGACTGTTGACGTCGGCCGAATGCTGGTTCATATCAAGAATATTGCCATCCTCGTCGCAGACGGTGATGGCAATATTCTTCAGTCCTTCAAAGTACTGCTCCATGTCTTATTTGCACTGAAGGGCAGCGAGGGCAATGCTGTAGAGCTTGGTCTTGGCGCTGTCGCCACGGCTGGTGAGGACACAGGGGACGCGGGCACCCATCACCATGCAGGCCAGTTCGGCATGGGCAAACTTGGTGCAGGCCTTATAGAAGATGTTGCCGGCCTCGATGTTCGGGAACAGCAGGCAGTCGGCGTCACCGGCCACTTCGCTGGTGAGCTTCTTGGTCTGGGCGCTCTCCTTATCGATGGCGCAGTCGAGGCTCAGCGGACCGTCGACAACGGCACCGGGAATCTGGCCACGCTGGCTCATCATGCCAAGCCATGCACCTTCGGCGCAAGCGGGCATTCCGACCGACACCTGCTCGGTGGCGGCAAGGACAGCCACTTTGGGTTTCGGGTTCTCGAGGCTCTTGGCCACCGAAATCTCGAAGTTCATGATAGCCTGTTTCTGCTTGAAATCGGGGGCGGGGATGATGGCCATATCACTGCAGATAAGCAGTTTATGATAGGCAGGAACTTCCATGACGGCCATGTGGGTCAGCATGTCGTTCTTCTTGCCGGGCATGAGGCCGCTCTCTTTGTTGAGGATAGCGCGCATGTACTTGTCGGTCGAGAGGAGGCCCTTCATCAGGAAGTCGCCCTTACCCTCGTTGATGAGCTTCACAGCCAGGGCACCGGCCTTGTTGTCATTGGCCTCCTGGACGAGTTCAAACTTGTTGGGATCGATACCTTCCTCGGCGCAAACTTTCTTGATTGTCTCGATGTCGCCCACGAGGGTGGCCTCGACAATACCGCGATCGATAGCGGCGCTGACGGCGGCAATAGTGTGGCTGTCATTGGCATAGGCGGCCACCATACGTTTCTTACCTTTCGATTTGACCAGCTCAAGCAGGTCGTCAAGTTTTGTAATCATCTTATTTTGAATTTTTTGTTGTTAATTATTACAAATTATCAGTCTGCAAATATACAAAATTTCGCCGAGTTGTGCAAAAAAAATATTTGAGATAACGAATATAATCCAACTGCTTATAAATCAAATCAATAAAATGTTAAAATTCACATAACCACAAGAACGCCAGGCGGTTAAACCCACCTTCGCCTGATCAACGCCTGATCAACGCCTGACCAACGCCTGCCTTATTATACACCTTTTGGTTGTCGATTTCGTGACCATGGCGGTAAAAAATTTGCACAAAACAAAATATTTTCCTATCTTTGCCGATTGAACGGATTATAACCCGTCTTCAACATCAAGCTGAAAACCAATATGATGGATATGAGACGCATACTGAAAAAAGCCCTTCCGATGCTGCTGCTGGCCAGCGTACTGGCCATGAGCGGCGTGGCAACGGCGTGCAAAAGCTCGGACAAAACCATGTACGAGCGCCACCAGTCGAACAAAGGCAGCAAAGTGAAGTCGAACATCAAGGTGAAAGGCACCAACCGCAGTCACGGTCACACCACTCGCAGCTACTGACGCACAATGACTTCCGCCCTCTACCCTCTCAAATTCCTCCCCCTCTTCAAAAATGTCATCTGGGGTGGCAACCGACTGAAAAACTACGGCTTCAACTACGACCCGCTGCCCAACTGCGGCGAGCTCTGGGCGCTTTCCTCTGTCGAGGGGCGCGAGTCAGTAATCGCCAACGGATTCCTGGCCGGCAACACTCTCAACGAAGCCATCGAAATCTACATGGGCGACCTGGTCGGCGACCGCATCTTCAACCGCTACGGCACCGAATTCCCGCTACTTGTAAAACTCATTGACGCCGCCCGCGACCTCTCCATCCAAGTCCATCCCGACGACGAGCTGGCCCAGCGCCGCGGCATGCCGCAGGGCAAGACCGAGATGTGGTACGTCATGGAGGCCGACCCCGGGGCCACCCTCATCAGCGGTTTCCGCCGCGACACCACCCCCGAAGAATACACCGCCGCCCTCGGCAGCGGCCACCTCACCGACCTCCTCCACTCCGAACAGCCCGAGCCGGGCGATGTCATTGTCCCGCGCAAGCAGAAGGCGGAGAAGAAGCCCAACAAGTTCGTCTCGTGGATCCGGCATGCACCTATCGCATCTACGACTACGACCGCCTCGACAGCAACGGAAAGAAGCGCCAGCTCCACACAGCCGAGGCCATGGAGGCCATCGACTTCGGCGGCATCCAGGGTCATGCCCACACCCACTACCACGCCCATCCCAACGAGAGCACCACCATAGCCGCCTGCCCCTACTTCAACACCCGCATCATACCCCTCGACACTCCCATACGGGAAAACCTCGAGGAGCACGACAGTTTCGTCATCTACCTCTGTGTCGACGGCATCGCGGCCGTCAAGTCGATGGGCACCATCGCCCCCATACACGCCGGCGAATGCGTCCTCGTGCCCGCCGCGGCCGACAGCGTCGAACTCTTCTGCGAAGGCAAGGCCACACTCCTCGAAGTAACCATCGACACCGACGGGTGGGAAGACACCGCCGACGCAGGCCAGGACTGGGTGGCGCAATTCATCGGCGAACTCCGCCAGGAGCAGGCCCACCACCACTGCGACTGCGACCATCACCACGGCCACGACGACCACTGCGACTGCGGATGCCATTAAAAATCGCATTCCCAACACTTTTTATTTTTTTATTTTAAGAATATTTTGTATCTTTGCAAAAGGGTCATAGTATTCAAAAACAGCCGTAAGGACTGTCTTTGAATGCATTATGCAAGGTTGCGGCAACTTTCCTGCGATAGGAAAGACCGCCATGCCAGAACCTCCCACCGACTGGCGAACCTTCCCGGAACTCCGCACACATTGCAGGAGGAGGGGAAGGATTGCTCCAAAATGAGAGCACGAACGATGCACTGGTACGCACTGAAAGTCTACTACAACCGCACGGCGCCGCTGGCCGCGGCACTCGCCGCCCAAGGGGTCGAGCACTTCGCCCCCACCGACGTCATCTCGTCGCTCCTCTTCATCCGCTGCGACGAACAGTTCATCACGACCTTCGCAGCCGACCACTGGCAGCAGGTATGGCTCTACCGCCGTACCGACGACCGCAGCCCCGCACCCATCCCCGACCGCGAAATGGAGATATTCCGCTTCGTGGTCACCGCCGGACGCCAAGGGCTTGAACTCCTCGGCGACGACCGCCCCGAATACCACGAGGGCGACCGTGTGGTGGTCACCGGCGGCCCCTTCCGCGGAGCCGAAGGCCACATCCGCCGCATCAGGCGCGACCGACGCCTGGTCGTGGCCATCCGCGGCGTAGTGGCCGTCGCCACAACATACATCCACCCCAGCCTGCTAAAGAAAGCGGACGAATGAAAAAGGCTCTTTTCCAACTGCAGTTCGAACTGCCCGTCGGCGAACAATACACCGAACGCGGCAGCGACGGCGGCGCCAAACTCTACCTCGACATCATTGATGACAAGGAGGTGCGCGACTGCCTGCACGCCACCTCGGCCATGAGCCTCAAGCAACTGGTCAAGTGGGCGGGAAGTTATCCGGAAAGCGAGAATGTGACCGTCATCCCCTTCACCACCCGCACCCCCGAAGCCCTTGCCTACCGCCTCGAGGGGCGCAAGCCGAAGCTGGTCTACGTCATGCGGCCGCTACATACCATCGAGGAACTGAACCCATTCCTCTACAACCTCAACTGGATGCTGGACGACGGAGCCATCGTTTGCATCCACACCATGACCTCCAGCCTCAAGAGCACACTCAACTCCCAGCGCTACCCGTGGGGAATAAGTCACATAGTCAACGCATGGAACTACCTCTGGCACCGCGTCTGCCCGAAACTCGCACTCACACGCAACATCTACTTCGCACTGACCAGGGGCAAGAACCGTTCCTTCCACCGCGTCGAAGGAAGTGCTCGACGAGCAGTTCAGGCAGGGCGAGTTCTTCGTCACTGCCCGCAAGGCCAAGGAACCCGTCGACGATGCTGAGCCCACCGGCTCGCCCATCATCCACCTCCGTCGCGTGGGCAAGGACGGCAAGATGATAGTGGTGCACAAATTCCGCACCATGTACACCTACTCGGAATACATCCAAAGCTATATCTTCCAGTACCAGAACCTGCAGACCGGAGGCAAGTTCCGCGACGACTACCGCATCAACTTCTGGGGCAAGATACTGAGGCGAACCTGGCTCGACGAGTTCCCCATGGTGTGGAACATGCTGTGCGGCGACATCAAACTGGTTGGCGTCCGCCCGCTCAGCCGCCAGTATTTCAGCCTCTACACCCCCGAGATGCAAGCCCTCCGCACCCGCACCAAGCCCGGCTTGCTGCCGCCATTCTACTACGACCGGCACACTCCCGAGACCATCGAGGAGGTGCAAGAATCAGAACGCCGCTACCTCGAAGCCTACCTCCAGCACCCGTTCCGCACCGACTGGCGCTACTTCTGGGGCATCGTCGGAAACATCATCTTCCACCGCAAGCGGTCGAAGTGAAGACTTCGAGACTTCAAGACTTCGAGACTTCAAGAAACACAACATCATAAGATGGAAAGATCGCTTGAAAACCTATATATCTGGAGAGAATCACGTATCGTCGTGAACAAAATCTATCATATGTTAGCCAACAACAAAGACTGGGGATTCAAAGACCAGATACAGAGAGCAGCCATAAGCATTATGAATAATATTGCCGAAGGATTCGATTCCGGAAGTGATGCCAAATTTGCAAACTATCTTAACATTGCCACCGGCAGTTGCTCCGAAGTACGCAGCATGCTATATCTCTGCGAGGACTTAGGTTACTGCTCTCAAGAGACACGACTTGAATTACAAGATTCCGTAAAAAGAATAACAACTGGCATTGTCAACCTTAAAGGGTCAATATCACATGAATAAACACCTAGATACTAACAGCCAAAAAGTCTCGAAGTCTCGAAGTCTCGAAGTCTCGAAGTCTCACGATGGCTGGTCCACCGTCATCAAGCCACGCGAGAAGCTCCTCCACGTGGACTTCGGTGAGCTTTGGCGCTACCGCGACCTCTGCTCCCTCTTCGTCCGCCGCAACATCACCACACAGTACAAGCAGACCATCCTCGGCCCGCTGTGGTACATCATCCAGCCCGTCATCACGGTGCTCATGTACATGGTGGTCTTCGGCGGCATCGCCAAAATACCCACCGACGGACTTCCACAGCCCCTCTTCTACCTGAGCGGCGTCTGCCTCTGGCAATACTTCAATGACTGCCTCTCCAAGACCTCCTCCACCTTCACCGCCAACGCCGGCATCTTCGGCAAAGTCTACTTCCCACGTATGATAGTGCCCATCTCCACCGTCGTCTCCAACCTCCTGCGCTTCGCCATCCAGCTGGCCCTCTTCCTCGTGGTCTACGCCATCTACCAGATATGGGTCATCCCCGGCCAGATCCACACCAACCTCTACGCCCTGCTCCTCCCCCTCCTCGTATTAATGCTCGCCGGACTGGCGTTGGGCTTCGGCATCCTCTTCTCGAGCATGACGACCAAATACCGCGACCTCCAGCTGATGCTCGACTACTTCGTCCGCCTCTGGATGTACGCCACACCCGTAGTATGGCCATTGAGCACCATCACCAACCCCAAACTCCACCTCGCCATGAGCCTCAACCCGCTCACCCCCATCATCGAAGCCTTCAAATACGGCATGCTCGGCGCCGGCGAGTTCAGTTGGGGAGGCCTGGCCTACAGCTTCGCCTTCATGGCAGTGCTTCTGGGCATCGGCATCGTACTCTTCAACCGGGTGCAACGCACCTTCATGGACACCGTCTGACCACTCTTAACTCATCATAATGAGAGACCAAGAAATAATCTTCCGACTGATACGCAGCGCCCTTGACGGACAGCCGCCCTACCTGGGCACCACCCCGATTGGTGCCTCACAATGGTGGACCCTCTTCCGCCTGGCGCAGCACGGCCATGTGGCGGCACTCACCAGCCTCACCATTGCCGACATGGACATCCCGCGCGACGTGAAAATCCCATGGCTCGCCGAACGCGAGAAAGCAGCCTCATGGTACCGCTACCAACTCGAGGTGCAGCAGGAAATCGTCAAGGTCATGGATCGCCGCCTCATCGACACCCTCGTGCTCAAAGGCTCCACCATAGCCCAGTACTACCCCCAGCCCGAACTGCGTGAGTTCGGCGACATCGACCTCTATTTCTACGCCCGCCACGACGAGGCCGACAATCTCGCCCGTCGTGAACTCGGCGTCACCATCCTCGACAACAGCCACCACCACACCAAATACGACCTCCGTGGCGTCACCGTCGAGAGCCACCGCGACTTCCTCAACCGTCGCTATCCACGCAGCAACCGTGCCCTCGAAGCCTCACTCAAGAAGATGGCCCCCTCGGCCAACTTCGAAGTGATCTACCTCTTGCGCCATATGGCCACACACTTCGCCGCCGGGCGCATCACCCTGCGCGACGTCACCGACTTCTACCTCACCTGCCGCACCCATCATTCCGACGTCAACTGGCCCGTGGTACAGGACATCATCCAGCGCTCCGGCATGCTTCCCTTCGCCGCCGCCCTCTGCACCATCGTCGAGAAACGCTTCGACTACCGCATACCGCTCACCTTCCCCGTCTACCTCATTGGCAACGACACCGCCGAGACCGTCGAGCTGGACATCGTATACGGCAGCCGCTACTCCGACGACCATCACGCCGACGGCCTGACCCGCCTGCCTTGGAAAGTGCGCCGCTGGTTCGCCAACCGATGGAAACGCCGCATGGTCTACACCGACTCCGACGCCTCCCTCCTCCTCGCCTCCCTCACCTCCCACATCGCCAAACCCCGCAGCATTCTGCATAAAGTTTAGTTTACCGTTTACTGTTTACCGTTTACTGTTTGATGTTTACAGTTTTACGGGGATAGAACACACAATATTATGTACGCTTTTGAAAACCTCAACGCTTGGAAAGAAGCCCGAAAACTTGTTGTATCGGTTTACCAACTATTAGACAGTTTCCCCAAGTTTGAGAAATACGCCCTATGCGACCAAATAAGGAGATCCATCGTGTCGGTGCCGTCAAATCTTGCCGAAGGCAGCGGACGTACTTCCACAAAGGACCAACTCCATTTCTATGAAATCTCGTACGGCTCACTGATGGAGGCATATAATCAACTGATTTTAGCAACAGACCTTAACTATATAGACGACAACGACCTTAATCGCCTCCGTCCGCAAATCGACACAGTGGCCCGTATGCTCAACGGCCTCCGTGCCTCTCTCATTAAAAAAATAAACGAAACCCAAATGAAAACAGTAAACGGTAAACCTTAAACCGTAAACCAAATAATGACAGCCATCGAATTCAACAACATCAGCAAACTCTACCGCCTGGGAACCGTCTCCACCGGCACTCTCGCCCACGACCTCAAACGGTGGTGGACCGTCAACGTGCGGGGCAAAGAGGACCCCTACCTCACCATCGGCGAGACCAACGACCGTTCTACCAAAGGTCAGAGCGACTACGTGTGGGCGCTGAAAGACATCGACTTCAAAGTCGAGCAGGGCGACGTAGTGGGCATCATCGGCAAGAACGGCGCCGGAAAGAGCACCCTTTTGAAGATACTCTCCAAGGTCACCGCCCCCACCACCGGCACCATCCGTGCCCGCGGCCGTATCGGCTCGCTCCTTGAGGTCGGCACCGGATTCCACCCCGAGATGACCGGCCGCGAGAACATCTACCTCAACGGTGCCATCCTCGGCATGACCAAGCAGGAAATCACGCGCAAACTGGACGAGATAGTCGACTTTAGCGGCTGCGAGCGATATATCGATACTCCTGTAAAGCGTTACAGCAGTGGCATGATGGTGCGCCTCGGCTTCGCCGTCGCCGCCCACCTCGACCCCGAGATATTAGTCGTCGACGAAGTCCTCGCTGTCGGCGATGCCGAATTCCAGAAGAAAGCCATCGGCAAAATGCAAGACGTCAGCAAAGGCGAAGGAAGAACAGTACTGTTCGTCAGCCACAACATGGCAGCTGTAAAAAGCCTCTGCCATAGAGGAATTCTGCTCGAAAAAGGCATGATAAAAGAAAATGGAATTGTTGAAGAAGTGATTGGTCATTATCTTAAGGGAGACAACGCTATCGAAAACCATAAGACATGGAATAATCCCACTATCACAAAGGGGCCATTCACTCTTTTAGAAATAGGTATTCGTAAAGTCGATTGCCAATTCGAGGATGTTATTCGGATGGAAGACGAAACAATAATTCAAGTCAAATATCATCTTTCTAAAGATGTAGATTGTTTCTATACTGTTTTCCATATCAAGAACGAACGAGGTGAAAAGATTTTGACCTCAACTTGTCGTGAAAAAATTGACGTGAAGCATGGAAGCGGATACTATGAGCAAACCTGTCACATCCCATGCAGATATCTCAATTATGGCAACTATTCCCTTGATTTACATGCCATGATGGACAAGAAAATACTTCTTACAGAAGAAGATATTATTTCATGGACCATTGTAAATGAATCTGTAAAGGAAGGCGTATGGCTGGGGCGAGTTGAAGGTGATATTCTCCCTGATTTTGATTATATAGACAAAAAAATCTCCCAGTGATAAAGATTTCATTTACAGGGGATATCATGAGCTCCGCAGAGCAAGACAATGCCATTAAAGAAGCGCGTTCATATGACGAGGTTTTTTCTCCGGTAAAGCATGTTTTTAATGAATCATCCTATGTTGTAGCGAATCTCGAAACTACAATTTCCGGACAAGAATTTGGTTATACTCATGAACCAGCCTCTTTCAACACACCAGAAGATATTCTTCCAGCAATAAAAGGAATTGGCGTTAATCTTGTGACAAATGCCAACAATCACATTTTGGACAGAGGTGTTGAAGGAATGCTTAAAACCATTGATAGCCTTAATCGATATAACATAGAACATACTGGGTGTTACAAAACCAAGGATGAAAGCGATAAAATATTTATCAAGTCTTTTTGTGGATTACGGGTCGCATTTCTTTCTTTTACCTACGGAACAAATTCAGAATTTAATGGGCACACACTTCCCTCCGATGAAACATTTTTGATAGATCTTCTTAAACGCCAACCAGAACTAGGTCATGTCGGTTTTCAGACAAGACATAATTTCACAATAAAAGTGGAGAACCGCTTTCAGGGAAAGGCATTACGGTTATTAAAAAAAGCAGAAAAATTATATTACCGATTTAAACCCTATACTGGCGGACAGGATATTGACACCGTAAGTGAAACCGAAATATCTAACCCGGAAAATCAACCTTATCTACAACGACTAAAAGACAAAGTGGAAACAGCTCGGAGTAAGTCGGACATCGTAGTTCTTTGTTTGCATTGTGGAGGACAATACAATAACGAAGTTGGCATATATACTCATTATATTTACAAATACTTAAGGAATCTCAATATTGATTTAATCGTTGGAAATCATCCTCATTGCATATTGAGTTGTGGATTCTGGGGGCATCGATTATATACATATTCTTTAGGTAATTTTAGTTTTACACCAGGTGGAATGTGGTATGTCGAAACTGTTTTGGCAGAGTATTCGGTTATTTTACATGCTTATTTTGACAATATCACAAAAAAAATAATACGCTATACTTATAGCATCATAAAAAACATTGTCGACGAAAATGGCATGTCACGCGTATATGATACTTTCTATCTCGTCGAAAATGAAAAAGATATTGTAAGGAAAAAACAGCTTATTTCTGAAATTTTAGAGGCAACAAGACGGTTTTCTGGGAAAAGGAGCAAAAAGGTTAGAAAAGAGTATTTACTAAAAGCCTTTTAATATGCCATGGAGGGAATTAGAGTAAATAAAGTATCTTTGAACGGAAACAGAATTGAAGTAGACTATTCTGTATCAGAAGGATTACAACATTTTTTTGATACCTCTCAAAACGTTTTTTGGGCTGAATATTCTCAAAATGTGTCCACTGTACCGGAATCCATTGCCGTCATTCCATTTGTTTGTAATGTAATTCCAATAATTTGGCTTACAGATACATTATTAGATCTACCCTCTATTGACAAGTCTTTTTTCGAAAATCTTGACAAAATCAAAAGTGGGTATGAAAAAATGTATCCGATGTTCAACTTTAAAGGTAAAATTCATGCAATCAATATTATTGACAATAGTTATTGCACGAATGGAGGGAATGCGGTTTTTTTTAGTGGCGGTGTTGATGCGTTTACAACATTAATACGTCATCGCGAAGAGTACCCTTTGCTTATTACGGTAAGAGGAGCCGATATAAGACTTGACGATATCGAAGGATGGGAAAAGGTATCAAAACATGTTCATTCCACATCAAAACAATTCAATTTAAGTGTTCCATCTTACGTAGCCAGCAACTTTCGTACATTCATCAATGAAGAGTCATTGAGCGTGATTGTTGAAAAATCAAAAGATGGATGGTGGCATGGTTTTCAACATGGTATCGGAATTCTTAGCCATGCAGCTCCTTTAGCATGGATAAATCATCTGGACAAAATATACATCGCGAGTTCAAATACTGCAAATGAAAAAACAACATGTGCCAGTGATCCTACGATTGATAATTATTTACACTTTGGCAGTAGCCATATTATTCATGACGCCTATGAGTTAAATCGCCAGCAAAAAATTCAAACAATTGTAAATTACTGCAAACAAACAAATCAAAAAATAGAGCCAAGAGTATGCTGGGTCTCTTCAGGAGGGGAAAACTGCTGTAAATGTGAAAAATGCATAAGAACAATCTTTTCTCTCTTGGCAGAGAACGAACCGGTTAGTCAATACGGATTTAAATGTACTGACCGTGATTTACAAAACAGTAAAAAAATTATCACAGATTCACTTTATGTATCAAACGATTCAGTTAAAGGAAACTGGGTATACGTCATTAAGCGATTTCAAGAAACTGGTGCATACAAGTACGACAAACGAATTAATTGGGTTTACAAGCTCAATCCATATGCAAGTCCGCCACGCCCAAGTATTGTTCACATAATTTATCATAAAGTCAAACGCAGTATTCGTGTTTTTTTTAACCCTAATAATTCCACACGTCCATGACATCCCAAGAAAAAGTATTGCAGCTCAAACATATCATTTATCGCACCCTTTCACCATTAATAGACAGCGACTATATTTTGCTTGACCTACCGTACCATAGCAATCTTGGCGATACACTAATATGGCAGGGAGAACTTGATTTTTTAAAAACAAAAACATACAAATGCAGATATAGCACCTGGTTCGGAGGGAACATCTTAAATATCCAGAAGAAAATACATCCAGAAACAATTCTATTATTTCATGGAGGAGGAAACTTCGGTGATTTATGGCCTGAACCACACGAATTCCGGAAAAAAGTTTTAAGATATTATCCAAGACAAAAGACAATATTACTTCCTCAGACTATATATTATCAGAACAGAGAAAATTTATTAGAAGATGCAGATTTTTATAGTCATTATCCTAATGTCACTATATGCGCCCGAGATTACCGTTCATTTGATATACTAAAACAATATTTCCCCAATAATCCCTCCATATTGATGCCAGATATGGCATTTGCTATAAATATCAAGCATTACCGACGAGAAAAATCACACAATGGTTCCATCTTTATTAGACGCAATGACAAAGAGTTTAACAATAATATTAATTATCAATCTATACCAAAGGATTCATACGTGTCCGATTGGTTGTTTTTGGGAAACAGCAAAAAATATAATAGGCAACAAAACATAGAAAAATGGGGAGCACGTATTGATAAACGATTAGGAACTGATTACAAACATATTTGGTTGGACGCATATTGGTATTATGTGTTACGTCCACTAAATGTAAAAACAGCAATTCGGACGGTTGATCGGTATAAGTCCATCTATACGACACGACTGCACGCTGCAATTTTAAGTATCATTTTAGGCGGGAAAAACATAACATTGTTTGATAATATCTATGGTAAATCTTCGACGTTTTATAAAACTTGGTTAAGTGATTTAAATGACATGCATATGGTTTAAATCAGCTGAAGTTTTTGATGTCATTGGATTCTATTTAGTAAAACAGGATGAGAAAAGTATCAATTATTATCCCCGTATATAAAGTCGAGCCATACATCGAACGTTGTGTTCGGTCTGTGATGGTACAAACATATGCCGATATTGAATGTATCCTTGTCGATGACTGCTCTCCAGACAACAGTATGGCGATATGCGAACGAATGATAACTGAGTATCATGGCCCTATCATCTTCAAAATACTGCATCACGAACATAACCGCGGTCTCTCCGCTGCACGAAATACAGGCACAGATGCCGCAATGGGCGAATACATATTCTTTCTTGACAGCGATGATGAAATAACACCCAATTGCATTTCTCTTCTTGTACAAGAAACTAGACTTCACCCAGAAGTCGAATTAGTACAAGGTGGGGTAAAGACTATACCATACGACTCATGGTTCGACCTAAGTTACTACCAACATCCCTGCTTTATTGATGAGAATGCTTGGATTAGGTACAATTTCTTCAAATCAGGGGAAGAACTCCCCGTTATGGCGTGGAACAAGCTAATACGCAAAGACTTCCTTTCTTCAAATAATATCTCATTCAAAGAAGGACTAATCCACGAAGATGAATTATGGACACTACAATTGGTAAAAAAACTAAAAAAAACTGCAATCATTGGCGACTCAACCTACATATACTATAAAACAGGGGCTTCTATTATGTCTACCACAAGTAGACAGCGTTCTGCCCGTAATATGTTATACATTTGCCGTGTCGCCCTAAGAGAACTAGATGAACCTTACAAAGAACTACAACTTTATAAATATCTATGTATTCTGTTCGACCGAATAGAATACATATACAAGTCAAACGAGGCTTTCCTTTGCACAATTTCGGCCGCAGCTGCTTCTTTCCGCTGCAAACATTATAAATTGGCCTTAAAGATGATCAAATTTATTTGTTTCAGTGATACGCGAAAAAAAGCGAACATTCAAGTCTACAAACACTGGGAACGAGAGAGTCAAAAAAATCATTCATAATATATTCCACCACTCTATATTTAATTTATGGAAGAACATCCTCTTTTTTCAGTTTTGATAGCAAACTATAATGATGGCAAATACCTTCAAGAAGCCATTGAAAGCATTTTCGCACAAACCTATGATAATTGGGAAATCATCATCGTTGATGACGGATCAACTGACAATTCCAGGGATATTTATGACAAATATAAAGAAGACCGCCGGTTCCACATCTTTTTTAACGAAAGAAATATGGGATGCGGCTATACAAAAAAAAAAGGAAATGTGTAGAACTATCGACTGGCGAAATATGTGGTTTTCTTGATGCCGACGATTGTATCACACCAGAAGCAATCAATATAATGGTTGAGGCTCACCTGCAACATCCTCAGTGTAGTCTTGTCTATTCACAATACAACATAGCCGATAGTAATCTCAATATCACTGGCAAATCCATATACTCCAGAGCCATACCTCCTTCAGAATCACTTTTAATGCATCCGTGGGCCATATCCCAGTTTGTAACATTCAAAAGATCAAAGTATTTAGAGACAGCAGGGATAAATCCAAACTATAAAGCTGCTGAAGATATTGACATTTACCTAAAGCTAGAAGAAACCGGGGAACCATTGTTTATAGAAAAACTGTTATATACATATCGATGCAATACAGGAAACAACATTTCACAAGGCGAGAGACTGAGTCGAACAGCATTCTACTATGAAATTTTGGCAAAATACGAAGCCTGTAAAAGGCGTGGTATTCCTGTAGAAACGAACCTTTTCCCGATAATTGACAACTTCTCTGATTCCATATTTAACAACGGGGTATCCGAAGGCGAATCACGAATCAGAAATACTCGCTCTTATAAATTAGGCCACAAAATTATTTCTCCCTTCAAAAATAAATAAGCATGAAGATCAGCATCTTCATACCGGTTTATAATGGAGCAAAATATCTCCCCAAGACTTTGGAGAGTATTCTGGCGCAGACTTACACCGACATGGAGATACTGTGCGTGGATGACAGTTCAACCGACGAAAGTCTCACCCTGCTTAAAGAATACGCCAGCCATGACAACAGAATAAAGGTGTTTACCAAACCAAATGGCGGCAGCGTTCCACCGGCCTGGAATTTTGTAATCCCACATATTCACGGTGACTTTGTCCTGTATATGTCGCAGGACGATATTTTACGGCCAGACACAGTGGAACGACTGGTACAACGACAACAGGAAACAAATGCCGACGCAGTGATACCTCATGAGATACACTACTGCAAAGACATTCCTACAGAGCAACTACACCATCTGAAAGGCATCGGCGGTGACACATCGCCAGTAATCAGTGGCAAGGAGGCTTTCCGTCTTATGATTGACTACTCCATATCCGGACGAGCGATGTGGGAAACCGATATCGTCAAGAAAGTCGGAATGCAAGCCGACACATTCAACGCCGATGAACTGGCACAACGCCTATGGGCACTGGAATGTAATAAGGTAGCCTTCAGCGATGCCGAATTTCTCTACAGCCAAGATAATCCCGACGCCATAACCCGGAAGATGGCACCACATATATACGACGATACGCTCACCAACGCCTTGCTTTATCGCACTGCAGCGACCAATTTCCCCACAGAAACAGCATGGCTGCACCAACTGGCAGGGAAATACTTCCATCATCTCTATCTTAGGATGATACAATACCTGCAACAGAGGCACAACTACACAAAACCTGAACGCTGCCGTATAAAAAGTCGCTTTCAAAAAGCCTACCACATACTACACCATGATATTCAAACCACAAAACGCAAATACCAGATTGCAGCTACAGCCATGCCGATGATGTGGAGCATGGTAGCGTATAACTACTGCAAACTCAAAAGGAAAGGGATTCCCCTTGACCAAGAAATGGACTGTTATTCATACACCGCAATATGAGCAACCCTTTGGTATCCATCATAATGCCTTGTTACAACAAGGAACAGTACATAGCCGAAACTTTGGCTACTGTGGAAGCACAGACCTACAAAAATTGGGAACTTGTGCTTATCGACGACAGCTCGCCGGATGACACCATCGGTGCTGCCCGCCGATATATCGAGAGCCATCACTGGCCTGTCGTCAAGGTTATCTACCTGCATCAGGCCAACCAAGGCCCTTCCGAGGCACGAAACAACGGAATCCGCCACTCACACGGCGATTATATTCTGCCACTGGACCCAGACGACAAAATTGCACCGACATATATCGAGAAAGGCGTCGCAATACTACAATCGCGACCCGATATAAAACTGGTATACTGCGAGGCCGACTCGTTCGGCGCATGGAACAGCCCCTGGCCACACAGAGAGTACAAGCACGAAACCATGCTATGGTACAACCTGATTCATAATTCCGCAATCTACCGCCGAACCGACTACGAACAAACACCTGGATACAACCCCAATATGCGGCACGGTTTGGAAGACTGGGATTTCTACCTCTCATTGCTTGGCCCAGACGACAAGGTACACTGCATTGACGAAATACTTTATCATTGGCGTGCCGCAGCCGAACAACGCACAGAAGATGCCGACGCACACCAACAGGAGCTGCTGCGTCAAATCTACCACAACCATCGACACCTTTATGAATCCTACCACCAAGATGTGGTCTTCTTCCACGAGATGTGGACTTACTATGAATACAACTATCATCAAGCCGAACGACTAAGGTCCACCCGAGCCTACCGACTTGGCAAAATGCTTTTAGCACCCTTTAATCTATTTAGGAAACGGCAATAATGCTGAAACAACTGGCTACGCGACACCATCTTTCGCTAAAGCATGGACAAAACCTAAAGATTGTCGTGCAATTAGGCATCAACCGCCTAATGCTCGCCAAACTGCGGTTGTACAAGAGCCTGCACGGAATAAAGAAACCTATTGTCCATTACTATTCCGTATGCTGGAACGAAGAGCGGATGCTTCCTTTCATGTTTGACTATTATTCCAGATTTGTAGATAAATTCACAATATACGACAACCATTCCACCGACAGTACTTTAAGCATTATAAAACAACATTCCAACGTCAGGGCAATACCTTTTGGCGGTACCGAAGGATTCAACGACGCTGAAAACCGCAGAATAAAAAATAATTGCTGGAAACAATCTCGTGGCAAGGCCGACTGGGTAATTGTCTGCGATATGGACGAATTCCTCTACCATCCAAATATGGCAAACCACCTGCAAGAACTTGCACACGAGGGAGTAACCTTACCCACCACTGAAGGCTATGAGATGTACAGCGAAGCATTCCCCACGCATACAAGCGATACCTTACTTACTGAAGTAGTGCAACATGGTGTCCGCAGCCACTGGCTTGACAAGCGAATATTATTCGATCCCCACCGTATTGTAGATATCAACTACTCTGTCGGTGCACATCAGGCAGAACCAACCGGCATTGTACGTCGTAGCACCGGAAGACCCCTAAAAGTACTGCACTATAAACACCTCGGGCTGGATTATTTGATGGAACGCTACCGAAAACTAGGCGAACGACTCTCCACCTATAACCGAGAGAACCAATTTGGCACCCACTACCTAGCCAAAGAGGCCGAACTGCGTACGGAAATGGAGCAAGGTCTTGCAAGTTCCATAAACGTCGTTAAAAATATCAATTGAGCATGGACACCCCTGTTTTTTCTGTATTGATTGCCAACTATAACAATGGCCAATACCTTCAAGAGGCAATCACAAGCGTTGAGAACCAATCTTATACTAACTGGGAGATAATAATTGTCGATGATGGCTCAACTGATAACTCAGAAGCCATATATGAATGTCTTAACGATCCTAGGATACACGTATTTCACCATGACGACAGGCAAAACCACGGTGTTGGATATACCAAACATCAAGCAGTATTGCATGCACATGGCCAATACTGCGGTTTCCTTGACCCCGACGATGCACTCCTCCCGAACGCTTTGGAGGTAACAACAAAAATACTTGACTCTGACGAAAACATAAGTCTGGCCATGTCTCGGTGTTATTACTGCGACGAATCACTGCATATTATAGCGGAGCGTCCTCTATTCAAGAATATAGAACTTGGATACTTGGAATCGCGGAATAACCTTCCTGGAAACTTTGCCGCTTTCAGGAAAAAACATTATATGTGTACTGGAGGAATTGACATTACGCTCAAAGCCGGCGATGACGACGACCTATATTATAAATTAGAAGAAGTGGGGAAATTGTCAGTATGTGAAACATTTACATATCTATATCGAAGGACACCAAATAGTATAACATCAAACATAGATCGTTCGTTTTATTGGACGATAATAGCACGCCACAACGCCTGCATACGTCGTGGGTTACGCCCAGAAGACTTTTCTATGCGTGACTGGTTGACATACCTTTCCGAAAACCGGTGGCACTCAAGGGCTTACCGGATTGGAAAACTAATCCTAAATCCTTCCACATATTTCAAATACATGAGAAATAGATGATTCCCAAGATCATACACTACTGCTGGTTCGGAAAGGGTGCAATGCCTTACTCCCAAAGGGATTATATCAAGGAGTGGCACCGTTTGATGCCTGACTGGGAAATAATACGCTGGGATGAATCAAACTTCCCCATTGATTTCTGCCAATATACAGCCGAGGCCTACCACCAACACAAATATGCGTTTGTTAGCGACGTAGCTCGTTTGAAGGTGCTTGTTGAACATGGTGGTGTGTACCTTGACACTGATTTCAAACTTTATTCTTCGCTGGAACCATTTCGCGATTGCAAAGCTTTCACGGGATTTGAATGGTATGCTGAGGACTATGAGACTCAAGACGTTCCGCTACTGGACCCAGATGGAAGACCAACTATTCCAGGAACCCTGATTCCATGCTGTGGACTACTGGCTGGCATCATAGGGTCAGAAGCAGATAACCCATTCATTAAAGAATGTCTTAATCTTTACGCCACTATAAACCCACAAAGTGATTCTGATTTTGTAATTATCAACAACCTCATATCCAAAACCGCTGAAAAGCATGGCTTCTGTTATCAGAACCGACTGCAACAACTTAATTATATTACGGTCTATCCTTCCGAAGTATTTGCATGCGAACCATTCCATTACCGCAACGAAACCGTAGCTCTGCACTGTCACACAGTCCATTCGTGGCAACAGCTTACCAAGCATGAGCGTTTCACCCAATGGTTGGATTGTCATGGACTTCTTAAACCATACCGATTAATTCGCAACTGCATCAAAATAAAAACTCGATGATTCCCAAAATACTCCACTACTGCTGGTTCGGACACGGATTGATGCCACAGTCACAGAGCGACTTCATACGTCATTGGCACGAACTTATGCCGGACTGGCAAATCATCCGCTGGGATGAGAGCAACTTTCCGGTTGACTTCTGCCAATACACAGCTGAAGCTTACCGTCAGCGTCGCTGGGCTTTCGTGAGCGACGTGGCAAGACTTAAGGCTCTTAGCGGAATGGGCGGAGTATACCTCGACACCGATGTAGAACTATTCTCCTCATTGGAACCATACCTCAACAATCGGCTCTTTTCCGCAGTGGAACTTTATCCTAATGAATTTGAACGCGAGGGAAAACAACTCTTGGATGCTGAAAGTAAACCACTGAAAGACATGACATCTATCCCTTATTGTGGTTTCCTCTCCGCGGTACTCGGAGCTGAACCTCATCATCCTTTGGTGGAGGAGAGCCTTGATTATTACCGCAAACGGCCTCCATTGACAGAACAGGGCGAGTTGAACTCCATAGTGATTGACGGAGTACTAGCTATGCATGCCGTTAAATATGGCTTCCGTTATGCCGACCGCCTGCAGCAACTACCCGAGATTACAATCTATCCATCGTCGGTATTCTCCTATTCCGGTGCACCTTCTCGCGAGAATGCGGTTGCGTTCCATCACACTGCATGGTCGTGGATGCCACAAACAGGACGCAAACGGCTCTTTTCAACCCTCGACAAATTGCATCTGCTAAAGCCTTACCGACATATTAAATCCTTACTGAAAAACGCCTTACACCAATAGTATATGTACATTTCAGACATACTAAAACGAGAAAACAACAACATCGACCTGCTTCGACTATTCACTGCATTAATGGTGATGTGGTTTCATGGACCAGCATCAATAGGGAATTTGAATGATTCCCAAGTATTGCCACAACTTACTCCGGTAGGCATTAGCTTGGGCTACTTAGGAGTAGCAATATTCTTTTTCTTAAGCGGACTGCTGGTTACCAACAGCTTGCTTACAAAACAGAAGGTTGTACCTTGGGCATTGGCTCGAATAATGCGAATAATGCCAGCCTTCCTGGTCACTATCTTGGCGGCGGTTTTTATTATTGGTCCAGCTTTTACCACCCTGCCCATAAGCGATTATTTCCGTTCCGGACAGACATGGCGATTCTTCTTCCGCAATATCTTCCTTAACATCGAGTACATGCTTCCAGGGGTATGGGGCGACCGCGTATATAGCGGATTCAACGGCAGCGCATGGTCGATCCCATTCGAAGTGGGCTGCTATATCTTCTTGGTTTTCTCGTTTATAATGTGTCGGAGGCTGAAATTGAGTCACTGGATATTTGTGATCATTGCATTAATCTTTGCCTTTATTCCCGAACAATTCGTTGAAAAGGCTTTAGGAGTAAACTATACAATAATAGTACGCGGAGATATTTTCTGTTTTGTTATTGGTTCTTTGATGGCCATCTACAAAGACAAAATCCGTATTGACCACACGGTAGTTATCGTATTGCTGCTGGTATGTGTGCTGTTCTGGCGCTGCAGCAACATCATCTATTACCTCTTCCCTGCCGCCACAGCCATAATTCTGCTATACGCCACATCGCTGAAACCGCTTGTAAAACTGCACCTCAAGCACGATATTTCGTATGGTGTCTACCTGTGGCACTGGCCTGTGCTGGAGATTCTCTACACATGGCTGAACGGCATAAACTATTGGCTGTTCTTCTCCACAGCGGCAGTGGCTGTAACCATTGTTGCCTACGCCTCCGCCCGCCTGGTGGAAGAGCCCTGCATCAAGCTTGGACGCAAACTAGGTAAACGTGAAATCAATATCAAGGACAACAGCATTATAATCCTGATTCTGTTTGTCATAGCCACCATCATTGCCAAAGTCTGCTACTGATGCCAACTGTCTCAGTCATAGTACCCAACTATAATCATGCACCATACCTGCGGCAGCGTATTGACAGCATCCTGAGTCAAACATACCAAGACTTTGAGTTGATACTGCTTGACGACTGCTCTACCGATAGGAGTCGTGAGGTATTGGGGAAATATGCCAACCACCCTAAAGTGAGCCACTTGGTCTATAACGAGTCCAACGGCGGCTCTCCGTTCAGCCAATGGAACAAAGGTATAGCCCTCGCCGACGGAGATTGGATCTGGATTGCCGAAAGCGACGACTGGGCCGAGCCTCGGTTTCTGGAGCGGATGATGGCAGAGGCAACCAATGTAACAAACTGTACACTAGCATTCTGTACCACACGATGGGTAGATACCGAAGGCAATGAACTATGGCCAACGAAGGCCGACGGGCTAACGGAAGTATATACAGGCGAACGATTTGTGCGGGAACGGCTGGCAGGCTGCAACGGAATAGCCAACGTAAGCCAGTGCGTCTTCCGTCGCACAGCCTACCGTCCGGAGGAACGACAACGCTACGAAGGTATGCGTCTATGTGGCGACTGGATGTTTTACGCAATACTCGCATCGCAAGGCAAGGTACTGGAAGTAAGGGAATTGCTAAGTAACTACCGTCAACATCGCACTAATATCTCGGACAGTGCCGAGCATCAGGGCCTGACATTCCTTGAAGGCACTGAAGTCCTTGATTATATGAAAGAACAGTTCAATCTGAAACACCGTGACTATGCCCATGCGTGGGGTCGCTTATGGGCACGGTATCGCCGGCAATATGACTTCAGCAATGAGGTGAATCGGAAAGTGTGGAAAACCATGTTCCGAAGACATCCAGAGGTAATACTTTATTATTTGATACACAGCATACTGCAGCGATAATTTTCCATAAATACCTATACCATAATACATTACAACCATTTCTACTGATCAACGCCTGATCAACGCCTGATCAACGCCTATATAACGCCTACCCTCGAACTATGAACAAACCCCGCCTGACAGTACTGATGCCCACCTATAACGTGGGTCCATACGTAAAAGAAGCCGTTGAAAGCGTTCTTAACCAAACGTTTACCGACTTCCAACTACTGGTCGTCGACGACTGCTCAACCGACGACACAGTAGCCGTAGTACGCTCATTGTCAGACCCTCGCATCCGATTGGTCGAGAACGAACGTAACGTAGGGCTGTCCGAGAACCTCAACCGGGGTCTAGAACTCATTGACACCGAACTCTTTGCCCGTATGGATGGCGACGATATTGCCCTGCCACACTGGCTGGCGAGTGAGGTGGCAGCCCTCGATGCGAATCCCGACGCGGGAGTCTGCGGCGGCGGATTCGAACGATTCGGCAGCATACAGTCGCTGGTACGCTTCCCCGAAGAACATAACGAGATTGCCGCCAACATGCTGTTTGAGTGCACAATAATCGTGCCAACCGTAAGAATGGAAGTGGTGCGGCACAACAACCTCCGCTACCGCAGCGACGCATTCCCAGCCGAAGACTATCGCTTCTGGGCCGACTGCTTGAGAGTCACCAGGATGCACAACGTGGACGACACCCTCTTCCGCTATCGCATGCACCCCACACAGATATGCTCCTCGAGGCGCGAAGAGCAACAACGCAAGGTAGCAGAAGTGCGACGCTATATGCTCCAATGGCTCAGCGACGAACTGACTGACAGCGAGATGGACTACTTCTGCTTACGGTTCGTAAAAGGTACAATTGAGTCGAAGAGCGACCTACGGGAGCGGAAAGCCTTCGCTGGCCGACTTATGGAAGCCAACAACCGCAGCCGCCGCATCAAAGCGGAAGTCCTCAAGGCCCGACTTGCAAAGCATCTACGCCTAGCCCTGTATCAGACCGCCGTAGAAAACCACTTCGCCAGCGGCTACTCCATCCCTCACTATATCAACTACCTGCATAGCGGTATCGCCCTCCGCACAGGAGCGAAATACGAATCCAAGTTCCTCGCTAAAAGCCTTCTCGGCCGCAAAGCATGACAAGAATGAGTCTGAAACGCAAGATACACAACCTATTGAACCCCAAAATCGGCGAAGTATGGATGCTTCACCGTGTGGTGGAACAACGCAGCGAACAGCCCGACCAACGGGTGCTTGAAGTGACTCCTGACTGGCTGGAAGAACGTATCGTGGAACGCCAACGGCAAGGATGGCACTTCGTCAGCCTCGACAATATCAGGGATTCGCGCCACTGGATATGCATAACCCTCGACGACGGCTATCGCGACAACTACACCCTTGGCTACCCGCTATTCAAACGGATGGGCATCCCCTTCACCGTATATGTCACTACCGGTTTTATTGACAATCAATTACCAATGTGGTGGTATCCTGGCAAACAACTCGGTATATGCACCGACGAACTTCGCAAAATGGACACCGACCCCCTCTGCACCATCGGTGCCCACACCGTCGGCCACCCAAAACTCGACACCTTGATCTACGACCAACAGTACAAGGAGATTGCTGAATCCAGACAGGCCCTCGAAACATTACTCGGGCACGAGGTGTCGCACTTCTCTTTCCCCCACGGCGCTTACAACGCCGACACACTCGACATCTGCCACCGACTGGGATTCCGCACCGCCGTCACCACCAACGGCCGTACCGTGCGCACAGACTACGCTCCCCTCGAACTCGACCGACTCAATATCGTCCAACCCGACTGAACGTCATGCGATTCTCAATAATAGTACCAGTCTACAACGTCGAAGCCTACCTTGCCGACTGTCTCGAAAGCCTACTGCGGCAGGATTTCGATGACTGGGAGGCCATTTGCGTCAACGACGGCTCAACCGACAGCAGCGCCCGTATCCTTGACGGCTACGCCTCGCGCGACAGCCGTATCCGCATCATCAGCCAACCCAACGGTGGCCTCAGCGCCGCCCGTAACACAGGCCTCGCTGCCGCCACTGGTGACTATATTCTCTTCCTTGACAGCGATGACTGGTTGGAGAACAATACGCTAAGCTGCCTCAGCAACCATCTCGACAATGCCGACATGATATGTTTTGGCGGCTGGATGGGAAGCAAAGAAGAGAGCCCTGCACAAGAGGCTTTCGATTCAGGGTGGAGTTACTACAACCGACATGCAATCGAACACCACGAGTTTCCGTTCGTCTGTGTAGTCCTGCGCTGCTACCGACGGAAATTCCTAGAGGACAACACGCTCCGTTTCCGCGTGGGTATCCTGCACGAAGACAACCACTTCACCCCACGTGCCTGCCTTGTGGCGAAAGAGGTGAAAGTTATCCCATATTCCTTCTACCACTATCGCATCCGACCAGGAAGTATTATGACAACCCGCAGCTTCCGAAGCCGACAAGACATGCTACGCATAGCCAACGACCTGGCTGCCATTTTCACTCAGCGCAACAATTTGGACCGCAGCGTCGTCTACCGTGCAATCACCAACCACTACCAGGTGGCCTTCGTCGGTGCCAACCGCAATGAAAGCAAGTCCTTACAGCCCCTCGTCGACTGGCACCTATACCGCACCGTAAGCCGTACCCGTGTCCGACACCGAATCAACTACGCACTCATTCGCATATCACCCACCCTTTTCTCATCTCTTTCATCAAATACCAATGGATAAACCGAAACTGATAGTCGTCACCCCTGTTCGCAACGAGGCATGGGTATTGGAAGCGTTCCTCACACACTGCTCCTCATGGGCCGACAGTATAATTATAGCTGACCAACACTCCACCGACGGCAGTCGCGAAATAGCCACCCGTTTCCCTAAAGTCACAATAATAGATAATCCAATGGAAGAGATGCACCAAGCAAATGTGCGTCTCCTTCTATTCAGAGAAGTGGACAAAATCGCTGGTGACAAAATAGTCTTTGCCATGGACGCTGATGAATTCCTTTCCGAAGGATTCATCAAATCAGAAGGATGGAATACTATTCTAAATTCACAACCCAACTGCATTTTCTGTTTCCGCTGGCAAAATATGATTAATGATTTCTGCCACGAAGACAGTGCTCCACTGGAACCAGCCGAGTGGGCATGTCACTTCGACTCCAAAACCAACTTATCCGAACTATATGCCAATAATGAAAAGAAAGCCATCCACGAAGCACGCATACCATGCACATTAACAGCTAGATATATCCCAATTGACGAGATACGTTTCGTGCATCTGGCACGAATCAACAATATACGCACCCGCAACAAAAACGACTTCTATCAGGTTTCTACCATTGACAAGTTGCAACATCGTATCAGCAGTGTAACCCTTTACCGTACATACCACTATATACCTAGGCTTCACAAGCTTGAGCAAGACATTAATCTCACAACTAGCAATGGAGAACAGCGCCTCAACTCACTTGTACAAAGCATAGACCACGGGCAACATTATATCGACGAGACAATGGCCATCATTCGACGAAACGGAATACGGAAATTCAAATCACTCTGTATTTGGAACAATCCAGACATTAAACTGGCAGGCATAAACTATACCCCACCTATTTACATCCGTGTTCTACATTGTTATCTGCAACACTCACAACCATATTCACATCGCCTGCCCATACGCATTATTGACTGGCTACTAAAAAAGATTATTTAGCGATGCCTTACTTCTCCGTCATAATGCCCCTCTACAACAAGGCGCCCTATGTCCGAAAGGCCGTGGAGAGTGTCATTGGGCAGACTTACATTAATTGGGAACTTTGGATTGTCGACGACGGATCTACTGACGGTAGTGGTGACGTTGCAAAATCATTTACCGACCCACGTATTCATGTGATACAACAGGCCAATTCCGGTGTTGGCTCCGCCCGCAACAAAGGAGTGGCATCAAGTGCTGCACCATTCATCACATTCCTTGACGCCGACGACTGGTGGGAACCCTCCTTCCTCGAGGAGATGTCCGTCCTCATCAAACGCCATCCCGATGCAGGCATTTACGGTACAAACTATTACATTGTCAAAAACGGTGTCTGCCGTATAGCGCCCATTGGTGTTGACGACGGGTTCCTAGAAGGTGAAATCAACTACTGTCGCGTATATGCCAAGACCCTTTGCATGCCTCTATGGACTGGAGCCGTCAGCATGCCGAGGACGATATTCGAGGAGCAAGGAGGATTCCCGACCGATATAAAACTCGGCGAAGACTTCCTTCTTTGGATCCATACTGCACTGAAACACAGTGTCGTCCTGCTAAATAAACCGCTAAGTAACTACAACCAAGACGTAGATATCACCTACCGTGGTACACACCATTTGCGCAATCCCAAAGAACACATGCTTTGGCACCTAGGCGATCTAGAATCCATTGAAGAAAGTAATAACGACTACAAACAACTGGTAGACAATCTCAGAACCTACGGCCTAATGTCCTACTTGGTTAATGACAAATACAAGGAAGCAGCGCGCAAAGAACTTGCAAAAGTAAATTGGAGCCATCAGCCAACCAAAACTCAAAAACTATATCAGAGACCCGTCCTATATCTCAAATTCAGACTTCAAGCTCTAAAAATTGGGGCAAGAATGAAACAATTCCTGAAGCATGTTTAACTACTCCATAGTCATCCGAACCCTTGGAAACACTGGCGAGAAGTACCGACAGATGCTCAGTGCCATCGAGAAGCAGACAATACCTCCAGCAGAGGTTATCGTTGTCATTCCCCATGGTTATAATCTAGACTATACTCTTGGAAACGAAAGAGTCGTTTACAGTGACAAAGGGATGGTATCGCAACGGGCTGCTGGTATCAAAGAGGCACTGGGCGACTATCTGCTAGTACTGGATGACGACCTTGACTTTCCTCCCAATTTCGCAGAAGAACTATATAACACACTTCAAAAACGCGGGTTAGACTGTGTACTGGCCTATGGCGATGGGCTAGAAAAGAACAGCTCAAATGCAATCCAGAAACATACAAGTATCCAACAAATCATTAACCGAATGCGCCTTGCATTCACAGGCCAAGCATTTTATAGTTGTCGTAAGTCACAATGGTTTGATACAATATCCGCCACAGGTGGACATCGTACATACGTCAATTGCGAAGACGGACTATGCCAGACTGGAGCATTTGCGTGTTTTTTTATTAAAGCAGACAAAGCCAAAGCAGTACACTTTGAAGACGAACGATGGTTGGAACAAGGGAGTATTTCGTCCTATGCCGCATACGACGATGCCGTGTTTTACTATAAACTATACCTGCAAGGAGGCCTCATTGCCTACACCCAAACTACGGATTTCATCCACCTCGATGCGGCTGCAGGGCGACCCGCTCCTGATGCACTAACGGCAAGACGAAATCGCCTTTACACCATTGCCCGCAACCGAACTATATTCTGGTATCGCCATATCTGGAGTAACCATCGAAGCATGCACAACCTCTTGGGTGGCATCTACGGAATCGTGAATTACGCAATCTACAACATAGCAATTAACCTCCTCCCCAACCGATGGCCTGCAATAAAAGCAATGTTGCAAGGCTATCGTGAAGCGTTCCAACTAATACGAGCAAAATGATACCACGTACAATACACTACTGCTGGCAGGGGAACTCCCCCCTGCCACAACTGGCGCAAGACTGCATCGCATCGTGGCATAAATATATGCCTAACTGGAATTACAAATTGTGGAATGAGAACAACTTCGATGTAAACAGCACCCCCTATACAGCAGAGGCCTATGCCGCCGGCAAATACGCCTTTGTCAGTGATTATATACGACTATATGCATTGTCGACGGAAGGCGGGGTATACCTGGATGTCGACTTCGAAGTCCACAAACCATTCGACGACTTGCTTCACAATAAAGCTTTCGCTGGTATTGAAGGAAGTAAGCACAATCCGGTTATGATGGGGGTATGCGCCTCAGAGGCTGGTGGCGAATGGGTGAGCGAGATGCTAAATGCATATAACGACCGACACTTCCTGAAACCTGACGGAACTCCCGACCTCACCACCAACGTGCAGTTTATCACAGCAATAATGGCATCAAACGGCTTCCGTCAGGATGGCAGCGAGCAAGACTATAAAGACCTGCACGTGTATCCAGTGGACTACTTCTCCCCTCACCATACCACCGGCGAATACATACGCACCGGAAACACCTACTGCGAGCATAAAGGACTGGCCTCGTGGTCTACAAAGGATTGTGGATGGAAAGGGATAGTACAAAACATTGTTGGACAGGAGAACATGACCAAACTCATTAAGCTAAAAAGACGCCTCGAAAAACTCAATCAGAACAAAAGATAAGATACTTGAAGTCTCGATGTCTCGAAGTCTTTTAATATACACCTTCAATAAATGATTCCATATTTACCAAGACAAATAGCCACAAAAGGCATCTATCTCTACCTAGGAGCGCTGGCGGCGGTAACCATATTCTTCTTCCGCCATGCCATGAATATCCTATATATTGCCATGGGAATAATGTGGGTAGTGGGATTTTTTCTACTAACCTCATATTGCAGCAAAAAATGGCAGGCCATACCTCGAAAAGCCTTGTTGCGCAACCTATTCCTTACCGCACTGGGCCTACGTGTTGCATGGGTGATATTCAGTTACTTTTTTTACATCATAAAAACAGGAATGCCGTTCGAATTCGATGCTGCCGATTCGGTAGGCTACTGGGAGGATGGAGCGTGGCTGGCAACCGAGAAATGGAGCGTGACTAACGACTATCTGTTTGGCAACTATAAAGACCTGTCCGATTCCGGATACTTGCTGTATCTGATATTTCTATACAAAATCATAGGGCCAAACATTTTCATCACACGTATCCTCAAAGCCATTATCAGCGCCGTAACGGTGCTATTGATATACAATGTCTCAAAACGCAATATAGGCGAGGAGCCGGGAAGATTGGCAGGAATAATGGCTTGTTTTATGCCCAATCTTATTTTTTACTGCGGTCTGCATCTGAAAGAGACCGAGATGATATTCTTGATGATGGCATTCCTGGAACGGGCCGATTACCTTATACGCACAAAACACTATAATGTCTTCACCATTGCCATACCGGTATTGCTTGCACTGTCACTTTTCACTTTCCGCACGGTCATAGGAGCAGCCGCAGTCTTTTCATTGGTAACAGCATTAATATTCACAAACACCTCTGTTATTGGTCGAGGGAAACGAATAATGCTCATAACCTGGGGCGTGTTGGCTGCAACACTATTGGTAGGTGGCACAATAACTAATGAGAGTGAGATTTTGTGGGAACAACGTGACACCAACCAAGCAAACAAACGGGCCCAACAAACTGCCGGAGGTAACCACTGGGCAAAATATGCTACCGGTACTGTGATGGCGCCCATGATGTTCGTGCTGCCATTCCCGACGATGGTGGATGTCGACGAACAATATACACAGCAGATGCTCAGCGGCGGCAACTTCGTTAGAAACTTCTTGGGAGCATTTGTGCTCATTGCAGTGTTCAGTGTCATCTTTATTACCAAGAACTGGCGCAACTTGTCTCTATTAGGTTCATTCGTCGCGGCCTACCTTGGCATCGTGTCGACCAGCGGATTCGCCAACTCGGAGCGTTTCCTGCTACCTGGCTTGCCCATACTGCTTATAATTGCCGCCTATGGCATGTCGCTGCTAAATGCCAAAAACTATCGCTTCGTAAAAATATGGTACTGGATAGTGCCAATCATGTCTTTCGCTTGGGCATTCTTCAAACTCGGCTCACGCGGATTATTCTGACAATATGAGGATTCTGCTGATATGCAATTATAGACTTGGAGTCGGAGGAATCTCCGGACAGGTGGAACTTCTGCAACGTCACTTGCGCGAAGAAGGACATGTCGCTGATATTTTCAATACCAAAAGGGCATTCATTCGGCGACTCGTAATGCCATGCAAGCTGCATCGCGAAGCGAAGCATTACGATATATTACATATCCATTGCTGCTCCAACTGGGGATTCATGCCGGCTGTGGTGGGGATAACCGTAGGCAGACTGCTTGGGAAGCGTATCGTTCTGACCTATCACGGCGGAGGAGGAGAAGGCTTCTTCGATAAATGCTCCAGACTGGTGCGACATTATCTGATGCGTACAGACTCCAATATCGTCCTATCCGGTTTTTTGGCCAAAGTATTCGACCAACACCATATTCCATACACCGTCATACCCAATATCATAGAACTGGATGGCATCGCATACCGACAACGAACGGAACTGCAACCGAAATATATATGCGTCCGTGCACATGAGGAACTGTACAATATCCCTTGCATCCTGCGGGCATTCAATCTGGTGCAGGAACGTTATCCTACCGCTTCACTTACTCTTTTAGGAACGGGAACGCAACATGAGCAACTGAAACAACTTGCCGGACAACTCGGCCTGCAAAATATCACATTTCCAGGCAGAGTAGACAATAGTGAGATCTACAACTACCTAAACCAGTCCGACATAATGCTTTCCTCACCCAAAGTTGACAACATGCCGGTTTCGCTGCTCGAAGCCATGAACGCTGGCCTGCTGGTAATTTCCAGCCGCGTGGGTGGAGTGCCCTATATGATAAAAGACAACAATACTGGACTGCTATTCGAGACCGACAATTACAAGGAATTGGCAGAGAAGATGCTTTGGGCACTAGACAACCAACCTATTGCATTGGCAATAGCAGCACAGGGGCACAACGCCGTAAAGTCATATCTTTGGGAACATATTAAGGACAAAATCCACACAGCCTATGGCATTCCTACATGAACATATCATACTGCCATTGAGTGACCTGCTGCGTGGCGAACAGGTACATAAGTATCTGCATTTGCTACGCAAAGCAGAGTATTGGACTCAGAAAGAACTTGATGCCTTCCAGCAAGAGAGACTGCAGTTGTTATTCAACCATATAGCCGCCAACGTACCATTTTATCGCGAATGGTTTGCCGACACAAAGCTTATTCCCGATGAAATAAAACTGCAGCAACTGCCGATAGTGTCGAAATCCATTATGCGACAAGAAGGTATTGAACGATTTGCATCTGATTGTTATAGCAAAAAGGAGCGTATCCTATCGCGTTCAAGCGGATCGACAGGCGAACCATTTTCGTTCTATGAAACGAAAGTGTCCTATTCTGTCAATATGGCGGCGAAACTACGTACCTGGTACCAGGCTGGTTACCATCTTGGCGACTGGTACATGAAAATTGCCAATGGGAAACGTCCTCAGGTATTGAAACAATTGCAAGATATAGTAAACCATTGTGTATATATACCTTTCTATTCCCTTGATGATTCTGCACTTCATGAGATACTTGCAACCATAGACAAAAAACGTCCAAAATATATCCGATCCTACCCTGCCCCTCTGCACCTGTTGGCCAAATATCGCAACGACCACAAAGGCCAATATATTCATCGTCCAAAACATATCTTTACCACAGGTTCCACCCTGCCCGACACTTACCGTAATGAGATAGAACAGGCATTCGAATGCGATGTCATCGACTCCTACAGTTGTGAAGGAACTCCAAACACATACGAGACATCAGCACACGACGGATACCACGTGACAGGATATTACGGCTTTATCGAGATACTTGACAGCAATAACCAGCCAGTCACTAACGGGGTCGGCCGTGTTGTCAGCACCGACTTCTGGAACATGGCTCACCCGTTCATACGATATGACACCCAAGACCTTGTTGAAGTACGTGACGGAAAGATTACGCGAATAATGGGTCGCGAATGCGAAACATTAATCGAAGTCGACGGAACCCTTATAACCGTACATAATTTCACTCACTATTTTGCCGACCACTTCCCCTCTATCAGCGGATGGCAAGTGGTGAAACACCGAAACAACGACATTACTTTCCGCATAGTGGCAGATGCTCGGTTTTCTGACAACGAAATACTAACAATCAAAGACCACTGGCACAGAATACTTGGTACAAACATTAATGTGGTCTTGGTTGAGCAATTACCACTAATGAACAACAATAAACGACTATCCATCGTCGAAGAACAATAAACCATGAATAATAGACTTCCTCTTGCAAAGATGCTCACATTCGGACTACTTCCGAGCTGCATCAAAAAGTTGGTTTACCGAATGAAAGGCAACAAAATTGGACGCAATGTAAAGTTGCACTTGGGTGCTGTGGTTGTGAGCAAAAACAGATTCAGTATTGGCGACAATACCGAGATTGGCTACTTCACCTCAATTTGCGGAAGGAATATACAGATTGGCAAGCGCAACAAGATACGCTCCGCCGTTATGCTTGTCGTTCCCAACATAAACATTGGCAACGATGTAATCATCTCAGAAACAGCCATAATACGTGCCGGACACCCATCGATGGAGTCGTCCATCATAATTGACGACCTTGTGCATATCTTCCCATCGACAACTATCGACCCTTCTCGGGAAATACACTTGGGCGAAGAATGTGCCGTAGGTCCGGGATGCAATATCTTTACACACGGTTCCTACAAGAACATACTCGACGGTTACCCTGTCACCTATGGTGATGTAAACATAGGGAAACGAGTGGAGTTGACATACAATGTATTCGTGGCACCGGGAACAACCATAGGCGACGATGCCGTTATTGCCTATGGTTCTTACGTCAACCGAGACATACCCTCCGGAGTATTGGCGGCAGGATGCCCCGCCAAGATAAAGCGCACCAAAGAAGAATTTGCACCAACACCATCCCCAGATGAGAAAGCCAAAATACTGAACACCATACTGGACGACTTCAAAACACATCTGGTTTTTACAGGCATTAAACACCAATCAGACGATATTCAAAGCGACTATTCGACAGAAATAGTGGTACAACAAAGAGAAAGATTCGACCTTCTCAGCCACACTTGTAACGTTCCCAAAAGTGTTCTTGCCAAGGAATTATATAGATTCCTAAGTCGTTACGGCATACGTTTCAAACCAGAAGAATGAATATACTTATCGACATTGGACATCCTGCCCACGTCCACCTGTTGAGGAATTTGGCCAACGAACTGCAGCAACGCGGGCATTCGATTTACTACTCTGTACGCGAGATACCTGTTGTAATAAGGTTGATGAAGCATTATAGGATGACTCCGTTCGTCAACCTTGGTGGCAAGCGAGACAGCCTGATTGGCAAAGCCCAAACAGTATTATCGCAGGATATAAAGCTTACAAAGTTCATCCGACAGCATCAAATTAATATCGGCCTCAGCAGCGGCTTGGTTCTAAGTCATGTATCGAAGATAACTAAGATGAAAGCTTTTATGTTTGACGACGATGACGATGCTGCCGAACCACTAATAGTCAAATACGGACATCCTTTCACAAACGTTGTATTCACTCCCAATTGCATACAACGAAAGACAAACAGGGCCGTATACTATGCTGGAACCCACGAACTTGCTTACCTGTATCCGAAACGATTCACTCCTGACCCAATCGTTCTGCAACATGCTGGAATACAGGATGGGGAGAGGTTCTTCATCATGAGGTTTGTTGCCCTTAAAGGACATCATGACGTTGGCCAGCAAGGTCTTACCATAGAACAGAAGAAACGACTGATAAACCTTCTGCAACATCATGGTCGTGTAATCATAACATCCGAACGCGCAATTGAGACTGAGTTTGAACAATACAGACTCCCTGTGCCACCAGAGGAGATTCATTCTCTGATGGCATACTGTTCAATGTTCGTTGGCGACAGCCAAACCATGACCTCCGAGGCGGCGGTACTTGGGATACCGGCACTAAAATGCAATACATTCGCCGGACGACTTTCAGTACCTAATATGCTGGAAAACAAGTATGGGCTATGCTATGCCTATCAACCCACACAGTTTGAAGAGATGTACCGACATATCGAACAACTGCTTGCTCGCGATCCGGAAGAACTGAAAAAAGAATGGCAAGAGAAGAGAGAACGTATGTTACAGGATATGATCGACCCCACCGAATTCTTTGTCAACCATATAGAGCACTATGAAAGCATATCTTGAACTGAAGCGGCAACAACTGCCACACTATCATAACAGCAACCTATTGGAAAGCATCCGCCAGTCGGCCAAAGTCCATGGCTACAAGTGTGCGCTATGGTTCGCCATCATCCGATGGAAGGATCACGTGTTCAACCAATGGGCCATCCGATGCCCTTGGAATGGACTTAGAATCAGATTGCAGCGGTGGCGCGGTGTGCATATCGGCAAGAAAGTTCACATTGGGCCAGGCTGCACATTGGACTATCCCTACCCATACTTTATCACTATCTGTGACGGCGCCTCACTGGCTGGAAACAATTATGTACTAGCACACAGCACACCAATGGAATATCACTCCAAATGCGTGGAATCATTTGTTGCACCGACAACTATCGGCCGTAATTCATGGATTGGCGTAAACGCCACCATCCTGCCGGGAGTGACCGTTGGAGAAGGAGCCATCGTGGCGGCAGGTGCGGTGGTCACAAAGGATGTACCACCCCGAACACTGGTGGCGGGAGTGCCGGCAAGGATTGTAAAAGAACTGAATATCTAATATGGACTTCACGGTAGAAAAATATTGCGAACTTATCTCGGCGCTGAAACTGCATAAAAATCATACAATCAGGCACGATGTGGACCTTCGGCCTGAGTTTGCACTGAGGGTGGCAGAACAGGAACGGGCATCAGGAACGACAGCAACATACTACTTCAGGACAATGCATTTCGAGAGCCATGCGAAGGTAATATCGCAGATTCACGCCATGGGTCACCGTATCGGCTACCATTATGAGAGCCTGTCAACCACAAACGGCGACATAGAAGCAGCCTACAACGACTTCAAAAACAACCTGACAAGGTTGCGGAAAATAGCACCGGTGACAACAGCATGCGCCCACGGAAGTCCACGGTCGCCTTGGAACAGCCAAGACATTTGGAACCAATACGATATACACTCTCTCGGCATTGAATATGAACCGATGCTCGATACAGACTTCTCAAGGACACTTTACCTTACCGACACCGGTCGCCGTTGGGATGGATACCGCGTGAGTGTGCGCGACAAAGTACCTGAGCAACAGGCACAATGGGAACGGGAAGGTCTTGTATTCCATACTACTGACGAAATAATACAGGCTCTAAACGACCCGCTACACCACATCCACCGTCACGACTTGCTCGTCAATACCCACCCGCAACGGTGGATGCCATTCGGGGCACAATGGGTAGCCGAGGCTGGAATCCAGTGGTTTAAGAATATAGCTAAAAGCCTGATAGTAAGACAACAAAAACTATGAAAAAGATACTTACCGTCGTAGGGGCAAGGCCGCAGTTCATAAAAGCAGCAGCCATCAGCCATGTTATCAGGGATTTATACCCCGACAAACTACAGGAAGACTTGCTTAATACCGGGCAACATTACGATGATGCCATGGCTGGTAATTTCTTCAACGAGTTGGATTTGCCCCGGGCACGCTACAACTTGGGGGTTGGATCGGGCACCCATGGCGCGCAAACGGCGGCAATGCTCAAAGGGGTAGAAGAGGTCATGCTATCAGAACATTACGACGGAGCATTGGTCTACGGCGATACAAATTCGACCCTCGCAGGGGCACTGGCAGCGGCCAAACTGGGAATACCTTTGTTCCACGTCGAGGCCGGACTGCGGTCGTTCAACCGAGCGATGCCTGAAGAGATTAACCGAATTGTGAGCGACCAACTTTCGCTCAGGCTTTTTGCCCCTACAATAACCGCCATGGAGAACCTGCGTCGCGAGGGATACGCCGAGGAACGGATAGTGATGAGCGGCGATGTAATGCTTGATAACATACTGAATTATAATGATAAAGCCAAGAACGGCGAGCATCTGCCAAACCGATTCATACTGGCAACGGTACACCGCAACTTCAACACCGACTGCGAAGAGAGGCTAAAAAACATACTTGCAGGACTTTGCAAAGCTGCAGAACGGATTGGATGCGAGGTGGTGTTCCCAGTGCATCCAAGGACCAGACAACGATTTGATTCCATGTCGGATAAGTCATTGTTAAAGAATATCAGGACGGTAGAACCTATGTCGTACCTTGAAACCCTGGCGGCACTGAAGGGATGCGGCCTGGTGGCGACAGACAGCGGAGGCCTTCAGAAAGAGGCCTACTTCAGCGGACGGAGCTGCCTGGTACTGCGACCTGAGACTGAATGGAGCGAGATAGTGACGGCAGGTGCTGCCACGCTCACCGACGCCGACAGCACACGGATAGCCGACGAGGCTTGCCGCCTATGGGAAACGCGCCCGAAAGCACCTACCGAGTTCGGCGAAGGCAAGGCGGCAGTGCATATTGTGGAGGAAATTTTGAAAAACATTTAACTGGCTATAAACCAGGAAAATATAATGTTAAAAATCACATAACCACAAGAATAACAGACAATTAAACCCACCTTCGCCTGATCAACGCCTGATCAACGCCTGATCAACGCCTACCCTACTCCGACGGACAGAATTCATTATTTAACTTTTTTTAACAATATTTTTTGACTTTTCCTGCAACAAAAAGGAAAGTGTTGCGTTAAATCTTATTAGATTTATAAAATGCGCGCATATAAAATAATAAAACTGACCTTGGGCCTCGCGATAGCGATGACGGCGGTGTCGTGTGTTACGCCACGCCGTGTGAACTACCTGCAGGACATGACCCAAGGGAGCCAGATAGAGCTTGAGAACCGCTTCGAAGCGAAGATTGCCCCCTACGACGAGTTGAACATCAGCGTGGTGAGCCCCTCGAACCCCACCCTGGCCGAGCCGTTCAACAACAACGTCGCCAACAAGAACGGCTACCTGGTTGACGTCAACGGCGACATCGACTTCCCCTACCTCGACAAAATCCATGTGGCCGGCATGACCCGCCTGCGCCTCCAGGAGACCTTGACAGACATGCTCAAGCGCGAGGGCTACATCAGCGACGCCTTCGTGACCGTGAGGTTCAACAACTTCAAGATATTCTTCCTCGGAGCCGAAGGCGGCAAGGTGCTCACCGTGAACAACGAGCGCTGCACCTTCCTCGAGGCACTGGCCATGATGGGGCAGCTCGACCAACACACACGGAGAGACCATATCGCCGTGATGCGCGAGGTGAACGGTCAGATGGTGATGCGCTACCTCGACCCGCGCTCGTCCGACGTGTTCAACGACCCCTTCTTCATGCTCCAACAGAACGACTTCATCATTACCGACAACTACAACGCCGGCGTGGTGCGCAGCGAAATAACGACCGTCTTTAGCATTTTCAGCGCAGTCGCGTCGATGGCGTCACTGATAATCACCGTCATGCTCTACCGCAAGAGCAACTAAACAGAAAGGACTTCCGATGGCAGAAACAACACAGAAAAACAACGACGCCGCTTTCCTCGACGACAAGAAAGGGCCGAAACTGCATATCAAGGACGTGCTGTTTATCATCGTGCGCAACATCCACTGGCTGGTGCTCTGCGCCGCCGCCGGCGCACTGATTGCCGGCTACAACGTCCGCCATCAGAACCGCGTCTACGAAAGCAACGCACAGCTCCTCATCAAAGGCTCCACCACCGGAAACACCGACAACTCAATCCGCGAGGCCTCGGTGCGCAACATGTTCAGCACCAAGTCGCTCTACAACAGCAACATCAACAACGAGATGCAGATTCTCACCTCGAAGAACGCCCTCTACGAGGTGGCCACCAACCTCAAACTCAACATACGCTACACCACCAAGACCAAGATAGTCAACCGAGTGAAAGACCTCTACGGTGAGTCGCCCATCGAAGTCTCCTTTGTCGATGCCAACAGCGAAGACTGGATTGCGCTGGAAGTGACGCCCGTCGACGACGACAATGCCACCCTCCTCTTCACCGGCTACGAACCCATCCAAGCCCCCTATGGCGACACCGTGGCCACGCCCGCCGGCCGCATAGTGGTGCAGAAAACGTGGTTCCTCACACAGAGTTACTACGGAGTGCCCATCTCCGTCAGCCATAGCAGCCTGACCGCCACCGCCGAACAATACCGCGGTGCGTTGCAGGTGGTCCGCAACGACGACTTCAACAGCATCGTCAACATCACCCTCGACGATGCCTCGCCCATACGCGCCGCCGATGTCATCAACGAAGCCATCCGCGTCTACAACGAGGATGCTGTCCGCGACAAGCAGCGCATCATCGCCTACACCTACAACTACATCAACGAGCGACTCCAGTTGCTCCAGTCCGACCTCGGTATCCAGGAGAACGCCCTGGCCGGCATCAAACGCGAGCACAACATACTCGACCTCTCCAACTTCGGTCAGTCCTACCTGGCCACCAGCATCGAATCCTCCGAGGAAATCGAACGCCTCAAGCGCCAGCTCAACATGGCACGCTACCTCATCGAGACCAACGAGAGCAGCCGCACCCCGCAAATCATACCCAACAACATCGGCCTCGACGACAAGGCCATCATGGAAATGGTGGCCAAGCACAACGCGATGGTGCTCGAAATGGAGAACTTCGGCGACAATGCCAACAACCCCACCGTCAAAGCCAAGCAGGCCGAACTCGAGAAGATGCGCATCAACATGAACCGCATGCTCGACGTCTACGTGGGAGTGCTCCAGGAGCGCATCGCCGACGCACAGATAGTGGCCTCGGCGGCCTCGAGCAAGATGAGCCAGGTGCCCCAGCAGCAGCTCTACATTGAGAACCTCGAACGCCTGCAGAAAATCAAGGAGGAACTCTACCTCCACCTCCTCAGCCGCCGCGAAGAGCTGATGATAAGCCAGCCCTCAATCGAGCCCAACGGCAAGATACTGAGTCCCGCCCGCGTCAACCGCACTCCCATCGCCCCTGACGAGAAGCGCAGCACCCTGGCCGGACTCCTCATTGGACTGTTCATCCCGGTGGCCATATTCTTCATCCGCCGCCTCTTCGACACCAAGGTGAAGTTCCACACCGACATCATAGCCGGTACCGACGCTCCATTCCTCTGCGAAATCCCCGCCCGCGACAAGGACGACGACCGCACCCTTGTGGTCAGCAACCACGACCACGACACCATGAGCGAGTCGTTCCGCCTCCTGCGCGCCAAGGTCGACTTCCTGGGCACCGACGTCAGAATGCAGGGGCGCGGCCACGTCATGATGGTCACCTCGCTCCTGCCGGCCATGGGCAAGACATTCATCTCGTCCAACATGGCCTCCAGCTTCGGCATCGCCGGCAAGCGTGTCATCCTCCTCGACCTCGACCTTCGCAAAGGCTCGCTGACCCGCGAATTCTACTCACGCCGCCACGCCGGCTTGAGCAACTACCTCACCGGAAAGACCGACAACTGGCAGAACCTCGTCAAGGCCGACCTCGTAAGCAACGGAGTCGACGCCATCTTCACCGGGCCCATACCGCCCAACCCCACCGAACTCCTCGGCAACGGCCGCCTCGACACACTCATTGCCCAACTCAGCGAGGTCTACAACTACGTCATCCTCGACACAGCCCCTGTGGGCCTCGTGGTCGACACCGATATTATCAAACACCTCGTCGACACCACCCTCTTCATAATACGCGCTGGCCACTTCGACAAGCGCATGCTCGAAAACGTCGACAAGATGTACCAAGACCATGAACTCCCCAACCTTGCCATCGTCCTCAACGATGTCCACTACCGCAAGCTCATGCCGTTCGAGCGCAAGTACGGTTACGGTTATGGATATGGCTATGGTTACGGCTATGGCTACGGCTACGGCTATGGCTACGGCTATGGTTACGGCGACGACGAACGCGACTCGAATGCCGCTGAACAAGAGGACGACAAAAAAGAACGAAAGAAACATTAAGTCAACCCTCTGATATATATATATATATATAGTAAATGAAAAAGAAACTACTGCTTATACTCATGGTGCTGGCAACCGCGATACCCGCGGCCCAGTCACAGAACTTCCGACGAGGCTTTTCACTAGGTGCTGACCGCGACACCTTGCTCTACATAATAGCATCGCCATTCGACAACTGGTACCTCACCCTCGGTGGTGGTATCCAGACCTTCATCGGTAACGAGATTGTGGCATCGGCCCGTCACAACAAACTCAACTACAACCTCCGTGCCGAGGTCGGAAAATGGATTATCCCCGACCTGGCAGTATCGCTCCGCCTCTCCCATATGACCGTCGACGGCCAGACCCAGTACGGCCTGCAACCTTTCATCAACCACCAAGAAGACACACCTAACGAAAACGGATACTACCCCTTCCACGCCAACGCTCTCGCCCTCACAGGCTATGTAACCTTCGACTGGACCAACTTCTTCCTAGGCTATGAGGTTGGCCGCCGCACACATACCCACTTCTTCACCCCCATCGGACTCGGCATGTCGTTGCTCTACGGCGACCAACGCAACCCGCGCGGTGAAGTCGGCGCCTTCCGCCGCAACTGGGAACTCTGCTACAGCGCCGCCATCGGCGTCGAATACGAACTCTCGCAGGAGATAGCCGTAAGTGCCGTGGCCGACCTGTTCGGTTCGGAATCCACTTGGGACTGGAGCCCCTACGACAACGCCTACTCCATCTTCGACGTCATACCCTCGTTCAATATCGGAGTGAGACTCAACCTCCTCTCGCACGTACAGAAGTACAACCCCTATACCAAGAAATCCTCACGCGAGAGAGTCAACCACGAATTCCTTACCGTTGGCTCGCGCGGCGACCTCAAACGTCAGGAAGGCGAAGTGCGTCAGCTGCGCTTCATGCGCGACTCCCTCTCCGAAATGATAAACCAGCTCGAGGAGGACAAGGAAGACATGCGCATCGAACTGCTCGGCAAATACGACAGCGTCCAGTTCCGCTACGACTCGGTGCTCGACGACATGCGCACCCACCGCCCGCCGGCGAACATGCTTGAGGAACTCATCAACGTCAACGAGATGCTCGGCCTGCCGTCGACCATCGTCTACTACCAGCTCGACCGCTACGACCTCGACTTCAACGGCCGCAAGAAACTGCAGAACTTCGTGCGCGACATCAGCGGCCTCGACGACACCCTCGAGTTCTACGTCATTGGCGCCGCCGACTCGCTCACCGGTACTATCAAGCACAACCAGTGGCTATCCGAACGCCGTTGCGAAGCTGCTTTCCGCATGATGGTCGACCACTTCAACGCCGATCCCAACCAGTTCATCCAGGTGCCCGTGGGCGGCATTATGGACTACGAGCCCCAGGAGAACAACCGTATGGCACTCATCATCCTCCGTACCCCGGAAACCGAAGCCATCGTCGAACGCTGGCTGCGCCAACGCGAACGGAGGCGGCAATAAAACAACCAGAAGAATTGTGAGGGAGACCGTCAAGTCTCCCTCTTTTTTTATATATAATCATATATTTTATTTGCATATCGAGGAAAAGTTGTATCTTTGCAACAGATTCAAAGAGCATAGGGGTGCTCTTATGTGGCTCAGAACGAGCACAAAGAAGCTGAGAACATACCCTGTAAACTTGATCGGGATAATGCCCGCGTAAGGAATGAATTATGAAACACAACTTTTATAGCTGTGGCCGCTATCTGATTAATATGGCCACCAGGATCAGCCGCCGGCAGATGATAGCCTGCTGCGTGCTCGCACTTTCTTCCTTTTTCGGCACCAATGCCTCTGCACAAACCCAGGACACCGTCCGCAAGCTCGACGAAGTCATTATTCAAGATGCGCGCGTGAGCAACAAGACTCCGCTCACCACAAGCACCATGAACCGCGAGCAGCTCGACGAGGCCCGCACCGAGTTGTCGGTGCCCTACATGCTCGAGACGCAGCCCTCGGTGGTGGCCAGCGGCGAGAACGGCACCATCGGCGGCACCTACATCCGCATCCGTGGCGTGGAGCCCAACCGCATCAACGTGAACCTCAACGGCATCACGCTCAACGACCCCGAGAGCCAGCAGGTGTTCTGGTACAACATTCCCAACCTCGGCGGCATGTCGCAGAGCATGCAGATACAGCGCGGCATGGGTGCCTCGACGGGCGGCAGCTCGGCCATGGGCGCCGCCATCAACATGCAGACTCTCAACGCGCGCGACCGCGCCTATGGCATGGCTGACCTGGCCTATGGCTCGTGGAACACGCGCCAGTATGGCATCAGCGCCGGTACGGGCATACTGAAGAGCGGTCTCTCGTTCGACTTTGCCTACAGCGGCCTTACCAGTGACGGCTTCGTGCGCAGCTGGGGCACCGACCAGCAGAGCTTCTTCGGCAGCATGAGCTGGTACGGCAAGCGCACCCTCATCAAGCTCCTCACCATCATAGGCAACCAGAAGACCGGCATAGCTTGGAATGGCGCCTACCCCGACCAACTCGACGCCGACCCCACTTACAACTCGGCCGGCATGTACGACATGGATGGCAACACAATGTACTACGACAACGAGACCGACAACTACTGGCAGCGTCACTACCAGCTTTACGTCTCGCACCTGCTCAGCGACAAATGGAGCCTCAAGGGCGCATTCGACGTGATGCACGGCGGCGGATACTACGAGCAGTACATGACGGCCATGAGCGGCTATGTGCCCGCACCCTTTGGCTATCTGAGCGACGTGGTGTTCCAGAAGCGTATGGACAACTACACCTACACCGGCAATGCCGCCGTCAACTACAATGGCGACAAGCTCACCTTCTCGCTGGGCGACAACTTTATCTACTACGACGGCCTGCAATACGGCGACGTTATCTGGTATCGCGACACCGCAATGCACTACGACCTGCCCTACCGCTGGTACGAGAACAATAGCGCCAAGCTCGACAACTCGGTCTACGCCAAAGCTACCTACGACTTCAGCGACAACCTGAATGCCTATGCCGACATGCAGTTGCGCATGGTCAACTACCGTATCCATGGCAACAGCGACGACGTGCTTGCCGGTACCGCCCGCGACGGTGCCTTCGACTTCACTAACAACTACCTCTTCTTCAACCCCAAACTGGGTGTCAACTATCGCATCAACGGCAATCAACGTGCCTACCTTGTGGCTGGCATCAACAGCCGCGAGCCCGTGCGTTTCGACATAATGAGCGCCTATGCCAACGGCGATACCATCAAGTCCGAAACCATGCTCGACATCGAGCTCGGCTACCAGATTGCCCACAACCGCTGGGCCTTCAACGCCAACCTCTACGCCATGCTCTACAAAGACCAGATGACCCCCAACGGCGACGTGCTCACCGGCTACGCCCTGATGGAGAACGTCGAAAAGAGCTACCGCCTCGGCATCGAGCTCGAGGGTGGATACAAGTTCACCGACTGGTTCCGCATGGACGCCAACCTGACGCTGAGCATGAACAAGGTGCTTGACTTGACCTACTTCGTCTTCGAGACAGGCGACACGGTGCAGACGGCCGTCACCGGCACCACCGACCTGGCCCTCTCGCCCTCGGTGGTGGGTGCCGCCATTGCCACCTTCGTTCCCTTCAAAGATGCCAAACTGCAACTCATCGGCAAATATGTCGGCAAGCAGTATGCCGACAACACCAGCCGCGAGTGCTACGCCATCGACCCCTACTTCCTGCTCAACGTCAAGGCTTCCTATACTTGGCACCTCGGTGGCACCAACGAGATTGAGGCCCAGCTGGTGGTCAACAATGTGCTCAACCACAACTACCGTCTGCACGCTTGGGCCGGCGATTGGGTTGACGACTTTACCACCCCCGGTATCAACTACTACATTCACGACCGTACCTGGCTCCAGCAGCCCGGCATCAACTTCATGGGCCGCGTAATCTACCGTTTTTAAATGAATACATTTGAAATAATCGGCGCAGTCATCGGTCTGTTCTATATCATCAGTGAATATAGGGCAGACCGGTGGTTCTGGCCACTCTCGCTGCTGATGTCGGCCTTCTATGCGGTAATCGACTTCACCAGCGGCATCTACGCCAACGGCGCCATCTGCGTCTACAACTTCGTGATGTCAGTTTACGGCATTCTGGTTTGGCGCGGTTTAATTCAAAAGCGCAAAGTGGACAATGGCGGCGAGCGGCACATATCATCATGCCCACGTAGCTACTGGTGGCAGATTATCACCGTAATAGTGCTGCTAAGTGCAATTCTAACATGGCTGCTCGGCTATCTTAACCAAAGTACTTATACATTGTCCAGCGGCAGGATAATCCACCTGTCAGTGCTCGACGGAATCTCGTCGGCCCTCACCATCGTGGGTATGCTTATGCTGGCGCACAAGTGGTGGCAGCAGTGGTTCTGCTGGATGATTGTGGAGCCGATGATGATTGTCATCTTCGTCCTAACCGGGAACTACGCTTCCGCCGTTCTCTATGCTGTGTTCGAAGTGTTCTGCATACTTGGGGTAATAAAATGGAAGAAAGAAAGCATATCGTGATTCTCGCCGCTGGTGACTTCCCCACCCACGAGATTCCATTCAAGGCGTTTCGCGAGGCTGACTTCGTGGTAGTCTGCGACAGCGCCTACAATGAAATCAAGGACAAAGGATTATGGCCAAAAGACTTTGTGGTAATCGGGGATGGTGATTCTTTATCCGAGGCCGACAAAGCCTCTCTTGGAGAGCGCTGGATACAAGTCAACGAGCAGGATTACAATGACTTGCACAAGGCTATGGTCTATGCCACCTCACACTTCCCTATCAACGGCAACCATTTCACAATCCTCGGGGCAACTGGAAAACGCGAAGATCACACGCTTGGCAATATCAGCTATCTGACCACCTTCTCGAACGAATATCCCGGTATCGACCTCGAGATGCTTACCGACTATGGCCGCTTCACCGCCTGCTTTGGCCGCCGCGATTTCGCAAGCTTCCCGCTGCAGCAGGTGAGCATCATATCGTTGACCCCAGATGTTCCCGTAAGCACCACAAGGCTGCATTGGGCTGTAAATAAAAGGTGCCTCCGCACATGGTGGGAAGGCACCTTGAATTCGGCTCTCTCGGATAGCTTTACTGTCGAGGGTGGTACTTTGGTCGTTTTTCAGACCTATGAGGCGAAACCGCTTTAGAACGGAAGGTCTCCTATAGGCTCGGTATCGGAAGTAAGAATCTCCGAGAGGGGGTTATTCATCACGCTATCATCGTTCTGCTGACGTTTCGAGAGCAGAAGGAGGTTATCGGCCACCACCTCGGTTACATGGCGGCGGTTGCCCTCTTTGTCCTCCCACGAACGACTCTGCAGTCGCCCCTCGATATAAATCTGCGCCCCTTTGTGCAAGATACGTTCGGCCACATCGGCCAGTCCGCGCCAGCACACTACATTGTGCCACTCCGTTATCTCCACTCGCTCATTCTCACGGGTGCGGCGGTACTCGGTGGTTGCCAGGGGGAAAGATGCTTTCTTAACAGGCATTGCGCCCTCCGACGGGAAACTAACCACATCAGGATTCTTACCTACATTTCCTACAAGGATTACTTTGTTAACTCCAGTCATAACAATTGTTTTTTCTAGTTGTTCTTTGTCAAAAATTTAGATTGCAAAGATACTGATTTTTTCGCATTCGCATCAATAAAGTTATCCACAATTGGCCTAAATCAAGCCTCATCTGGGCATTTTTGCACACCTTAAATGTCCATAAGTAACTGAAACAAGTGTGTTAAAAATCAAAAATGCAGAAATGATAACAGATTGAATTACAATATATATCATTTCAACAAATGTTAAAAAAATGCAAAACACAGCCTTATAGGCACCCAAACATTTTGCCATGTCGAAAAAAGAGTGTACTTTTGCACCCGTTTTCGTCAGAAAAAGACGGATAATGGACAAGTAACAATAACAATTAAAAGAATACTACAATGTCAAAGAAATGTGAAATTACCGGCAAGAAAGTAATCGTGGGCAACAATGTGTCGCACTCCCGTATCCACACCAAGCGCACCTTCTCCCCCAACCTGCAGACCAAGAAGTTCTACATTCCCGAAGAGGACATGTGGATTACCCTGAAAGTGTCCGCCAAAGGCATGCGCATCATCAACAAGAAAGGCATCGTCGCCGCCCTTAATGACGCCGCCGCCCAGGGCCACCTGATGTTCTAACAATTGAATGGTTCGCAGGCAAGATGCCTGCGGTCATTAATAAAAAAATTATTAACCTAAAAAGAAAGAGGTATTAACAATGATCGTAGTTCCCATTAAAGAAGGTGAAAACCTCGAGAGAGCTCTGAAGAAGCTGAAACGCAAATTCGACAAAACCGGTGTGGTGAAAGAGATGCGCCGTCGTCAGCAGTTCATCAAGCCGAGCGTTGTCAACCGCGAGAAGCACCTCAAGGCCATCTACGTCCAGCAACTGCGCCAGCAGGAACTCGACAAGTAAGCCTGAGACCGAGCTCCCCATTAAGGAGCAACGCCATTGAAAAATGAAAGCCCCGAAGCAATGCTTCGGGGCTTTCATTTTTTGTTCAACGTTTTTCTATCCGCCTTACTACAAGCGTACTATCCGAAAGACGAAGTCGAACCAAGTAAACGCCCGACGGCAGATCGGTGATATCAACCGAATGGGCATGCCCACTGTTAATCACCTGACGACCAGTGGCATCAAACACCTCAACCGCCTCTACTCCAAAACCAAAATTCAGTTTTCCGCTTGTTGGAACAGGATAAAGGACAATATCGCAATTATCCTTCGCATCAATTCCTTGAGAACCGGTGATAGTGAGAACCAGCGTCAAAAGGCTATCGCAACCGTGGATAGTGATAGTATCATAGTCGTAAATACCACTCTCAGTTAATACCTGATTGTTCACCCACAGGAAACTGCCGTCGGCAGTCACAGTATCATAATAATGATATTCAGGATATATAGTCAGCATCAATACCCTCAAGCTGTCTCCTCCTGTTGTGGCGATAAAACTCCGCACATAGGTGCCACTTTCGGCATAAGTAGAGCCCTCCCATTCATACGAGCCACACGCCTCGGCCACAATAGTGTCGAAAACTGGATCGGGTAGTTCCACCGTCGTGAAGATGCCACGGATAAGAAAGGTGCGAGCAGATGTTGAAGGCGTCCAAGATGTGCCGGAATAGGCCCCCTGATGGTGACCACAGTAGACTCCCGAGCATGCTGGGTAGGTGATATTGTCATTATAAAGTACTAACCACACCGGCAACGCGGTATTTATGGACAATGCGCTGTTGAACACAAAAGTAGCCCATCCATCTTCTGTGGCAGTCAACGAGACTGAGTCCAGAAGGTTTATTTCCAATGGAGTGGCCCCATTGTAGACCATAGCACAATAGGTACCACCCTCCTTCAAATAAGCCTGCACCGCATTCAACTGAGGATGACATCTCAACAGGGCAGGCTCGAACTTCACGCCCCAGTAATAAGGACGCGCGGTACTATAGCCCCATGAAGTAACAAAGACACCATTGTCATAACGCAGTGTGTCACCATAGATTGAATCATAGACAGCAGCAAGGGTCCTGTCTCCACCCATGATGAGACTGCGGGAATTATAGCACATACCGTCACTCCACCGTGCAAAGCGGTAGCCATCGGCAGCAAATGCCGTCAGCGTCACAGTATCACCATAAGAATAGTTTCCGCCACCCGTCACACTGCCGTGTGCAGGGGCATCTGCCAGGGCAGTAAGAGTATGTGTTCCCGCAAGGACGGTATCCGGCTGAATGCCGACTATCATCTTGTTTTCCATATTGTAATGGCTTGTCGCGTTGCCGCCATCACCACCAGGGGCAGGATTTAACGCCCCCAACTGGTAATAGCCGTCACAGTAACCTCCCCAACCCCAGTTAAAGTGATACATGCCGGCATTGTTGCCTCCGTCACATACAAAAGCATGTCCGCCCGAGGTGTCACGTCCTGAAAAGATGACAGGCCTGCCAGCCATAAGTTCGGCATCAAGAATGACATTCCACAATGAGTCGCCTAATGCATCTCGTCGTACGCTGTGCAACGCTTTGTCATACTTGAAGTATGTACGCAAAGCACGCTCGCCGGTGACGGTGGTCAGGCTATTGCTCGACGTGGTGGTGGCAGCCGACGAGGAATGATCGTATTTCATCTTAGCCGACACGCCGACATGGAAGACCAACTGAGCCACCGCATTGACATTCACCGTCGGCGACACGGAGGTCAGGCTGTTCGACATATTCGCCCAGTCGTAGGTGGTGGCACCAAAGTTAGCACTGATCGTGCCGCAGTTGGCGGTGGAATAACTATAACTGCCCTCGCCCTGCGCCGGATGGTTCCAGTATTTCATCACCTGTGCCAGGGCGATGGCTACGCAGCCCACTTTCGTGTCACGGTTCAGCGAGTCATGTGGGCACATCGTATTGTAGGGCGAACCCTGCTTCCAGGTAGTGGTCAGCATGGGCGACACCGTCACCGTATAGAGCGGACCCAGAGCGTCAATCTTTAGCAACGATTCCCATTCCGCACGCACCAACGCCGACGGCTGCTCACCACGCGAGCGCAGCAACGCGATCTCCTCGGAATACCCCCGGATCCAGTCGGCCATATTCTCCGGCAACGGATTGATTACGGGTGAGGTCATAGAGTAACCAAGGATTGGCCTCACGCAATCGTCGGCAGCCACTAGCACAAAACCACCATTGGTGAGTGCAAAGAGGTACATACCATCCACTCCACAGTCGACCAGCGTCAGATGTGCTTGCCGACCCTGTCTGTCCATAAAGTTGCTAGCCACGGTAGTGGCCATCTCAGGCGACACCTTTGCAGCCTGGATGCCACCCATAAGTAGCACCAACGCAAGGAACAGCGTAACAATTCTTTTCATTATTCCATTCATAAAAAATCGGGGGCATCTGGCTGGACGCCCCCGATCTTATTGGTTAAAACAATCACTGTTTCTCGGCAGTAATCTTCTCAAGCCACTTGAGCATGCCGAACATAACAGCCATGGCAACGGTGCAAACCACCAGGAAGACCAACCAGCACATCCACAGATTGGGCATCTTGTTGTACAGTACCGGTCCGAGGAGGATGAGCAGGTTACCGATGGCGGTGGCGCTGAGCCACAGACCCTGGCAGATACCCTGAAGGTGCTTCGGAGCAATCTTCGACACAAAGCTCAATCCCAGCGGGCTGATAAAGAGTTCGGCCACGGTGAGGAAGAAATAGGTCACAATTAGCGCCCACGGGCCGACCTTCATAGCTTCCATCTCGCCGACAGGCAGGCCGAGGAATTCACTGGGTTTGGGATAACCGACGCTGACACAAAGTACCATCAAGAAGAGGTAGGCGCAGGCCGCAATACCCATACCAAAGGCAATCTTCTTGGGGGTTGTTACCTCTTTACCCTTACTGGCAAGACGGGCGAAGAGCCACATAATGATAGGTGTAAGAATGATAACGAAGAAGGGGTTAATGCACTGCCAAATCTCAACGGGGATGGCACTACTGTTGACAAAATCGCGGGCAAAGAGCGAGAGCGATTCGGCATTCTGGTGGAATGCGAACCAGAAGAAGACGCAGACACCGAGCACGGCATAAAGGCCAGCCATGCGCTGCTTGACATCCTTGGCAATAGCCTCGCGTTCCTCACGGCTCATATTGTCGACAGCCTTCTCATGGTCGCTGGTGGTGACAGCAGCCTTCTTGACGGGATTGGGCAAGCCTTTCTTGGTGCAGAGGAAGATTGTGAGGGATATAAGCATGGCAAGAACCGAAGCAATGAAAGCGAAGTGAACGCCAGTGTTGAACACAGTAACGTAACTGTCGCAGAATGCTCCAAGGTCGTTGGCGGCTTCAGGATATTGGGCTGTGAGGGCGGCAAGATTATCCATGTCGTTACCCTGCATATTACCCGTGATGTAGCTGTGGCACAGCTTGGGCAGTTGGGCATTGTACACCATGTCGTGAGCCTTGAGCCACCAGTTGCGGATGATAGGGGCAATAAAGGGGGCGATGACACCGCCGATGTTGATGAACACGTAGAAAATCTGGAAACCAGGGTCGCGTTTCTCCTTGGCCTTGGCCAACGCTTCAGGACCCTGCTTAGCAGCCTCGGCCTCGAAGTCGTCGTACATCTGACCCACCACAGCCTGCAGGTTGCCCTTGAACAGACCATTACCGAAGGCGATGAGAATCAGAGCGAAGATGGTCAGCACCATAACCCATGAGAAGCCATGGCCGTGGAACACTGGCACCGCCAGTATGCAATAACCAATGGCCATCACGATGATACCCCAGATGATGGTACGCTTGTAGTTCTGCGTACGGTCAGCGATGATACCACCGGGCAAGCTCAACACATAGATGAGGAAGTAGAAGATGGCGAACATGATGCCTGCCACATGGTCGGGCACACCGAACTTCGAACAGATAAACAGCGTCAGCACAGCATTCATGATGTAGTAGCCGAAACGCTCTCCCATGTTACTCAATGCGGCGGGAATAAGACCTTTGGGGTGCTCCCTAAGAGCCTTGCGCACATAGAAGATAATGAACGGAGTGACAACAATTAATCCCGCCACAAGCATGAAAAGCGGTGTGTTGGCATTCCACAGATTTGTAATGAAATCCATAGTTGTAATGTTTTGGTTTATAATTTATTTAATTGACTTTCCAATACAATAAGCATAAAAAAGATAATGCAAAGATACAAAAAAAAATTAACATAACATTTTTAACAATGTTTTTTTTAGTATTTTTGCACTCGCAATGGAGCATCTTATTACACAAACCGTGGAGGCCTTGTGCCTCGGAAAGACCATACTCTACCCAACCGACACCATCTGGGGCATCGGCTGCGACGCTCGCAACGCCGAAGCTGTAGAACGACTCTATTCCATTAAGGAACGAGACCACTCGAAAAGTATGCTGGTGCTTGTAGACCGTCTTCCGATTATTCCGAATAATTTGAGTTCCCGCCCCACAACGTTTATATTGCCGCGTGAAATGTGGGGGCCTATGCTTGATTCCAGCATTGCCCCCAACCTACCGGCCGACAACGGCACTCTGGGTATCCGCTGTCCACAGCATCATTTCTGCCAGGAGGTTATACGCCTCCTAGGAGCTCCGCTGGTAAGCACTTCGGCTAACCTCTCAGGTCACCCCTCCCCTACCTCATACAATGATATAGATAAAACGCTAATCGAGCGTATAGACTTCTGCGTTCCACCATTTCCTGAATTCTTATCTGGTGAGACGCAAGGCAGCCAAATAATAAAGATAAACCCCGACGGATCTCAAACCATCTTGCGCCCGTAGGCCACAGACGCAACCACATCGGGCATCCCCGTATAAATATCTTTCACCTCGCAGTCCGTTGCCTTCGAGGCATCAAGCATGCTACCAAACCCCTTGATACCAGTGCGACGGTATTTAAGCACTGCCTCCTTGCGGGTCCAAACCCTAAGGAAAGCCATCTCCGGGTCATCTGACAATCCGATAGTATTCAACTCGCTTTGAGTGCAGACTCTCTCCATTAAAGATTGGCTGACCTTGCGACGACACTCAATATCAATACCCAAAGGTCCTTTTTTGCTAACCGCAACAGCAACTGCCGCACGGCAATGACTGATACTGATATGATATTCCGGATGACCAGACAAATAGGGAGCTCCGTTATCGTCATGTTCCAAAGTACAATTAAAGCCCACAAGCTGACAAAGCAACTTATAGGCTATTTCCTTTTCACGCTGACGTTGTGTACCGCCCGTGTCAGGCAGTGCCTCAATCAGATAGGTCATGCTTTGCCGAGAATATCATAAGGCACAGTTCCATCGGGAGTAGGCTCAACAATGGTACCGAACTGCTGCTCGTACTTCTTCATATTGTCAGCTAACGCAGCAAGCAGTCGTTTGGCATGTATGGGATTCATAATAACGCGCTCACGTACCATTGCTCCCTCAATACCGGGCAACATTTGTGCAAAATCAAGGATTATCTCCGTCGGGTTGTGACTCACGACCACTAGGTTGGAATAAGTGCCTTTAGCAACATCTGGATTGATGTTAAGTTTCAGGTTCTGGGGTTGTTCTTTCTGGTTTGCCATATCTTTATTGAATGTGTTAATGCGTAAATGTGTGAATGTGTTAATCAATACGAATATGTGGCGCCGTCCTTACCGTCTTTTACGGTGACGCCGAGGGCGTTGAGCGAGTCGCGTATCTTGTCGCTGGTAGGCCAGTCCTTATTACTCTTGGCGGTGGCGCGAATATCAAGAATAACCTTCATTAGGCCATCAACCAGAGCAGTATTGTCGCCCGCGCTCTCGTCTTTCATACCGAGAATATCGAAAAGGAAAGTATCAAACACACCCTTTATCTCGTCAATGTCAGCCTGCGAAAGCTTCTGCTTACCATCGGCGGCAGAATTTATAATCTTGGCAGCCTCAAAGAGGTGACTGATAACAGTGGGTGTAGCGAAGTCGTCGTTCATTGCATCGTAGCAGCGCTGGCGGAATTCGGAATACTCCGAATGGCCAGAGTTTCCGGAGGGCTGAACCCGACCCAGTGCTTTGTAGGCTTCCATCAGTTTGGCGAAGCCTTTCTCGGCGGCCTGAAGAGCCTCATTGCTAAAGTCGACAGTGCTACGATAGTGGGCCTGAAGGATGAAGAAGCGGATAGTCATCGGCGAGTAGGCCTGCGACAGGAGTTTGTGGCTTCCAGTGAAAAACTCGTCAAGAGTGATGAAATTTCCCAGGCTCTTGCCCATCTTCTGGCCATTGATTGTAATCATATTGTTGTGCATCCAGTAGCGGCATGGAGCATGACCCGTGGAAGCCACACACTGCGCTATCTCGCTCTCATGATGCGGGAAGACAAGATCCATTCCGCCACCATGGATATCAAACGGAGAACCCAAGTATTTGGCACCCATAGCGGTACACTCAGCATGCCATCCGGGGAAGCCGTCGCTCCAAGGGGAAGGCCAGCGCATGATATGTTCGGGAGCCGCTTTCTTCCACAGCGCAAAGTCGCCAGAGAAGCGCTTCTCCTCCTGACCGTCGAGTTCGCGGGTAGTGGCCAGCATCTCGTCGATAACACGTCCGCTCAACTGACCGTACTTGTGGGTATCTTCCTGATACTTGCGTACGTCGAAATAGACCGAACCATTGCTCACGTAGGCATATCCGGCGTCTAGTATCTGCTGCACGAGAGCTATCTGCTCCATGATATGGCCGCTGGCGTGAGGCTCGATGCTGGGGGGCAGCACGTTGAGACGTTCCATAGCAGCATGGTAGCGGTTGGTGTAGTACTGTGCCACCTCCATAGGCTCCAGCTGTTCCAAGCGGGCCTTTTTAGCTATCTTGTCCTCCCCCTCGTCGGCATCGTGTTCCAGATGGCCCACATCGGTGATATTACGCACATAGCGCACCTTATAGCCAATATGCCGCAAATAGCGGAAAACTACATCAAAAGTGATTGCCGGACGGGCGTGACCCAAATGTCCGTCGCCGTAGACAGTCGGACCGCAGACATACATGCCCACTCTTCCCTCTGTCAGCGGACGGAAAAGTTCTTTCTGACGGCTTAAAGTATTGTAGATTAACAATTGCTGTTCCATAATATCATTCTTAACAGGATGCAAAAATACACAAAAATCCACATATAGCAAAACTATGTCAGCAATATCAATGCCGACTGGAGCCGACAATCAGCCTTTTGACTGGAGTTTCTCCATGAATCGGGCGGTGTCGATAACAAAACGCTCGTGGACTCCCTCGCCTATGGAACCGTACTCATCGAAGGCCTTCACTTTGAACACCAACCGCCTACGGTCCACCTCCACCAACTCGCTCTCGCACCACACACGCTTGCCGATAGGTGTGGCCGAAGTATGACTGATGTTAACCAATGTACCGACGGTACCCTGCCCTTCTTCGAGGTATGGAAGCACACTTTCGTAGCAAGTCTGCTCTACGAGGGCCACCAGCATCGGTGTGGCGAACACATCCACCAGCCCGCTACCAACACGCGCGGCGCTCATTTCTGGCGTCACAATTTGCTCCAAACGGCCTTTAATTCCAACTTCTATCATATCAGTATAAACAAAGTAGGGGCACAATACGGGTGCCCCTACCGATGGTTTGCAAGACTTTACTTCTGGAAGAGTTTCTGCCAGTTCTTGTACTCGCGGTTCTTCCAATCGCCGTTGTGGTAGGCGTAGCTGACAATGGCGGGGATTACGGTGGTGCCTTCAGCGTAGACCATCTGCTGCAGTTCCTCGCTCACCTTTCCCCAACTGCCGGCCTCGAGGAGGGTGCTGGAGGAGCAGGCGCCGTCACGAACATCGGCAACGGTAATCTGGATAGCGTATTTGTGCATGGGAACCTCTTTACCCAGAATCTCGGCACAGACAACGGTGTCCTGAGCAAAGTTCTTGGGGGTACCGCCGCCGACCATGAAGAGGCCGCTCTCGGGGCTGTTCATCTTAATCTCGGTAAGTTCGAGGAAGTCGGCCACACTGTCGATGCTGACGTAGGGCTTACCGGCATGCTTGCGAATCCACTGGTGCTTGCCGATACCGAAACCGGCCGAACTGTCGCTGAAAGCAGGGCAGAAGATGGGAACGCCGCACTCGTAGCAGGTCTGGATAAGGCTATCCTTCTTTACACCGTGGCCGTTGGCCAGCCATTTGCCCACCTCATAGAGGAACTCGCGGCTGCTGTAGGGGCGCGGCTCCAGAAGGTCGGCTACGTCGCAGGTGGCCTGGTCGCAAGCCTGCAGCTCTTCTTCGTCGATAAAGGTGTCGTAGATACGGTCGATATAAAGCTCACGGAGTTTGGTATCGGGGATGACATTCTCCTTGGTGCCAATGTAGTGCTTGTAGCCGAGGGCCTCGAAGAGGTCCATATCGATGATGGAAGCACCGGTGGATACAACGGCATCAATCATCTTGTTGCGCACCATATCGACATACACCTGCATGCATCCAGCGGCCGAGGTGGAGCCGGCGATGGTGAGGATATTGGTGCAGTCCTTCTCGGCGAGCATCTGGCAGAGGATGTCGGCGGCGCGAGCGGTGTCGCGACTGGTGAAGCTCATGTGGCGCATAGCGTCGATAAGCTCGGTGGAGTCGTACTTCTTGATGTCAATGTGTTTGACGGTTTCTTTGAGGAGGTCTTTCTTTTCCATTGTTTATGCTGTTTATTATTATTTCCAAATTATTACAACGTGACAAACCATAAAATATTGTGTACGGGTGGAAATTATTCCTATATATCTCTAGAAACGACATCATTGGCAATTTCAACAGTTTGGTCGTTCCAGTTTTCGTCATAACCACTGGGGGCAGCCTCCACAACCATAGTGTCCTGATAGTCTCCCGTAGGGCAGCCATACTCATCGACACCATAGAAATCATCACATCCCGCAAGGGTAATTCCCAGCAAACCGCCCAGCGAGGCCAATAGACATTGTTTTAGTTTCAGATACTTGACTTTCATTATGATACTGCTTTTAATCCAACAATCGAAGCGGTGAGAGTGGTGATAAAGAACAGGCGCCAGAAGGTAGCGGGCTCGTGGAAGATGAATATGCCGACAAGAACGGAGCCGAGAGCTCCGATACCGGTCCATACGGGATAGGCGGTGCCTATGGGGATGGTCTCTGAGGCTTTAGCCAAAAGAACGGCACTGAGCACATAAAAGAAGGCGAACGCCCCCATCCACTCCCAGTACGGCAACCCCGCAAGGCCCTTCGCTTTACCGAGACAGAAGGCGAATCCAACCTCGCAAAGTCCTGCAATTATGAGTATTAACCAGTTCATAGCACCAACTTTGTCCATGCAAATATACTAATTCTTGACATATCGCGCGAAAAAAATGCACATCTGTAGTTTCAAATTATTGTTTGTTAGGGATAAGTCCGTGTTGACTCCGTGTCAAATCGCACCGGGATGCTACCTAACCCTTTGTCAATACTATGTTATGGGCAAGGAGAGCGACTCTTTTTGCGTATTTTTGTTTATTTTATACAATAAAATGCACAAGGTGGCGTTATGGATAAGATAAAGTATAAATATAAACAAACAACTGACAATGGACTTATCAAACATCCTCGTGATTTCCGGCAAGCCGGACCTCAGTGAACTCGTGTCGCAAACCAAGGGCGGCGCCATCGTGAAAAACCTCGTGACCGGGCAGAAATATCCCGTCTTCAAGAACGACCGCATAAGCTCGCTGGGCGAGATACGCATCTTTACCGAGACCGATGAGCGTCCGCTCGAAGAAGTGTACACCGCCATCTACAACCACCTCCAGGCCAAGCCCACCGCCTTCGAGCCCCAAAAGGCCGAAAGCAAGGAGCTGTTCGCCCTGCTCGAGGAGGTGATGCCCGACTACGACCGTGAGCGCGTCCACGCCTCGGACGTGAAGAAACTCTTCTCATGGTACAATATCCTTCTGGCTGCCGGAAAGCTGGAACCCGAACCCGAGGAGGAGAAGAAAGAAGACTAAACATTAAATATCAAGCATTATGAAAAAGATTCTTATGGCCGTCTGTGCAGTGGCGGTGCTCAGCCTTACCGGCTGCAAGAAAGACAAAGTGGATCCTGAACCGCAGCCGACCACCGGCGAGGGCATCTACAATCCCGGAGCCCGTATCGCCACCGTCAGCAACAACGACGGCACCCAGCAGTGGGTGTGGAACGACACTAAACTCGACCGTATCGAGAGCCGCGACCTTGAAGGGAACGCCGCAGGTGTGCAGCAGTTCACTTACAACGGCAACCGCATGGCCTCCATGACCCAGACAGTACAAGGAGTCGCCTCCGAGACCCGCATCACCTACAGCGGTAACTACATCTCGGCCATAAGCATCTACACCGACGGCACCATGTCGGCAAACGCCACGGTGAGTCACAACTCGGCCAATAAAATCAACCGTGTCGACCTCGATGTCGACGCCAGCTACCTCTCCACCCTTCTGGGTCAGCTTATGGGCGGCATGAACTTTGGCGGCAAGAAGGGCGACAGCAAGTTCTCGCTGAACAGCGCCGACGTCTATGCGACCCTCGACTGGCAGGGCGACAACGTGAGCCGCATGATTGTCCACGCCGACATAAACGCCGGTATCACCATGGAGGAGATATCCCAGATTATCGACCTCACCGAGGTGCTGGGCGAACAACTGGCCTCGCTTGCGACGTCGATTCAGGGCGAGCAGCCCCTCACCATCGCCCTCGTGGACACCGTCGACCTCACCTACGACGACCATCACAACCCCCTGCAAGGCTTCATCGGGATGCTCGACCCGCAGGTGCTCTCGGCCAACAACTACACCCTCATGGACAACCACGGTAACGCAGGCATCACCCTCACCATTAACATACCCTTTCTGGGCGCCTACCCAATCCAGCGTGATGTACCCATCACCCGCGTGACCGACTACTTTTACACTTACAACGCCGCCGGATTCCCCCTCACCGTCAACGACGACGAAGGCAACGAGACCACTTACACATATCACGAATAAACAGCAATGACCTACACCGAAAAAGACCGCAACTACAAACGCTACACCGTCACCTCGGCCCTGCCCTACGCCAACGGCCCAGTGCATATCGGCCACCTGGCCGGCGTCTACGTGCCAGCCGACGTCTATGTGCGCTACCTCCGCGCACAGGGTGAGCAGGTGATGTTCATTGGCGGAAGCGACGAACACGGAGTGCCTATCACCATCAAAGCCCGCAAAGAGGGTGTCACCCCGCAGGACATCGTCGACCGCTACCACAAGATAATCAAGGACTCGTTCGCCGAACTGGGCATCTCGTTCGACATCTACAGCCGCACCAGCTGTCGCGAGCACCATGAGACGGCAGCCGCATACTTCAAGAAACTCTACGACGAAGGCAAGTTCGTCGAGAAAGTGTCGCAGCAGTACTACGACGAAGAGGCGGGCTGCTTCCTTGCCGACCGATACATCACCGGCACCTGTCCGCATTGCGGCAACGAGCGCGCCTACGGCGACCAGTGCGAAGCCTGCGGCACATCGCTCAACGCCACTGATCTCATCAACCCCAAGAGCGCCCTCAGCGGTTCGAAACCTGTCCTCAAGGAAACCAAGCACTGGTTCCTCCCCCTCGACCAGGATGAGCCCTGGTTGCGCCAGTGGATACTCGAAGAGCATAAAGGCGACTGGAAGACCAACGTCTACGGCCAGTGCAAGTCGTGGATTGATGCCGGCTTGCAGCCTCGCGCCGTTACGCGCGACCTCGACTGGGGCGTGAAAGTTCCCGTCGAAGGGGCCGACGGCAAGGTGCTCTACGTCTGGTTCGACGCTCCAATTGGATATATCTCCTTCACCAAGCAGCTTAAAGGCGACGACTGGGAGAAGTGGTGGAAGGACAAAGAGACCAAGCTGGTGCACTTCATCGGTAAGGACAATATCGTCTTCCACTGTATCATCTTCCCCTCGATGCTTCACGCCGACGGCAGCTACATACTTCCCGCCAACGTGCCGGCCAACGAGTTCCTCAACCTCGAAGGCGACAAGATAAGCACCTCGCGCAACTGGGCCGTGTGGCTTCACGAATACCTGCAGGATTTCCCCGGGAAGCAGGATGTGCTTCGCTACACCCTTTGCAGCAACGCTCCCGAAACAAAGGACAACGACTTCACCTGGAAAGACTTCCAGTTGAAGAACAATAGCGAGTTGGTCGCCATTCTCGGCAACTTCGTCAACCGCACCCTCGTGCTCACCCACAAGTTCTATAGCGGACGTGTACCCACCTGTGGCCCGCTTGGAGAAGCCGAGCAGGAGGTAGTTAAGGAAATCTCCACCTTCCCCGAGCGCATAGGGCGCAGTATCGAGACCTACCGCTTCCGCGAGGCCCTCGCCGAGATGATGAACCTGGCCCGATTGGGTAACAAATACCTCACCGACACCGAGCCGTGGAAGCTTATCAAGACCGACCCCGAGCGTACCGCAACGGTAATGAACCTCTCGCTGCAGATTTGCGCCAATCTGGCCGTCCTCTGCGCCCCCTTCCTCCCCTTCACGGCCGACAAGATGCACCGCATTATGAACCTCCAGGCACTGGGGTGGAAAGACGCCGGCCGCGTCGACATCCTTATGGAAGGCCACGAAATAGCGCAGCCGGAACTCCTCTTCGAGCAGATAAGCGACGAGACCATACAAGCTCAAGTCGACAAACTGCTGCGCACCAAGGAGCAGAACGCCCTCAACGCTTGGCAGCCCGCCGAGGTAAAGCCGTCGGTCACCATAGACGACTTCGGCCGCATGGACATCCGTGTAGCCACCATCCTCGAATGCACCAAGGTACCAAAAGCCGATAAGCTGCTACAGTTCAAGCTCGACGACGGTATGGGCGGCCGCACCATTGTGAGCGGAATCGCCAAGTACTACCCCGAGCCCGAGAAACTTGTCGGCCGTCAGGTGTGCTTCATAGCCAACTTCCCGCCGCGCAAACTTAAAGGGGTCGAGAGCCAGGGAATGATACTCAGTGCCGAGGATAAGGATGGACGCCTCGTTCTCCTCTCGCCCAGCGACATAGTGACTCCCGGCTGTCAAGTCGGATGAATAAATAAGAGATAGTGAACAATGAAAACCAGTAGGTAGTTTATGAAGAAGACATTAACCGTAATAGCCGCCATTCTGATGGCAATTCCAGCTTTCGCCGACGAAGGTATGTGGATTCCCATGTTGCTCCAACGCAACGAAGCAGCCATGCAACGTGCCGGTATGCACATCACGGCACAGGACATCTACGATATTAACAACGCCTCACTCAAGGACGCCGTCCTTCTCTTCGGAGGCGGCTGCACCGGCGAGTTCGTTTCGCACGAGGGCCTTGTTCTCACCAACCACCACTGCGGCTACAGCTACATAGTAAAGCACAGCACTGTCGAGCACGATTACCTCACCAACGGCTTTTGGGCCATGAGCCGCGACCAAGAGATACCCTGCCCGGGTTTGAGCGTCACCCGTCTGGTGCGCATGGAGGACGTCAGTGCCCAAGTGCTTGAAGGCATCACCAACGAGACCTCCGAGGCTGACCGCGAGAAGATTATCGAAAAGAACATCAAGCGGGTCTCTGACAAGGCCGTCGAAGGCACCCACTACAAGGCCGTCATCAAGCCCTTCTACTACGGCAACCAGTACTTCATGTACGTCAACGAGGTGTTCACTGATGTACGTCTCGTAGGTGCGCCCCCCTCGAACATCGGCAAGTTCGGTGGCGACACAGACAACTGGATGTGGCCCCGCCACACCGGCGACTTCTCCATGTTCCGCGTCTATGTCGGCAAGGACAACCTCCCCGCCGACTACAGCAAGGACAACGTGCCCTACAAGCCGCTGAAACACCTTGAAATCAGCCTCGGTGGCGTCAACGAGGGCGACTTCACCTTTGTCTTCGGTTATCCCGGCACCACCCACCGCTATGTGACCCACGACTATGTCGACCTAGCAGCCAACAAAGAGAACCCTGTTCGCATCGCCTTGCGCGACATCCGTTTGGCACATTACAACGCCGCCATGAAGCAGTCGCCTGCCCAGCGCCTTAAATATGCCAGCCGCGTGGCCTCCATCGCCAACGGATGGAAGAAGTGGCAGGGGGAATCATTAGGTATCGAGCGCCTCCACGGAGTGGAACAGAAGATGGAACAGGAAGCCGAATTCCAGCGCTGGGCACAGAACAAGCCCCAGTACCGCGACGTGTTGCAGCAGATGGAGGAGAATTACGCCAAACTGCGCGAAGTAGAACTGGAATGGACCTACTTCAGCGAGGCTGTGCTGGCCTCCGACTTCATGTACCGTGCCAGAAGGCTTTACACCCTAGGCCGCCTCAACGACCAGGTGGCTATCGAAAGTTCCGCTTCGAAACTGCTCAGCGACAGCTATAAATATTTCGAGGATTTCGACCAGCACTCACCCATCGACGAGGCTATCTTCGTTGAGACATTCGCATATATGTGGCAGCGTGGCTATGCCCCCTATATGGACATCAACGACGCCAACGTACTTGAGTCCACGCTCAAGAAAATCTACGACAAGTCGGTACTCAACAACCCCAAGAAACTCGAGAAACTGCTCACCATGCCCAGCCACAAGTTGCACGACTGGTGCGCCGCCGCCAAAGACCCAGCCCTAGACCTTTTGGCAAAAGCCTATGACTACTGCTACAGTGACTCCAAGCGTGAGACCTACAACCAAGCCGACGACAACATCCAGCGCCTCATGCGCACCTATATCAAAGGCATGATGGAGCAATACCCCGACAGCAACTTCTTCCCCGACGCCAACCTCACGTTGCGCGTCACCTACGGCCACGTGGAAGGATTCAAGCCCAAAGATGCCACCTACTACACTGCCTACTCCACCATCGACGGCATCATGGAGAAGGAGAACCCCGATATCTACGACTATCGCGTCGAGCCCAAACTCAAGGAACTCTGGAAAGCGAAGGACTACGGCCAGTATGCTAATAGCAAAGGAGAGCTACCCGTGGCCTTCATCGCCACCAACCACACCTCCGGCGGCAACTCTGGTAGCCCCGTGCTCAACGCCGACGGCCAACTTATAGGCATCAACTTCGACCGCTGCTGGGAAGGCACCATGAGCGACCTCCTCTTCGACCCCAACTACTGCCGCAACATATCGCTCGACATCCGTTACTGCCTCTTTATCATCGACAAGTTCGCCGGTGCCCGCCACTTGGTGGACGAAATGACCCTCGTCAACGTAAACTAAACAAAAGACAATGCGCCGATTCACCGCAATCGCCCTCCTGCTTGCAGGGCTTATGGCTGGTGCAGCCGCACAGACCGACTACACCATCATCAACGATAACTGGCAAAGCCTGCAACTCACCTTCACCGTAGGCGATGTCAAAACCGACGGAACCGACTGGCAGACCATCTCCGTCGACGGACTTATACCCTCAACGAAGGTCGGTGCACCGCAATTGCCACTCTTTTCGCGCATTATCGAAATACCTCTCTGCGAGGGATTCGATATCAGCGTGACTGCTACCGAGTACGACACCTTACCACTCGCCGGTGGCAAAGTGGCTCCCGCACAGCCCTCGCGCAGCAAGAGCGACACCGCATGGCACCCTATGGTAATCGACCGCGACCTTTACGCCAAGGATGCCTATTACGGTGAACAGCAAGCAATCGTCGAGGCCATCGGCATCGCCCGCGACCGCCGTCTGGCCCGCCTCCAGTTCGCACCAGTGCAATACAACCCCGTGCGCAACACACTCGTCGTCTGCCGCCGTGCAACGGTGACTATCCGCTACCTCGGAACCAACCGCGAAGCCACGCTTGCTATGTTCGAGCGCTACCACTCACCTGCCTTCCACAGCGGCTCACAGGTGATGAACAACCTCTATCCCAAGACCGTCCGCACCGCAGCCCCTGTTCGCTACCTTATTGTGGCCCACAGCATGTTCCGCGGCCAGATGGACAACTTCGTACAATGGAAACGCCGCAAAGGATTCATAACCGACATCGTCTACACTGACGAAGCCGCCGTAGGTTCCACCACGAACTCCATCCAGTCCTATATCCTAGGCCAGTACAACAACGCAACCGCCGCCAACCCGGCTCCCACCTACCTCCTTATCGTGGGCGACCACGAGCAGATTCCCGCCTTCACCGGCAATACCTCGTCATCACATATCACCGACCTTTACTATATCTCGTGGACCTCGGGCGACAACATCCCAGACTGCTACTGCGGCCGCTTCTCGGCACAGACGATAGCCGACCTCACGCCTCAGGTGCAGAAAACCCTGATGTACGAGCAGTACACCTTCGACGACCCATCGTTTCTCGACCGTGCCGTGATGGTGGCTGGTGTGGACGGCGGCAGCAGTGGCGACTACGGCTATACCCATGCCGACCCGGCTATGGACTACGCAATCACCAACTATATCAATGGCAGCCATGGCTGGAGCCAGGTGATGTATTTCAAGAACAACACTTCAATCGTGCCTACAGGCTCGAATGTCACCGTCGGAAGTAGCGCCTCGTCCAACTCAGCTAACGTGCGCAACTACTACAACCAAGGGGCTGGACTCATCAACTACTCCGCCCACGGAAGCGCCACCAGCTGGGGTACCCCCAACTTCACCACCAGCCACGCAGCCGCCATGACCAACACCCAGAAGTTTGGCCTTATGATTGGCAACTGCTGCCTAACCAACAAGTTCCAAACCGCCACCTGCCTCGGTGAGTCGGTGCTCCGCAAGGGCAACTACTGCGGCGCGGTGGGATATATCGGCGGCAGCAACAGCACCTACTGGTACGAAGACTTTTACTGGGCTGTAGGCGTACGCAGCAGCATCGATCCCTCGATGTCGATGGCCTACAACGCCAGCAATCTGGGAGTATATGACCGTGTCTGCCACACCCACGGCGAGGCCTACAACCAGTGGGTGATTACCCAAGGCGACCTTATGTTCCAAGGGAATATGGCCGTCGAAAGCTCGTCAACTAGCCGCAAACTCTATTACTGGGAAATATACCACCTGATGGGCGACCCGTCGGTGATGACCTACCTCACCCAAGCCGACACCATGCCCCTAACTGCCAACCCGACAATCCTCAGTGGCAGCACCTCCTACAGTGTCACCGCCGTGCCTTACGCTTATGTGGCACTAACCGATACCACCACCCATACCCTCGTAGCGGCCACCTTCGCCAACGCCACCGGTCAGGCTACCCTCTCGCTCCCGTCTGGTCTCACCGTGGGCGGCTACGAACTGGCCGCCTCAGCCCAGCAGTACCGCATTAAGTTCCGCCCCGTGTCTGTCATCCCGCCGTCGGGTCCTTACGCCATCACCACCGCCCTTGAGAGCAGCGCTCCCCTGCTGCCCGGCACCACCGTGCCGCTAACCCTCACCGTTGCCAACCCCGGCAGCAGTACAGCGCAGAACGTCACCGTACAGCTCACTCCCGCCAGTTCCGACATAACCCTAGGCACATCCACCGTCACTATAGCCACCATCGCGGCGGGCGCCACCGCAACTGCCACTGTCAACGCCACCGTCAGTAACTCGGCCACCGACGGCACCACCATGGCCATCGGCTGCAGCACCAACTGGAACGGAGCCAACCAGCGTCAACTCGCTGATGCTCACCGTTACAGCACCGGTAATCGAATTCGCTTACAGTGGCGACGGCACCATACTGCCCGGCGCAACAGCCGCCGTCAATATCACCCTCTCCAACAGCGGCCATGCATCACTCTCTGCCGCCACACTTACGGTCAACTCGCCCACCTCGCTGCTTGCGGCCAATAGCCAGAGCACAGTACCTGGCACCTTGGCTCCCGGTGCCTCCGTCACCGTGACCTACAACCTGCAGGCCGACAACCGCCTGCCAATCGGCATCAGCATACCGCTTGTATTGACCCTGACGGGCACCGAAGGCACTGCCGTCAACACCCTGCCAATTTATATCGGCAGCCCGATGGTCGAGACCTTCGAGAGCGGCACCTTCAGCCTCGCCGGCTGGACACAGGGCTACTACAACTGGATTATCGACACCACCGCACCTGCCGCCGGCATATATTGTGCCCGCTCCGATTCGGCACTCACCCACAGCCAGACCGCCGAACTCGCCATCCAGCGCACCGTCAGCATGGCCGACAGCATATCGTTCTGGTACAAAGTCTCGTCGGAATCAGGCTACGACAAGTTCCATTTTTATATCGATAACGAGGAACTGGTCACCGCCTCGGGCGAGGTTGCCTGGACACGTGCCGCCTTCGCCGTACAGCCAGGCAGCCACAACTTCCGTTTCACCTACTCGAAGGACGGCTCCGTCAACCGCAACAGCGACTGTGCATGGATTGACAACATCACCCTCCCCACCCCACGCAACGACGTGCAATTCAGCAATGTCGACCTCTGTCAGGGCGACCTCCAAGTTGTCGGCGACGACACCATAGGCCGCACTCCCGGCAGCTTCGCCGTGGTTAGCGGCAACACCCTCGTCGAGTACACCGTCCATCCCGCCTACTCCGGTCTTATCGACTTCGCCGCCTGCGACAGCCTCCTCTGGAACGGAACCGTCTATACCACCGACTTCAACTACAACCACATCGACACCACCGTCTACGGATGCGACTCGTTGGAGACCGTCAACGTGCATATTTTCCATAGTGCCTACGATACTGTTGAAATCACCACCCAGGCCTCTAACTTCCGTTGGCACGGCGAGACCTACACCGAAAGCGGCGAATATACTATCACCCTAACCACCACCGCCGGTTGCGACAGCGTCGTCACCCTTATCCTCACCTTCGACCGTCCGCAGAACGGCATCGGCGACATCGACGATAACGCCCTGCTCGCCTACCCCACCATCACCACGGGATCCGTTATGTTCAGCACCGAAGTGCCTGTAGCCGAGCTATATGACCTGCAGGGCCGCCTGCTTCTGCGCCGCGAACAGGTGAGCGGTATCGACCTCACCCCCCTACCACAAGGCATCTACCTCCTGAGAATCACCACCGAAGCGGGTACCGCCGCCCTCCGTATCGAACGCCTCTAACTTGAGTTAATATCCGCCGCCCCACCATTGAGGGAAGTGTTAAACTTAACACTTCTTAACACTTTTTCGTTAACAAATCTTAACGAGTTTTTAAAAATGGCGTTATAACACCCTAATTCTCAGTTTATTTACCCCACCTTCGCCTGATCAACGCCTGCATTTCTCCTAAATTAAGAAGGCAGGTGAACGCGACCGAAGTGGAGCGAACACCTATATTTGCCCACCTCGAACCGCCCAAAAAACTTTTTTCCGCAGGTTCGGAAAAAGTTCGTATCTTTGCAGTCAATTAATAACCCTTAAAAACATGC
>CAJOFL010000004.1:1137-66628 GCA_905233895.1 uncultured Bacteroidales bacterium | reverse complement strand
CCGGCCGCGGGAACATTGACGGTCAGGACGAGAGTATCCTGGACAGCGCAACCGTTGCCATCATTATAGTCATAATAGTAGGTGCCAGCAGCAGTGTACGGGGTGTTGTTCCAGGTGTAGGTGGCACCATCGCAGATAGCCTCGGCGGTGTTGGTACCGGCCGCGGGAACATTGACGGTCAGGACGAGAGTATCCTGGACGGGGCAGTTGTTGCCATCGGTGTAGTCATAGTAGTAAGTGTTGGCGGTGGCATACTCGGTGTTGTTCCAGGTGTAGGTGGCACCCTCGCAGATAGACTGGGCGGTGTTGGTACCAGGAACAACGGCGTTGACGGTCAGGACGAGAGTATCCTGGACGGCGCAGTTGTTGTCATCGGTGTAGTCGAAGTAGTAGGTGTCGGCCTCGTCGTAGGCGACCTCATGCCAGGTGTAGGTGGCACCATCGCAGATGGTAGCGGCGGTGTTGACACCGGTCTCGGGAGTATGGATGGTCAGGTGCAGGGTGGCAGTCACGGTGCATTGGTTGGCATCTTCGAAGGTCTCGGTCTTGTCGCCACCAGTGGTGTAGTTGTAGGTGTGACCCATGATAGTCCAGTCATAGCTGGTGCAAGCCTCGGCGGTTTGCTCAATCTCAGGACTGTCGTTGATGGTCAGGTGCAGGATGGCGGTGGCGGTGCAACCGGTTGCTGCATTGGTGATGGTCTCGGTCTTGTCGCCGCCTTCAGTGTAGGTGAAGGACTCACCAGTGGATTGAATAGTCCAAATGTAGGTGTCGCATGCAGCGGCAGTCTCCTCAACATCAGCAAGGGTGTTGATGGTCAGAGGCAGGGTGACGGTGTTGTGCTCGCAGAGACCTTCGGCATACTCATAGGTCTTGTTACCACCAGTGGTGTAGGTGTCGATGGTAGTGCCGTTGAACTCCCAAGTGTACTGATCGCAGACGGCCACAGGATCCAGCGTGGTGATGCTGGTTTGCTGGATGGTCAGGTGCAGGGTAGTAACGCTGTCGCAGCCGTTGGCGGCAACACCATTGATGGCGATATTACCGCTCTGGGTGAAGGACAGGCCGTTCCACTCGTAGGTGTCGCAAGCCTCTGCATAGGCATCAACCAGAACCTTGTTGCGGATGGCGACGGTAATCTCATCGGTGCTGGGGCAACCGGCGGTGGTGAGATAGCTGTGAGTGTAAGTACCGCTGGTGGTGATGGTGGTATCAGTACCATCGGTCCAAGCAAACGCATACTGGTCGCAGACATCCTGGGCGGGGAACACGGTGTTGGTGTTGTTGTTGATGGTAACAATCACAGTGTCGGTGCTGGGGCAGTTCTCAGCGGAGGTGTAGTTGTGCAGGTAGGTACCGCTAGTGAGGATGACGGTATCGAAGGCGTCGTTAGCCCAGGTGTAGGTCATCTCGTCGCAAGCCTCCTCGTCGGCAAACTTGGTGTTGCTGTTGTGACGTATGGTGACGGTAATATCGTCGGTGCTGGGGCAACCCTCGGTGGTGTTATATTTGTGGTGGTAGGTACCGCTGGTGGTGATGACGGTGTCGGCACCAGTGGGATCGTTAGCCCAGGTGTAGTTCAACACGTCGCAGACATCCTCGGCAGCAAGCACAGTGTTGGTGTTGTTGTTGATGGTAACAACCACAGTGTCGGTGCTGGGGCAGTTCTCAGCGGAGGTGTAGTCATTGTAGTACTCATCGCTGACAGTGAAGGTCTCGGTTTCGCCGCTGTTAGCCCAAGTGTAGACCAACTCGTCGCAAGCAACCTCAGCAGTGTAGCGGGTGTTGCTGTTGTGACGGATGGTGACGTTCACGGTATCAACGCTGGGGCATCCCTCAACCGAGGTATACTCGTGGAGATACTCGTTGGTGGCAGTGAAGGTCTCAGGGGCATTGGCATCGTTGGTCCAAGTAAATGCATACTCATCGCAAGCATCCACATCGGCGAAGCGCTCGCTGCTGCTGTGGTTGATGGTGACGTGGATGGTAGCGGTGGCGGTGCACTGGTTGACATCGGTGAAGACGAAGCTGTCGTCGCCGGTGGCAGTGTAGACGTGGTCGGTACCGGCGATGGTCCATACGAACTCATCGCAAGCGGTGGTGGTATAGGTGGTATCCTTCGGAGTGGTGAAGGTGAGGTGCAGCGAGGTGGTGCTGTCGCAACCGTTGACGTCGGCGACAGGACCGGTGACGTGGTCACCCTCGGTGTCGTAGGTCAGGCCGGTGTAAGCCCAGGTGAAGGGGTTGCAGGCCTCGACGACGGTGTCCTTGCTGAGATTCTCGAAATAGGTGAAGTTGAGGGTAACAAGGCTGTCGCAACCGGCAACATTGGTGAGGTGCCAAGTAGCGGTGTTGTTGCTCTCATTGTAGGTCTCACCATCCAACCAAGTAAGGCTCTCGTAGCAGCGGCTCTGGGCGTCAATACCGGTGGTGCTGAGCTTGACGGTGACGGTGTTGTTGACAACGCTGTCCTCGCCGAGAACATCAGAGAAGGTGTGGCTATAGACGCCGCTGGTGGTGATGGTGGTGTCGAAGTTCTGAGCGGCGAAGGTCCATTTAACCTCATCGCAGTCCTCGAGGGTGGTGCTAATCGGGTCGTAGGCAAAGACGGCCATGATGCTGGTGTCACCCTGGACAAGGAGCGAGCGCGGGTTCTCGGTGTTGTTGTCGTTCCAACGGACGAAGTGGAAGCCGGCCTCAGGAGTAGCGGAGATGTTGATGATGTTGGCATAGGAGTAGGTGCCGGCGCCGCTGACCGTACCGCGGGCATCGCTGTTGGCGGTCAGGTTGACATTAAACTGCTCATAGGCGAAGTAAGCCACATACGACACATTGGTATTGTCGTTGTTGCTGGTGGTGAACAGAGAGTCGGTACCGCTATTGTCACCTGTCCAGTGGCTCCAAGTATAACCATACTTCGGAGTGGCAATCACGGTGTAGTTGGTATGGGTCTGGTAACCAGTGATGGTGTGCTCAACGCTGTCGAGAGCGATGGTCTCGCCATTGGCATTGCGGACCTCGACATAACCCATCTCCTTGACAGGAGTATTGATGGTGATGGTGAAGGTCTTGTAGGAGAACACTGCATAGAGGGCGGTGGCCTGCTCCATGGTGAAGTTGTAGGCGGGATCGTCGCTAACCTCGGCGCCATTGGCATCAACCCAGTTCACAAACTCGTAACCGGTGTTGGCGACAGCGGAGAGAACCACGGCGTCGCCGTAGCTGATATTGGTACCGGTGGCGGGAGTGGAGCTGATAACACCCATATCGCTATTGCTGCCTTCGTAGTAACCAACGGTGAGCAGGTACTGGTCGGCAACAAAGTTGGCGGTGTAGTCGACATCGCCTTCAACGGTGATGGTACGGGTAGCAGTGGCAGTGGCATCGTCGACCCAACCGTCGAACAGGTAATGCTCGTTGACCGGAGTGGCGACAACGGTCAGTTCAGTACCGTAAGGATATTTGTTGGTGCTGACGGTGTCGTCAGACTCGATGGTACCGCGGTTGCTAGGATCGGCAACGAAGGTGACAGTGTGGGTGTCGACATCATAGACGGCGGTGAGGGTGGTGTCGCTGAGGACAGTCACGGTGAGGGGATTGTCGGTCGAGACGATGGCGTCAGCCTCGTTCTTCCATCCCTTCCACACAGTGTAGTGGGTGGCAGGAGTGGCCTCGAGGATAGCTTCGGCACCGTTGCTGAAGGTACCGGCACCGGTGACAGTGGCACCGTTGGTACCGGTGGCGGCAACCGTCCACTGGTGATACTTGAAGTTGGCAGTTATGGTAGTGTCGTGGTTAACATTATAGGTAAAGGTCAGAGGATTGGTGGTAGTCACAGTACCCGAGATGGGGGTCCAGTTTTCGAAATCGTAGCCAGAGTGGCTGATAGCTTCAAGAGTAATCTCTTCGCCGAAGCTGACGGTCTTGCTGGTGACGGTGACGTCAGACTCCTCAACATGACCACGGACGGGGAAGTTGGTGGCGATGGTCAGGGTGTAGGTGTTGGGGGCAAAGTAGGCAGTATGAGAAGTGTTGGTGACACCCACATCGAAAGCATGTTCATTGTCGGTCAGAAGATCATTGTTGTCCCAGTTGACGAAGTGGTAGCCTTCGTTGGCGGTCGCGGTGAGGGTAACAGGGCTGCCGCCATAAGTGGCAGTGGTAGTACCGCTGACTGTACCCATACCGGTGCAAGCATCGGCGACAACACCGGCAACCTCATACTCGCCCGCAACAAAGTGGGCGGTCCAAGTAATATTGCTGGCAGGAACAGTAACTTCGATATTCGCGCCGGTCTTGGTCTCGGTAACAGGAGAGCTAGTCCAATTGTTCAACACATAGCCGGGATTGGCTTCAGCGGTGAGGGCGACGGTGGTCTTGTATTCCTTGCCAGTGGCGGCGCCGGAGACGGTACCTTCGCCATCAGCGGCGACGGAGACGTCGAACTGGTTAGGAGCATAGACCTGCTTGATGGTGTAGTCCTGAGCACCGACTGCGAATGCAGTGTAAGGATTATCGGTAGAAATCAGATTGCCGTTCTCATAGGTCCACTTCACGAAATGGTAACCAGGATTGCTTTCGGTGGCGGTGAAGGTGAGCGTCGAGCCATACTCGTACTTGCCCTGGGCGTTGGGAGTGACGCCGGAGATGGCGGCGGTACCCATCACCTCATTGTCGTCATCCTTAGCCTCGTCGATAGCGACGGAGAAGAAGGCCTTCTTGAAGGTGGCGGTCCAGATGGTATCCTGAGTGGCCTGGAAAATCAAGGGGTTGTCGGTGGCCTCGTTGCTACTGGCATCGACCCACTTGTCGAACTCATAGCCTTCGGCAGTGGCGGTGGCCTGAAGGGTAACGGAGTTGCCCCAGTCGTAGGTGCCGGCGCCAGTGGCGGTGCCGTTGCCGTCATTGTTGACGGTGACAATCACCTGGTCGATGGCGAAGGTGGCGGTGAGATTAACATCGTCAACGACGTTAAAGGTGGTGTCAGCAGTGCCGCTACCAGCACTCCAGTTCACAAAGTGGTGGTGTGCAGTGGGCTCAGCCACGAGGTGTACCTCGGTGCCATGTTTCAGCAGGGTGCCGCTGGCATTGCCATTACCGTTGATGGTACCCATAGCAACGGCGTTGGTGGCATAGGCGACGGTGTGGCTGTCGAGGGCAACCATAGCATATATATTGGTATCGCGCGTGAGAATGACGGTGCGCGGGTTGACCGTGGCGTCGACGCCGTCGGTCCAGCCCATGAAGACGTGGTGTGCGTCAGAGGGTGTGAAGGTAATGGTGATCTCGCCGGTGTACACCTCGACACCGCTCTTGCTAATGCTACCCCAGGCGGCATCCATGTGGGCAGTGGTGTCCTCGCCGTACTCGACGACGTAGGAGCTGGCCTTGATAGTGCTGTAGCCGAAGATGGCGGTGGCGGTGATGTTGGAAGCAATCTTATAGCTGTCGGTGATCTCGACACCATTCTGATCCTCCCATCTCACCAGGTAGTAGCCGCCATCGGGGTTGGGATGGGCGACCAGGTAGGGACGGATGACGGTATTGTATTCGACGGTGGCGTGAGTGGGGTCGTCGAACTCAACAGTACCCATGACGGGGTCGTTGGCCTGCAGGGTGATGGTGTAGCTTTCGGCGGCGAAGGTGGCGGTGAAGGTGGTGTCGCTCACCACGGTGATGTTACGGCTCAGGTCGTTGTTGCCATCGTTCCAGCCGGTGAAGGTGTAGTGGGCCTTGGCGGCAGCGGTGATTGTGACCGAGGCACCATGGGCAACGCCGGTGGCGGTACCGGTGACATCGCCACCCTCAGTGGGATCGGCGACGACAGTAACAGTGTAGGTCACATCCTCGTAGACGGCCTCGATCTCCATATCGTCGTCGTTCATGGTGAACTCGTATGCGGGATCCGTGCTTACATCAGCAACGCCGTCGACCGTCCAGCTCTTGAAGGTCTTGCCAGCGGCAGGGGCATCGGGAGTCAGGGTGAAGGGGGTGTTGTACTTCAGGACGGTATCGGTCTTGCCATCGATGGTGGCACTGCTGAGGGTAAGGTCGTACTCAACGCTGTCGATGACGGCAATGACGGTGGTGTCCTGAGTAACGGTGAGGGGCATCGTGAGGACGTTGTCGTGGTTGTCCGTAAAGCCAGCCACATAATACATGGTGGGGTTGGTGTTGACATCCTCGGCAACAGTAATCGTATTGCCATACGACACAAATTCAACACCGGAGGGATCGAGGGTGATACCGTAGGCGGCATCAACAGCGGCCACAGTGACTTTGAATTCATCTGTGCCGAAGCTGGCGGTCCACTCGTAGGTGTGACTGGCATTGGAAACATCGATGGTGGGGTGAATCACCGCGTCTGTCGAGTCGTTGAAGTGGGTCGGCTCGCTCCATTTCTTGAAGTTATATCCGGTGTTGGGGGTAGCAGTAAGGGTGACGGTCTGGCCGAAATCCACAAGCTGAGTGGCGGGGCTGATGGTACCCTTAGTTTCGTCGCCAGCATTGATGACGGCGGTGACGGTGTACTGAACCGGCAGGTAGACGGCGGTAATGGTGGTATCGCTCACCACGGTGAAGGGCATCGTAACGGTGTTGCCGTTGGCGTCCTCCCAGTGGTCGAACACATATTCATCCTCGTTGGCTGCCACGACCGTGACATTGAAGACCGAGTCGTGAGCCACATGCCCGCAGACACCGGAGGGGGTCGGAGCACCCTTGGCATCGGAAACCACGGTGACAGTGTGGCTATCGGGAACGAAGAGGGCGGTCAGGTCGACGTTGTTTTCGCTCCATACATATACGGTGCGGGGGTTGAGGGTGCTCTCGTCGCTCCACTTGTCGAACTGGAAGTGGGGGGCGGGGACAGCGGTAATCTGGAGCCCGGTGCCGTTGGGGTAGTCGTCGTACTCGTTATAGGCCACGGCGTCGGTACCAAGGGTCAGGTTCTTCACGGTGAAGGTAGCCGCATCGTTGGGAGTGGCGTCAAGGGCGATATGATAGCGCTCGGGTTCGAAATAGGCGGTGAAGGTGGAGTCGGTGGTGGCGGTGAACACGAGGGGGTTGTAGGTGTGGTCGTAGGTGGTGCCAGTTTCGGTGTTCACCCAGTGGTCGAACACATAGCCGGTTTCGGGATTGGCTCCGAGTTGCACGGTTTCGCCATAGCCAACAGTACCAGCACCGGTGACTGTGCCAAGTTCATCCAGGATACTTGAAGCAGTGATGATAACGTTAGCAGGGGAGAGTTGAATATCAAGGGTAACATCAGTGGCAGGGAATGAACTAATCGTATAGGAAGTATTGCCACTGTAGAGTAATGAGGAACCAGATGTAGGAACCCAGTTTATAGGAGTAGTGAAATGGCCATTAGTAGTAACTGACACGGAAGCCTTATTTCCATAAGAGACCGGAACAGGAGACAGCACATCACCGTTACCCAAGTCGAACTCGTCAGTTGAAAGTATGGTATACCCTGGATCCATAACCGTAACCGTGAACTTTACATCACTTCCATCATTAGTGGTAATGTTCAGGTTGTAGGTAGCGGGAACAAAAGTGGCAGAAAGGGTCGCGGTTCCAGTCACATGGACATAGCGATCGGCGGGAGCAGTGGGATCATCGGCCCAGCTATCAAACTGGTAGCCATCTTCAGGCTCGGCCGTAATGTGAATGAGCTTACCATAAGGCCATTCACCGAGCTCGCCGGTGATATCGCCGTGCTCGAGCGAGCCCTTACTGACGGTGTAGCTCTCGGAGCCGAAGACACAGGTAATGTTCCAAGTCTGGGTGGCGTCAAGGAGTATCTTGTTGCCATCGAACACAACCTCACCGGGGATTTCGGAAAGCTCGGCGCTTCCGTTGAGCCACTTGCTGACTTTGTAGCCGGGGTTGGGGTTGGCGTACACGGTGTCGAAAGCGGCACCGCCTTGGGCATTGCCAATCGTGACCGAACCGCGGGCGGCAGGGGTCGGCACCGCATTGGTCACAGTGGCACTTGCCAGCATTGGCAGCAGCATAAGCGCCAACAATGCGAATCTTTGTACAAGTTTTTTCATTGTGTTTGTTTGTTAATTAGTTGATATTTAATATTTTAATCTTCACTTATGGGCATAGTCATACTTTGCTTTGAGAATGCAAAGATACGACTTTTTTTTATTATATAAGAAAAAAAATATTTGCGCCTGCAGAATACCGCCTATTCGCTGATTTCCAGTGGTTTATAATGTTAAAAATCGCATAACTCCAAGAACGCCAGCGGATTAGACCCACCTTCGCCTGATCAACGCCTGATCAACGCCTGATCAACGCCTGCCCTCTCCTACCCCGACCGAGGACATTTTTTACACTCGACATAATAAAAGGCGAGTTTTTTCGTTAGGTGAGGTATCGAAATCAACAAAAAAACAACGCTATATGTTCAAGAAAGAGACCTACATGGCGCGGCGCGACCAGCTGCGCAAGGACATGGGCCACGGCCTTATCATCATCCCCGGCAACCACGAGGCCCCCTGCAACTACAAGGACAACACCTACTGGTTCCGCCAGGACAGCACGTTCCTCTACTTCTTCGGCCTCCAGCGCGAGGACCTGGTGGGCGTCATCGACTGCGAGAGCGGCAAGGACTATATCTTCGCCAACGACTACGACATCGACGACATCATCTGGACAGGCCCCCTGCCCTCGGTCAAAGAGTTGGCCGCCAGCGTGGGAGTGAGCCACACGGGCAACATGAAGGCCCTGCAGAAATTCCTCGACCAACACGCCTCGCTGGGCAATGTCCACTACCTGCCGCCCTACCGCGCCGATATCCGCGCCGACCTCAGCGCCTGGCTGGGCATCAGCTACGACGCGGTGAACCGCTACGCTTCGCGCCAGTTGATTCTGGCATGCGTCAAGCAGCGCAGCATCAAGAGCGCCGAGGAAATCCGCGAAATCGAGAAAGCCATCGCCACCGCCTACAACATGCACGTGGGTGCTATGAAGATGGCCATGCCGGGCCGCTACGAGTACGAACTGGCCGGCTTCATGGAGGGCGAGGCCTGGAAGGGCAACGGCCCCGTGAGTTTCCCCGTCATCATGACCATCCACGGCGAGACTCTCCACAACCACGGACACAACAACAAGCTGGTCAAAGGCCGCATGCTGGTGATGGATGCCGGCTGCGAGACAGCGATGAACTACTGTTCCGACATCACCCGCTCGGTGCCCGTAGGCGGCAAGTTCGACGCCCGTCAGAAGGCCATCTACGAGATAGTGCTCAGCGCCAACCTCGAGGCCGCCCGAGTGACCCGTCCGGGCATCACCTACAAGGAGGTACACCAGGCCGCAAGCCGCAAGCTTGCAGAGGGTTACAAAGCCCTCGGCATCCTCAAGGGCAAGGTGGACGACATCGTCGAGAGCGGTGCCCACAGCCTGCTCATGCCCCACGGCCTGGGCCACATGATGGGCCTCGACGTGCACGACATGGAGAACTACGGCCAGATAAACGTCGGCTATGACGACGAGACACGCCCCAGCGAGCAGTTCGGCCTCGGAAGCCTGCGTTGCGGCCGCCGCCTGCAGCCGGGATTCGTCATCACCGACGAGCCGGGATGCTACTTCATCCCCGCCCTCATCGACCAGTGGAAGGCCCAGGGCAAGTGCAAGGACTTCATCAACTACCGCGAGCTCGAGAAGTGGAAAGACTTCGGCGGCATCCGCATCGAGGACGACGTGCTGGTCACCCGTACCGGCGCCCGCATCCTCGGCAAGCCCATCCCCAAGACAGTCAAGGAAATCGAGGAGACGATGGCCAGATAATTAAGTAGTTAAGAGTAATGACCGACGTAGAAATAGTCCTCGCCAACACGGGCGAGCGGAAACAGGTGCCGCAGGGCACCAGCGTGGCCGAACTGGCCGAGGAATACACCAAACAACAGGCCGCCAATGGCGAGCCGCTGCGCTGGCCCGTGCTCGGAGCACTGGTCAACAACAAGGTGAAGCCCCTCCAGTACCGCATCTACAACCCCAAGGTGGTACACCTAATCGATATCAGCGACCGCCAGGGCTTCCGTATGTACCGCAACGCGCTGTGCTTCATGCTCTACACCGCCGTACACGACTGCTACCCGAAGGCGGTGCTCAGCTTCGACCACTCGCTCCAGAACGGCTTCTACTGCCGTATCGTGAGCGCCGTAGAAGACTTCGAGCTGCCCGACCCCATGGAGGTCTGCCGCACCGTGCGCGACCGCATGATTGAACTGCAGGAGCAGGACATCCCCTTCGTGTCGAAGATCATGCTCCTGAACGACGCCATCGAACTCATCCGCCCGCGCCACATGCCGAAGACGCTCTATATCCTCGAGCACCTCAAGCAACTCTATATCGAGATGAATTTTCTCGGCGACACCGTCCACAAAATCAACGGCAAACTGGCTCCCAGCACCGGCTGCATCACCACCTGGGATTTCCGCCAATATGAGGACGGCTACCTGCTCTTGTGCGCCGACCCCGAGCATCCCGACAAACTCTCTATATTCCAGAACACACCCAAGCTCTTCGCCATCTTCCGCGAGCACCACCAGTGGGTCGACCTCATGCACACCCAGACCGTGGGCGACTACAACCGCATAGTCCACGACGGCGGTGGGCAGCAGCTGATACTCCTGGCCGAGGCGCTCCACGAAAAGAAATATGCCGAGATTGCCGACCAGGTGCGCCAGAGCGGCGCCCGCATGGTGCTGCTGGCAGGCCCCTCGTCCAGCGGCAAGACCACCTCGTGCCGCCGACTGAGCGTACAGCTCTCAGTATTGGGCTACGATGTCAACCAGCTCTCGCTCGACGACTACTTCCTCGGACGCGACCGCACACCCAAACTGCCCAACGGCGAATACGATTTCGAGAGCGTCGACGCCCTCGACATTCCGATGCTCAACGAGCACCTCAACGCCCTCTTCCGCGGCGAGGCGGTACAAATACCCACCTACGACTTCATCAAAGGCGAGCCTTTCTTCAGCGGCAAGACCCTCCAGCTCGGCCCACGCAGCATCCTCGTGGTTGAAGGCATCCACGCCCTCAACCCCAAGCTGACCGCCGAAATCGACGAAGGACTGAAATTCAAGGTCTATGTCAGCGCCCTCACCCAGCTCTCCATCGACGACCAGAACATCATCCACGGCACCGACAACCGCCTGGTGCGCCGCATCGTGCGCGACAACAACTTCCGCGGCTGGAACGCCTACGAAACCCTCCGCCGCTGGCCCGAGGTGGTGCGCGGCGAAAGGAAGCATATCTTCCCTTATCAGGAGAACGCCAACGTGATGTTCAACAGTGCGTTACTCTACGAACTTGGGGTACTCAAACGCTATGCCGAACCGCTGCTGAAGCAGGTGCCTGAGGACTGCGCCGAATATGCCAGCGCACAGCAGTTGCTCAATTTCTCTGAACTGCTGCTGCCTATCGACGACAAATTCATCCCCTACAACTCCATCATGCGCGAGTTCCTGGGGGGAAGCATGTTCGAGTACTAGTCCAGCTTGGGATTCTTCCCATCGAGTATTATCTGGGCGCGGAGGTAGACACCTTCGCGCTCTTTCATTTGAGCCTCGATAATGGGGCGCAACTCGGCCTCGGGCAGGCCATGCAGTATGGGCCGCGGATTGCGGCTGCGCAAGGCACGCTCCACAATGTCGTCGACCGTCATACGGAGGTAGATGGCCGTGCCGTGGGCCAAGATGAAGTCCATATTGCCCGAGTGGCATGGAGTGCCGCCACCGGTGGCGATGACGGTATTGTCCAACTCGGCCGTGGAATATAGCATCTGAGACTCCAATTTGCGGAAAGCCTGCTCGCCGAACTGCTCGAAGAAACGCGGCACAGTGTAGTGGTAGCGCGCCTCGAAGGCACGGTCGAGATCAAGGAATTCCATCCCTTTGGCCTCGGCCAGACGGCGTCCGAAAGTGGACTTGCCGCAGTACATGTATCCCACGAGGTAGTAGTTCATTTTTTCAGGAGGTAAGGAGCAAGGCGGTAAGACATTAAGACATTAGTTCCTTGGCGGTTTGGAGGGCGGCTGGAGTAGGCGGCTCGCTGCTGAGCATGGTGGCCACCTCGACAAGGCGCTCGTCGGGCTCAAGCTGGCGGATAAGCGACACGGTGCTGTCCTTGGTGGTCTGTTTGTAGACCTTCAGGTGCTGCACGGCACGGGCGGCAATCTGCGGCAGGTGGGTGATAGCCACCACCTGCATCTTCTCGGCCATACGGCACATGATACGACCCACAGCCACCGAGATGTCGCCACTGACACCGGTATCTATCTCGTCGAAGATGACCGTCGGCATCAGACGCCGCTCGTTGACCATGCTCTTCACGGCCAGCATCAGGCGTGACTTCTCGCCTCCCGAGGCCACCTTCGACATGTCGCGCAACTCGCCTCCACGGTTGGCATTGAAGAGGAAATGCGCCATATCGTGTCCGCGAGGGCTGTAATCGTCGGCGGGGGGAATATCCACCTCAAAACGGGCTTCAGGCATACCCAGCTCGTGGAGAGTGGGGAGCAGTCCTTTGACCAGCAGCGCACCCGCCTTACGACGCGAGACGGTGAGGGCGTCGGCCTTGGCCTGCATAGTCGAGAAGGCCGTATCCACCTGTTCCATAAGTTCCTTGATACGCCCTTCAAGCGACGCGATGCCCTGCAGGCGACCGTCGAGGTCGTCACGGATGGCGATAAGGGCCGGCACACTGTCGACGCCATGCTTTTTCTCCAGCCGGTAGATGAGGGCCAGCCGCTCGTCGACCTGCTGCTGTCGTTCGGGGCTGTATGTGATGCTGTCGGCGGCCCGCTGCAGTTCGGAATTGACATCGTCAAGCTCTATGAGCGACGACTCTAGACGCCGGAGCAACTCGTCGGCATCGGTATGATAGGAGGCGATATGCGAGAGGGCCGCCTTGGCCTGGCGCAGACGTGCCAGCACCGAAGATTCGCTGTCGTCGTCGATGGCTGCAGCCGCCACCGACAATCCCTCACGGACGGCCTCGGCATGGGCCAGCAGCTGCTGCTCACGCTCAAGCGACTCCTGCTCGTCGGCTTCGAGAGCGGCGGAGGAAAGTTCATCGAACTGAAACTGCAGATAGTCCTGCTCGCGACGGTTCTGCGCCTCCTGGGCCGTGAGTTTCTCGAGCTCTTCCTTGCAGTGGGTGTATTTTTGATAGGCCTTCTGATAGTCAGGCTTGGGCGAGTCGACAAGCGAGTCGAGCAGGTTAAGGCGAAACGTGCCGTCGGCCAGAAGTTCGGTCTGGTTCTGCGAGTGGATGTCGACCAACTGGGCGGCCAGCGACCCCATGGCCTTCAGCGAAACCGGCGTGTCGTTGACGAACGAGCGGCTGCGACCCGTAGGCAGTATCTCACGGCGCATGATAAGCTGGTTGTCGTCGTATTCCACCTCTTCTCCGAGGTCGAAGGCCTTGTCGAGGTCAAGCCCGCGGACGTCGAACACCGCCTCCACCACGCATTTGCGCCCCTTGTCGGCCAGCACAGCAACATCGGCCCGCTGACCCAACAAAAGGCCCAAGGCACCGAGCATGATGCTCTTGCCCGCGCCGGTCTCGCCGGTGATAGCCACAAATCCTGGGCCGAACGAGATGTCCGCCTCGCGGATAAGAGCATAGTTCTCAATATGTAATGTATCCAACATAGACTATTCCAACATAGGTAATACACGCTCCAAGGCGGCAATGAACGAGTCGACCTCGTCGCGAGTGTTGTAGACGGCGAACGAAGCACGGACGGTGCCGGGGATGCCATAACGGTCCATGACGGGCTGGGTACAATGGTGGCCCGTACGTACGGCGATGCCGAGCTGGTCGACAAGGGTGCCGACATCGTATGGGTGTGCGTCGCCCACAAGGAACGAAAGTACTGCAGCCTTGCCGGGGGCAGTACCGAAGAGACGGATTCCCGGCAGGCGGAGGATGCTATCGGTGGCATAGCGAAGAAGGGCCTCCTCATGGTCGGCGATATTCCGGACACCAACCTGCTGCATGAACCCGATGGCCTTGCCCAAGCCTATGACATCACCCACTGACGGGGTGCCAGCCTCGAACTTGTATGGCAACTGGTTGTAAGTGGTTCGCTCGAACGTGACGCTCTCAATCATCTCTCCCCCACCCTGATAGGGCGGTAATTCATTCAACATCTCCTCACGGCCATACATGACGCCGACTCCCATAGGACCGTACATTTTATGGCCGGAAAAGCAGTAGAAATCGCATCCGAGGGCCTGCACGTCGACCTCCAGATGGGCCACTGCCTGTGCTCCGTCGATGAGGACAGGCACACCGTGGGCGTGGGCCACATCGACGATGTTTCTTATGGGGTTGACCGTGCCGAGAGTGTTCGACACATGACATACCGCCACAAGACGTGTCTTGTCGGAGAATAACCGCTCGTAGGCTGTGAGGTCCAGCACCCCTTCGTCGCTGAACGGGATAGGACGCAGGGTAGCGCCAGCCAACTGCCAGGGAACGATGTCGGAGTGATGTTCCATTCCCGAAACAATCACCTCGTCGTCACCCTTGAAATAACGTCGTGAGAAACTGGAGGCCACGAGGTTGATGCTCTCGGTGGTGCCACGTGTAAAGACGATTTCATGGGCATGACGGGCACCTATGAAAGCCTGCACCTGACGGCGGACAGCCTCGTATGCCTCGGTGGCCCCTGCGGCCAGATGGTAGGCCCCGCGGTGAATATTGGCGTTGCGACGACGGTAATAGTCATCCACCGCCTCGATGACAGCAAGAGGCTTCTGCGTGGTAGCCGCATTGTCCAGATAGACCAACGGCTTCCCATGCACCATACTGTCGAGTATCGGGAATTGTGCGCGTATGTCAGACGGTATCATTTTCTACGTTTTTTGATAAAATAACGAACGACGAAGATGAGGACTACCAGAACCAACAACCCGATGATGGCATAGCTTATCTCGTCGCTGTACTGCTCAACCACCGAAATATCCCCTGCCCGATGGGCGAGGTAGCCCAGAAGGGCAAGAATGAAATTCCATGCGGCAGCACCGAGGGTGGTGTAGAACATAAAGGCCCAGATATTCATCTTCGAGAGACCGGCAGGAATGGAAATAAGCTGACGGATGACCGGGATAAAACGACCCACAAGGGTAGACACTACTCCATGCTTGTTGAAATAGACCTCGGCCCGCTCAACCTTTTCGCTAGAGAGTTGCAAGAAATGGCCTAACTTGCTGTTGGCAAACGCATAAATAATGGGGCGGCCAAGCCAACGTGAGAGAAAATAGTTGATAAGGGCTCCCAGCAGGGCTCCCAGGGTGCCGAAAAGCACCACAAGCCACCAGTTCATGCCGCTCTGGCTCTGCTCGTCGAGCGCAACATAAACCGCAGGCGGAATCACCACCTCGGAGGGAAAGGGTATGAATGAACTCTCGAGGGTCATAAGTCCTCCCACGGCGTAGTAGTTCATGTGGGCATCATACCAATGAAGCACGTCGGCCACCCATCCGCTCTTGGTAGAATCCACCGCCTCGGCGATACCGACAGAAGTTTGTGCTGAAACCGTACCTGAAGCGCCACATAGCATTAGCGCCAGAAGGATTATTATTGCGTGTCTTTTCATCTTCGTTATTGTGTTAAATTATTGCATCTGAGTATCAATGCCTGGTACAAGCGGACCAAGCAAGGGATGCTCCATTATCTGCGGGCAGAGCCTTGCCAACTCGACAGACAACACATCGGGCAGCACCTTGCGGGCACGGTTGTAGCGATTAGTGTAGAAATAAGCGGCCGCAAGATAGGTGGAATAGAACGGGTCGGCAGGGAATGCCTCGAGCGATTCCTCGGCAAAATCAATCATAAGGTCGTAATTCTTGTGCCGGAAAAGAAAGTCGGTATATTCACGACAGTGCTGCTCGGTATATTTCTCGCCGGCAATGAGTCGCTCGTAGTACTCGCCAGCCTTCTGCCAATCGTCCTTGGCATCATACACCTTGGCCAGAGCAGAAAGAACATCGGGGTCGCCAGGTGCCTGCCGTTCGGCCTTGCGCACGGTGGAGACAGCCATCGGCATGTCATCGAGCAGAAGATAATTCACCGCCATACCTGCCATTGATGCTGCATCGTCGGGGCGGTCGGCAAGGACCTTCGAAAAATAGATATTCGATGCCTCGGCATTACCATAACGTTGATACATCTGACCGATACGACGGTAGGCATCCTGACGGCTCTCGTCTATGTCGGCCATCTGAAGTAGGGTGGTGGCCGCACGTCCTATATCGCCCGAAAGTTCATAGGCATAGGCTAGTTCGGCATAAGTCTCAGGACTATTCTTGTTGATAGCGATAGCATATTCAAAGGCATCTATTGCCTTCTCCAAAAGGCCAAGGTCTATATAAAGCAATCCAAGGCAGTGCCAGCCGTCACGGCTGTAAGGGTTGCGTTCCACATAGTGTTCCAGCTGACTGCATCCGTCCTCACAGACGTGGTATTGCTCGCAGGTATCGACATAGTTGTAAAGCGTGGCCGGATCGTGGTCGTTTTTGTCGAGGGCCAGTTTATAGTAGTCTATGGCAGTCTTGAGGTCATCCTTCTTAACATACTCTTCGGCGATATTGCCATAGATGCGGCCCACCTGCCATCCGTCGCTAGAGGCGACAAGAAACTGGTCGACAGCATCGTCCGGACGATCCATAGCACTGTATACCACACCGAGAGAATAGGCCAAGTCAGTATTGTCGGGTTCCTTGTCATGGAGGGCTAAAAGCTGATTGAGGGCCGACTTGTACTGCTGACGGGCTATGGCCACATGGGCACGGCGTATCTTCACCTCGGTACTATCGGGATATAGATATTCGGCAAAACTTACTGCAGCCTCAAGCGGTTCGAGGTCGTTGACCTCAAAATAGTAGTCTATGATCATTTCCAGTTCATCGACATCGAAGAACTGCATACCGCCCTTGAGCACCGTGCGCTCGAAATCAAGCACCAGGTCACGTACTTCTTCATCGAAACTGTCAAATCTATCTTTGCTCATAATCTAAAGTCGTATTTTGTTGTCCTAGAAGGAGAATCTGATTGTCAGGCCTCCTTTGGTAGTGGAGTTGGGGTAGGCGTTGGAAATATACGGGGTGTTAATGTTGGTTTGGAAAAATGCCCTGACGGTGAGGAAGGTTGTGAGAGCATACTCACCGCTTATCTCGGCCATCCAGACCTCACTGCCCGACGATACCTGGCCGCCAACCTCGGGATTGTAGCTATTGATTTTACGGATATTGGTCATGTTGCTGTTGTAGGTGAGGTTCAGCTGAAGCACCAAATCGCTCTTGAGATCATAGGTCTTTTCTCCAAACTTCACTTGAAAAGCAATATCCTTGAAACGGTATCCGCCTCCGAAAGTGACACCGTCGCGAGTGGTCTCGGTCAACTGGTTGTTGCTGAACGAGAGGCCAAGGGTGCGGTTCTTCTGCAGCGAGAAGTTAAACTGCAGGCTGTTCACCATATTGACCGACATACGTATCAACGGGTTAAACTGCTCGCTTATCTGCACCCCTTCCATACTGACGGGTGCCACATAGTCGCCAGTAGTGTTGAGGACCGACTCGGAGCCATAGTCGTATCCGTCGATACCGGAGATTGCGGCATCGGTATAGAAGTTACCGACCGTGTACGTCGATGAATACTTGTGAGAAAGCGAAATATTGGAAAACCATTTCTTAAGGAACGGTATCTTGCTCAAACCATTGTAATTTACCGACCAGTTGGGCATCGGGAAACCCATGAAAGGCGAAAAACTGCCGGTGGCGGGATCGTTACCGAGGTATGTTGCCAGGAAAGAACTGAGAAGCACCGTCTGCTGATTGGCACTATATCCTGCAGGGTAGTATTCACCTAGCATCGTGTCTAGCACCATATTGTCGCTGTAAGGGTTAGGATTGGCGGCAGCAAGCCTGTCGGCCATGGTATGGCGGGCATCGAGGAAGCGGCCGAAAAGTTCGTCGGCATCCGTGAAAGCCGTCGCCATACTCCAGATAGTCGTCGTGTATGAGCCAGACATTACATAGGACAGCGGACCTTCAACCCTATCCCACTCGGAGAGGTATTTGTAATAGTACTCCTCGCGGTTGGAATAATTCTGAGTGGCGTTAACCTGTATTTTGAAATCGCGTATTGGCTCCACAGTAGCCTGCAATGAGAGGGTACGGTTCACCGTCATTTCATGCGGCGAATTGAAAAGTGTGTCACGAGAAAGAAGGTCATACCGCAGCAATTCGTTGACCACATCCTGATGATAGCCAAGCACGTAGCCTGGGCCAGGAGTCCAATAGTGGCTGGGATCGAGACCGAATGCAACAGGATCTCCCATATATCCCGGCAAACGCGAGCCCGTAGTGACATTATATTGCAAGTTAACATCCTTCACGGCGGTCACAACCCTTAATCCGAAATAAGCCACCTCACGCAGGTTCTCCATCAACTTGGCATGCTTCAGGCTGTCGGCCATAGCAGCCGAGTCCTTCGCCGAAAGTGGCGGTGCAGGTTTCTTGTTCCGCACCTGTGGCTGCGGACGCTTGTTATTGTTCTGCCGCGGCGCATTGGCCTTTTTCAAGAGCGGAATCTTGTTGTAGAGGGTTTTCATATCTGCCGTAGCCGAAGCCTGCATGGTGGTGGAGCTCTGCAATATACCACCCATAGCCGCCAAAGCCTGCGTAGTGCCCTGATAGTTGAATGTGGTACGATACGACAACGGTATACGCAGAAAATCCATATATGGCAACTTGTTAATTGGCAATTCATAGGTAGCATTGATGGTCTGCTGGAAGTTCTGCATGGTACCACCTGCCATTATCGACTGCCAGATAGAGTCGCGTGCCGTCTGGGTCTGTATGGGCCCAATAGGTTCATCCACACGGGCATTAGCCGAAGCTGTATACTGGATTCGAAACGCCCGAGAAAGGTCGTATTGCAAGCCATAGGTGCGCTGCCATGTGAATTGTTTGAAATAGGTAGGTTTAATAATCACCCGGGCCAGACTCTTGTTGCGAAGAAGGGTCTCCTCATAGTCACGATATATCTCCGTGGAAAAGCTCAAGTTCTTTGGCTGGTAGTAGAAATTGAAGTCCTTGAGTATTTTCCAGTTCTTGCCATTGAAGAGTTTTACCTTGTCGAACGGCTTAACCGGCTTTGGCTGCAAAGCGTAATTATATGTAAAGCCTCCGCGGTGCTGATCCTTGGCATAGTGTTCCGTCTCGTCGTCAGAAATACGCTCACGGCTATAGGCATAAGAGAAGGCAAAGTTTTCAAGGTCATAGAAGTGAGGCTTCAAGGCACTCTTGCCCACTCGTTCCTTGCGAACATTCGAGAGAGTGAGGTTTGTGGCTGACTTGTGGCGTTCTGTCATTTCACGAACGCTGTCGCGTTCGGCTTTGGTCTGGTAGGTGGCCAAGTCATCTCGCAGCAACACATCGGGATTCAACGGATTGAATTCCGGACTTCCTATCTCACGGTTATAGTCGAGATAAAGCGGTATACGCAAGCCCCAATCCTCCGGAAGGAACTTGCCGAGTTCCATGTCGAGAGTTGTCTGGAATGTGAAGGTGTTCATCAACTCCTCTTTAACCAGAGGGTCTTCAAGGTTACCAAAGTTTGCAGTGGTGTACGCGCCATATACTGAAAGGTTGCCCACATCGGCCAAATTGGTTCGAGCCAATGCCATTGCCGCCCATCCGCCCTTGTTGATATAGTCAGTCAGACGCAACTCATTAACCCACAGAATAGCCGATTTGGGCAACATGTTGTTACCATCTGTGAGGCTCTCCTTCTTGGGATTGCGCACTCCAATCATTATCACCTTCACCTTGCCGAGATTAGGGTTGCCCAATACGGTGTACTTCTTGCCACCAATAACCTCGCTATAGAGCAAAGACGGGGCGTAACCGCCCTCACCAGAACGAATCTTTGTATTTCGACGTGTCTTGACTGCAGTAAGTTCTTGAATATCTATGTCAACATTATTCTCATCGGGCCAGATAGCGTGGTCGTCCTCATAAGAAGTATACCATGGTGTGAACTGCAGTGGCAGTTCATACTCATAATAGTTGTTGGTATAGTCACTGCCCAGCCTGACGAATAGCGAGAGGTCGCCATCTTGCATCTGATCAGAAAGGAACTTTTGCTCGGCATGGACAAACATCTTCAAATGACCATAATAACGCAAGTCGTAACTCGACGAACGGTAGATGGCACGTGCATCGCCCGATGTCAATCCATCGACATCAAGTTCCAGAGCCTGCTCGTTGAGTTTAGTATAGGTATTACCGGTAGAATACCATTGTTCACGCTCAATTCCTGGGGGAAGTACGTATGGCACCGGCTGACGTGAGCCGTTCTCCTCAATATTGACGGTAGATATGTTGAACGAAGTCTCGTCGGCAGTACCGGTAGGATAGTCACCCGGCTGTAGCAAATCCTCGCTGTATTTCCTCCATGTGGAATAAACCATATCCAGCGTAGCAAAGCGAAGTATTATCGGTTCCTCAAACTGGCCAAGGAACATTCTCATGAAGCGGATTGACTGGTATCCATTGATATTGCCGACTTTCTGGTCCGGCTCCCTTATCGGGATACGGAACTGATACCAACGACATGTGGTGTATTCGCCATTCTCAAGCTGTACATTACGAGCCTCCTGGATATCGACAATATGATTCTGACCTATGACCATGTTCTCAGGACTGAGATCAATAACATACTGATAGTAGTTCTCCGCCTCGCTGAGAGTGTTGTCCTTGTTGATGTCCTCGACGTTGGGATAAGCCGACGCCGAACTCATATAGTCTTCGGTGTTGTTGCTTTCCACTCCGGAGTTACCCTCGGGGTTATTGAAGAGCTTGTAGCGGTCGTTAATCTTCACATTATTTTCGTCATAGTATGTACTGCGGAAATAACTGAAGTCATCGGCAGAAGGGTCGGCAGCGGCAATTTGATAGGCAACACTTCCGGCACCAAACCTGTTGGCGAGGTCTTCAAGGTAGCTGGCAAAGAACGACTGCTCGTCCTGAAGCCCGTTGGTAGAGCCCAAACCGTCATAACCGACATCCTGATACATACGTGAATTCTCGTCGTTGTCGAAGGCGTTGACGATAGGCTGAGTGTTCGGAACACGGCCCCAAATTGTAGTATCGACCCCAGTGACGGTAGCTGAGGTTGGAAGACCGTTCTCGAATGCCTTACGTCCATCACGCAATATATCCTCGCTAATATCACCCAAGTTGATATAGAGCTTACCACCGCTATGGGTTGGATTGTTGATGAACGGGTCCATCACCCAAAACTCAATAGTCTCAATATTCTGTGTCTCGAAATCGGTATAGTCAAGTTTTCGCATAATACCTGCCCAACGCGAGGCGGGATTTAGCAAACGGCCATCAGCATCGATACCGGCACTATACTGAGTGGGGGCAACATCATAGTTGTAAGGGCCACGCTCGTCGGGATAATAGGCCAGATTGAGCTCATATATGTAGGTGGGTTGGCCAGACTGCAACTCCTTGTTGGGGAACACCTCCTGCTCATATATACGGCGGGCGTATGGATCGGAAAGATCCTCGACGGTTATATTCGACGGCCGGTTACTTCTCTCATAAAAGTCTTTACTGATACGATACCACGCTAACTTTGCGCGGTTGAAGCCGTATGCCAGACCCGATCCGGGAACAGACTCGGGGAACATCGGCAACGCAGACCGGTAATCCTGGGGCGTACTGGCCAGAAACCATGACGAAACACCCTTCAGGTCAATCGAACTCTCAGCCCCTTCAAAGTCATCAACATAACTGACACTACCCTCTTCCGAACCAGTACTGCTCATACCAGGTATGAAATGGGCGAATTCGGCAGTAAGGCTCAGGTTCGACGGAGCCTTGGTTTCAATACCTGGAAGTAGGTCGACCAATTTGGTAATCAACGGCACCTCATGACTATATTTCAAGTCAAGACCCCAGATGCTGTTGCTCGTCGGCTCGTCACCGAAGTTGTTCTTCTGCGTCATCGGCTTCTCATGTAGGTTCATGAAGGTAGCACCGATATTGAAATTGGGGTCGAACTCATAGTTCAAGTGCAAGCCCAACATAGTCTTTGTGGTCATGCTGAACGAGTTGTTCTCTGAACTAACGCTAATGGGGGTGTTCGACGAGAGGATGCTTTCGTTGATGATACGCACCGTACCCATAGTGTAGTCAACCGTATAGTCGACATTTTCTATCAGCGGCATACCGCCCGCCGTGACTGTCACAGACCCCGGCGTCACGCTATATCCCAGCGAAATCTCACCACTGACGCTCGATGTGTAGTATCCTTCGAGGTAGAACTTGTTGCGATCGGCATATTGCTGGGCAAGGGCCTGTGTCATCGTGTAGAGCGAATCGAAAGCGTATCGGTCGGCGAACGCGTCGTCGCCTATAATGGTTCGGAGGTCTTTACCGAAGGGTTCGACATAGGGGAAGAAAATACGTCCGGTGGAAGCCTGAATGGTACCTCCCTTGAAAGCAGCAGAGTCGAACCAGTCGAACACACCATCAGCATAGTAATAGCTCTGTGTGGCATCCATACGGTCCAGTCCAAATACCTCGATGAGCGGCATTCCCTGCTTCGGACCGTCGGAAAAGAAACCAATACCTATGCCTCCTTCAGGATCCTCGCAGAGGATATTCAGGCGGAACCCGTCGCGGCTCAACTGGCTGCTCTTGAGGAAATAGACGTTCTTCATCATCAAACGCCACAGCGGCCCGTGGGTATCGGTGGCCGTTCCTTTGAGCAATTTGACAACGAGCGTATTGGGATCGTTGACACCGTCGGTGGTCAATTCACCCACCTGATATACCGTTGTGTCGCCAATCACCTGGTATTGGTAGGCAACTGCAAGTACCTGATCGTTCGCCAACGGCTGGGTGAGGCTTATGAAACCCAGCTGGCTGTTGAAAGTATACTCGTTGCTGTTGAGCAATCTGGCACTCTGAACCTTCTCGTAGTCAATGCCCGAGGTCATGCCGAGGCCCTGCATATAGCTTGTAACAGCATTGATGTCGCGCACCGCACCTGAAGAAAGCATCTGCAAAATGTCGTTGCTCCCGTTCGATGGCATCACAGAACCCATGCCAATTACCCGCGAATTCGAAGGGTTCCGCTCGCCCAAATCGGTAAGGGCCAGAATATTCCGGTTCTGAGTGACTGCTGCACCGACATTGGTGCGCCATACCTCGAGGCGGATAATCTTGATGTTGGAATTGACAACCGGAAGGGTGGCCATCGCACGGTTGTAGTTGTCATAGAAATATTGCGCCAAGAAATAGTGCCGGTTTTCTTCGTATTCGTCGGCACGAATCTCGAACTCATGACTGCTCGCACCGCCTTGAACCTGAAGATTTTCGGTCGATGTTTCTTTTTCGCTGATAACAGCGTCGACCGTCAACTTACCGAATTTCAACTTGGTATGGAAGCCAAACAGCTGCTGGCTACCTTGTATGAGGGTGGTTTGCAATGGGAAAGAAATATCAGCCGCCTCGAAAAGCTGCAGGATGTCATCCTCTTTCCCTTCGTACTTTATCTTTTTTTTGTTCTCGAAATCGAAGGTCGCCTTGGTATTCTCATTGAGGTCAAACTCAATAAGATCGCCTATTTTTGCGTGGAGGTTCACCTGAATATTCTCGTCGAAGTCGAAGGTCCAGTTGCCTCGCTCACTTTCATCTATTTGCGGATTCTCCCGATAGTTATGGACCATCTGGAAGGTCAACTCGGCACTTCCACTGGGCTGGATATCGAAAAGAGGCCGTCCGTCAAGGATATCGAGCTTCTGGCTAATCTGGCTGAATCCGGGAATCTTGTCAAGCAGACCGCCGCCAGCATTGTCGAGGGCCGTGCCTTCCACCTTTTCGTTCCAATATTTCTGCAGGGCCTGGTCCATTTGCCAGTCCTGATACTGCTCGAATGTCATATATTCGCGGCTGACAACCTGGTCGCCAACCATCGTGACACGCTCATATTGGCGGGTGTCGGGATTGTACACCACCGTGGTTTTCACCGCCGAAGGGGTATATCCGCTACCCATCGGGGTGAATTCCACGCTGTCGCTCTGACCATGCACTAACCTAGGCAGAAGCAGGATCAGAACCAGCAGCAATATGTGACGAATCTTCAATTTTTATAATTTATCTAACAATAAACGCGAAACGCCGCCAAATATTGTTGGATATATAAATAAAAATAATACCGCCGCGCCATTTTCGGCAGAAATAGCCATAACACTGATTATCAATGTTATATAATGTTAAAATTTAGATAACAGTAAGAACGCCAGTAGGTTAGACCCACCTTCGCCTGATCAACGCCTGATCAACGCCTGACCAACGCCTACCCTTCGCCTTCGCACGTAAGCACGCGAAAAATAATAAGCGTTTCAGGTTCCCTCCGGAACGGGGTGTTTACCTCACGACGGAAACACGACATGCTGGCGCATCGCCCACCTTGACCAGGTAGACACCCGAGGCCGGTACGGCAAAGGTGAAGCGACAATCGGTCGAAGCACCGCGGTTGCGGCCCGTCAAGCGACGCCCAACGACATCATAGACAACAACTTCCGGCAGCGCAACCCCATCAATGCTCTCTACAACCACATGCCCGCCACGCTGATAGATTCGCGCTCCGGCAAGCTGTGCCTCGCCGATACCGTCAGTGGGCACATATACCGTGTCATGGACAATGACCGTATCGTAAACAAACACTGTATCATACACATACAGCGTATCATACACATAGATTGTATCGGTGGAATAAATGGTTTCAACCGTCAAAAGCGTATCGTGGACATAGGCCGTGTCGTGGACATAGAGTTCCACCACCGTGGTATCATGTATCAACACATTCACCGGGAACGGCACCTCAAGTGTATCATGCACCGTAACAGTATCAAACTCAATCACGTATGCCGTATCATACACATATTGCACCAACCAGGCCGTGTCATGCAAATACTGCACTATCCAAGCCGTGTCGAAAAGGGTGACAAAGGTCGTATCATGCACAAACTGCGTGACATAAAGTGTATCACGGCCACTGACGAAAGTAGTGTCATGTACCGCAATGTAGGCAGTGTCATGCACAGTTATGTAACTGGTATCGTGCACCGTAACGTATGTGGTATCATACAGCGTCACGAAACTTGTGTCATGAACGGTGATGTAACTGGTATCGCGAACCGTAATGTATGCGGTGTCGTGCACCGTGACATAACTGGTATCGTGCACCGTGACGTAACTAGTATCATGCACAGGCACATAGGTCGTGTCGTGTACCGTAGTGACACCGCCCTGCGAGAGGGTGGCGGTGAGGTTCACCGACCTGGTGACGGTAAACTGGCGCGGGTTGACAGTGTTACCATCGTTCCAGCGAACAAAGGCATATCCGGCATTGGGATAGACGCCGACCGTGGCCGTCTCGCCCTGGGCGTAAGTGCCTGCACCCGTAGGAGTTCCGTTAGTGGCACTGACATTCACCACATAAGTCGGTACCGGCCTCGGCAGCGTTATCTCATCAACCCAGGCACAATCCGAATAGCTGCTGACACTTACATCCTTGGAGTAGGTGAATTTCAACAGGTGGTCGCCGGCGGCAAGAAGGTAGGCAGCACGTGTCCAATCCACCTGACCAGAAGTTACAATCTTCTCAGTTCCATCGATATAGAAGTGAAACTTATCATAGTTAGACTCCGACGAGACCTTGTACCAGAAGCTTACGCTGTCGGCCGTGGCCACACTGACCGCGAGGGTCATTTCCGACGTCTGGCTGTGGCTCAACGTGCTGCACGAGCGGGCGCAAGAGTTGCCTGACGAATGTTCGGAAGTGGTTATCTCCCACGGATAGGTGCCCTGCGTCCAGCCATTCATCGTGAAGCCGCCCTCGAAAGTCTCGACATGAATCTCGCCAATGTACACCTCCAGCGTGTCTCTCTCCGTACGCGAACCGCTGAGCACCAGATAGACAGGCACCGTGGCCCCTTCTTCCATCGAGGCTGCCGCCGTGAGTGTCACCTGACGGGTGACGCTGGCGCCGGCCGCAAGGGTGAAGCTGCCGCCCGACACGCTGGCCGTCAGTTGCGACGAACCCGTGGTAGCCGTCAACTGGGTGGAACCCAGCGCCGCATGGCCGCTGTTGCTCACCGTGACATTCACCGCCACAGCATTGCCCGGCATAACACAGAGCCGGCCTCCGGCCACCTCGATGGCCACCTGCGCTGCATTTAAGGTGAACGGAGTAACTGATGCCACTCCTGTGCTATTACCAGTCCATGTGGTTGTGGCAGTGATATTCGCAACGCTCTGGTCCACAGCCTGAGCGCCGACAGTCGCCGTCACATTGCTTATAGTCGCAGTGTCGCCGGCAGCGATACTGCCCACCGAGACGCTGCTTCGGTTCAGTGACAGGGCTGTATTACCCGACGAGAAAGCAACCACGACATTACGGGCGATGCTGTTGCCCTGATTGACCACCTTGACAGTCAGCGGTACCGTGGAGCCTGCATTCATCGCACCAGTGGCCTCAACCGAAACAACCGCCGCATAGGGCCCCGACGAAGTAACCACCGAAAGGTTTTGGAAGGCGGTGCGGTACTGCTGTGCCGACGCAACCACCTCATATCCGCCCATCGCCAGACCCGACGTAAGTGTGAGCGTAGCCTGGCCCGAGGCATTGGCGAAAGCCGCCGCCTTCAGGGTATGCGTGGAAGTATCGGTCAGGGCAACATAGGCATAAGGGGCCGCCGTCACACTGATTGACGACGTGCCAGCAGGTATCGACGCAGGGGCCGTAAGGGTCATCTCCGAAGCTTGGGTCAGGTAGGGCATCAATGACGGGTCGCCCATCAGGTGGTATATTTCCCAATAGTAGTATTTGTAATTCGATGAGGAGCCCTCTACAGCCATATTACCCTGGAACATAAGTTCGCCCTGAGTCTTTACCCATTGGCCGTAAGCCTCATTGTGTGTGTGGTTGATACGGTCGTAGGCTCCAAGGTTAGAGGCATTGTAGGCCATCGACATTGTGGGACTAATACCGCTACGCAGCCCCACAGCCCAGTAAAAGTCCTCGTTCCAATAGGTGCTGTTGCTACCCCCGATGTATCCCACCGCGCCGCAGTAGTTGCCCTTGCGGAGCAGTGACTCACCGAGGCAGGTGGTAGTCTCAAACTTGTTGGTCAGGCAGCAGTTGCCAATCATGATACCGAACTTCTGAGTGTTGGTCATGGCGGCTACATTCGAGGTTGTGAAACTGGGAGTACCCCAGCAAGTTGCATTACCATGGGCGGAATAGTTAATCCATCCGGCACCCTGGTTGTAACAATCGCGCACCGTGGACGAGTTGGACGAGGCACTGCTTCCGACGGTGACGTTTGAGCCAGTAGGCACAATCGACGTGTTGTTCTTAAAATATTTCACCTGGCTCCAGCCATGAGAACCGTTGATATAGTTGGTGATAGCGTAGTCCATAGCCGGGTCGGCATGGGTATAGCCATAGTCGCCGCTGCTTCCGTTGTCCACACCAGCCACCATCACGGCACGGTCGAGGAAACTCGGGTCGGCAAAGGTGTACTGCTCATACATCAGGGTCTTCTCTATCTGTGGCGTCAACTGACTGACATTCTGAGCCGAGAATCGACCGCAGTAGCAGTCGGGAATATGGTCACCCGAAGTCCAACTGGAGTAATAGAGGTCGGTGATATGGTCCGACGAAGGGCTGGTCACCTGCGCAGAAAAGGCCGGTATCTGCTCGTGGTCGCCCACGATAAGAAGATAGGTCGGGGCCGGCGAAGCGGCAGTGGCATTGGTGTACTGGTTCTGGATATACGACTGGATGGCAGTCGAAGTGGTACCCACCCCCGCATCGTCGGTATAGACTATATCTGTTATGAATCCTTTGCGGCGTTTCCACTGCACAAAGTTGTCCATCTGGCCGCGGAACATGCTGTGCGCCACAATAAGGTAGCGCACCGGCGCGGCAGTACGCACACTCTTGGGATACAAACCATTGAGGGTCTGTGCACCGCTATTGAAGGCGGGTGAATGGTATCGCTCGAACATCGCGAGGGTACCCTCGCGGTCGGCTCCGCGGTAATGTACCGTCACCGTGGCCTTACGGCAGACTATAATGCTACCTCTCACGGGATTATAGCGTATCGGGGAGAACTGCAGTCGCGCCAGACGGCGGTCGCGCGCAATACCGACAGGCTCCACTGTAGCCGCAATGTCGCCATAGTACTCATCGGTCGAGTAAATGGCCTCATTGTACTCCAACTTGTAAGGCCCGACTTCACTCTTGCTGCGTGAAGGCTGAGCCGGAGTAACCATGCCGGCGACGGATATGGTGTCATAGTCGGCATCACTGACCACAACCTCGAATTCCTCACACAGAGGCACCTCTATCAAATATGAGAAGAGTGGCAACGACGGTGCGCCCACCTCGGCCGACGGGATGCATCCCTCGATTCCGAGACCGACGAACTGCCTGCCGGCAAGGCTCGTTTTCTGCATTTCTACCGTACCAACGGTATACGAAACCTGCATCCCATTGAAATCATCGCGCATTACCTGCTGCGCACCGGCACCGATTGCCAGGCAGAGCAATAATGCTGTAAGTATCTGTCGTTTCATGGCTAAAGACGTTTCAAACCTTCTTTGATTATCTCTTCTACGGTCATTGGAGTACCGTCGGCATTGTTCCACTCCTGACTGGTGAGCAGTTTCTCCACTGCCTGTTTGGCAAAGCCCAGCATCTGGAGGGCGGTGATAGCCTCGTCTCGGGCAGGGTTGCCCTTGACACCGGGCATAACGACACCGGCGGCACCCACCTTGTCGGCCAGTTCCAACACTATGCGTTGGGCAGTCTTGGCACCGATACCCTTCACTCGCTGCACCTTCTTGACATCCTGAGTCTGAATGGCAGCGCGAAGTTCGTCGACAGTCAGCGACGAGAGCATCACCCGAGCCGTCTGGTTGCCCACACCGTTGACGCTCACGAGGATGCGGAACATCTCGCGCTCGGCCATGTCATAGAAGCCGAAAAGCTGCTGCGCATCCTCACGCACCACATGATGGGCGTAGAGTTTTACGCTGTCGGCCGGTGCGCTGCGCAGAGCCTCATAGGTATTAAGCGTTATTTCCAAAAGATAGCCCACACCGCCACAGTCGACGACGGCCTGTGTGGGTTCAAGACTGGCCAAACGGCCCTGAAAGTATTCGTACATAACTATTCTGTTTCGAATTGATAACCTATTCCGATTGCGGGAGACCCATCCTGCAAGTGATAATCGTTCTTATCCGGGTCAACAAACAGTGGGTCGGCACTCCACTCGCCGCCCTTCACCAAACTATGGACAAAGCGGCTGTTATAGGCAGCTTCCTCCACCTGCTGCTCCAGCAGTTCCGTGTCGGGATAGGTGCCCCAGATGATACAGTCTGTAAAGTCGGCACGGATGATGTCACGCGGAATGATGACATTGCCTACGGCATAATAGAAATTCTGAACAACCACGGTAGGGTTCTGCCGGTTGCCGTAGCGCCAATAGCCAGCGAAAGTGCTAGAGGTGAAACTATAATCGCCACCAGCACGTAGCCAAAGGTCGGCCAATCCGCACTGGTAGACAAGCAGGTTGTTCCCAACTATGCGTGCCCCCTGGGCCTGTATACCGGTGTACGACATGTGGCGCAACTCGGTATTGCTGATGGTCAGAGTCGGGTTGGTACCGACATTGGTGTCGACCACCAGACCGAAGCATCCTTTCTCAATGACGGCATGGTCGATAACATTGTCCGTCGAGCCTGCCGAAAGCCACACATGCCCCCACTGGCCTGCAAGAAACGAATACCACCCGTCGGTACGCACAGATGTGAAGAGCACTGGCTGTTCGGCGGTACCGTGAACGTCAAGCGTGGCACTATCATAGACCCAGAGGACTGCGTCATTATAGAAATAGAGTTCGTCGCCAGCGGTAAGGCTGAGCGAATTGCGCGAGTCAACCACGGCATAGCCTATGATGACATGAGGCAGGTCATGCCGCCAGTTGGCACAGTCAATAACGCTGTAGGCATAGGGATTTCCAAAGGCATCAAGTGGATAGGTACCGTCGGCATAATGAAGTGTGTCGGTAGGACGGTGGTAGACAGCATTGCGGCCCCAAGCCGAAAGGGGTAGCCGCTGCCCATTGGAGAAGCGGATTGCATCCTCGACCACAAATGGTGCAGTCTGGTCATTGGGGTTGATATTGGCCGCCACAAAGATGAAAATGCTGTCGCCAGCCATAATCTCAACATTGCGGGCCACCATCGATGTGTCGCCGTCAACATTGAGGCGGAAGCGGCTGGCACGGCCTCCCTCGAGGGTCACCTGCGAAAGGAGCACGTCGTGTCCACTACGGTTGTAGACCACTACGATATGCGTCGGCGTAGCCATTGAAGTGAATACCGTATCGAAACTGAGTGTATCTACAGAAAAGGCAAGAATTGCCTCGTTCTCGTCGATATATCCGTCGTGGGTGCAAGAACCAAGCGAAAAAAACAAAAAAGAAAGAGGGAAGAGGAGAAGCGCCATCAATGCCCTCACCTTCACTCTTTTCATTTTTCGATTTCCACTTTCCACAATCTTCATCATCTGCTGTAGATACTGAAGATTTCCTCAAGACGATGGCTGCAAACAGGGCAGAAGGGAGCATAGTCACGCATCATGCAGTGCATCGTGGGGCGGTAAACACCCTTGGCACTGTAGCCTGCACCCTCATAAACACCCAGAGGTCCGCACTCCGACTTGGGCACGTCGTTGTTGTCGGGCGTAGGCACTTTGATACCGGTGGGCAACTTAGATTTCCACTTGCGATCGAAGTCCTTGAGTGTAGTGATATTGGGCTCATGCGGTTCGTATCCGTGGAGATAAAGGCCGGAATAACTTAAGTCCTCGTCTACATACTCGTCAGCCAGACCACCAAAGTGATGACCGAACTCGTGAGGCAGCACATATTCGGCCATACGGTGCATCGAAGTGACAGCATAGAAATTATATATTGCGCCGCCACCGTAGGTCTCGTCGTTGACCATCACAATGATGTAGTCGCAAGGGGTAGTGCCGAGGCGGTCATGCAACTTCCACACATCGAAGGTCATAAGGTAGCGATCAATGCCGAAGGTGTTGTATTTGACGCCAACGTCGGCCTTCACGCCGTAGACATTGAAATCTTCACGGTGGCTCTTGAAAGGTTCCTGCGAGAAGAGGACTTCCTTCATACGGTAGTAGTCGATATTGAGTTTCTGCTGTGTCTCGCCTTCATAGCCCTGTGCCACAATAACCACGTCAACCTTGCGGTCAGTAGTGCCGTGTATTTCCAAGTCACGCGTCTCACCGATATGATAGTTATAGCCGAGGTCGGCACCATCAGGGTCGAAAGCCACAACAGTTTGATCCACAAACTGCTGGTCGCTGCCACGTCGCTGTAAGGCTATCTGTACCGCCGCCTTGGGCATTGGCAGGAGGTGGGTCTCCTCGAATTGGGCGCGTTCCTTCTTACCCTGTGGCGTACCGCAATACTCACGGAAAAGGTTGCTGTAACAGCGCGAATAGATTTCGCGGCCAGTCTTGGCGTCACGCATAACCACACGGTAATCACCATTGTCAAACGGGTCGAGCATCGTGGTACGAGAACCATGCCAATAGGCCGAGCGGTCGAGCCAACGGCTTACCCAGATTGTATCTCCCCGAGCATCACCCTCACGCATACAGTCGATTCGGAGGGTGCCGCCGGTGAAATATCGACTGAACTTAATCTTCTGTGCTTCAACACTGGGAACCAGCAGAAGAAGCATCATAAAGGCGAGTATTTTAGTCTTCATAGTAGTTTAATAACGACTGCTATACACGTTTTATTGTATATGGTATATTTTTTTACGCCAATGTGGTGAAAAAAAATTTTGCCATGTCGCACAAATGTAGTATTTTTGCATCTTCAAAATTGGAGTGCAACCATGATAACCAAGCTCTACAACGGCAACCCTAACCCCCGTGAAGTCAGGCGGGTGGCTGACCTGTTGCGTAACGGAGGTGTAACCATCTTGCCCACCGACACACTTTACGCCTTTTGCTGCTCGATGGAGCACAAGAAAGCCGCCGAGCAGATTGCCCAACTCAAAGGATTCCGTCTTAAGCAGGCCCGATACTCGATGCTCTGCGCCTCACTCAGTCAGGCATCGGAGTACTATCGTTCCATAGACCGCGACACCTTTGCACTTCTCAAACAGTACCTCCCCGGCCCCTTCACTTTCATCATGGAAGCCGCTGGAACTGTACCTCGCAACTTCCAGAACGCCAACCACACTATCGGTATACGCGTACCAGACAACGACATCACACGCGCCATAATCGAAGAGACCGGCTCGCCACTCATCTGCACCTCGGTACGCCCACTCGACGGCGACGACGAAGTGGAGAACTATACTGACCCAGAGCTTATCCACGAACGTTTCGGTTCGAGGGTTGAGATAGTGGTCGATGGCGGTATGGCCGATGCCGAACCATCCACGGTGGTCGACTGTTCCGACGGCATTGAGATTGTCCGCCAAGGTAAAGGATATTTGGACTTGTAAAACACATTTATGAACATGAAACAGATACAAAAGGCCGCCGAACTTCAGGCGGCAGTCAAGGAAGCCAAAGGGAAAGGCTTGGAAATAGGTCTCGTGCCAACTATGGGCGCCCTCCACGAGGGCCACCTTTCGCTTATCGAACGCGCAGTGAAGGAAAACGACTTCGTCGTCGTAAGTCTCTTCGTAAACCCCATCCAGTTCAACAATAAGGAAGACCTCGAAAAATACCCACGTACTATTGACAACGACCTGCGTCTCATCGCCGACTTACTGGCCAAGGGCGGGTTCCGCGCATCGGAGCTTCTAGCCTTCACCCCGACGGTTGACGAGATGTATCCCGATGGAGAACCCAAGGAGGTGTATCATTTCGGTTCCGTGGAAGAGGTCATGGAAGGACCGCGTCGTCCGGGGCATTTCAGCGGTGTAGCCGTTGTAGTGCGCCGCCTGTTCGACCTTGCACAACCCACCCGAGCCTACTTCGGCGAGAAAGACTACCAGCAGATTGCCGTCATCCGCTCGCTGCTCGAACAGATTAAATATCCCATCGAGCTTGTTCCCTGCCCCATCGTCCGTGCCGATGACGGATTGGCCCTCAGCAGCCGCAATATGCGCCTCTCGCCCGAAGCCCGCTCTATCGCCCCGATAATCAACTCCACTCTCGAGCAGGCAGCCGAAATGGCCGAATTCGAGGAGGTCGACGACGTGAAGGAATGGGTGCTCGACACTTTGGCTTCGTTCCACGAGGTCAATCCCCAACCCAACGGCTTGCGTTTCGAACCCGAATATTTCGAGATTGTCGATGCGCTCACCCTACAGCCGATTGCCGACTGGGAGGAAGCCGGCGAGCTCGGTGCTGTGGGCTGCATCGCCGTCTGGCTCGATGGTGTACGCCTGATCGACATAGTGAAATTCTAGCCTCACCGCAGAAAATAAAAATATTTTTTATAAAAACCGGCCAAGTGTCGGTTTTTTTTCGTATTTTTGCACCGCAATAAATATCATCATATTATGTCCGACACTCTTGTTATTACACCGACCTACAACGAAAAGGAAAACATCGAGGCCATCATCCGCAAGGTTTTTTCTCTCCCCAAGGAGTTCGATATGCTTATCGTCGAGGACAATTCACCCGACGGTACCGCCGATATAGTAAAGCGCCTTATGCAGGAGTTCCCCAACCGCCTACATATCCTCGAGCGCAAAGGCAAGCTCGGACTCGGCACCGCCTACCTCGCCGGTATGCAGTGGGGCAACGCGAACGGCTACGAGTACATGATCGAGATGGATGCCGACTTCAGTCACAACCCCGACGACCTCGTCAGGCTCTACGACGCATGTTCGACGGGCAAAGGAGACGTGGTGGTCGGAAGCCGCTATGTGGGAGGAAAGATTTCCGTAGTCAATTGGCCAATGGGGCGCCTGATGATGAGCTACTTCGCCTCAAAATATGTAAAATTCGTCACTGGCATGAATGTATGCGATGCCACCGCCGGCTTCGTATGCTGGAGTCACCGAGTGTTGGATAAAATCAAATTCGACAAAGTGAAGTTCGTAGGTTACGCCTTCCAGATTGAGATGAAGTATACCGCCACACGCTTGGGCTTCAAGGTCTACGAGGTACCCATCATCTTCACCGACCGTGTATTAGGAACCTCCAAGATGAGCATGAAGATTTTCAAGGAAGCCTTCTTCGGCGTCTTCAACCTTAAGTTTAGAAATTGGAAGAACTATTGATATGAAAAAAATACTTATTACTTTGGCGGTGCTGCTGATTGCGGGCACCGCTTTTTCGCAGGAGAAACTCCTGCAGTGGAACCAGCTGATGGACCGCAGCCTTTATCCGCAACGTGAGATGATGAGTTTCATCTTCGCGCCCGACGGTAAGACCGTAACCTACTACAAGAGCGGCGAGGACAAAGGCTACTATGGCTTCGACGGCAAGAAGGAGTTCAAACTCACCGACGAGCAGCAGGACTGGCGCAAGCCCAAGAACCACGACCCCAAACTGGAGGAGCGCGTCGAACTGAAGGAGGGCAACCTCTATGTGGATGGTAAGCTGGTGGAGCGTGGTGACGGCTACAATATCGTCCTTGGCGAGAGTGTGCACCGCAACGAGTTCGGTATCAACGGCGGCCTTTTCTGGTCGCCCAAGGCCTCAAGGCTGGCCTTCTACCGTATGGACCAAAGCATGGTGGTAGACTATCCCATCGTTAACACCAAGGCCCGCGAGGCCGAGGTGCGCAACATCAAGTACCCCATGGCCGGCATGAAGAGCCACGAGGTGACCGTCGGCGTGTGGGACTGCGCGGACGAGAAACTTGTGTATCTCAATACCGCCCGTGATACCACAGTGCATGAGCGCGAGATGTACCTGACCAACATTGCCTGGAGCCCCGACGAGCAGTATGTCTTCATTGCCAAGGTGAACCGCGAGCAGAACCACATGTGGCTCGAACAGTACGACGCGGCCACGGGCGACTTCGTGAAGGTGCTCTTCGAGGAGACCAACCCACGCTATGTGGAGCCCTGCGAGCCCATGATTTTCACCCCCAAGGGTAATCAATTCTTGTGGTATTCTATGCGTGACGGCTACAAGCACCTCTATCTATACAACCTTGACGGCACTCTCGTAAAGCAGGTAACCAAGGGCGAGTACGAGGTGGAGGGCTTCATCCAGTTCGACAAGAAAGGTGAGAACATCTTCATCTACGCCAACAAGGGTAACCTCGCCGGCCGCGACGCCTACCGCGTGAACCTGAAAGACGGGAAGATGACCCTCCTGACGGATGGCAAAGGCACACACTCAGTGGTGCTGAACGAAAACGGCGATTGCTATGTGGACGTTTACTCGTCGGTTGATGTTCCTGCCGCCGCCTATTGGAACAAAGTCAAATATGGGAAGAAGCTCCAGCAGATATCCTATCGGCTCTATGTCTCCGAGAACCCTTTGAAAGACTACGCAATGCCTGGCATCAAGCTCGGCACCATCAAGGCTGCCGACGGCAAGACCGACCTCTACTACCGCCTTATCACGCCTCCGAACATGAAGCCCAGCGAGAAATACCCGACGCTGGTCTATGTCTACGGTGGCCCTCATTCGCAGCTTGTCACCGATAGCTGGCTGGGTGGCGGCAACCTCTACTTCATGTTCCTCGCCCAGCAGGGCTATGTGGTCTTCACCGTAGACAACCGCGGCACCGATAACCGCGGCTTCGAGTTCGAGAGTTGCACGCATCGCCACCTCGGCGAGATTGAGATGGCCGACCAGATGGAGGGCGTCAAGTTCCTCAAGAGCCTGCCATACGTTGACCAAGACCGTATGGGCGTGGAGGGCTGGAGCTTTGGCGGCTTCATGACCATCACCATGAAGCTGGCGCATCCCGAGGTCTTCAAGGTGGGCTGTGCCGGTGGCCCTGTCATCGACTGGAAGTGGTATGAAATCATGTACGGCGAACGCTACATGGACACCCCGCAGGAGAACCCCGAGGGCTACGAGGCCAACTGCCTCCTCAACAAAGCCAAAGACCTCGAAGGTCGTCTGCTGATTATCCACGGCTGCGAGGACAATACCGTCGTCTGGCAGCACTCGCTGGAATTCATCGAACGTTGCATCAACAACTTCAAGCAGGTTGACTACTTCGTCTACCCACACCACGAGCACAACGTCCGCGGAATGGAAAGGAACCACTTATACTATAAGATGTTCCAGTACTACGAAGACCACCTTAAATAAGGTCAACCAACGCTTTGTAAGTCATATCCATCTCCCGCATGGCACCGCGCCTGAAGAGGCGTAGCAGCCAATAGCGGCAGTTGCGTAACAGGTTCTTCAGCCAATGGGTTGTAGGACCTGTTATTCTTGCTACAATAAAGGCCACGGCTACGGCCGCAAGCCCCCACAAGAGACCTTTGCAGCAGGCCATCACGATGGCTATCACGATAGTATAGAGTATGGATGGGAAGAAGCGCACACCGAAGTTGAACGAGCTGCGGAACTGCGGGTCGGCCACCTTCTCCCTGACAACAAGGTGTGTGGGCAGCACCGCCATAGGATAGCACAGAAGGCAGAAGAGCAACACCCAGCGCACCACAGGTACCATAACGACCGAAGTCACCGCAGCAGCCACCAGTAGCAACGCCATCAGGGTACCTAGCAGGCTCCAATGCTCGGAAAGCATCTTCTCGTCAATATACAACCTTGCAAGTTCAGCCTTCAGGGTTTGAACCACGGGAACAAGCTCCGCACTCCGCACTCCGCATTCCGCACTAATCCGTTGCCTCATAAGGAAGCGGTTCCACGCCGTATTCCTCAGTCCTTCGCGGCGACGCATCTCGCGGTTGAGGACATTGCAGAGTGTCATTATCTCGTCGTAGTGTTCCTCGTCGCGGATATCATGCATGAGCGGCAACAGAGCATCGTGGAGAGCGTCGCGCATCTGGTTGAGCGCAAGGGGTTCGTTGTCAAGATAGGTCGCTATAAAGGGCTGCACAGGTATCGGCTTGCCGATGTTGACCACAAGGTTGCTGTAGGGCTTCTCATACTCGTCGAAGTCGATACCCGTGGGAACGATATACAGCGGATGGTCGCCGAGCGCCAATTGCGTCTCGCCGGCGATGCGGAACATTCCCTTTCCCATATTGAGCAGGTGGTGCCGGTTGTTATGACGACCTTCGGCCATAAGGCAGAGCGGAAAGCCGTCTAGCAACACATCGCGGCAACGGTCGAATATCTCTTTATTCCTCCCTAACTGATCCTGTCCGTCACGGATGCGATAAACAGGCATTATCTTAAGGAACGTGAGGATTGCACTCAGTGTCGGTTTCTTGAATATATCGGCACGTGCCAAAAACACGGGTGGCTTGGGGGCAAAGCAAAGCACGGCGAGTGGTTCCATAAGGGCCTGCTGGTGGCAGGGGGCGATAATATAGGCCCCGTCGGTGGGCAGGTTGTCTAGTCCATGCACATCAAACGCATTGTAGTGGCACCGTGTACCAAACTGAACCAGAGGACTTAGGATATTGTACAGCAAGTCGTTATCCTGTATTGCCTTTTTCATAATCCACTTTTTTATCATTGCAAATATACGAAAAAAACTCTTTTTACGTTAAAATAAAATAAGAATTCAAATCAATCAAACAATCAAGATATGACCTCATTTGCTAACCTCTCGGCATGGGCCTGGCTCATCCAGTTCTTCATCATCGTGGTGGCTCTTCTGGTGGCCAACCTGATACGCTGCAACGTGCCGCTCTTCAGGCGCAGCCTACTCCCATCGGCATTGCTTGCCGGACTGCTTATCCTCTGCCTGAAGCCTTTCGGATTCTTCGCATCGATGGTCGACAAGTCCTCGATGGAGATTGTCACCTACCACGCACTCGGTCTTGGGTTTGTGGCAATGGCGTTGAAAAACAAGAAAATCAAAAGCGCCACTACAACCATCAAGGTGGTGGAGACCGGTGCTGTCACTGCAAGCACCTATATCCTTCAGGGACTGGTGGGCCTGCTCGTCACAGTACCCATCTTCCTCTTGGGCAAGAAGCTCTTCTACGCCTCAGGTCTGCTGCTCCCGATGGGCTACGGACAAGGACCCGGACAGGCACTGAACTTCGGGGTCACCTTTGCCTCGTGGGCCAACGACCAAGGTCTTGTGTTCCACGGTGCCGATTTCGGACTGAGCATCGCCGCCACCGGATTCATTGTCGGAAGCCTGGTGGGAGTAATTTATATGAATATCTTGCGTCGTCGCGGGAAACTGAAAATCCGCGAGAAAGCCGAATCCGAGCGATACACTCTCGCCGACTATGAGTCGGAAGGCGAAATACCGCATTCAGAGTCGATCGACAAACTCACAGTCCAACTCTGCCTCGTTCTGTTGGTATACGCAATGGTGTTCCTGCTGATGTACGGTGTACAGCAACTCGATTTGGGCAACTTTGGAGTAAAGACCCTCAAGCCCCTGGTTTGGGGATTCAACTTCCTGTGGGGCACACTGCTCGGTGTTCTTGTTCGTTGGCTTATCGGACGCTTGCGCAAGCGTAACCTTATGCAGCGCGAATACATCAACAACCACTACCTCGACCGCATTGCCGGTACCTGTTTCGACATTATGATTGTTGCCGGTACCGCCGCTATCGACTTCAACAACCTGCGTGGATTGTGGCTCCCGCTAATCCTTACCTGCACCATCGGCGCGGTGGTCACCTTCTTCTACGTGCTGCGCTGCTGCCGCAAACTCTATCCCGACTATGAGTACGAGGGATTCTTCTCGATGTTCGGAATGCTTACCGGCACCGCCAGCAACGGCATGATCCTGCTGCGCGAGATCGACCCGCGCTTCGAGACTCCCGCCGCCAACAACCTGGTGCTCCAGACCATCCCCGCCCTCGCCTTCGGCTTCCCCGTGCTGCTCCTGATGGGCTTCGCCCCGCAGAGCCTCACCAACACCCTCATCACCATGGGCATCATGGTGGCGGCGCTGATTCTCTTCGGCCTCTTTATCTTTAGAAAAACAAAAAAACACTGATACATGAAAAAGACCGTTATCCTCTCGTTATTACTATCCTTTGTGCTGACTCTCTCGGCACAGGACAGCACCCGCCACGTGCGCAAGGGATGGACCTTCGGGCTCCTCCCCAGCGTGGCTTACGACGCCGACCTCGGACTGCAGTACGGCGCACTGACCAATATCTACTACTTCGGCGACGGATCCACCTATCCCGAGTATCTCCACTCGTTCTACGCAGAAGCGGCCTACACTACAAAGCATTTCGGCATCTTCCGCACCGCCTACGACTCGCGCTACCTCATCCCGGGCCACCGGCTGAGTATCGACCTCACCTACCTCCCCGACCAGATGTGCGACTTCTACGGCTTCAACGGATACCAGACCGACTATAATCCCGCCTACTCCAATCAGGACGATGCGGCCTATATCTCGCGCGCCTACTACAAGTACCGTCGCGATCTCTTCCGCTTCAGCGCCGACCTGCAGGGAACGATTCGCAAACCGTGGTACTGGAACGCCGGCATCGGTGTGCTCCACTTCAACGTGGGCACCGTCGACATCGACCGACTCAATTCCTACACCAAGGATACCGCCAAGTGGCTACCAGACACCGTTACCCTCTTCGACTATTATGTGGCCGACGGATATATCAAACCCGGTGAAGCCACCGGCGGCACCCATCCCTACCTGCACGGCGGTATAACCTACGACACCCGCGACCGTCAGCAGAACCCCACACGCGGTATCCATGCGGATGCGTTCCTCACCTACTACGCAGGATTCGGCAACGGATTCGACGACCTGAAACTCAACGCCAACTGGCGCCATTATATCTCCATAGTTCCCCATCGACTCACCTTTGCCTACAGGCTCGGTACCCAACTCAATCTGGCTGGCGAATGCCCCTTCTACCTCAACACCTACCTCAACCAGCTCTATATGCAACGCGTGGTGTACGAAGGACTGGGTGGTGCCAACTCGGTACGCGGTATCATGCGCAACCGCATCCTTGCACCGGGAGTAGCTTTCGCCAATGTCGAGCTGCGCACCCAGCTCTTCAGCTTCAAAGTGGGCAAAAACATGTTCTACGTGGGTCTCAACCCCTTCGTCGACGCCGGCATGGTGGTGCAGCCCTACCGCCCTGTATGTCAAGACCCGCACCTCGGCGGTCCTACCGCCGACGACGGATTCTTCGGCGACCACGGTCTCTATCGTCCCCACCTCGGCGGCGGATGCGGCCTCAAGGTGGCAATGAACGACAACTTCGTCCTCTCCGTCGACTGGGCTACCGCTTTCGACAAGCAGGACAACCCCAAGTTCAGCAACCTCTACATCAAGATGGGCTATATGTTCTAACCACTAAAATAGTTATGTTTACAGGAATCATTGAAACGACCGCTCGGGTGGTCAATATCGAGAAAGAGAACACCAACTACCACTTCACCCTCGAGGTGCCATTCGGTGACGAGCTGGCTATCGACCAGAGTATGGCCCACGACGGCTGCTGCCTTACGGTGGTGAAGGTCGACAAGGAGAAGAAGCAATACGTGGTAACCGCAATGGACGAGACGATGCTCAAGACCAACCTCTCTACCTGGCAGGTTGGCACGGAGGTCAACGTGGAGCGTTCGATGCGGATGGACGGCCGTTTCGACGGCCATATAGTGCAGGGTCATGTGGACCAGACGGCCACCTGCACCAAAGTGGTGGACGACAACGGCAGCTGGCGCTTCTATTTCGAGTACGACCCCAAGAACGCCCCCTCCATCACCGTTCCCAAAGGAAGCATCAGCATCAACGGTGTGAGCCTCACGGTGGTAGACAGCGAGCCGGGCATGTTCTCCGTCGCCATCATACCCTACACCTATAAGGTGACCAATTTCCACAACTTCCATCCCGGCACGGTGGTCAACATCGAGTTCGACGTTTTCGGGAAATACGTACAACGCCTGCTCGAACAGTATCTCGCCGCACAAAAGTGACGCGACTGGTAATACTCGATTTCGACGGTACTCTGGCCGATACGCAGCCGCTTATTGTCCACTCACTCCTGCGCACCATCAGCGAACTGAACCTCCCGCAGCGCACCGACGCCCAATGCCGTTCCATCATCGGTCTCCCGTTGGCGGAATGTTTCGTGCGCCTGCTCGGAGTGGATGACGTGATGGCCGAACGTTGCGCCGACGTCTACCGCCGCGTGTTCGACGAGGATAACCACCCCGGAACCGTCACCCTCTTCCCGCATGTGCTGGAGACGCTCCAGAAACTCCACTCCAGCGGCCACCTGTTGGCCGTCTGCAGCAGCCGCGGGCGCCCCACTTTGGAGGCCTTTGTACGCGACTTCCACCTCGAGCCGCTTATCGCAATGGTGGTGAGCGCCAATGATGTGCAACTGCACAAGCCCCATCCCGAACCGGTACTGCGCATCCTTTCGGCCCTCAATGTTGGGGCCGGCGAAGCTGTGGTGGTGGGCGACGCCAGCTACGATATCCTCATGGGCCGCAATGCCGGATGCCGCACGGTGGGCGTCACATACGGCAACCAGTCGGCCTCCGACCTCCGCAACGCAGGCGCCAACTGCCTCATCGACAGCTTCGACCTCCTTCCCGACTGCCTCTGATAGGAGCTCAATTCATTCACCCGTAGATGCGTAATAAGTCGACATCCATGCAAAAGAAATAAAACACAAATGACTGACTTTGCGGCGATAGATTTTGAGACGGCCAACTCGTGCCGTTCAAGCGTGTGCAGTGTGGGAGTGGTTGTGGTTCGAGGCGGCGAGATAACCGACACCTTCTACAGCCTGATACAGCCTGAGCCGAACTACTACAACTGGTTCTGCCAGCGGGTACACGGACTGGGGCCCGAGGACACCGACAGTGCAGAGGTATTCCCACAGGTATGGGCGAAAATCGCCCCACTCATCGAAGGACTCCCGCTGGTGGCGCACAACGCCATGTTCGACGAGGGGTGCCTGCGGGCTGTGATGCAGGTCTACCAGATGGATTGGCCCGATTATAAATTCTACGACACCCTGCGCGCCTCGCGCCGGAAACTGCGCCATCTAGAGAACCATCAGCTACATACCGTGAGCGAAGCCTGCGGCTACTGTCTCGAGAACCACCACCATGCACTGGCCGACGCTGAAGCCTGTGCCGCAATTGCACTCAAACTGCTTTAGTGCGACAGGCAGTCTGCACCAGATACCATAGTGTAAGCGAAAACGACGTGAGAGCCGACGCTGCGGCGAAGAGGCGAACGGCGAGCAGGAAGTCTGACGTCAATATTCCCACCACAACGGCACCTGCACGCAATGCCAGCTGGCCGAGATAGATACAGAACTCGGTGCGCTGAGTACTGAAGATATTGGGTATGAACATCAACGGGAGGCTGCCTGCAAGTGCAACAGCCCACGGGAGCAACGCCCTGATATATACCCCGCATCCCACCCAACGGTCGCCGAAACAGAAGAACATTACAGGCTCTGCAAAGAACCATGCAACAACGGCTACCACCACCGCGACCCCTTCGGCTAGCGCCACAAAGCGCAGCAAGGAGCCGACTACGGGCCGCCCATCACGTACCGCTTCCGCGGTGCGCGCGAAAAGCACCCGTTCGAAAGCGGCACACACCAGATGACACGGACGAACAACGAAAGTGGTAGCGATAGCCAGCAGGCCCACAGCGGCGTTATCGAAATAGAGAGCCAGCCAGAGGAACGGCAGGTTGGCCGAGAAACTGGAAACGAAGTCCTTGGGGGCCACATAGCGTGGATAGTTTCTCTGACGGCGCGCTTCTGCGCGGCATTCGGCCGCATCCACCTGCGGCAACGGAAGTTTCCTCAAACCCAGACGGTAACCCACATTGGCGGCCGCTTGCCCCAGTACGGCACCAGCCGGAAGACCCGCACTGTGCATCCCCATAAGGCCGAAAACCGTTTTCAGCACAGCCCCCGTACCGGCACCGGCAATATCCGAGGCGGCGATTGCACGGTAGCGGTGAAAGCGGTTGTAGAGCGCACTGAGCACACGGTTGTTGCCCGTGAAAAGCACCATCGGGGCTATGAGTATCGCCAACCACCCCAACCGCTCGAACTTCCCAGGAAGCCATCCTGCAGTTGCAAGAACAGCAAGGACTGCCAGCAAAACCAGCGACACAAGCACGTTAAGCTGCAGCGCAAACCGCCCCAATGCAGCGGCCCCACGGTCGGTATCGGCGGCCACCACTCCCATCTCGTACTTGCATGTAGATGCAATAACCAGTACCTCGATATAGGAGAAGAAGACGGTGAACAGGCCGTAGTCGGCCGGAGTGAATATGCGCAGCAGCACGAAGTAGGCCACCAGCGTGATAACCTGCGCCACTGCGCTGCCCATAAGCAGTGTGGCTGATTCCTTTATGACGCCCTTATACTTCACCCGAGAGTTTCCTTATCAACCATTCCGCTCCGAGGAGCAACACAATAATCGCCAGCACCCACGGAAGACCAAGGAGGTCGGAATAGCGTGTGTGCGAATAGATTGTAGGCTTGAGTTCAGCCAACTGCTGACGCAGCCCGTCGAGGTCATCCGGTGCAAAAGTCCTTCCACCGGTTGTGTGGCTTATTGTACGCAGCAATGCATGGTCGGCCACCATACGGCTCAGTTCCACTCCAGTGGCCTCAACTGCAAAAGAGCCTTCGGCCGTAAGCCCATCGGCAGTCGCAGCACGGTAGCGGTAGACGCCCTCTGGCAAGTCGGGAAGAGTGAGACTGTAGCCGTCACCGTCACGCTGGAAGGTATAGTTGCCGCTTGTGCTGTCTCCCTTGAGGTCCAACGACACTTCAGCCGAGTTGGTAAGTTCGTAGGCTTCGTTATAAAGCTGTGCGCGAAGCACCGCGGGGTTACCGGCCTGGTAGGTACGTTCGGCATCCACACGCAGCCGCTGCCGGTCGGCCTGCATAGCGGCAAATGCCACCAATTGCTGTACCATACGGTCGAACCTCTCATGCGATCCCGCATCGGCGAAATCGGCCAGCCTCCAGCGCCAGATTCCTTCGCCCCATATCACCACACGGCGATACTCGCCCTGTGCAGTAGCAGCCACCATCGGCTGACGTGTGTCGATACTGCCCAACCGTGCACCGAAGAGGGTTTGCACCCCCTCAGCCAGACGGGCTTCGCCGAAAGGTGCCGAAAGTGGTGGGAATGCCTCGAAGGCATTGGCTCCGTCAAGATTAAATAGGGTGAACCCCTCACGGGCTATAGCCGTCACCTCCTGAGTGCGATTGGCTTTGGAGGTAATCTCCACTCCAGTATGCAGCGCGTTGAAGCGGACAAGGTCGGTATGCAAACCAACCACATACAACTGGGCCATATCCTTAGCAAACGCAACATCGGGATGCTCTCTCGAGGGCAGGTTGTGCAGAACAACAAGGCTGTAGTCGTCAGCTTTTATCTTGCGCATGTCGGTAGCGAAGAACAATTCCGTCTCGTAGTTTGGGTTATTACCTATTGCACGGCGCAGTGCGGCCAAATCGGGATGTGGGGCATCAGCCACAATAGCAACCTTACGGCGAGCATCGATAACGTCTACATAGAATGTGAGCGTGTTATTCTCGACCGACACCTCGCCCTCCAACACCGATAGGCGGGCCGTAAACCGCTGAAGGCCCGGCTCTGCGGCCGGCAATGTAGCCTGTATAGTTTGGGCGAAACGGTCGTCGTCATAGGTGACCTGCTGGCTCATAATACTGCGACCACGTGCATCCTCGACGGTGAAGCGGGCAGTGTGCCCATCAAGCAGCAACGCGGTGACGGTGATTTCCATCGGTATGGTGCTACCGGCCATTGCCACTCGGCTTACCCGTAACCCGCCCAACGCGGCATCGCGACGGGGAGTGGTGTCACCAAGAGCGATCGTATGGACGGGAACCGCCAGATGCTCGGCGGCAGTGGCAGGATTGGGGCCGCGATTGGCTATGCCGTCGGTAGCAAGCACCACAGCATCGACGTCATCCACGGCTTCTTCAAGCACCGAACCAATATCCGTGCCGGCAGCATCGCCGAATGTGCGTAATGTGATACGCAACTTACCGCCCAAGGCCTCCTGCAGGGCATCAGCCGAGAAGGTACTGTCTGGCCCCTGGAGCACGGAAAGCGAGCGGTCGACTGCCACAAGCACATGCGGCTGCTGCCGTTCGTGGACGGTGCGGCGCGTCATCGGGGCCAGCAACAGCAGGGATATGGCACTGACAGCCAGAAACCGCAGCGCAGCCAGCACCCATTGAGTGCGGCGACTGAAACGGCTATGCCCTATGAAGTAGAGCACCGCAGCGTAGGCGGCACCTGCCAACAGGCAGCATAGAACCATATACCAGGGGTAGTCGATTATCATTTCAGTGGTCAGTGTTCAATGTTAAATGTTCAGTTTATGTCAGTTGCCGTATACAAGGGTACTGTATTCCTCGGCACCGAACCAACGGCCGGCCACCTGCCGAAGGTCGTCGGGCGTGAGGGCCATGATGTCGGCGGTCATCTCCTCAAGGGTGTCCACCTTCTCAAAGGCGAGGTATGCCTTTCCGATACTCTGCATCTCGTTGAGGCCGGCGGCGGCGTTGATAACCATCTGGCCAACGAATTGGCGCTGCACTTTACGCAGGGCGGAAGGGGTTAGAGCGGTATCGACCATACGACGCAACTCGTCGCGGACCAGTGTCAACGTACGCTCGGCGGCACCATGGTCCACTCCTGCATAGACATAGAAAAGACCTGCATCGGAGAACGGCACATACTGCGACTCGACATTGTAGCAGAAACCGTAATGCTCACGAACCGCCACATTGAGGCGCGAGTTCATCGCCGGGCCTCCTAGGATATTGTTAATCAACGTGAAGGCCGTCTTGTCGCGATTGTAGATATCTGGCGCCTGACATCCAATCAAGAGGTGAGTCTGGTGTGTGTGACGGCCCAGGTGGCGGTCAAACTGGCGGAATACGGGCTTCGCCGTGCGGTCAACGGCCGATGGGCGGTCGGAATAGGCACCGAAATGACGCTCGCACATCCTCACAAGGCGCCCCATTTCCACGTCGGCCACCACCGTCACTACCATCCGCGACGGGGTGTAGCAGCGCTCTATATGGCGACGCAGACGCTCGGCGGTGAAGCGGCGCACGTTGCGTTTTGTACCCAAGATATTGTGAGCCAAAGGGTGACCCTCGAATGCCAACTCCTCAAACTCGTCGTAGATAAGTTCCGACGGCGAATCACTGTAGGAATTAATCTCCTCCAGCACCACGTCACGCTCCTTGGCAATCTCAGTCTCGGGAAAGGTGGAATGGAAGAGTACATCGGCGAAAAGCTCAAGACAACGGTCGAGATGCTCGCCCAACGAAGTGGCATAGAGGCAGGTTTCCTCCTTGGTAGTGAAGGCGTTGAGTTCACCTCCCACCCCGTCGATACGGCTCAGGATATGGTGAGCCCGGCGGTGCTCGGTACCTTTGAAGAGGGAATGCTCGATAAAGTGGGCCATACCCTCGTCGGCACCGTATTCATCACGGCTTCCGACATTTATGTATACGCCCGAGTAGGCCACCCGCGACGGTACGCGGCTGAGCACGATGCGGATGCCGTTGGGCAAGGTGTGGTATTCGTACATAATATGCACATAATAACACCGAAAGTTTTTTTTTATTGTGCAGCCCCCAATCGGATTGTTAAAACAAAAACATTCATCCATCTCATTCTCAGCAATATATAATGTTAAAAATCACGTAATCGCAAGAACGCCAGCGCCTTAGACCCACCTTCGCCTGATCAACGCCTGATCAACGCCTGATCAACGCCTGCCCTCCTCCGACCAATAAAATTTAATTTTGCCATGTCGGCAACTTTATGTATCTTTGCAGAGATGATTTGTGGGGGTGAACACAACTAACAAAAGATAATCAGACAGATGGACAATTTTGTAGTATCGGCAAGAAAGTATCGTCCGGCGACCTTCGAGAGCGTCGTCGGCCAGAGTCATATCACGCGCACGTTGAAGAACGCCATTCAGACGGGCCAGCTTCCGCAGGCGTTCCTCTTCTGCGGTCCGCGCGGCGTGGGCAAGACCACCTGCGCCCGTATCCTGGCCAAGACCATCAACTGTGAGCACCTCACACCCGAGGTGGAGGCCTGCAACGAATGCCAGAGCTGCCGCACCTTCATCGAAGGCGGCTCGCTCAACATCTTCGAACTCGACGCGGCCAGCAACAACTCGGTCGACGACATCCGCGAGCTGGTCAAGCAGGTCTATATCCCGCCCACCACCGGCCGCTACAAGGTGTATATCATCGACGAGGTCCACATGCTCAGCCAGGCCGCCTTCAACGCCTTCCTCAAAACCCTCGAGGAACCGCCGGCCTATGCCAAGTTCATCCTCGCCACAACCGAGAAGCACAAGATTATCCCCACCATCCTCAGCCGCTGCCAGGTGTTCGACTTTAAGCGCATCGAGAACGCCGACATCGTGGCCCACCTGCGCTACGTGGCCGGCAAGGAAGGGGTTACCTTCGAGGAGGAAGCCCTCGAACTCATTGCCCGCAAGGCTGAAGGCGGTATGCGCGACGCCCTCTCCACCTTCGACCAGCTGGTCAACTTCACCGGCGGTAACCTTACCCGCGAACTCTGCCTCGAAAACCTCAACATGCTCGACGAGGACTACTATTTCCACCTGGTCGACTACTTCCTGGCAGGCGACATAAGCCATTCGCTCACCCTCTATCAGGAGGTCATCTCCAAAGGCTTCGGCGGCCAGCATTTCCTCACCGGCCTCTGCGCCCACCTGCGCAACCTCATGGTCAGCCTCGACCCCTCCACCCTTCCACTTATCGATGGCTCTGACAATATGCGCCAACGCTACGGCATGCAGGCACAGCAGTGCGGCCTGCCGCTTATCCTCAGCCTTCTGAACACTGCCGGCGACTACGAATACCGCTTCCGCGAAGCCAACAACAAGAACCTCTTCGTCGAGATATGCCTGATGAAACTGGCTGCATTGAAAAATACCGAGTTTCAGGCCTATTAGATAGCAAGACGCCGCAAGGCAGGCACGGCACCTTCCCCAAGCCCCGCTAGCAAGCCTAGTGCGGTTAGCCCTGCCAGTACCCCTAGCGGCTCACTCCTTGCAGGCAGCATCTCCATCAAGTTGCCCCCCACAACGGTGGCCGCCCAACCCAAGCTGCAAGTTGAGGCCAAACCCCTCGAACAGGCCGACCTCGAGCGCTACTGGAAAGAGACCGCCGACGAACTGAACCTCACCGAACTCATGGCCGCCGCCACAGTAAGCATCGGCGAAAACAACCGCACCATCGACATCACCGCCACCGAGACCTGGTTCGCCACCGACTTCCGACCCCACCGCGTTGAAGTCATGCAGAGCATCCGCAAGAAATGCGGCATGCCCATGCTCGACTGCAACGTAATACCGCTCTTTATCAGCAAAGAAACCATCATCTACACCGCCGAGGAGAAATTCCGCGCCATGGCCGACCGCAACCCCAGCATCGTCGCCATGCGCCGGCTCTTCCCTGAAATCGACCTTTGAAACATGGAAATGGAATTCTATAAATTTGACGGTGCCGGCAACGATTTCGTGATTGTCGACAACCGCAAGGCGCACCGCCAGTTTGGCGAGGACGAGGTGGCGCTGATATGCCACCGACGCTTCGGCGTGGGTGCCGACGGCTTCATGACTCTGGAACAGGCCGAGAATGGCTACGACTTCGAGATGGTTTACTGCAACAGCGACGGGCGCGTGGGTTCGATGTGCGGCAACGGAGGCCGCTGCATCGCAGCCTTCGCCCACATGCTCGGCCTCGGTTCCCATCTGCATTTCCTGGGTTACGACGGCCCCCACGACGCTGACATCCTCTCGTGGAACGGGCATGTCGGAATCGTCTCGCTGGGGATGCGCAGCGTGAAAGTGCATGATGTGAGCCGTCTGCTCGACGGATGGTTCCTCAACACCGGCTCGCCGCACTATGTGCAGCGGGTCGTCGATTTGGAACACTACGACGTCTTCGGCGAAGGTCGCCGCATCCGCAACATGGCCGATTTCTTCCCCGAAGGCACCAATGTCGATTTCATCGAAGACCTGCCCGACGGCCGTCTATTCGTCCGCACCTACGAGCGCGGTGTCGAAGACGAGACTTGGGCCTGCGGTACCGGCGTAACCGCTTGTGCCATAGTTACCGGTAACCGCCGACTCCTCACCCGCGGCGGTGACTTCCGCGTCGACTTCGACCCCACCGGCACCGCTTACGACAATGTCCGCCTCATCGGCCCCGTATCGCTTAATTTCAAAGGAACATGGACCTTTTCAGCGCAATAGACACGGAGCCGGTACGGCAGCGGATGGAGGAACTCGCGAAGGAGCTTGATAGGCTCAATTACGAGTACTATATGAACGACCGGTCGCTGGTTACGGACCAGGAATTCGACGCGATGATGCGCGAGCTGCAGGACCTCGAGCGACAGTACCCCGAACTGGCTAGCCCCCTCTCGCCTACCAAAAGGGTTGGCGGCGAGGTAAACAAGACCTTCCGGCAGGTGACCCACCGCTTCCCCATGCTCTCTTTGGGCAACACCTACTCCATTGAGGAAATCGAGGAGTTCGAAGCCCGTACCCGCCGTCTGCTCGACGGTGAGGACTTCTCTTATACCTGCGAATTGAAATACGACGGTGTGGCCATCGGCCTCACCTACCGCCACGGACGCCTTGTTCAGGCCGTCACACGCGGCAACGGCACCGTGGGCGATGATATCACCACCAACGCCAAGACCATCGCCACCATACCGTTGCAGTTGCGCGGCGACTTCCCCGACGACTTCGAGGCCCGCGGCGAGGTGGTATACCCCTTCGACGCCTTCGACGCCATGAACCGCCAGCGCGAAGCCGAGGGCGACGAGCCCTTCGCCAACCCCCGCAACGCCGCCAGCGGAAGCCTCAAGTTGCAGGACTCGGCCGAGTGCGCCAAGCGCAAGTTGCAGTTCTGCATGTACTTTATGATGGCCCCCGACGGTATCACGCTGCCCGACACCCATTTCGGCCGCCTCGAATGGGCGCGCCAGATGGGCTTCAAGGTACAGCCCTACATACAAGAGTGCAGAGACATCCACGAAATCAAAGCCTTTATCGACCATTGGGACAAGGCCCGCTGGGATCTTCCATTCGGTATCGACGGCATAGTCATCAAGGTGAACCAGACACCCTTGTGGGATAGGCTGGGCCTCACCGCCAAGTCGCCCCGCTGGGCTATTGCCTACAAGTTCAAAGCCGAAAGAGTATCTACCCCGCTGGAAAGCATCTCATATCAGGTGGGGCGCACTGGAGTCATTACCCCTGTAGCCAACCTGCGGCCCGTGTGGCTGGGCGGCACTACAGTGAAAAGGGCCACCCTTGTGAATGCCGACTTTATTGAAAAGATGGGCATCTGCTGCGACGACCACCTGCTCATCGAGAAGGGGGGAGAGATTATCCCCAAAGTGGTTGGTGTCGACATGGAGCAACGCAAGGCCGGTGCCATGCCCGTGCAATATATCACACGCTGCCCCGAATGCGGCACCCTCTTGGTACGTGCCGAAGGCGAGGCAGGCCATTACTGCCCCAACAGCGACGGCTGCCACCCTCAGATTATTGGCCGTCTGGAGCATTTCGTAGGACGCCGTGCCATGAATATCGAAAGCCTCGGCCCCGAACGCCTCGAGTTGCTTTACTCCGCTGGGCTGGTACACAACGTAGCCGACCTCTACGACCTCAAGCGCGAGCAGTTGATAGGTCTAGGCACTGACGCCACAATACAGGACAAGGGTGCCGACAACCTCCTTGCCGCTCTCGAAGCATCGAAGCAGGTGCCTTTCGAACGCGTACTTTTCGCCCTCGGCATACGCTATGTGGGCGAAGTGGGAGCCAAAAAACTGGCCCGCTACTTCAAGAATATCGACGCCCTGATGGCCGCCACCGAGGAGGAACTGGCACAGGTGGAGGATGTGGGCGAAGTTACCGCCAAAGCAGTGGCAGAGTGGTTCGCCAATGCAGAGCATCGCCAGATTGTCGAACGGTTAAGAGAGGCTGGCCTCCAGATGTCTGGCAACTGGCAACTGGCAACTGGCAACTTGGAAGGCATGACGCTGGTGGTCAGCGGTGTGTTTGAGCATTTCTCGCGCGACGAGATCAAAGCCGACATCGAAAGCCATGGCGGCAAGGTGAGCGGTTCGATAAGCAGCAAGACCACCTACCTGGTGGCGGGCGAGAAGATGGGCCCCGAAAAGCTCAAGAAAGCCGAGAAACTCGGAGTGAAGATAATCTCCGAGGCCGAATACCTTGAAATGACCGCCCGCGTGTGAAAAGGGTCTGGCTGATAGTGCTGCTAATGTTCGCGGCATCTGCCGTATCGCAGGACTCCCATTGGGAGGTTGGACTGAATGGAGGCTGGTCGGCACCACATAATTTCACGATGACAGACTATTCCACCTGGTCGGCCGGTGTTGACGCCGCATGGTGTGTACATATCACTGGCGATGAATACTGGATGCGCAAACGGCGATTCCCCACGTTTGGGGTGCGCGGCTCGTTTGGATATATGCCGCAGAATATCGCTGGAAGCCGAATAGGGGTGGTCGGAGTGATAAGAGCACCTTTATGGGGCAAACTCGACTATAACATTGCCGCAGGTTTGTCAGCATTTACCAAGCCGCGCTGCCTGACTCACGACCATGAAAACATCTTCATCACCTCTTGGCTGTGTTGCTTCATCGACTTAGGCTTTTCGTACAACTTGACCGACCGTCTGATGCTTACGGCTTCTTTCCTGCATTCAAGCAATGGACTTCTGGTGAGACCGAACAAAGGGCTGGATTTCCTTCAGGCGGGCCTGACAGTGAAACTGGGCGATGTATCGAGCTATAGCCTGGCAGTTCCTCCAATAGACACGGTGCCTGCCTATTGCCGCCATGAGGTTGGCTTCACAATTTCTCCTGGCATATCCATGTCTCGCCACATTGTGCAGAAAGGCCTCTATTTCGACTATGATGTCTCACTCAATTACCGCTACTACCTTTCACCAGTCATAGCAACCGGTCCTACTCTCGACCTGTGGTACAACGGAAGTCACCTGAAGCAGATGGAGTGGTATCACGATCCCTATCCCATACCAGTATATGTCAATGTCATGTGGGCACTGGAGGGGCATTGGGGGCCGATAAGCATTGGTGGCGGTGTGGGTGCAGTGCTGGTGGCCTCCACGCGCGTGGATATGCCTATCTATGAGCGTCTTGGTGCCTACTACAACTGGAGCAACAACTATGTCGGCGTAGCCGTCCACGCCCATGCCGCCAAGGCCGAGTTCATAGAGTGGAGCTACGGCCGCCGCTTCCCTCTTGGCCGCAAGCGTTGACCGTCACTTTATCATCCAATTGAGACCTACAAGACCGTGGACATGGTCGGAAAAGCCTATGCCCAGGCCATATCCGGCGGCGAAACTTGCGGCGACTGTGAGCTGCAGGTCGTCGGTAAGCAGACGGCGGGTCTCAAGATCGACGGTGTGGTTGTGGATGATGTTGCGGTTGCTTATGCCGAGGCTGGTCATCTGGCGGTCGGAGTGCATCCAGCGCAGCTGGATCGAATACTGCATCTGGTTGGTGAAAACTATCTCCTCGACCGAGTATCGGTTCCATGCGTAGCCCAGCGAGTAGTCGAGCAAGAACCACTTGCCGAGGCGGTTGCGGAACTGCAGGCCTATTTCGGGTTGCACCATGGCGTTCCACTTGTCGTTATATGCGTTTTGTTGCACTGGCGCTGCCACATTTGTAAAGAAACTTGTCTTTGGCAGCAATCCACGGCCTTCGAAGAGAAGCAGCTTGGCACCCACGGCGGGGCTGAAGCCGGTGGTGTTGTGGAAGCTGGTGGTGTCGAAGGTGGAATAGGCACCGGCTAGGTCGAGGGTCAGCTCGGCACGGTTGCCTATGCCCAAACGCAGGCCAGTGGCGATGCCGATGCTGTGGCTGTTGAAATGTAGGTTGGCACCGTTGAAGCCGTAGTGGTAGTACTCCAGGCTGCTGTTCCATTGTATATGCCCTTCACCCAGCACATTGGGTCCGGTAGTGGCGATAAGGCTGTTGGTGTCCTGTGCCTGCACGGTGGTGGCGAAGAATGTGATGGCACCGAATATCAATGCGGCACAGACTAGAGGTTTGTTTATCTTTTTCATAGTAATTATGTTGTATTGTCTTAACTACTGTCTACTTGACTACTCCATTATAGGTAAATCGACATTCCCACAGTGTGTATCTTCTCGCCGGTGACGGCATCGATGTAGGTGGGCAGCAAGTTGCCGAAGAAGCGCAATCCGTGAATCAGGCCGGCACGTGAGGTGCCCAGGGTGAGGCCTATCTCAAGTTTCCAAGGCATGAGGCTTGTGCCGCGGATTACCTCCTCGTCGCCGGGAGCACTGTTGCGGTTGATATAGGTATTGGTCAACGAGAAATAACGCGTTACGGCGTAGGCTGGATACACGTCGAAAGCCAGCCAGAAGTCGTTCGGGTGTTTCGCGGAGGGAGACCAAGTGACTTTCAAAGGCATGCCGATATAGCCGTGGAAGGCGTACCCATGCTGTGTGCCCTGCATCGGTGTGGTGGGGAAGTCGATACCGTTGCGGTCGGGAGTGGATTCCACGCGGTAGTAGAGCGGCGACCAGATGAAGTCGTACTGCAGTCCTGCGGCGAGGCTCCAGTGGGGCGAGAGGTCGTAGTGCGCCAACAGCGGCAGGTGGAGGCCGAAGCCGTACATGCTGTAGTAGGGCGAGAGGTCGTTGCCATCGCCGTACATGGTTGCGCTGGCCGAGAGGCCAAGGTCGATTCTCAACGAGCGGCATGTGCGACAGTTAGCAGTGTCGGCGCAGATGCTGTCGGCCTGTGCACCAGCGGCAATGGCCATGCCGAGGGCAATCGTAATGATTATAAGGCGTTTCATATTTCTATTATTTTGGATTCTACAATATTCTAAAAGCTAATACCGTGCCGGTCATATCGTCGGGTTCGGCCTGGCGGAAAAGGCTGCTCAGGATATTGCGACGACGTGCAGGCTCTTGCGGCTGCTCTTGCGGTTCGGCGAATGCCACCGATACAACGGGAGCGGCTATTTCCTCCACCGGGTACTCCTCTTCAACCTCCTGAACAGGCTCTTTCGGGGCTTCCACCTCCTCTGCCATAAGTTCTTCCACAACTGGCAGCGACTCTTCTTCTGCGGGCAGCGCTTCCTCGACTGCCACGTCGGCAACTGGCGCAAAGGGGTGACGCTGGGCCACACGGCGCTGTGCAGCAGGTTTGACAGGCACGGCAACGGTGCTGTCGATTACGGCAAGTATCGTGACAGCAGGGGCTTCCGCAACCATCGGCGCGGCGGGCTCGGTAGGGATAAACCAGATGCGCACAGCAGTGCTTACGAAGAAGAGGATACATGCCGCAGCGGCCACACGGGCGCCCCACCACCAGAAGCCGTGTTTGCTGTTTTCTGCGGCCGCCATCTGGTCTATCATTGCAGCCAGTTCGTCGCGGCGGCGGACATCGCGACCGGCGTGTTCCACGTCGCCGAGCAACTGCTCAAGGTCCAGGCGTTGTTTATCGGTTTTCATATTCAAGGATCATTTGTTTCAGTGAACTGTAGGCGCGCGAAAGGAGCGTGTAGACGTTACCCTCGTTGATGCCGAGTGTGGCGGCGATGGTGGCGGTGTCGGCGGCATCGAAGTGCTTGAGGCGCACAGCCTGTGCCTGCCGCTCAGGCAGCCGGTCAATCATCAGCCTGGCCAGTGCAAGGCGTTCCTCGTAGGAGTTATACTCCTCGTCGGCAGGCATGGCGCGCTCATCAATATCCACAGTGGGATGCTGGCGGCGGAGCAGGTCGATGCAACGGCGTTTTACGAGCATGATGCACCACGCTTCGCGGTTCACCACGCGGCGCAGCTTCTCGCGTTCCTGCCAGAGGGTGACGAAGCAGTCCTGCACGATGTCGGCTGCCGCGTCCTCGTCGCCAAGGAGGCTTTCGGCCATGCGCTGCATGGCGGGCTGCATGGGCAGGTAGTCGTGTTTGAACTGTTCCGTTTCGCGTTTCATACCTAGTAGTCGCACGGGAAGCGGAAATCTTACATCGGGGAGTGAAATATTTTTTGCCTAGCCAAGCAAGGCTCTGACGGCCAGCTCATAACCCTGTAGGCCAAGGCCGCATATCATGCCGCGGCAGGCGGAGGTAACGAGCGAGTGATGGCGGTAGTCCTCACGGGCAAAGATATTGCTCAGGTGAACCTCCACCTTCGGTGCAGGCACCGCCAGCAAGGCGTCGCGCAGGGCCACCGAGGTGTGGCTATAGCCGCCGAGGTTGACGATAAGACCATCGTAGCGGAAGCCCACCTGCTGTATGCGGTCGATAAGCTCGCCTTCGACATTACTCTGGAAGCAGCTAATCTCCACCTCTGGGAACTGCTTGCGGAGGCTCTCTACATACTCCTCCATCGTCGTGGTGCCGTAGACCTCCGGCTCGCGGCGGCCCGTAAGGTTGAGGTTCGGCCCGTTGATAATCTCGATATGTTTCATGCCATTAATAACGGAGCCAACCATATATTATTGTATAAAAAAGAAAGGCCACCCGTCCGGGTGGCCTTCACTATGTAGGTGTTACCTAATTCAAGATTAGATGATACCCTGAGCAACCATGGCTTTGGCAACGCGCATGAAGCCGGCGATGTTGGCACCCTTCACATAGTTGATGGTACCGTCGGCCATCTTGCCGTGCTCGACGCACATGTCATAGATGTTGTTCATGATGGTGTGGAGGTTCTTGTCGACCTCTTCGGCAGTCCAGTTGCGGTGCTCGGCGTTCTGGCAGATCTCGAGGCCCGAGGTGGCAACACCACCGGCGTTGACAGCCTTACCGGGGCCGAAGGGGATCTTGGCGGCCTGGAAGGTGGCGATGGCGCCGGGCTGGCAGCCCATGTTGGAAACCTCGGCAACATACTTCACGCCATTGGCGATGAGTTCCTTGGCATCCTCTTCGGCGAGCTCGTTCTGGAAGGCGCAGGGGCAGGCGATGTCGCACTTCACGCTCCAGGCTTTCTTGCCGGCGGTGAACTTGGCCTTGCCGGGGAACTTGTCGGCCATATCCTGAACCTTGTTGCGGTTGCTGGCGCGCATGTCAAGCATATAGTCAATCATCTCCTTGGTGATACCGTCGGCGATTTCGCAGACACCATCGGGGCCGCTGATAGCGACGACCTTGGCACCCAGCTCGGTGGCCTTGATGGCAGCACCCCAGGCAACGTTACCGAAGCCAGAGAGGGCGATGCGCTTGCCTTCCATCTTGTCGCCTTTCTCCTTCACCATGCGCTCGACATAGTAGATGGCGCCGAAACCAGTGGCCTCGGGACGGATGAGGGAACCACCCCAGCCGTAGCTCTTGCCGGTCAGAGCGCCGGTCGAGTGCTCACGGGCGAGTTTCTTGTACATACCGTACATGTAACCGATTTCGCGGCCGCCAACTCCGACGTCGCCGGCGGGGCTGTCCTGATCGGGGCCGATGTTGCGCCACAACTCATACACGAAGGCCTGGCAGAAACGCATGATTTCAGCGTCGCTCTTTCCAACGGGGTCGAAGTCGGCACCACCCTTACCACCGCCGAGAGGCAGCATGGTGAGGCTGTTCTTGAAGATCTGCTCGAAACCGAGGAACTTCAGCATCGACTCGTTCACCTTCGGGTGGAAGCGGAGACCGCCCTTGTAGGCACCGAGAGCGGCATTGTACTGCACACGGTAGCCGAGATTCACCTGGGTCTGACCCTTATCGTCAACCCAAACGACGCGGAACTTGAAGATACGGTCGGGCTCCACGATGCGCTCAACAATCTTGTTAGCCTCGAACTCGGGGTGTTTGTTGTATTCCTCTTCGATGGTTTCCAGAACCTCGCGGACGGCCTGCAAGTACTCGTTTTCACCGGGATGTTTGGCCTCCAGGTTGGCCATAATTTCGTTTACTTTCATGTTTATCAATTTTTTATGTTAAACTTTGATTTAATTTGAATACCGCAAATGTACACTTTTTTTCTGAATGAAAAAAATATTTTAATAAAATTAATAAAAATTTCATTCGCCATTCGAAGAGGGTACAACTCACTGTCACCGGCGGACGGTGAGTTTCTTGGCGGTGACGCCGCGGGGGGTGTGGATGCGGAGGATGTAGGCGCCGGCGGGGAGGTTGCCGACATCGAGGGTGGCGCCGTACTCGCCAATGGTGATGTATTTCCAGCCGCCCACGGGCCGTCCATCGGAGGTATAGATGACGATTGACTCCACTTCACCGTCGGTTGCGACGGTCACCTGCCCGTCGGTCGGGTTGGGATATAGGCCGTCGGAATCCTCCGACCACCCTGCGGCAATTGGCGCGTTCATGTTATCATGACTGCCATAGTCCGCGCCGTCTGTCAGAGGTGTGGCGTTCTCTGTAATGTCACGCTCCTCGCACCGCTCGCAAGGATCAATTTTTGCCGTAAAATCACAACCATACTCTGCGACAAAACCATCTTGAAGATAAATATCTTTGTATGCCTGGTAAATGGCCACGTGTGCGACATTCGGAATTGTCCTCCATGATTCATCGAAGTCAATGCTGGAACTATACAGTGTAGCCATTGTCAAGGGAACATTGTCATATGGCTTGTGGTTCATATAATCATGGCCATTATAATATTCGATATAAAAGTCTTCGAGATGCATGGTATTGTTGCAGAATTCGTTTGGGAAACACTCATCAGGGTGTATGAAGACAATGGCATCAAAGTCTGTGCTGAAAACAAATTGGTTATGAACATTGATATTGCCCCAAAAATTGAAAGAATAATAACCATTGTATTTGCCGTTCCATCCCCAGTTAAAATGGTATTCATTGTCACGGTATCCGTCACAAACAAAGGAATGCAGTTCACTGGAATTTCTATCCCGTGCACCCATTATTACAGGATATTTCATGTCAAGACTTAATTTTATTGTATCAAGGAACGAATAGAGATTCCACCATGGGATAGTATGGGAACGCTCCATTCTTTTTGCATCTGTTGAATAATTAAAGTAATCAATAAGGGCTCTTAATGCGTGTTCATTATCCGTTCCAGCACTCGTACATGAATAGACCATTCCCGATGTTTCTCCGCATCTTGCAAGCAATTCGGATATGGCATTACATTCATGTTCAAAAAGTGGACTCGTCCTATACAGGGCATCCGGCATATGACACCAGTCGAACTGTTTGGAGAAATCATTTATTCGGTATGTGACGCTCGGATATTTGAAAAAATTCATTACCTGCCCCATTGATACAGCGACACAACCAGCAAAACAATGATCGCAACCTGTTCCCTGCTGAACTTGTAAGTTGTATGCAAAGTGTTCAATACTGTCATTCGAGCAACATTGCCCCCACATCGTGGTAAGCAAGGGACCCACGCTAGAGCGACTCTGCTGTGTTGTTTCTCCCGCCAATAGATGTTGCCACTTAATATTGTATTCACTTTGAATGTTGTTCTCTATGCAATAGGAGATGGCTTGTCTATAATGATTTATCATAACAGCCAATCCGCATGGCAAATGCTCACATTCAAGTATACCGATATCTCCTTTGTATGTGCCTAGTATTGGATCACATGCTTTGTGACCGGCCACCAGAACAATTGTATTATCCTGCATGATTATTTCATACATCAGCGGATTTCCTGCATCGTCCTGTTCAGTAATTATGCGAGACACTGCTGCTATTTGTCGGTTCATATCTTGCCGTAGGTATGTTTGTGCCACACATGTAGCCTCGTTTATACTGACACTTTGTGCACGACATTGATTAAGCACACAAAAAAACGGTGTTAGAATCAACAAAAAAATAAAAAATTTTTTCATAAACTTAGAATTTTAAGGAATCAATTTTTATGGCATCAATCCAAAATAATTCTGAAGACATACCGTGACTTTCACCATAGGCAATAGTACCTTCCACATATATTTTCCTAAGTGGTTGTATCATCCACTCTTCTACGGTATCATCTCCTAGTCTGATTTGCAAAGGTGAACAGCAATAAATTAATTCCCCCGTTCTGCTACACATGAGTGAAAAAGCCGGGCCGCCCACATTTGACATCATTGGTTTTTCTGTGGTGGAATAACCATATAACAATAATGTGTCGCCGTCGTGTCGTTTGATGGTGGAATCATGGCTACGAAAATACTCCTGCACATGTATCAAAGAGTTGAACTCATCCCATTTTATTGAATTTGCATATCTGACAGGCGTATAAGGGGCATCCCAATCATCCTCACACCCATATGTTTTGAGTTTTAGGCAACTTGCTACCGTTGTGCATATTATTACCGTAACCAAAACGGAACGAATCTTTTTCATAGTGTGTCCTATTTATTTGTTTGATTTCATTTCATCCAACTGTTTTTGCAAATCGATGATGTAGAGTGTCAGTTCCTCAACCTTCTGTAGTAAGAGTTTGTTCATCTCGCCAAGGTCGGCACCGTCGGCCTCAACTTCGGCGGCGGAGGGCATCTGCGGCAGGTGCCCGTTCTCGGAGATGTATTCCTCAACCTCCGTCAGCGGCGCAAGACGGTAATCTTCACCGAAGACAAAGTCGGGCCAGTCGGTGAGCGTAACACGCAACTCCTTCACCTTGGCGTTGCCCTGCGCGTCGCAGTAGAAGCCACTACCGACTCGCAAGGAGCCATTAGTTACGATGTTGCCACCGACGTTCAGACCGCCATTCAATGTCATAATACCATTCGTAGTGAGTTGGAAACCGTTTCCACAAAATATTCCGTAGACGCTGGAGATATGGATGAGGCCAACTGCTATATCGTTCCCAACTTGTAGGATACCCGACGAGCTAGCCGACATGCCAGTTCCTAGAGTGATACTGTTGGCAGAGACATCACCGTTGGCCAACACACTGAAACTGTTACCCACCGTAATGCCTCCAGAAAAGGAGCCGCTACCAGTCGCCACAATGTTGCCCACGACATCAGTGTTACCGCCCAAACGGCTGGTGCCGTCGACGTTGAAGCGATGGTTTATCGCCGTGTCGCCTATGCCGAAACGGCCCTGCTCAGAGAGGTAGACACTGCCGCCCAGGGTCTTCAGGCGGATATAGCCCTTCTCACGGTTGTCCATCACCATGTTGTAGTTGGCTTGCGTCAGGGTGAAGCCGTCGGTCGAGGCGATGCCAGTGTTACCGTTGGTAAATCGGAAGACTGTATTGTAGTTGAAGTCAAATATCTGGTCGCGGTTATCGGGGTCGACTGGTACAACTGGATCGAAGGGCACAGAGGAGTGGATGTGCAGTGTTCCCTCGGGGGTGTTGGTTCCCGTGCCGACACCGAATGTTGTAGGGGCCTGTGCAGCAACGGTGCATACAAAGATGTTCAGGGCGGCGACCGCCATAACGACAAAATATTTCTTGTTTTTCATTTTTTTTGTTTTTAATTCATACTAAATTATTCATCTGCACGTTATTAAAAAGTGCGTTTTCTTTTGTGCGCACATGGATGCCGTGGCGTAGGGAACAATGCAGTTTTTTAAGGGTTAAGCAATGCCCCGTCGGCTTCGGCGCCATTCGGCCCCGCACGGCGTCACACAATTCCGCGCGGGGCTTTTTCAGTCAGTTTCATAGGCCGTGTTGTTGGGTTGGTTCGACATCTGTATAATTATATGTATGCATCAGGACATTCTTCTCCTTTTCGCATATACTAGAGCAGATTTTTGGTCAAAAACTTACACGAGGGTATTAATTTTAACATTATTTAACTTTTGGCGAGGGCTACTTAGTCGCCACACAAGTCCAGACACCAGTCTTAGGGTCGTAGGCGACATTCACGAAGTATCCTTCCAGAACCATTGCTTTAGTCCATGCTTCAGCCTCAGCCTGGTCGGTAGTCGTAAATGTGACTGTTTCCTTACAAGAAATGGATGAAGCATAAGAAGACGGATAGATTGTTACAGAATACCCTTCCGCCGCCAAAGCGAACATACGGCTCAAGAATAAATCCCATGACATGTCGTCGTTAAGGGATACACTTCCGTTCTCGCCGTTAGCCGAGTAGGAGACCACTGTTTCTGCCCGGGTGTTGATGTTGTCAGGAAGAAATGCTGTTTCTTCTTTCATGCAGCCTGCGGCCGCAACGCTCAGCACTGCAAAGAGTGCAACTGTTCTAAAGACTTTTTTCATTGTTTAAGTAATTTTTGTTTGTAATTAATGCATTGAATATTTTGTTTATAATGATTTCCATGATAATATCTTTCTGGCTCTGGTCGGATGTGTGGAAGATGGCTATATATCTGTCGCGATGAGATGCAACACAAATATCATATTTATACAGGTCGTTGTCAATGTCAAGTTTTCCGATTTCCAGGTTGTCTTCTCCCCGAGCCATGGCTTGCTTTCCCTGATCTGATGGATTATTGATTTTGAAATTGTTTTTCAGTGAACTCCAACTGATACTGTCGGTGGCTTCGAGCAGTGTGGCTTCGATTGTCAGGGTGTCATTGACTTTGTAGTTGTGGAGGTAAGCTGCCTGGATGCCGTCGGCATGTGCGTAGTGGCGGTAGAGTTCGCTGCACTCCTCCCACGGCACGGTGCGTGGCCAGTATTTCCAGGCCAGTGCACCGCCGATGGCGATGACGAAAAGCAAGAGGGTTATGAGCGTCCGGCGTATCATATTTCGTTGTCTAATATCATTTCCACCTTCGCCATACAGGCCGCGCGGTCGGCATGGGCGCTGGCCTCGCAGGCGTTGGCGTCGGGCAAGGCGAACAGTATCAGCAGGGCCGTGGCCATGGCCGCCGCCACCGACTGCCACGAGGGTGCGGCCTCCTGTACCTTCCACATCCGGCGGGCAGGCAGCAATGCCGGCTCGGTGGAGCGCACTTCCTGTTCAATGCGTCCGTTCTGCCTCCGATAGGCGGCAACAAGTTCATCAAGTGTCGGTTTATCTTTCATCTTCGTTCATTTTTTTGAGTTTCTCTTTGATACGTTTCATTTTTTTCTTCACCCCACTCTCCGACATACGCGTTATCTGCGCCATCTCGCGAATGGGTGTCTCGTCGAGGTAGAGGAGAGTCAGGGCTTTCTCGTCGGGAGCGAGCTGGTCGACAAGTTCGTAGAGCCGGTCGACGAGGTCGTTGTCGCTATCGACAATGCAGCGGTGGATGGCTACATCGAGCGGCGGTACCCGGCGTTTGGCGACGGCATTGCGGCGACGTTGCTTCATGGCGACATTAAGGGCTATCCTGTAGACCCACGTGGTCTCGCCGCTGAGGTGATGGAAACGGCCATAGCTCCGCCAGACATTGTAGACAATGTCCTGGTAGAGGTCCTGGACCGATGTGGGGCGACGGTCGGTGAACATAAAGCACACCCTGAGTATCAGCCCATTGCATCGGCGGAGCATAGCCATGAAGTCCTTTTGCATCCGTTCCATCATATATATTAGTACCCAAAACCCTCGAAAAGTACCCTCGGGGTAAAAATTTTTTTCAAATTTTTTTATTTTTTATTTTCCGCGGGTGTTTTTCCCTGCGAGGAGGCCGCAGGCGGCGTCGATGTCCTGACCGCGCGAGGCGCGGAGGGTGCAGATGACGCCGTGGCTGTTGAGGTAGCTCTCGAAGGCCGAGATGGCCGAGGGGGTGGAGGTGCCGAGGGGCATCCCGTCGGCGGTACGGGCTCCGTTTTCGTGGAAGCGGATGAGGTTGACGCGGCATTCGAGTCCGCGGAGGGCGTCGACAAGGCGGCGGGCATGGTCGAGGTCGTCGTTAAGGCCGCGGAACATGGTGTATTCAAACGAGAGGCGCCGCTGGCCGTTCCAGTCGTACTGGCGGAGCAGGGCGAGCACCTCGTCGATGGGGTAGGCACGCTGGACGGGCATGAGACGTTCGCGCTCGGCGGCAACAGGGTTGTGGAGGCTTACGGCGAGGTGGCACTGGCATTCCGCGATAAACCGGCGCATGGCGGGGATGACGCCCACGGTGCTTACGGTGATGCGCTTGGGGCTCCAGCCGAGGCCCCAGGGGGCGGTGAGCACACGGCAGGCGTCGAGGACGGCGTCGAGGTTGTCCATGGGCTCGCCCATGCCCATGAAGACGATGTTGGTTATTGCGTTATTGCCTGGTTGCGTTATTGCGTGAGTGTCAGGAGCGTACTTCTCGACCTCGAAGAGTTGGTTGAGGATGTCGCCGGCGGTGAGGTTGCCGTGGAAACCGTTCTGGCCGGTGCTGCAGAAGCGGCAGTTCATGCGGCAGCCCGCCTGACAGCTGACGCAGAGGGTGGCACGGTCGGCATCAGGGATATAGACGGTTTCGATGTGGTTCGGAGAAACCTCAAACAAATATTTCTTTGTGCCGTCCTTGCTCACCTGGCAGTTGACGGGGGCATGGCGGCCGACGTAAGCTATCTCGGCGAGGCGGGCGCGCTGGGCGAGTGAGAGGTTGGTCATGCGGTCGATGGAGTCGACGCGGTGGCGGTAGAGCCAGTCGCAGAGCTGCTTGGCGGCGAAGCGGGGGAAGACCTCGGCGGCGCAGAGGGCCTGCAACTGCTCGAGGGTCATGCCCAAGAGATTGACTTTTAATTCCGAACTCATAACTCCGACCTCCTACCTAATCAAAAATCCCAGTCAAAGCCTTCGTCCTCGATTTCCTGCTGGAAGTTGGAGCAGTCCATCTCGATGGGTACCGCCGGGCGTTCGAAGTCGCCGCGGTAGAAGTTGAGGTTCTTGTCCTGATAGATTTTCTGCATATAGTAGCCGAAGATGGGCAGTGCCATGGCGGCGCCCTGGCCGTAGGTCATGTTGCGGAAATGGATGGAGCGGAGTTCGCCGCCGGTCCAAACGGCGGTGGCCAGCCGGGGGGTGATTCCGACGAACCAGCAGTCGGAGTTGTTCTGCGTGGTGCCGGTCTTGCCGGCGATGCAGTTGGAGTACTGGTTGAGGTGGTACTTGTAGTTGAGTCGCACACCTGTACCGCTCTGGACGACGCCTTTCATGAGTTCGAGCATCATGTAGGCGGTCACCTCGTTGAGGGCCTCGCTGCGCTGGGGAGTGAAGCGTTCGACGACCATGCCCTTGCTGTCCTCGATACGGGTGATGAAAATAGGCTCGACATATTCGCCCTTGTTGGCGAAGGTGGCCATGGCGCCGGCCATTTCGTAGACGGTGATTTCGGGTGTGCCGACGGCGATGGCCGGCACGGCGTCGATGGGGCTGCGGACACCCATCTTGCGGGCTATGTTGATAACCTGCTCGGGCGAACCCTGCTTCATAAGGTAGGCTGAGACCCAGTTGACGGAGTGGGCCAGGGCCCATTTGAGGGTAACCATCTCGCCCTCACGCTCGTGGGTGGAGTTCTTGGGGCACCAGTCGGGCTTGCCCCACACCTCGAAGCAGACTTCGGAGTTGGGCACCTCGGTGCATGGGTACATGCCGAGGTCCTGGAGGGCCATAGTGTAGACGAAGGGTTTGAAGGTGGAGCCCACCTGGCGGTGGCTCTGCACGTTGTCGTACTTGAAGTAGCGGTAGTTGATGCCGCCGACGTAGGCTTTCACGTAGCCGGTGCCGGGTTCGACCGACATGAGGCCGGCGTTGAGGAAACGCTTGCAGTAGATGAGCGAATCCCACGGGGTCATGGTGGTGTCGAGGTTGCCCTTCCAGCTGAAGACGCGCATCTTGACCTTCTCGTTGAAGGCGGCGCGAATCTCTTTCTGCGAGAGGCCGGCCTCTTTGAGGTGGCGGTAGCGGTCGGAGTTCTTCATGGCCTGGGTGAGGAATTTCTCCTGCTGGTCCTTGCTGATGTCGCAGAAGGGGTTGCCTTTGCGCTTGGCCAGCTCGCGGTCGAAGGCGGGCTGGATTTCCTTGCTGAAATGCTCGCGGACGGCCTGCTCGGCATAGCGCTGCATACGCGAGTCGATGGTGGTGTAGATTTTCAGTCCGTCGCGGTGCACGTCGTAGTATTCGCCGTTGGCCTTGCGGTGGTGTTTGCACCAGTCCTTCATGTAGGTGCGGAGGTATTCGCGGAGGTAGGTGGCCAGGCCGTCGTTGTGGCTCTGGGGCGAATAGTGGCTCATGTCGATAGGTTTCTCCTTGTAGGCCTCGTATTCCTCGTCGGAGAGGTAGTCGTAGCGGTTCATCTGGTGGAGGACGGTGTTGCGGCGGGCCACAGCGTTGTCGGGATGGAGGATGGGGCTGTAGGTGGTGGGGGCCTTCAACAATCCGACGA
>CAJOFL010000004.1:0-1114 GCA_905233895.1 uncultured Bacteroidales bacterium | reverse complement strand
TCGAAGAAGGTCTTGGCGGCGGTCTTGATGCCGTAGGCGTTGCTGCCGAAGTCGACGGTGTTGAAGTACATGGCGAGGATTTCCTGCTTGGAGTAGTTGTGCTCCAGTTTGACGGCCACGACCCATTCCTTGAACTTGACGAATACGACGCCTATCTTGCTCTGGTGGCCGCGAGGGAAGAGGTTCTTGGCGAGCTGCTGGGTGATGGTGGAGCCGCCGCCGGAGGAGCCGTGGCGACCGATGACGGTCTTGAAGAGTACGCGGAAGAGGCTGCGGGCGTCGATGCCGGAATGCTTGTAGAAACGGACGTCCTCGGTGGCGACGAGGGCGTTGATGAGGTTGGGCGATATTTGGTCGTAGGTGACGTTGGAGCGGTTCTGGAGGCCGATGAAGCCGAGCACCTCGCCGTCGTCGGAGAGCACCTCGGTGGCCTGGAGGCTGCGCGGGTTTTCCAGTTCCTCGAAGGAGGGCATGAAGCCGAGCCATCCGAGGGAGAGGAAGGTGAAGAAGAGTATGATGAGCACCCACAAGGCGCCGAAGGCAATCCAGAGGTTGCGTATGAGGTTGGGGTGCTTGGTTTTCTTTCTATTGGCCATAACGTGCTTTTATTTTGTTGTGCGGTATTCGATGCGCAGTGATATGTCCTTGAGGCCGGAGACGGCGCTGTCGCGCATGCCGTTGGCCACCTCGAATCGGTAGTGGCCGGTCATGGGGAAACGGGCGCTCCCGCCGCGGAGGCGGTAGCGGGAGTCGACATAGCGGCCGGTGCGCTTGCCGTACCAGCGGCCGGAGGGGTCGGCCAGCGGGCACTCGAGGGTGTCGCGGGCGATGGAGCCATCGGGGAAGGTGGTGGAGATGAAGAGGAAGGTGTTGCTGTAGGGGTAGGTGATGCTGTTGCGCACCCCGATGAGGAAGTTGAAGAGGTGGGTGGTGTCGTCGACATCGACGTCGAAGGCGACGGGCTCGGCCGGGAGCCATCCGTGCTCGTTGACGGAGCGGCTCTGGTCGTAGTAGATGCTTCCGTCGCAGGCGGCGAGGAAGAGGACGGCTACGAGTATGGGTGCTATGCGTTTCATTGGCTGCGGCGGCGCTGGTTATTGTTGTTGCCGCCGTC
>CAJOFL010000003.1:39116-155242 GCA_905233895.1 uncultured Bacteroidales bacterium | reverse complement strand
TGAGGATCAGCTCGAGGACGGTCTTGCGGGCGTTGAGGGCGCGGGGCGAAGCGGTGAGGACCTCCATGCCTTCCACGCAGTCGGTGGCGCAGGCGGGGGCCAGGTTGCGGCGGGGCTTGCCGTTGAAGTCCTTGGTGACCTCAACCATGCAGACGCGGCATCCGCCGGGTTTGTTTTCAAATTTCATTCCGTCGAGCTCGAAGTAGCAGAGCGTCGGAATCTCGATACCGGCCATACGGGCAGCTTTCAGGATAGTGGTGCCTTCGGGGACCTGGATCGCTTTGTTATCTATAGTTACGTTAATCATCTTTTTTTTAATTTGTTAATGTGTTAATGTGCTAATTCGTTAATCGATGGCGCAACCTGACTCACAAATTCACACATTCACTCATTTACACATTCATTTTTTTATTTGGTCGAAATAGCACCGAATTTGCAGTTGCCGATGCAGGCGCCGCACTTGATGCACTTGGTGGCGTCGATCACCATGGAAGCCAGCTTGTGGCCCGGGGCGATGTAGTCGGTACGGCTGATAGCTTCGGCGGGGCAGCCCTTCTGGCACTTGCCGCAGCCGATGCACTTCTCGGCGTCGATGACATACTGCATGAGTTTCTTGCAGACGCCGGCGCGGCACTTCTTGTCGACGACGTGCTCGACGTATTCGTCCCAGAAGTTGTCGAGGGTGCTGAGCACGGGGTTCGGCGAGGTCTGGCCAAGGCCGCAGAGGGCGCTGTCCTTGATGACGGCGGCCAGGTTGCGGAGGGCGTAGAGATCGTCCATAGTACCGCGGCCGTCGGTGATCTTCTCGAGGAGCTCGCAGAGGCGCTTGTTACCCACGCGGCAGGGAGTGCACTTACCGCAGCTCTCTTCGCAGGTGAATTCGAGATAGAACTTGGCGATAGCAGGCATGCAAGAGGTCTCGTCCATGACGACCATACCGCCGGAGCCCATCATCGAGCCAGCAGCCACGAGGCTGTCGTAGTCGATCTCGGTGTCGAGGTGCTTGGCAGTGAGGCAGCCGCCGGAGGGACCGCCGGTCTGAACGGCCTTGAATTCGCGACCGTCCTTGATACCGCCACCAATTTCATAGATAATCTCACGCAGGGTGATGCCCATGGGAACCTCGATCAGACCCACGTTGTTGATCTGGCCGGCGAGGGCGAACACCTTGGTTCCGGGCGACTTCTCGGTACCGATGGTGCGGAACCAGTCGGCGCCCTTGGTGATGATGATGGGGATGTTGGCGAAGGTCTCGACGTTGTTGACGTTCGAGGGCTTGTCCATATAGCCGCGGACAGCGGGGAACGGGGGCTTCAGGGTGGGCTCGCCGCGCTGGCCTTCCATGGAGTGGATCAGAGCGGTCTCCTCGCCGCAGACGAAGGCGCCGGCGCCGTAGCGGAGCTCGATATCGAAGTTGAAGCCGCTGCCGAGGATGTCCTCACCGAGGAGGCCGTACTCGCGGGCCTGGTTGATAGCTATCTTAAGACGCTCGATGGCCAGAGGATACTCGGCACGGATGTAGACGAGACCCTTGGTGGCACCGATGGCGTAGCCGCCGATGGCCATAGCCTCGACGATGCTGTTGGGGTCACCCTCGAGGATGGAACGATCCATGAAGGCACCGGGGTCACCCTCGTCGGCGTTGCAGATGATATACTTCTGGTCGGCCTGGTTCTTGGCGCAGAGACCCCACTTGACACCGGTGGGGAAGCCGGCGCCGCCACGGCCGCGGAGGCCGGACTTGGTGATCTCGTCGATAACCTGCTGCGGGGTCATTTCGGTCAAGCACTTGGCCAGAGCTTCGTAACCGCCGCGGGAGATGCTCTCCTCGATGTTCTCGGGATCCACAAAGCCGCAGTTGCGCAGGGCGATACGGATCTGCTTGCGATAGAAGTCCATGTGCTTCGAGTCGCTGACGTGCTCCTTGTTCTCGGGGTTGGTGTAGAGCAGTTCGGGCACCTTACGACCTTTGATGATGTGCTCGTTGACGATGCGCTCGGCATCCTCGGGCTTCACATTGGTGTAGAAGGTGTTGTCGGGCATGATCTTCACGATGGGGCCCTTCTCGCAGAAGCCGAAGCAGCCGGTCTTGATGACCTGCACCTCGTCGGCGAGACCCTTCTCGGCGAGAATATTCTTGAAGTTCTCGATGATCTGGAGGCTGTTGCTGGATTTGCATCCGGTACCGCCGCAGATCAGAATATGCATTTTGTATTTTGCCATATCTTTTTGATTTCGTTAATGTGTTATTGCGTTATTGTGTTAGTGGCTTGCGCAGCCTGACTAACGCATTTACGCATTAACGCACTCACACATTCATGATTATTTGTCAATGGTTTCGTAGTTCACGGGGATGATGCCCTCGACGAGTTCGCCGTTCTGGACGTACTTGGTGAGGATTTCATCGGCGCGGTTGTTGTCGACGTGGCCGAAGACGATGGGGTCCTTGCCGGGAACGCGCACCTCGAGGGTGGGCTCGGCGTGGCAGTAGCCCATGCAGCCGGTCTGAGTGAAGACGGCGGGGATGTGGAGCTCGTCGGCCTTCTGCATCATGTGTTCCATAACCTGCTTGGCACCGGCGGCAATACCGCAAGTGGCCATTGCGACCTTGATTTGGACAAGCGCTTCGGGATTCTCAGCCTTCTCGCGGATGTCGAGGCTCGACTGGAGCTTTTCGCGCATGGCCTTCAGGTCAGCTAAAGATTTTACTTTTGTCATAGAATGTGACTTTTTTAGGATTAATATTATTGTTTTTAATTAGTTTTCAGTATCATACGTAGACAATGCGCCCTCGTATGACCCTGCAAATATACGAAATAAAAACAATTTACCAAACACTTTTTATAAGAATATCATCATTTATTTCAGCACCAGCACCTTGCGAGGCGACAGGCCGCCCACTCGGACGACGTATACTCCACTGGCCATTCTGGTCTTACACTTTCCGCGACGACCTTCCAATTTTGGTTGCCAGATGCCCCCATTCGACCCTATATTAAGGCAGGCGTTGGTCAGGCGTTGATCAGGCGTTGATCAGGCGAAGGTGGGTCTAACATGCTGTAGTTCTTGTGGTTATGTGAATTTTAACATTATATAACATTGATATTCAGTGATTTGGTATTTTTGAAATTTGCGCCTCCAAATGATGCCGTTTGTCAAAAAATTTGTATCTTTGCAACAATCGGCATTTCGTTTCGCCGGTATGTAAACCACTGTTTAAGACAAAGATATATCGTATATGGCAGAAAACAAAAGGGAGAATTTCAGTTCTAAGCTGGGAATTATCGTGGCCACCGCGGGTTCGGCGCTGGGTTTGGGCAATATCTACCGCTTCCCCTGCGAGGCTGGAGCCAACGGCGGCGGTGCATTCTTGATAGTATATCTCGTTGTGGCACTGCTGATTGGAACGCCGCTGATGATATCTGAATTTGTCATCGGCCGCCGTGCGAAGTCCAACCCCGTCGGTGCTTTCCGTCGCCTCTCCGGCAAGCGGAGTGCTTGGCCGGTGGTGGGTTACCTCGGCGTGATGTGTGCCTTTATCATACTGGCTTTCTACACAACCGTTGCCGGTTGGACTCTCGGCTACCTCGGAAAGTCTGTCGCGGGCCACTTCTCCGGTCAGAATCTCGAGCAGATACAGGGTCAGTTCGTGTCGTTCACCAACCATCCCTGGCTGCCGATTGTCTGCCAACTCCTCTTCCTCGCCCTCACAGCCTTCGTGGTTATTCGCGGCGTGAAGGACGGCATCGAGCGCTACTCCAAGATTCTCATGCCGCTGTTGCTGGTCATAATGGTCGTGCTGTGCATCAAATCGCTGACCCTGAGCGGCTCCGCCGACGGGCTGCGGTTCTTCTTCAACCCCGATTTTTCGAAAATCAACGGTCGCGTTCTCATCAGCGCTCTCGGACAGAGTTTCTTCTCGCTCTCCATCGGAATGGGCGCGTTAATCACCTATGGCTCATATATTTCCAAGGATGATAATATGACCACCTCGGCTGTGAGCGTGGTGTTGGCCGACACATTAGTGGCCGTTCTTGCTGGAGTCATCATCTTCCCCGCCGCCTTCTCGTTCGGAATCCAGCCCGAAGCTGGTGCCTCGCTGGCTTTCACCACCCTCCCGATGGTGTTCCAACAGATGACCGGCGGTTATTTCTTCTGCCTGATTTTCTTCCTGTTGCTCGTGATTGCCACCCTCACCTCCACCATTTCGCTCCTCGAAGTCATCGTGGCAGCTATGACTGAAGAACTGAAAATCAGCCGCACCAAAGCCGCAATCGTCGGCGCACTCGGCACCGCCGTCATCGGCGTTCTCGCCACTCTCAGCTTCCGTACCGGAAGTCCGCTGCACCTCGCCGGCCGTACGGTGTTCGACCTCCTCGACCATATCACCGCCCTCTACTTCATGCCTATTGGCGGACTCCTGATTGTCTTCTTTGTAGGTTGGAAAATGAAGCGCGCCGATGTGCTCGACGAGATGACCAATGAAGGCCGTATCAAGTCCGGTATAAGTAAGGCAATCCTCTTTATTATCCGCTATATTGCCCCTGTGGCAATCGCGGTTATCTTCATAAGCCAGCTGGTCGGCTGACCCTCCTCACGGCTATATTGCCGCCAATCAGCACTGTCGCCACCGCCAGTGCTATGATTGCTGTGGTCCATCCTGCCGTCGGTACCAGTTCCACCACCGCGCCTGGCAGCTCCGAAACCCTTGCCGTAAGCCGTTCCACCCCTTTCAGCACCCACTCCAGCGGCCAGGCCGTCACCTCGCACGGCACCGCCAGATAGGCAATCGCCAGTGCCAGAACCACTCCCGCCAGCGGCACAATCACCACGTTGGCAATCAGGAAATAAGGCTGAATCGTGTGGAACACGCTGGTTGTCACCGGCAGTGTGGCCGCCGTTGCCGCGATGCTTACTATCGCGGCTTGCCATAATCGGTTGTGATAAAGGGTGATAATCGGTAGCGCCAAAAGTATTCCCGCCACTGCTGCATACGAAAGTTGCCAGCCGATGTTGAAGAGGAGCATCGGCTGTGCGACGAGGGTTAGGATTGCCGTTGTTGCCAGGAGGTTCATCTTCGGTGTGTTGCGCTCGGTTATGTTGCTGACAATGAACAGCGAAAACATCAAGGCTGCCCTTGTTGTCGACGGTGCCATCCCGGTTAAAAGCGCGAAAATCCATACCGTCGCCAGTTGTATCGCCCCTCGGATTATGCGTCCTTTCCGTTCTTTTGGAACCCAAAAGAAAAGCAATCCTGTGATGATTGCCACCAGGCCTACGTGCAGGCCGCTGACCGCCAGCAGGTGGGCTATCCCCGCATCGCGGAACGATGCCTGTGTTTCGGGTTCCAGATTGCCCCGCCACCCCAGCACCAATGCCGCCGCAAGCCCCGCTTCGCGACTATCTAGAGGCCCGCTGTTCATCCTTTTCAGCAGCCCCATCCTTATCCGTTCGCTTCGCGCCCGCAGGCTGGTGCTGTCGCGGGCGGTGATGATATAATGGTCCGATGTGGTGTAAAGCATTCGTTTTCCGAGGTCGGGATAGCCGTGGATCAGCAGACTGTCGCCGTAACGCAATGCCGTCGCTGCCGTGTCGTTCCTGAAAAACAGCAGTATTTCACCCTCCGATTCTTTCCCGTCGAGGCCGTATACCCTCGCTTTCGCCAGCCAGCTCCGCTTTCGTGGTTGCGGCGTTTCCGTCAGGCGAACTTTTATAATGACCTTTGTGTTGCCTTGCTCACTGGCTTTTAGGTCGGCAATGGCTGCCCAATCGCGGCTATTGTACTGTGGGTCGCTCCGTCGGCCCAGCATTCCCCCGATGCCCGCCACGCATAGCAGCGTCAGCAAAAGGGTGGGGAAGAGCGTCATACGCCGACGCAGAACCAGCAGGATTCCGCCTGCCAGTGCCGCTCCCGCCGTCAGCATTGCCCATGCCGTGTTCCCGACGGCCGTAAGCCAGTGCTGCCCCGCAATACCTGCCATCAGGGCCAGCGCCACTGCCACCATCGGGTTACGTCTCATAAAAATGTATCTTATTGGTTGCCGTTAGGATCGCCCTTCGTGCCGGCGTTTATGATAAGTCTTTCTGCTTTCACCTTTGGCACATAATGGATGCCCTCCTTGCGGTAGTAAGCGCGTGGTGCATCCTCCTCGGTCGGCACCAGTTCAATCCTGTCTGTGCCCTTGCCTACGGCCAGAATCATAAGCGGTTCCAGCGGCAGATTCAAGGCCTCCTGTAGCTTCTCCTTGTTGAAAGCCCCGATCATAAGTGTGTTGAGCCCCATCTCCACTGCCTTGAGGGCCATGCTCTGCAGAGCGATTCCGAGGTCGATATCTACCAGTTTGCTTTCCTTCACGGTCGTGCAGCATACGATGAATGCCTCGGGTTCCGTACCGGGCAGTGGCAGGTGCAGTTCCGGCAGTGCCGCCCCCATCCGTATCAGGGGTAGCACTTTCTCGGCGCCGCTATCTTTCGTTACAAGGAAATACCTCAGCACCTGCTGGTTGCAGCCCGACGGCAATTTGCTGCATACCCCCACAATGCGTTCCAGTTCCGCATGGCTCACCACGTAGCTCTTATTATACCCGCGGTGGCTGCGACTTTTCATCAGCAATTCGTCCAATGTATGGCCAATCCGTTTCACCCTGATTTTTTCTTTTCCGAGGGTTTCTTCATACCTTTTTTCGAGATAATTGTCCGCCATGGTGCTAAAAATTATTACGAATTTTATTGATTATTTCCGTTATTGATTATCTGTTGATTATGTTTGTTTCCGATTGCGTAACTGATTGCAAAAATACAAACTTTTTCAAAATAATTTTGCCAGTTCAAAAAATCGTCGTATTTTTGCACCCGCTTTCGACAGGTGGAAAGCGTAAATGATCTGCTAGCTCAGTTGGTTTAGAGCGCTTGCTTGACAGGCAAGAGGTCACAAGTTCAAATCTTGTGCAGATCACACGAAGACGGTTCGAAATCATCGAACCGTCTTTTTTGTTATCAAATTTCTGTCCTTTTTTTAATTTCCTACTTTTTAGTTTTTACTTTTCATTTTATAGTTTTTAGTTTTTAGTTTTTACTTTTTATTTAATGGTTCTCCAAAAGTACGGTTTATAACTATCACATATATAGTAGATAAAATTTTTTATTTTGATATTAATAATAATTATCGTGCTTTTGCAAATCAAAAATAAGCCACCTTGCCCGCCAAAAATACATCCACCGGGCAGGCCTTCGCCGAGAATAAAGGTTTTAATTTCATATCAATTTTTAATTAATGAACCGCATTTACCTCTGTCTCGCCCACATGAGCGACGCCGGCCTTGAACAGAAATACATCAAAGAAGCCTTCGATACCAATTGGGTCGTTCCCTTGGGTCCCAACGTCAATGGCTTCGAGAAAGACCTCGAAGACTTCGTCAACGACAACAATAATCCGTCAACAGAAACCGGTAAACTCTCAAAGAGAGTGGTGGCGTTGTTTTCGGGAACGGCCGCCGTCCATCTTGCATTGATTGCTTGTGGTGTTCAGCCCGGCGATGAGGTCTGTGTGCAAAGTTTCACTTTCTGCGCCTCCTCCCACCCCATCACCTACCTCGGTGCCACTCCCGTCTTTATCGACAGCGAGCCCGACACGTGGAACATGGATCCCGACTTGTTGGAAGAGGCCATCAAGGACCGGATTGCCAAAACTGGCCGCAAGCCGAAGGCCATCATTCCAGTGGCACTCTATGGCATGCCCTATCGTATCGACCGTATTATGGAGATTGCCGACCGCTACGACATCCCCGTTATTGAGGACCTTGCTGCAGAGTGTGGATATCGCTGTAGAGCTGATTAAGGACGGTCACCATGGCATCCCGGTGCCGGATTATGTGGACGAAAACGTTTCAACGAAAGTGGTCCGTATCATCCAGAGCTATGTCGGAGTGGTGAACAAGATGGTATGGCGGAAGTTTTGACGAACTTCTCGTAGATGACACAGATTAAGCAGATAATGCAGATTTTAAATTATCAGCGAAATCATTTTAATCAGCGAAATCAGCGTTAAAAATGAATGGAATGAATATTTTAGTGACAGGAGCGAAAGGGTTCGTCGGTAAGAACCTTTGTGCGGCATTGAATAACATCAAGGATGGCAAAGACAAGACACATCCAGAGTTAAGTATCGAAGCCGTTTATGAATACGACATCGACAGCAAGCCTGAACAACTCGACGCTTGGTGCAAGGATTGTGACTTCGTGTTTAACCTTGCCGGTGTAAACCGTCCGCAGAATCAAGAGGAATTTATGCAAGGCAATTTTGGCTTTGCGAGTACCCTGCTCGACACCTTGAAAAAATATGATAACAAATGTCCTGTGATGCTGAGTAGTAGTCAGCAGGCATCGTTGACCGGTCGTTTCGGTAACTCGGAATACGGACGTTCGAAAAAGGCAGGAGAGGACCTATTCTTGAATTATCAAGTGGAGACTGGCGCCAAGGTTCTAGTTTATCGGTTCCCAAACTTGTTCGGCAAATGGTGCCGCCCGAATTACAACTCGGCCGTGGCTACCTTCTGCAACGCTTTCGCCAACGACTTGCGGTATACGGTCAATGACCCATCGGTAGAGTTGGAACTGCTTTATATTGATGACCTTGTTGACGAGATGATGGCTTGCTTGGAAGGGAGGGAGCACCACTGCGAGTTTGATGGTTTAGATGTGCTGCCGAAGAAAGACGGCAAATATTGCTACTGTCCGATAACTCACAAGATTACCCTTGGTGGTATTGTTGACCTTCTGAATAGTTTTGCCGAGCAACCTAAGACATTGATGATTCCGGAGATTCCCGCTGGCAGCTTCGCCAAGAAGTTATACTCCACGTATCTCTCATATCTGCCCAAGGAAAAAGTGGCCTTCCCACTGAAGATGAATGTTGACAATCGTGGCTCGTTCACCGAGTTGGTTCATACCCTCAACTGTGGTCAGGTCAGTATCAATATTAGTAAGCCCGGAATCACGAAAGGACAGCACTGGCACAACACCAAGTGGGAGTTCTTCATTGTGGTGAGTGGTCATGGTCTCATCCAAGAACGTAAACTCGGTACCGACGAAGTGATAGAATTTGAGGTCACTGGCGACAATATCCAGTGCATTCACATGTTGCCAGGATACACGCACAATATAATCAATTTGAGTGATACTGAAAATTTGGTTACGGTAATGTATTGTAACGAAATTTTTAATCCTGCAAAACCAGATACATTTTTCGAAGTAGTTTGATGGCTCTAAGCCTTAGGGCTTAATAGTATATAACAAGTGGATAATTGGCGGGTTACTGGTGTATTTGTGCGAGTCAAAAGGTCGTTATATAGGGGTTGGTATTGCGTTGGTACTGTGTTTAATCGCGAACTGGTAGGATAACGCGCTGTGACTCAGCGATATAAATGTAAATTATTGATAATAAATATTAACTATAATTAACTAAAGTAAAACTAAAACAACTATTTCAAAAAACATTTAATACAAATGTAATCAGGGGAGATCTGCTCCCCGTTGCTCAGTGCAGGATTGTGTGGGGCTTGAGGATTTTAGCCCAGAGGCTGTAGATGAGGTCAATGCCCCATGGTGCACTATAGCATAAACGATGCTTCCAACGGCCGGCAACCAGACGGCGCCATTTGAAATTCAGCCGTCGGAAAGGCTTCGACGAGGGCGGTTCAGGAACGGAAAACTCACCTACTAGTATTTCGTTGAGCACCCGATTGGCCAATTCGGCATCACATCCACCTAGATGTGGCGTAAGCCCCAGATGACGGCGGCATATCTCTTCGAGAGCCTGCGCGAAGGGGAGAAATCCGAAGTTGTCGGCTACCGTCCGGATTTTGCTCCAATCAACGTTGTGTTCCTCGTCGCGACAGAAAAGCGTCCAGTCGACCAGGTGGCGCACGGTGATGCGGTCGGCGGCGAAATGGGCGGCCATGTGGCGCAGGAATAGGGCGGCGAAATCGGGCGGAGGAAGCAGACAATGCTGTCCGTCGAGGGTATAGGCAGTCCGGTCTTTACCGACTTCGTTTTTCAACAGGTCGTCCATACGGCCGTTCCCGCGGTTTCCGTATCGCGAGATGAAGTCGTAGTGGTTCTCCACGAGGATGCCGGAGAGGGTGTATTTGCTGTGATGGTGGGTCGAGGTACTGATCGTCACTCCGAAGTGGTCCGCCACAAGGCGGTCGGCCTCCTTTCGGCGTCCGAGGTTGTAGGTGTCGATATCGCCGAAGCTGCGCAGCGTTGGGTCTGGATAATGGCGGCAGGTGTCGAACCCTTTGAGTAGCATGGTCTCGATGCCGGCGGAATTCCAGAGCGAAAGGAGGGAGACCATCAGTCGGCGCCGTTCGGCATACCGCGTGGCGGTCTGCTGTTTGAGAGCGGCAAATTTGAGCTTGATGGTCAGCGGGATGTCCGACTGGCTCCGCTCCAGCGCGACACAAACCAGCGCTCCTACGTTATGGAGGCTGGCTTGGGTGAAGAGACGTTCCCACTCGTCGGGCGTGAGGCTGACATCTTCATACGGACGCAGGCCGACCGCAACGGATGTGAGACGGAGCAGGGCTGAGTCGGAGGCGTTCATCGGCGGAGGTCGTCTTGGTAGCGACGCACGGCGTAACGGTAGTAGATGGTATATCCCAGTCGCACAGCGGCAGCACCTGTAGTGAGATACTGCGGCCAGTCGTCGTTGCGCCAGGATGTGCGTTTCTTCTTATTGGTGGGTTCGACGTAGACCACGTCGTTCTGGTGGAGGTAGTAGTAGGGCGAGTTGAGGATTTCACGTGAGGTGAGGTCGACAGTGTCGACGATATGAATCCCTTCCTCCGTGCGGATGATTGTAACGCAGTTACGCAGTCCGTCCATGGTGACATCGCCACAGATGGCAAGCGCTTCGAAGATTGTGAGTCGCGACTCGTTGAGGTGTATCTGTTGCGGTTGGGTAACTTCGCCAATCACGGTGACGCGAAAGTTAAGCAAGCGTACCGTCACCTGCGGGTCTTTTACATAACGACCGGCTACCAGACGACCCTCGATATAGGCGGCTAACTGGTCTGTGGTCTTGTCGCCGACATGTATACGGCCGAGAATGGGAAATATGATGTCGCCTTCGTTGGAGACGGTGTAGCCGTGGACTTGCGGATTGCGGGTGACTGCCGCCTGGTTGGTCTCTTGGTTGAACGATACCACGGATTGCGGAGTCTTGCTGTCAACGTGGATATAGAGCAGGTCGTCGGGAAGGATGGTGCTGGAGTAATTGGTGGTAACAGCCATCTCTTCTTCGCGAGGCGCATCACCAACATAGTTGTATTTGGTGTTGCTGCACGAAACTAAAATGAGAAAGCAAAAAGTAGAAAGGTATATTAAACAATGTTTTTTCATTCTTTATTTCTCATCTTTAAGTTATCATTTCTTCACCCACGGCATTGTGGGGAGTTCGACGCTCTTGAAGGCGGAGAAGATACTGTTTGACGACGGCTTCTCCTTTCCGTAGATGTCGGCCACGAGGTCCTTGTACTTGTCCATAAGCGGGGCACGGCGAAGTTTGAGGGTGGGGGAGAGAAATCCGTTGGAGGGAGTCCACTCTTCGGGCACCAGGCGAAACTGCTTCACTTGCTCGTGCGGCGCGAGGGTCTTGTTGTACTCGTCGAGTACTTTGCGGAATTTGTCCTGCGTTTGCGGAAGTGAGATGAGTTCAACGTTGTCGCGGTAGTGTAAGTGGTATTTCAGTGCCCAGTAGTGGAGCGTATTGAAGTTGGGGCTTATGATGGCGGCCACCTGCTTCTCGTTTTCGCCGATGACCATCACCTGCTCGATATACTCCGAGTCGCGGAGGATGTTCTCGATGATTTGCGGTGCGACATATTTGCCTGCCGAAAGTTTGAAGATGTCCTTCTTGCGGTCGGTTATCTTCAGGTATTTGCCGTTCACCAGTTCGCCGATATCTCCGGTATGGAACCAGCCGTCCTTGTCGATTACCTGTGCGGTATACTCAGGGTCTTTGAAGTAGCCGAGCATGACGTGCGGGCCTCGTGTGAGAATCTCGCCTTCCTCGCCGAACATGAGCTCCACGCCGCTTAATATCGGTCCTACGGTTCCGATTTTCACCTGGTGGTGGGCCGGGTCGTTGACCGCGATCACAGGGCTGGTCTCCGATAGACCGTAGCCTTCGTAGATGTTGATGCCGGCGGCGGCGAATAGGCGCACCATCTTGGGTTGGATGGAACTGCCTCCGGTGATGACCGTCAGCCGCTTGCCGCCGAATTTCTCGCGCCACTTGCTATATACGGCCTTATCAAGGAACCACTGCGCCAACTGGTAGAAGAGGCTCACCTTCTTCACCAACGTATAGTCGTAACGCTTTCCGTGACTGAAGGCCCAGTCGTAGATGCGTTTGCGCATACCGCGGAAGTCCTTTCCGGCGGCATAGAGTTTGTCATAGACCATCTCCAGTACACGCGGAACGGCACAGAAGCCGTCGGCTTCTATCTCCTGCATGTTCTGCTGTATGGTGCCCATACTCTCGGCATAGTAGATGCTTATGCCTTTGGATTGGTAGTGGTAGTTCATGGAGCGCTCGTAGATGTGGTTGAGCGGCAGGAACGAGAGGAAGCGGCATTTGTTATCGCAGGGGTTTACCTCGGCGTGGGCCAGGAAGTTGGAGCAGAGGTTACGGTGGCTGAGCATTACCCCTTTAGGCAGGCCGGTGGTGCCGCTGGTATAGATCATGGTGACCCAGTCGTCAGGTTTTATCTCGCGTTTGCGACGTTCGATCTCGCCCATCCACTTGTCGCGGTTGGCTATACCAGCTTTGAGTATCTCAAGCATGCGCCGTTCGCCCTCGATATTGGCAAGAGTATAAACCTGAGGACGAGACTCCAATTGATCTAATGCGGGGCGCAGGCGGCCGAGTAGCACCTTGGTGCTTACAAATACGGCTGTCGCCTCGCTGTGGCGAAGGATATGCGCGTAGTTCTCGGCCGAGAGGGTGGGGTAGATGGGTACATGGATGAGACCGCTCATGGCGAGGGCCATGTCGATAAAGTTCCACTCGGGGCAGTTGGCGCTCATGGTCACCACACGGTCACCTTCCTTGAGACCCATCTCGCAGAGACCGTAGGCCAGATAGTGGGCATATTTATAGTAATCGTGCGACGAATACTTTACCCATTCGCCGTTAACCTTGCCGGCAAGGATATCGTCCTTGGGATAACGTTCCACCAAGTGGTCCAGCAGGTCGAATATACGTGTTATTTCTGCCATATTTCGTTCGATTTAAATTGCAAAAATACATACTTTTTCCAAACCGACCAAAAGAAAGTTTAATTTTAACATAAAAAAAACACCCTCTAGAGGGTGCCTTGGGTTGTTCCACCAGGACAACGGTTTACGTTTGTATTAAATTGCAACACAATAAATTATAGAGATTATATGATATTTGAGTCACACAATAGCAACAAAATTTTCATAGCTATTTATTTAACAATTATTTAGGACAAATTTTCGCCTCAAAAATGGCTATTTTTAACTCTTTTTAAGTTAAAAACACACAATTTCCAAAAAACAAATTAACGCTTTTTAACTTACGTTTTCACCCCAATTTCAGTGCAATTTTTGTTAAATTATTGCACTTTTTTCGTTCGTAAATTTGCCTGCATTCAAAAAATGTCGATACCCGAACACCCGTCCTTGGATCATATCCATAATCACCCCCCTAGCTTTTCCCGACCTAGATATGTGCACTATAATTAGTGCTTTTTAAAGATTATCTTGTTTATTATGGAAAATTTGTGTATTTTTGTAATCTAAAATAATACATATCATATTATGCATTATACATAATAACAACGAAATACACACACCATATTATGCATAGCGAATACACATTTGATCCATATCCTTTGACTGTGACAATGAAGCGGATGGCGGATAACCTGAAGGCACGCCGATTGGAAAAGAAGCTCTCCACCAAAAGTCTTTCAGCCATGAGCGGAGTGCCGGCATCCACCATCCAACGCTTCGAGCTGAAACACTCCATCTCGCTCGAGTCGTATGTCAAGCTGGCCAAAGCGCTAGGATACACCGAAGAGGTCATGCAGCTGCTATCAGAGCCCAAATACGACACCATGGAAGAGCTGCTGGAAATAAATAAAAACAAAACCAGGAAACGCGGAGTATGATTAAAGATGTTTTGAGCGTCAGCGTGATGTATCACGGTCGCAAGGTAGGGACCTTGTCGATGGGCAACCGCTCGTGCTGCCAGTTTGAGTATGACCATGCGTGGCTTCGCGAGGGCTTCTCCATATCGCCCCTGCAGCTGCCGCTGAAGCCGGGCCTTTTCTCGGCCCCTTGGCAACCGTTCAGCGGCAACTTCGGCATTTTCGAGGACAGCCTTCCAGGCGGCTATGGCGAATACCTCCTCCGCAAGGTGCTGCGACGTGAAGGCATCGAATACGGCAGCCTGACACCTGTACAGCGCCTGAGTCTCGTTGGCAGCTCGGGCATGGGGGCCTTGTGCTATATACCCGAGAGCAAGATAGGAAGCTCAACAAATGATTTGTCGCTCGACGAGATGCAAACTCTTGCCCTCGAAGTGCTGTCCGAGAGAACCGACAAAGGGTCAGACCTGCTGCTTTTCGGCAGCGGCAACTCGGGCGGTGTGCGCCCCAAATGCCTCTACAGCGATGCCTCCGGACATTGGCTTGTCAAGTTCCGTCACACCTTCGACCCTACGGACATTGGGCAGCAGGAATACCGCTACAATGAACTAGCCCAGAAAGCAGGTGTCGAAGTTCCCGAATTCCGGCTGATGGAGGGAAAGTATTTCGCCACAAGGCGCTTCGACATTGATGAACATGGCAACCGCCTCCACATGGCTACAGCCAGCGGCCTACTAAACGAGCCACTCACACCGCCCAGGATGGATTACCACAGCCTTCTGCAGCTGACGGGATACCTCACCCAGTCACCCGAGGCAGTAGAGCAGCAGTTCCGCCGCATGGTCTTCAACCACTATGCGAGCAACTACGACGATCACGCCCGAAACTTCAGTTTCCTCTGCCGTGATGGGCGCTGGGAGCTAGCCCCCGCCTATGACCTCACCAACGACCAGACCCTTAACGAGCATGCCACTACTGTCAACTTCCGCGGCATTCCCACAGATGAAGACCTCATCGCAGTCGGCATCAACACCAAGATGTTCCGCGAGCGCTGCCTCCAGATTATCGATGAAGTCAAATCCGCCGTTATAGAAATCGGGTAGACCTGTCGAGGGTAGTACTTATATCACGGCGTATAGAGATTACATTCTTCTTTCAAACTGCAAATAAAAAAATTCGTACAGTTAAACGAAAAGATATCGTTTTACTGTACGAAATTTCATCATCAAAATGGGATTTTTAATAGATACCTATCCCCGTCCCCCTATGGTTTAATAATACACCTATCGACTCTTTAACAATAATTTAGGAGAAAAAAGACGCCCCTTTTTAGATGTTTTTTCACAATTTTAGTTTCTTTTTTTAATTGGCCGTATCGAAGACGGATAGTTTTTTAACATGCCCCTAGCACTTGTGCACTAAAATTAGTGCAATATTTTAATAAAATTGCACTTTTTTTAGTGCAAATTGAAATCTGAGGCTGAGCTTCTCTTTGATTTAGTTACCTGCCCAGGACGGACATCACAGCAATTATTGCTGTTTTTTTTACATATTTTTCAATTTCTGTGCTCAATATCATTTTTTTTCGTATATTTGCAGCGTGAAATAACGAACAAAATAAACCTATAGGTTAATTTACTAATATGGAAATCATTGAAATATACCCGAACCACTTGTATGCCATGCAATATGAGGATGGAGAAGAAAACGAGTTTGACCGACTTCTAGATGAATGGAATGACATTGAAAAAGTTGTAAACTTTATGGACCAAAACAAAATATATCTATCCAACAAAGAAATATGGGGTGCTGAACTCAACACAGAAGATGCCGCAAAACGTGTAAGGATAGAAGCAGAAGAGCTGTAAGATTTGTTTGACGTTCTTAACACTAATACTACTAACGGGGAGAAGCCAGACTTTGACTCGCACTTCCGAGAGTTAAACGGTAAATATGTATATGAACTAAACTATGTTCCGATGAAATCCTACGGCGTTGAGAACCCCTCGATGCTACGCATTTATGCAATTAAACTAAAAAAGAACCTATACATCATAACAGGTGGAGGTATAAAATTATCAGACTCTATACAAAACTCGCCAGGACTAAAAGATCATGTAATTAAAAACATCGACAGGACACGACAATTTCTAAAAGTAAACGGAATAAAAGATAAAGAAGATATATAAAAACCAACACACAATAAAACAAACAATTATGACACAGACAATCGACCGACTGCGTGAAATAGCCAAACCACGCAGCAAAGAGGCAAAAGAGAAGGCACGTCGACGCCGGGAAGACCGAGAATGGATGCGCATGTCGCAGGATATTGCCATCAGCGTCCTCGGCTACCTACGCCGCTCCGGAACTACTCAAAAGGAGCTTGCCGAGAGGCTGGGTGTGGCACCGGCCTACATCTCAAAACTGGTCAAAGGACAGGAAAATCTATCACTGTCCACTATTTGCAAGTTGCAAACAGTAACCGGTCTCACGCTCATAAGTATTGCAGAACCATATAACACCAAGATGATTGTCGCATTACCACCATTAAGAGCAATCACTCGTGTATCAACAGGATTTACCCAAGCCGCAGCATAAGAAAGGATAAAAAATGGAAGAACAAAAACAGATACAAATAGAATATCGACTGGCCAAGATTGTAACAGCCAACTTTGAGACCAACGAAAAAAATCTCAAAGATAGCGAAGGGGAGTTCCAGACCGAGGTGCAGTTTTCATATAACGATAGCCTGCACACCCTTTGTTGCCGCTTAAATGTGAATCTGACCCAGGAAGAAAAAACGGTTATGTCGTCCATTCTGGATTGCTTTTTTGAGATAACCACCGACTCAATAGAAAGAATGAAAAGCAATGACAATATTGTCATTCCGGCACAAATTCTGATTCAATTTGCCTCGCTGGGCTACGGGACAATGCGTGGAGTTATACATAGCAAAACAGAAGGAACAGCCTTCAACCGGTTTATCCTTCCTCCGATATATTTCCACACCATCATTAAGAACGACTTCGTGATAAATAAATAGACCTCATCAACCATTGGCGATAGTCATTTCCATCGACCACCCACACCGGGTGGTTTTTTTGTTTCATAACTTCGACACCATTGAGTATAGTCTCTAGTTAATTCCATTGTAATGGTTGGAAATAAGGATTGGCATCGGATTGATGTCATCTTCCGGACTACACACGCATACCTATTTTCAGTCTGACGATACGACCCTCCTGTTCCTAATATCGTGCACTATCACTAATTTACTACATTTTAGAGGACTTACAAAGTAACATATGCTGAGCCAATATAGTATTAACACGTCTGATTTAAAGTATTTTTCTTCATTCTCACATCTTTTTATCAGATTGTAAACAAATTTACTTACAATTAAGCAAAACATTGTTTAATTATACAAAAATCCCCTAAAAACAAAAGTGCCCCGGGTTCCCCCGAGGCGCTTAATCTATTCACTTTCCCTTCGTCATATTCTCATTATCTCTGCATCCAATCCCTTTTGTGCGCTCTCAAGCCAGCAAAACTCAGCCCCCTCACTATGACCCAATTAATTCAAAGTGCCCAGGGTACATTTTTCGAAACAGATCATTGATGTACACAATCTCCTTCTCTGTATATGCAAACGGCAACTTCTTGACGAAGGTACATCCATTCTTCTCCAATTCCTTACGAGCCTCTTCAATGTCCATCTCTGTAGAAACCTTGTCAAACGCCATTCTCAAGCCATCTTCACTATATATTCTATACTTCCGCATATTCCGCACCTTCTCTGCCATCGGGTCATACGGGAACAATGCGGCACTACCTTGCGTTCTCTTCCATATCTCAATTGATGCCTGCGGAGAATGCCAAAAGCGAAACAAATGTGCAACCGAATAGCTGTTTAGGTCCCGATGCCGATCATCCATCTCCACACCATAGCCTCTTTGTTCTCCCGGCCTACGCAATGCTTCCATTCCTATTGGCCATATCGGCGCATCAAATCCAAAGTTCATGAAGGGACCTGTCGGGAAGAAGTATATCACTCCACACGAAACCGTATGTAGAATTGGGCGATATACATCCATCAACGGGTCATAGGTCGTTGTAGCAAAGAAAGCCGCAACCAAGAAACTATTCGTCAGATCCAGTATATTTGTCTCAATGCCGTAGTGCTGTGCCAGCCCATTATAGTTGACCTCCAAGCCCCCCTCTTCCATCTCCTTGATTTCCGGATTCACTTGCAGTATCAACCTAAAGTCTTCTAATTGTATCTGCCTCTCTAATTTCTGCAACGGAGTCCACTCCCTTCTGAACAATGATGGCAGGCACCTCTCATGGAATTCGCTCTCACCTCGGAACAAGGGAGACATAGGCATTGGTGCCGCTGCCATCCTGTTATCATATAACGTCATAGCCTCAAACTGCGGTGAGGTATGAAAACAAAAGCTCCACCCCTTCTCCTTGGTCAAGAAATCATACACTGCAAAAACATCAGGGAATATGCTCTGATTTACTACCATCCTTTAATTATACTTTAAAGTCAAGGGCAACGTTCGCGGAACCTAAGGAGCTAGCCAATGGCAACCGTAGCCTCTCACCAGCCTCTGTCAAAGCATCCTTCCACGGCCATAGCCACTTGTCTTGGGATTACTTAGTCCGTTCAAGACATGGGACAGAGGTATTATGTGCAACTTGTTGAGAAATAAAACCTCAAACCGGCATCTGCTCCCTCTTCCCTCACAGTGACTGTCGCTCCTCACATAAGATTGGCATCCACTCTGTTTTTTGCCATAAATAGGCTTAAAAGAATTCGTTTTATATTTATTCAAAATTCAGTCGATACTCTTCAAACACCAAATCAGGGACTTCTGGCGCAACACCAATATCCACTTCCTGAGCTTTCTCCCTTGCAGATGAAAGAGATTCAAGCGACTTGCTGACAAACTTATTCTCGGGTTCTATCGAATGCCAAAAGTGCAGATATCCAATCAACCTCTCCAAGAAGATCGGATCGTTATTACCAATCTTCTTTTGATGATCTGATAATCCATATTTGTTAATGTAATACACATGTTGGCGTACTTCCCTCCTTTTGCTTCTAGGGACAGTTAACTTATCCTCCGAGATAGAAATACCTGTTACTATCTTTTGATGCTTTCCCTTGATAAAACGTGTCTTATCTCGATTAATCCTAAATCCATCCTCCTCTACAATCTTGTCGATAAAAGACTGAAATTTTTTTGATATACTCTCACCGGAGAACGTCATATCATCTGCATATCGTGTATAGTTTATTTTATATTTTTTTGCAATCCCTGTAATACGCGCATCTAAACGGCGAGCAATCACATTACTCAATGCGGGACTTGTCACAGCTCCTTGCGGAGCATGTCCATTTAGACAACAAAGCGAAGTCAAATACTGTGCTATATTCTTTGGGTAACCTAACTGCATAAATACCGCATAAACTTTATGCCATTTGATTGATGGAAAGAAATCCTTTACATCGAGCAGAAGCAAGCATCTCTGGCAAAGGTGTGCCGAAGCATTGTCTTTAATTGAATGATGAGGGATAAATCCCGTCGCCGATGTGCTTATTAATATCTTTGACAAAATCTCATGATAGATCCATTCCTGAGCTCTTATCATTGAAGGATATGGTGCATCTATCTGTCGTGTGCCACCCTTACGTTTAGGTATAGTAAAAGAATGATAAAATGAATGAGAAGAAACAATCATCCTCTTCAGCGTCTCCACATCGAGCTGCATCATGGATGCCAAATGGTTTATACCTATTATTACAGGCAAATTCTTAGAAACGACAGTTTTAATATATGGCATCACAATATTATCCAAACCATGTGCATCGACATGCCTGGCTAAATTTTGCTTCCAAATCTCACATATTTTTACTTGTTGTTCTGTCATAATAAAGAAAAGGAGGATGGCAGACTACTTTTCATATACTACATTCGGTACAATGGACAAGCGAAGTGCAGGCCATTGTACAGTAGTCCGGTTACGGACTACAACAGAATGTGCGTTAGCACTTCTGCTTGGCTAACGGCAGCGTCATCATTACGAGGCGACTACACCTCAAGATGCTAGTTCTCTTCACCACCCTCCTATTTGTCTGTGTTTTCTAATAATTTCTTTAAATCTGAGACCTCAAATAAATCATGAAAGAACTTTTCGCCCATAGAAGTCATTTCCTCAGGGACATTTTTCCATGGTTCATCACCTTTAGTGGCAAACAACTCTTTCGAATTGTGTTCTATCCATTTCTTTCCATATTCTGTCAGAGAAGCATTCTCACGATTATCACTCAATTGCAATAAACCTTTTTTTCGAAGTGACAACACCGCATGTGCAATACTTATAGGTGACAAACAGGTCTCTTGATGCCATGCATATAAATAGTTTCCTGCTCATAGAGGATGCGCAGTAACTGTTTTTGATCAATCTCCTTCATATTTTCCTAAACATAGGAACCCGAAAACTGTTATCCCTATATTTTTTCCACCAGAAAATGGGGAAAACGTTATTGGGAATGTTGTCATTCTCGTAGTTATATAGACTCTCCGATCGTTTGTAACCAAATTTGGGCAAATACTGCCTACCAATTCTGGGGCTCAAAATACGCTCCATCTCCTCCATAATCTTAGTCGCAATTATGCGATTGTCACCTGTCAGAGATTCAGATATTCCCTTGAGGAGCCATTCACATGAATAAACTTGACAAACAATGGCTGCCTTACTAAACTGCATCGCGGCAAAAGAAACTATGTATAACTGTACATTCTCCAATTCCCTTTCACGTATTACCTTATGGGCATATTCTATCTTACGCACAATTGTCGAACCCGTTCCAACGAAATCATCACAAATAACCAGATTGTCATTACTGTTTATCCTATAAAGTGCTTGGGGAAGTGAGTTGGAAAAATCAAATTCTTGCCAGCGAAAAGGAAATCGATTCTTCAGTTTCTGTACCATCAACTGTGAACCATCCGGATTTGAATCATCACAAGAGGCTGTAATCGTAGTGTTTCTTGGTTGTAGTCCCCATATCTCTGTTATTTGACGAACAATTTTCTCACAAAACTCATCAGCTTTATTTGAATCAACATATAAAAAATTATGTATCAGATAAAGAATCAATTTCTTCTGATTTATGTCCTCCCCCGAGGAATTCCATAGCTCCATGAAACCTTCCTCACATGTTATGAGCCACTCATACTGCAACCCCAAATTAAAAATGGATTTAAAATCCTCTTCCGACAGCGGATGATTTAGTTTCATATAATTACACGCTTATCTTTGTAAGTCTGCATTTACACATATTGATTTACCATATTATACCACTTCCCTAGCCCCAACAGTTTCTGAAATAATTCCACTCTATCTTCTTTCATCTTGCCAGCATTCATTTTTTGTGGTTTAAAACCAATTCAGCATTTCATGTCCTTCCAAACGATGAAGTGATAGATTTAGGTGGTTGGCCTGTATGAATTCAACCACCTCCATATATCTTATGCACCATCGCTCATCTTGTGTCATAAACGAAGATGGTTTCTTATTGCGTCGCCATGTTTTTCAACAGCATCCTTAAATCCGCCTATACACATCATCAATCTCCCATTCCTTGAAACCATAGGAACACCATATTCTCCAACAATAAGCGGAAATTCTTCCTGCCCCACCTCAACAAACAGCCTATTTTCAGCAAGTCTTGATACAAAAATGTATTCTTGCGGATTGCATCCATGTGTCAAATACTGAAACCAAGAAGTATATGAGTTTATATATGATGGAAACTTATCTATTATCACCACCCTGAAATCATCCCCATGTGCAGCCATTCCCAATCCTAAAATCTCATTCAAATACAAATCCCCAAATGAATAACCAATAATCATCAGTCGATTATTCTCAACAACTTTTCGTGTCAAATCCGACAAATAAACATTATTGGGAGCGAACGTCATCTTCTCTAGTTTCCTCGAACCTGACACAATAACAGGTTGTAAATACTCTTCTTTAGCCTGATTTGATGGTGGGAATTGTCCTCCAGTTCTATTATTACACGCAGTTTGATAATCTCTATTTTTCACTAAGTCTCGTGTACTATAATCAAATGGATATGACTTTGACTCGCTGAACAGTATCTGACCGTGTAGGTGTGCAATTGTTGATAGTCCTTTTCGATTCTCATAATATTGTTTTGCTGAAAAACGACTATAGTCTTCATCTTCTTTAATCGGAAGATATCCATCCTCATACTCACCAAGACTATTCTCTATCGTATTGTCATAATTCAGATTAAATATATTCGCTCTTCCTGACAGGGATTTCCAAAAGTCTCGATACCACTGCTCTCTAGACACATTCTCTTCAAAAGAAACATCATATTGATTCACAATATCCATTACTGTCTTTTGCAGTCCTGATGCAGCCCTAATGAAATCATATGTATGAATATCTTTCAAAAACCTGACAGGTTGAATTAAGGTTCCGAACTCAGGAAATGCGAGCCATGAAATGTATTCCTTGCGCCAGCAACCACTATATGCAATACACATCTCTAAGACATGCAACAAGTTCTCAAAGTTTAATTGAGCCTGTCTAATACGGGTCTTCTCTGATACTTTGTTCAATTTACCAACAACATGGTCATATAGCTCACGCAAGAGTGGCCTTTCTCCACCTTCCACTTTCTGAATGCCAAGCTTAAGCACCTCCTCTGTAATATTTCCCACAGATGGGTAAATGCCTTTGTGATCAAAATCCAAAACTGCACCAGCCCCCACAATAACAGTTACCGCATTATCCATATTATTTGCATTACCATACGTAATTCCATGATTTCCTCTATCCTACGCGAGTCTACCTTTCACTCTCAATTCATCTTTCACGCCTTGGATATACACTTCCAGGCTTTGCTTCATTTGGTGCTTTTGGTCTTCTTTCTCTTGATATGAGAGCTGGGAATGGTCTATTGTCGCTTCGCAATAATGCGAAATGTTTTCTTTGATGATATCTATCTGCCATTCGGTTATAGGGCCATACATAAAGTTCGCCCCTAGATAACCTGCCAACACGCCTTTGAAGTATTGTTCTCCCATATTAAATTCCTCATTAACCTTGATACATAAACCATCTATTTCCTGTCGTGGCATATATCATTTTCATGACTTTTATCCTTTACTTCATAACGGAACAAAGTCCCTTGATCTTTTATCCATGACTTCTTCCTTACGAACTCATTTCCCTTCTCCACTGTTCCTTCACCTTCTCATTGGGCTGCATCTCAATGGCTTCTGCCATAACTTCTAGCCATTCCTCATCTCCTAATCCCCTCATACACAATCCCTTATCATGCCTAAATGCTGACTTATGGGCTATATATACGTCACCCTCGTTGGCTATTGAATAGTCTATTTGCTTCAAGGCCTCAGCATAATCACCCTTAATTCTATAAACTTTCGACAATCCCTGATGCATATATATATCATTCTGATTATCGTAGGTTTTCGCTTCCGCAAGTGCTTCATCAGCCTTCCCTGCTGCTATATAGAGGTCAAAAAGATTCTTCCGTTTAAAGTCATTATCGCGATTCGTCATCAACAGATACGATTCTGCCTTGTGGAAGATTCTATCTTTATACTCTTTTCCATTTTCACAATATCTATACTGCGCAGCAATAATATTGCCATAGTTCTCCCTCAGCCGCATATCGTTTTCAATGTCAAGAGGCATAGGTAATCTAGAGCACAACTGATTATACTCATCTGAGAAGTTATATGCCAGATGTCGTGATAGTTTAGCTAATTCCAAATAAGTATGCGTATAGCCTTGAGAAAGCGATGCGTATACCGTTGAGACAAAAGTATCAAGTTGTTTGTCCAAAAATTGTTTGCAAAGATCTGCATACTTACTTGGTGCTAAAAGGCCATATGCCGATAGTAGCACCGAAACAGGTACATCTTTTAGCGTTTCCTCTTTCAACAACTCTCCTATCATCTGAATAACTCCATCTTTTCTATTCTGCCTATTGTACAATCGGGCCAGTTGCAGCCTACTACTATACGAACTAGTCACGGTATCTATCGCATTTTTCAAATACACCTCACCGTCTTTTTCCTCATGAATCGCAAGAAGCCATTTACCTATGTGATGGTACACAAGCGCTTTTTGATTGTCAGAGATGTATGATAGGCTGTTAAGATGGTCAATATCTTTCAGAACGGTCTGTTTCTTCACACTTTCGTCCTTGCCTGAAACTATATACTGCTTATTTTGCACTATCTCCATCCGCTCTATCAATAGATTCAGATCTATTTCATGCTTCTCAAAATCAGTATTCAGAGCATCTATCATACCTATAAACCTATCATGATCTTGATAAGTGTCCATTGTATAGCACACTGCCAGCACTATATAATGTCGCAATTCATCTGACGGTTCTAGTTTCTCTGTCAAATCCAAACAAGCATCTCCATGTATCTTCATGAACACATAAAGCCCTGAATCTCTTTTCCGTACATGCTCACTCAGGTATGGATACAGCAACTGTCTGAATCCATTTGCATCCGTATCCTTGTCCATTACCTTCCGAATAGCATTCAAGACTACAATGTGTATCTGATAACTAAACTCTTCATTCGATTGTAGTATGGCAAAGCGTACAAGGTCTTTTAGTTTGAACACATCGATACTTTTCAAAAAATCAGAGCTTATACGCAGGCTGCTAAGCATAATGATTGTATTAAACAACTCAGAATAGCCGTCTCTGTATCTTCCAACTATTCTTTCTGCAAAGGCTACGTTGCGTTCCTCATCAGATATCCCCGACAGATTACTGATTTCTATCAGCTCATCCCAACTAAAGTCTCCATTATCCACAGTATTCTTTGCCAATTCTAAAAGTAATGGATATCCTGAGATCTCTTTCAATAGCCTTCCCGCCTGTTCCTCTGTGGGGCGTTTGGTACCACTATATAATATCTGCTTAGAAATTCCATCATCTACATAAGACAATTTGAAACTATGTTCTTCATCCAGATTCTTTTGCAACGAGGTTACAATACATCTGCTTCCTTTCTTATTATTATCCAGGAAGTTTGCCATAAATGCCCTCACACCCTCATTTAGATTATCAACCACCAGTAGAATCCTGAACTGCCCAAGTACAGTCTTTAGGTTAATGCTTTCACCAAGCCTATTGGCATATATGGAAGCGATGTCGTTGACATCCACCTTGTCGCCGTCAAACCATAGTACAGTATCATAGTTCTCTCCATGTTTACCAGCTATTGACATGACCAGCTGGCTCTTGCCTATTCCGCTTAAACCATATACCTGTACAATTTGCTTTTCTTCAAGCAAATTATACACCTCATTTTCCTCAGGCCGGTTTACATAGTTTGGCGATGGCAAAGGGACATTATTGGTTTGAGGCATAATTATGTAGTATCGCTTCGCTTCAGGCAAGAATTTAAGAATCCGCTCAATTTGTGTAGTCCTGAAAATATTGTGATACAACACCTCTCCTATCCTCTGGGCATCATATAGCTCAACGTGTAGTCTGCTATATTTTATTTCAATTTCTCGTTTAACTGCTTGATACTCTCCTCCTGTTGCCCTTTTGTTTCCAAACAAATAGATATGCTTACTTCCTGGACTGTTTTTGATACAACCTTCTATATCTGACAATGGTTTCCCATTTGTAAAGTATTTCTCATCTGTTCCGCACTGACCAACTGTCTTCGCATCCTTAATCAAGTCAACAGAATAACCTACGGGCTTCAAATACAGATTATGGCCTTTCAATATCACCTCTGAGTCTGTCAAAAGCTCCATCAATGGCTGACACATATACTCAAAAGTGGTACCGTTCTGTACCTCTAAGTCTTTAACTACTGCTTTTACAAAATGTTTATGCAAATCCATCTCCGTATCTTCTCTATTAATCCCTTTCGTTCAGTGCCTTCTCCAAGGACTGTCTGTATCCATACCAAGATTCTGCATCCAAACCTTCCATATACTTATCCTCTAAATATTTCAAATCTACTACAGCCTCATCTTTGGAAATTTCTGTTGAAGCATCATAGTAAGGATACGTAATCTCCAAATTATCACCCTCCTCTTTGCATTTAAAAAACACCAGCGATTGGGTATTGCCTTGCAATGCTTGTGCTAAATCATAAATCTCATGCATGTCAAGCTCGCCCAAACTTTCAAGGAAGTCTTGAAATTGTGTACGTATCAGGTTTTCATCATACTCTTTTAAATCGAGATTGGCAACCGCCTCAACAATGATCTTAGCCAGTTTTTTCTGATTTTGCTCGCCTCCTCCAGGAAAATGTTTACTTGTCAACGTTAATTTATCGTCATCCAACCTCTTCTTTAAGGCCATAAAGCACATTTCGAAGAATTTTTGAGTTAATACTTTTTCTCTATGCCCTTTCCTAATAATACTTGGTAAAGAATAAACAACAGCCCTAAAACCTGTAGTTTTCCACAATATATACTTCTGTGGTTCTTTCCATTCTTCTTCAAAAACATTTTTCAATGCATTGAAACAATTGAATAGTATTTTGGCTATTACATCATCTTTTTCATCAATGAAATATTCTCTAAAAGGGCATCTAACATCCTCTTTCAAAACTTGTTCTCTCTTTATTAGTCTCGCATCTTCTTCAGGATCACGTGTTATCAGCTGTAATATTGTTTTTGCGAAAGTGCCTTGCGAAAGAGTCGCCTTATCCTGACTCTTTGTTTTTTTACCCAACATTTTCAGCCTATTATAAAAAGGGGATGTCTCAGTGTTATTCATAACACGAGCCAATTCATGAACGGTCTTTTGCGGGCTTCTGGTCTTAGACACTGCAAACAAATCATATATTAGACTTGGGTCGACCTTTCTTTGATTGCTGTTGATTGTGGAAAAGATATAAGCTTTTTCTTCCAATGTTAGACCAAACATTAAAGCCACAGGCAAAACAAATTGGTCGGCATATTTTGAGCCTTCTATACCCCATAGGCGATGCTGACCATCGATAACGTCACCTATCACAGTTTCATCATCCGCAAATATTATATTATGATGATCTTCATCCAAAGTTACATTCGCACCAGCATTAACACTAACTACTATAGGTGTAGGAAAAACCGCATCAGGGTCGGAGCAGTATTTACTTATCTGGTTTATTCTATCTTGCTGAGGATCACGCTGAACGCCACCCTCATTTTTTGAGCGGGGACTAGCCTTTACCACCTTCAATAAAAAGGTTGCCGGTATGGCACAATAATAAAAAACGCCAATTGGTTGTTGAACTTCTAAATAGCTAAATATTTTCATAGTACTACCCCCTTCCCATCGGTAGTTGTTTCAACAGCTTTATGACCAACATGCTGTACATGTTCGTCTTGTTTTTGTGCATATCCCTTATCATCCAACTGGACCAGCTCTTGATGGTTAACCATTAAAGAAAAACCATATGCATACCATGCAAAAATAATAGCAAGTCCTAAAAAAATAACTTGCTTGTAATCAAAAACCAATTTTTGTCCCTTAAATGAATCATAGTTTAAGGAAGGTATGTTTTGCGATGCGTTAGAAAAATATACAGCACAGAGAATCATAACAAAAATCAAAATGGTACTAAACACCATGCTGATTGTAGAAAACATTGGTTTATTATGATTCTTTATTCTTGTAAACAGAGGTCCAATAAGCGATGCAATCAAAACCAAGGCATAAGTATAGAAATTCCCTGTAGCACTATCTGGGTATAATGCTTCAGCTAGCGTCCAATCCTGGAACACAAATCGATTGATAATATTGATGATAGTACCCAACTGCCCAGCCACAATAATAAACATAGCCCAAATAAAAAAATCTGAACCATGTTTAAAACACACAAGGAAAGGGCCCACTAATGAACCCCAAAAGCCATGCAGGTTTTCAAGCTTCCTATCCATCCTTGACTTTTTTATTTCTTCATGTTTATCTTCCATATTATTATGCATTTAACCCTTTTGAATCACGTCCCTAAAAGTATAATTGTCGTAATACCTATTGTATGTTTCTTTTAGTAGTTCTCGAATCTCGTTTGACACCTGCTCCCAAGTCACATCTTTCCCTTCAACTTTCTGTTTAACGTACTGTTCATTGACTATGTGTTTGAAATTATCCGGATCTCTATCGGGGTCAAGAGTTTTTTGAAAGATTTCCTCGGATGTAATCATCCAAAAAGGACTTTTGCCTGTGGCGGCATCTATTGTTGCATTCTTCAATGCCTCAAATGCGGCAAACGAATCAAGCAGGTTATGATAGTTCTCATAAAAAGCTGTAAAACCATCAAGCAATACCCCTGCTTTTATTTCACGTCCTGTACCAATAAAGGCCAAAAACGGTGCTCTCCTCTGCGGTTCAAAGTGTGTTAGCAATGCTCCGCCATAGCACATCGACATGCACACTAAAAGCAGGTTCATCATTTTCATATTGATAAGCCTTACTATGCCGTAAAATTGCTCCCAAGTTACCAATTCGTCAGATGTCAAACCTATTCCATCTTCACACCCATGCGCCTCTATCTGAAGCGTTATCAATTCTCCATCCGCTAATTCATTATAAATCTTATGAAAAGCTTCAGCCCATTCCACTTTATTCCTAACATCGTATAACTCCACAGATGTATCGGGATATTTCAACGGGAGAACTGACGACAAATTATCATAAAGCTTTTTCCCAGTCTTCAAATCATTATCTTTGAGCGACTGGATAATGACAATTTTATATTTGTTTATTTCTGTAGTAGAATCCATTTACAACTTCCTTCTTACATCATACATCATCATCACTTCCACCTCTGCCAAAACAGATAACCACAGAACTGCCACATCGCCTTCAAATACTTCATACTTTCCACCATCAACTTTCCGACTGACTATCAACTCTAAACTATCAACTCTAAACTTTAAGTATCCCTTCCACCTCATGCACCACATACGGGCCGGATTTGCATTCGAAGATGACGCTGGTGGGTTCGAGGGATTCGAGTTTGAGTTAGACGCCTTTGGGAATGCCTACACCGTAGACGCCGTATTCTTGACAATAAATGTTCCCTTGGAATAGTTTAAGGTAATAATTAATCCACTATCGCATTTTTTATCGTATCCACGATATATTTTACATCATCGTCACTCACATACGGGCCGGCGGGGAGACACATGCCGATCTTGAACAATGCCTCACTCACACCGTTAACGTAAGTTGGGGCATCCTTATAGCAAGGCTGTTTGTGCATTGGTTTCCATAGCGGACGGGCCTCAATCTGAGCCTGGTCCATGATCACACGCAGGGCTTCCACGTTAGCGTTAGGCTCGCAATCCGTGTGAGCACTCTCAGCGGCATGGATGACACCAGCGGCACCGCCCACGGCACCTGTCACGATGGTCTTGTAGGCGTTCTCCTGACCCTTGATGCGCACCTCGGGGTCGATGGTCATGGTGCAGAGCCAGAAGTTGGAATCGTAGCGGCTGTCGGGGTTGCCGTGCACCTTGATGCCAGGTACATCCTTCAGCAGTTCCTCATACATGGCCTGCACGTGCTTGTGGTGCGCGATATGGTCATTCACGATGGTCATCTGACCTCGGCCGATGCCTGCGCAGATGTTGCTCATGCGGTAGTTGAAACCGATCTTCTCGTGCTGATAGTAGGGATAGCTCTCGCGGTACTGCGTGGCGTACATCATAATCTCGCGCCACTCCTCTTCGTTGGCTGTGATAAGAGCGCCGCCTCCACTAGTGGTGATCATCTTGTTGCCGTTGAACGACAGCACGCCGTATTTGCCGAAGGTACCCAGCACCGGCCCGTTCCAGCGGCTGCCGAAACCCTCAGCGGCATCCTCGATGACGGGGATGTCATAGCGGTTGGCAATCTCCATGATGCGGTCGATCTGGTATGGCATACCATAGAGTGCCACGGGAATGATAGCCGCAGGCTTTTTACCCGTCTTGGCGATGCGATCCTTGATGGCCTCCTCCATCAGTTCGGGGTCCATATTCCACGAATCCTTCTCCGAATCCACAAATATTGGCGTAGCACCGAGGTAGGTAATGGGGTGCGACGAAGCACAGAACGTGAAGCTCTGCACAATCACCTCATCTCCCGCCTTCACCCCGGCAGCAATCAGAGCCAGATGTACCGCAGCGGTACCAGCCGACAAAGCGACAACACGCTTACTCTGTCCGACGAACTCTTCCAGATCCTTTTCGAAACCGTTGACGTTGGGGCCTAGCGGCACCACCCAGTTGGTATCAAATGCTTCCTTGATATATTTCTGTTCCAAACCTGCTTCGCTCATATGAGCGAGACAAAGATAAATACGTTTTCTATCTGCCATATTATATTAATTTATTAAAATTTCGAATTATTCTTTCCCCTCAAGGACACTCAACCAATATTCTGCCAGCATCATGGAGGAATGCGCTACCAACAAAGCTTCGCGCTTTTTTATGTTTATTCTACTTGATCCTGCGCCATGAGCATCGCTATTCATATTACGCATACTTGAAATGGCGCTCACAAGTTTGTGAAGTCCGCCAAGGAGTTCATTCACTCTCTTGTTCCAATCACCTTTTTGTCTCATATTCAACAACTCCGTTGCATCTTGGTATATCTTCACCAAATCACCGTTACTTTTATAACGCTCAATTGTCATCTTCTCTATAATGAAAATCAGTACTTCCTCAAGCAGAGTTCTTGATTTAGTAATTACGCTATCATAATCTTTATTGTCAATGTCATCCTTTATTCTCTCTGGTAATTCCTTGATATATTGAGATGTGATAATTTTTACCTTAGGTGTCTCTATTACAACTTCATCACCAATGCCAGCCATTACAAACTTCTTATTAAGAAGCCTCAACTCCACCCGAGCTATCACAAGTTGAGCATTAATAGCATCTAACATTCCTTTAATGATAGCTTTATATGTCTCATCTACCTTGTGAATACCACCTATACCAGTAAGATTCTCAAAACGGCCTTGTTGTATTAAGTATGTCAGTAATTCCGGAATCCTTCCCTGCGGATTTAGATATTTCAGCAGGTCTTGCATGTACTCCCACCTACTTTTATTTGCACCAACTATATTATTGCCCCAGGTGTATGTACGAACAAGTCCAAAAGTCGTGCTTAAATTACACAAATCAGGGCCTGACATATACGGGAGTGAAAACTCTCCATATAGTTTTACATCCCCGATGAGTACATCTATGATTCTTCTATTAACCAGAAGAGAAAAGTCCATATTTAATGGTATTATATGGGGAATTACTGGGAAAAGTTTTAATTATCAAACACCCTTTACACGCACTATTTAACGGGATTCTTAATTAATACATTTTTTAATTTATGGGGAAAAACAAGAGTTATTTGAGGAATTTATAATTCAACATTTTCAGGTATACTCACCATATGCTATTGTTATTACATTCTTTAATTGTGCTTCCTGGATTTAACCACCGCACTAAAATTTACTAGACCAGAAGGCCAGCCACCTAATAGTTTTTGAAATACTGGAGCCTTATAGACAACGTAATCTTTGAGATAGTAACAACTATCCATTTGCTCATTCTTACCAATCGCTTCGCGACTATCACCATGAAACACCAGGATGCAGTGGTCATCCTTTTGGTCATCAAAAGGCTCATGCCTCACCTCTATAGAGTACTTATTGGCAAGGACGATTGTCACCTCACGCCAGAAAGCATCAATATCGGTCTCCACTCCATCCATCACACATTTTGTAGTATGGTAAGCCAAATGCATAAAAGGCAGCATAGCTTCCAATGTCCATTCGAACAAAGGACCTGTCCACATGTGTTGGTTCAATGCCTCTATAGATAGTCTCTTCCCCTCATCCTCCACCTTTATTGTGGCCCCATCATAAAAATTGGTTTTCAACATTGCACAACTCGTCAATGAACCTATTCTTATTCTGTGACCATCTTCTAAAAGATTCCGAATAATTTGGTTATATGGGTTTAGGATTATTCTGAATTCCTGTTGTTTCCTAAACTTTGATTCTTTAGAGAACAGTTCTTGTGGAGAATTTTCTATCACAAACGGGGCATCTTTTGTTCGGTAGTTTACCGAATTCAAGTAGAAATCTTGATGCTCCTTCAAACCTAAAGATCCAAAGTAACCTCGAACTCTTCTCATAAACTTATCAGTATCCATAAAAACCACCATTGACATTCTTTCCTTCAATGGTTTCCTCTGCATCGACTCAAAAGTTTCCCCTTTACAGAAAGACTTGATATAGTCTTTGGCCATATCGTAGATCTTAACACCGTTCTCCACTTTTCCTTCTGTCAGTTCACTGGCACTATAGAAAGATAGACATGGCCATTCTTCAATGATAGATTTTGATCGAAGATACGGTTTACCTTTAATCATCACCACCTCTGAGTCTGGCCTCAGATGCTTATTTTCTTATGTTACCACATTCGAATACACGCCCTCATACGGGTCACCCTGTCCTTCATCGCCATCCTCGCTCATCCCTATCCAGTTGATAGGATAGTTGAAGAACAGGATGCCTTGATAGAACAACTCCTGTGCATACCTACGCTTCGTGCAGCGACACAAAAGATATAATTTTCGATTAACGTATTGAGGCATATTCTAATCTTCCTTTCCACCGATTCAGGTACAATTGGGCGTTGCTCAATAGACCCTTCCGTATAAAGCAATTTATTACAACTCAAATCAATTTCCCCGTCGCTCTCATCTCATCCTTCACGCCTTGGATATACACTTCAAGGCTTTGTTTCATTTGGCGCTTCTGTTCTTCTTTCTCTTGACATGAGAGCTGCGAATGGTCTATTTGAGCCTCGCAAAAATGCGAAATAGATTCTTTAAGCATGTCCAACTGCCATTCAGTTATAGGGGCATTCATAAAGTTCGCACCTAAAAAGGCTGCCAAAACTCCTCTAAAATATTGTTCCCCCATTATAATCATTTCTTATTCGGAATTTCTAACACACCCTCAGTTTCATGCGGGACATACGGGCCTTCCTTGCATTCGAAGATGACGCTGGCGGGTTCGAGGGACTCGAGGTTGTGCCAGACGCCTTTGGGGATGTCTACGCCGTAGGTGCCGTCTTCTTGGCTGAGGACGACGCTGTCTATAACGGAGCCGTCGTCGTTGTATGTTGTTGACCGAACTTTGCCACGGAGTATCACAAATGATTCATCTTTATCCGGATGCCTGTGGATTGGTATGTCTGTCCCCGGCTCCACGGCGTTAAGCATCCGATGGCATTTGTCATCCAGTGATTGATGAAAATTGAAATTCATCCGCAGTCTCGGAGAGGATTTAGCCTGGGTTGAGACTTTATCAAGCAGGTTTTTATCAATGACTTTCATACAGCATTCTTTTTGAACTTGCCAAAGACATATGTGATGAAGAATTTTGGTGCATCAACAGGAAAGATGAATGCGAACTTGGTGAAATCACCTATCCTGCGGAAGAAAGTAACGGTATTAGCTAATGGTTTGGAAAGTTTGGACCGATACTTTTGATTATTGTTATGCCCCAAATTGCCACTCTTCAACACATGGAATAGAACCTTTTCCCTTTTTCTGCGGTAACCTTTGTCATAAAACGGCATAGCCTCTTCGGGCATACCAAGCGAATCTACGGCAAGCGAAGCAAATGCCTTCCATTCTGTCATCAGCCCCATCGCCCGTAAGCGGGATTCGAGCAATGGGCGGTCAATCTCTTCTCGGAATGTCCACAACAGACGGCACCAATCGCATATTTGCTTTAGACCCACCCCTTTGATGAAAAAATGATGCATGAAATGGGTAAAAACGATGATAACATCATCATCTGGATTGGGCAAACAACACTCCATTGTACCATTTGCCCAAACTCGATATTTTTCTTTCTCAAATAAGTCTTTAATAATCGCATCTATTACACAATCAACCCTATGAGAAAGCGAAAATGGCATTCTGCCATGCAGTTCCACTGTAACATCTCGAAACTCGAGTCCCAGATGTTTGGCTTTCTTGTTTTCCATTTCCACCTTATCGGCCAGCGGACATAGCAACGCTTTTGCCTTCTCGTAGTTTTCAGCATCCAGCAGAAAATCAATATCGCCAGCCGAACGCCATAGAGGACGTTCATAGCATTGCGCCACACCTTGCCCTTTCACCAGCACAGCCTTGATGCCTTCGGACTTCATCTTTGAAACCAATTCAGCAACGAACCGGTTCATCGCCTCGTTTTGCCGCTCAATCAGCTGGCACTTGCCCAGCAGTTTTAATTTTTCAGTAAACGGTAAAGGGTAAACAGTAAACTTTTCAACTCCCGCAGCAACAAGTCCCACCACCGATTGTTCCTCAGTCAAACGCAGCACGTCTGACCCGCTAACCGCTAACCCTTCACCGCTAACCGATTCACATTCCTCCCAAAGTCCGGACTTCACCAAAGCGAGGAACGCATCCTTATTATGCATGAATCCTTTTTAGTTTGTCCCATTAAACGCCTCCATCGTGGCAGCGGTAGCCGAGTTGATGTCCTTGCGCATTAAGACATTCTTGATAGTGATGGAAATAACGCGTATGTCTGTCCACAGGGTGCAGTGGTCAACATACCACACGTCCAGTTCAAATTTTTCTTTCCAGCTTATGGCGTTGCGGCCATGGCATTGTGCCCAACCACTGATTCCCGGACGTACTTCATGCCTGCGGGCTTGTTCAGGCGAATAGAGTGGTAAATATTGTACCAACAGCGGACGAGGGCCAATCAATGACATATCACCCTTGAACACGTTAATTAACTGCGGTAATTCATCCACACTTGTGCTGCGCACAAACTTGCCCACCTTGGTTAAGCGTTTCTCATCAGACAGCAACTTGCCGTCAGCATCTCGCTCATCGGTCATGGTCTTGAACTTGATAACCTTGAATATCTTTGCATTCTTACCAGGACGTTCCTGGAAGAAAAAAGCCCCAGCTCCCTTGTTGGCAAAATGCAGGAAGATGGCGACCAATATAAGGAACCAGCCTATCAGTAACAAGGCAATGCCAGAAATCAGGATATCTAAAAAGCGTTTAAAGAAATGTTTATACATAACAATCAACGTTAACGCAAACCATAACCTTAACTTTTTCTTAAAGTTGAGATTAGACCATTGATTTGGCGTTCAATCTCATTAAGGTCAATTAACAAGTTATTGTAAATATCATTGTCTATATAGCCCACATTCTTGCTTATAAGCAACTGCGTTTCGACTTCAAACGAAGAGCCCAACGCAGTGTCAAGGAAATGGGCAAATTCAATATCTGAAGGTTTTGCAGCCCCCTCCGCAATGTTACTACTAATAGAAACAACCGCTCGCTGCAATTGGTCACATAACCCTTTCTTCTCAAACCATGGCATTTCAGATGTCACCTTATACACCTTAGACGCATATTCCACCGCATTCTGCCACACCTTATAGTTCCTGAAATTCCTCGCCTTCTTCGGTTTTTCATCCATAGTTCTCTTTATCGTTAAGGTTAGCGTTGTAAAATGATAGCGTTATTGGTTAACGTTAGCGTTGACTTGAGTTATCGTTAAGGTTAGGGTTAGGGTTATCGTTGGGGTTACATTTTCAATATCCTGCCAATCAATCCCGTCAGCACCGTTCCTGGACCGCATTCCACAAACTCAGTCATGCCGTCGGCCAGCATGTGCTGCACGCTCTGTGTCCAGCGCACGGGGGCGGTGAGTTGCTTCAGCAGATTAGCTTTGATTTCGGCGGGATCGGTGTGCGGCAGGGCATCCACGTTCTGGTACACGGAACAATTGGGTTGGCTCACAGGGGCTGCTTCGATAGCCTTGGCCAATTCTACTCTTGCCATTTCCATCAGCGGTGAATGGAATGCTCCTCCCACAGCCAACGGCAAGGCACGTTTGGCACCCGCCTCTTTCAACTTGGCACAGGCTTCTTTCACGGCCTCCACATTGCCGGAAATGACCACCTGCCCAGGACTGTTGTAGTTAGCAGGAACTACCACACAACCCTCTTTGCTCACTTCTGCACATATCTTTTCAATTACATCGTCAGCCATACCAATAACAGCAGCCATGGTTGAAGGAGCTGCTTCGCAAGCCCTCTGCATAGCCATGGCACGGGCATAGACCAAACGGAGACCATCCTCGAAGGTCAAGGCACCAGCGGCAGTCAAGGCCGAGAACTCACCAAGGGAGTGACCCGCCACCATGTCAGGCTTGAAATCATCCAAGCACAAGGCGGTGATGACGGAATGAAGGAAAACTGCGGGTTGCGTCACCTTGGTCTGTTTAAGGTCTTCATCTGTACCTTCAAACATGATATCCGTGATGCGGTAGCCAAGAATCTCATTGGCCTTATCGAAAAGTTCTTTTGCTTTGGGATTACTTTCATAGAGGTCTTTGCCCATGCCTACGAACTGGGCTCCCTGACCGGGGAATACGTATGCTTTTGCCATAATTATAACTTTACCATGTTTTTCAAAATACTCAAAGTTTTATCCACTTCAATTTGCGAATCGTGGAAACGAACTTTATCATCATCATCCAACTCTAACTCAATAATACGTTCCACACCATTTTCACCAAGGATAACTGGCACACCAAGATAAATATCGTTATACCCATACTCACCTTTCAGATATGCACAGGCTGTGAACACCCTTCGCTGGTCGCAAATAATCGCTTCTACCATTTCGCATACGGCAGCACCTGCTGCGAACCAACCAGAACGACCAAGGTAATTGATGATTTCCTCACCGCCCAACTGCGTACGATGGATGGCCTCTTGTACTTTTTCCTCACCCAATAGATTGCGAATGGGGATGCCACCAATGGTGGTGTATCGAGGCATGGGTACCATGCTCTTACCGTGACCACCCAAAATCAAGGCTTGAATGTCTTTAGTGGAAACATTCAATGCCTCTGCGATGAAGGACTTGTAACGAGCCACATCCAACTGGCCACTCATCCCCAACACACGGTTTGAAGGGAAACCGCAACTCTTCCAAGCGCAATAGCAGAGCACATCAAGAGGGTTACTCACCACCACTATTACGGCATTGGGTGAGTATTTGGCTACCTGTTGGCTTACCTCACGAACAATGCCCGCATTGGTTGCTATCAAATCGCTCCGCTCCATCCCCGGTTTACGGGTGATACCTGAGGTAATGACCACCACATCACTATTGGCTGTAGCGGAATAGTCACCAGTATAGCCTTTTACAATGGTGTCAAAACGTTTTAAAGCAGCACTCTGACGCAAATCCAAAGCCTTACCTTCGGCAAGACCAGGTTTTACATCTACAATTACGATTTCATTTACAAAATCACGGTCGGCCAAGCAGGTAGCACATGAAGCACCCACCTCGCCTGCTCCTATTATTGATACTTTACTCATTAATTTATATTTAGTCAATCTGATGGCCGGAAAGGATTGTTTTCCCCTTCGCCAATATTAGAATTCTCTCTAAAGATATTTTCGCTAATTCTTTATCTGCACGAGGCAATCTTGTGTTTGCCCCCACTCCAGGAATATAAGCATCCCCTGTGAAGATATAGTCACCCATCACTATGGTTAGGCAGCCTGGATTATGGCCAGGAGTTTCATAGAAGACCATTTCGGGTTCGCCCTCAAACAATTTCACGCTTTCACCCTCATGCACAACTTGCACATTCTCACTTTCGAAGACAATCGGTGTTCCATGATACCTCGACATGTTCAGTTTGTCAGAAGCCAAAGCTTGTTTGGCATACTCGCAAACAATCACCTTGCACTTGGGGAAATGTACCACTAATGCTTCCAAACCATAGATATGATCAAAATGAGCATGGGTCAGGAAAACACCTTCGACATACAAATGATGCTCTTCAAGATAAGCCAATACAGGATCTATATCCCCAATATCCACTAGCCAAGCCTTATCCTCCCCTGCCTTAGAGAGGATATAGGTCTTGGAGGTAAATATCGAATTGGTGATGTCGTAGATTTCTATCATTTTAGGTTAGCGGTCCCAACAACGTATTCCATTTCACCAAACGGTCAATCAGCACGATGCCGTCCCAAGGCATTTCGAAGTTGAGCATGCGGCCAATCTGCGGAAAACGGACGGCACCCATTTGAGTAGCGGCCTCAGCGTATGCGATGGCTTGTTCTTGTGTGGCTTCGATGCCGATGGTTTGGATATCCTCATTGATATGTTTGATGCTCTGCATAATACTATCCACAGCATGAACGAAGAGCACACGCGAATAGATTGGCTTATGCAACTCATCATGGTCATCCAACAGGATAGAATAGGACATGGTTTCGCTACCGACGGCGGTTCCACAGAAGTCGTACACACCACGGATGGAATGGATGGCTGAAACCTGCTCAGGAGACATGGCGGGCTTCGGAATCTGGATTTCCGTCTTGCCCATCGACTCGTTCAAGATTTCACAGAATTTCTCAGGCGTTACCGCACCACCTCTCTCAATGAAGAGGTTGTGAGCGGATGCGCAACCCGTTTGGTCAAAGACAGAGACATCAACAGAAACACGTCTTGCCAACTTTTTGGCAGCCTGCTCATCGGGAAGCATCTCTTTGGTCACCACCGCAAACGAGAGCTTCGGACCAAAGATGACGGTTTCGCAATCGTATTTGGAAGGATAACCGGCCACCGTTTCCACTGCCTCACGACCACCCCAAGCGATGCGCACGTCAGCATTTTTCGACATGCTTTCGCTCAGCTTCACAGCATTGCGGCTGAAGTAAACCACGGCCATGGTCTTCAACAAATCATCACCCTTGATAGTGTACCCATCAGGTGTGGTATATTCCAAACCTTCAAAGGCACTCAGCAATCCGGCAAACACACCTTCGTCGTGTGAGGACACTTTCAACAGGTTCACATTCTTTGTCATGATACACTGCACCAAGGCGAAGAGGCCCAAAATCTGCACATTACCAGCCATCCAGTGGCAAACCAAGCCTCTGGAATTGGCTTTCAGCAGATGCTTGGCAGAATCAGGAAACGGCAGGTAGGTGTCAGCATACGAAACATTGCCTCGTAAGCCAAACTCGGCTACCTCGCGCAAATGTCGCTCGCTGCACCAAGTAGCCAAGAAATTCAAGCCCTTGTCTTTCAAGAAGAGGTATTTCGGGTCGGTAGCCCAACGCTTGGCAGCAGCATCTATCAGGCCAATCAATGCCTCAATAGGCTGCTTGCGCAACCAAGGCAACTGACTACGTAAGGAGTCAATGATGCCTTGCATGGTCTTTTCAGAATCCTCACTTTCAGGCAACTCACCATGGAAGAATTGCACCTCCAATCGGGTGTCAATAGCACCACCTGTAGAGCGTTTTTGGAAAGTGAGTTTATTGGAAAGGATGTCTCCACAACCACGAACCTCAGCTTTCTTCAATCGACCCAGAATCTTGAACCGTTTGCCAGGTCTTCCGTAGGGGCATGGTTCATCAAACCACATCCCCAAGTCGTCTGTCAACACGGCATTGCCAGGATAGCTGTGTGGCACAGGGGTGACAAACTCCAGTTTGCCCTCCTGACCGGCAGGCAGAACCTCACCCGTCACAATGTCGCGCACTAGCACTTTCACATAGCTGGATTCGTGCTTGCAACCGCAAGGACAATCGGGATAGTTCAAGCCCATCTGCTCAGTGAAGCCATAAATGTCTATCACATCCACAGGCTCAATGCTGAAGCAGTCGGCCAACTGCTGGTTGAAGAGTTCCTTGCTAATTTTCTCGCTTTCCAGTTTTTTCCAGCCTCCGATATGGATGATTTTGGAGCCTTTGGGTAGCGGAATGGTGATGCCTTTCTCCTTCACTGCTTTCAGCACATTGCTGTAAAGAATATAGGTAAAGCCGAACACCACCACGGGCTGGTCTTTATCGATACCAGCCACATATTCCTGCATAGCATCAACATCAAAGTAGGACACACCATCTTTGGCTTTGAGGAAATAGCCTGCTTTGCTGGCAAAGTTCAGATAACCTGTAATGGCTGCAAAGCGCGCACCCAACAGGCTTCGGAACTCAGACCTTGGGTCTATGTCCATCACCAGGAAAGGCTTGCGCTCACGGCCTATCGCCTCCTGAATCACTTTAACCATGGCTTTAGCTTGACGCTTGGAAGTGATTTTGTCCACCACAATGGTACTCGGGGTACCTGAGGTAGCAGAAGACTGCAAGCGCAACTTAATGTCTTCCTTTGGCACCGACGCAAGTCCCATCCCCAGGTCTTTGAATACGCTTACCGCAACTGGCGGGATGCTCTCAACGGCAGTAATCTCAGCGTGCGGGTCAAAACCCTTACGGTCGCAAAACTGGCGATACATCTCATTATGCTCATAATGAAACACCAATTCCTCTTGCAAGGCTTTGAGATATAGTTTGCGTTGTTCCTCATTGTCGGAATAGGCCGGCAAGTTGAACAATTCATCCATATAGGAAATCTGCTCTTCCATATTTTCTTTAACCTTAACGCTAACCATAGCCCTAACTTTTTTCATCTTTTACGAATTATTTGCTTTTACTGTAAAGCTTAAGGTCAAGGTTTACGTTAGCGTTTTTGTTATACTTTCAGTTTTAAACGTTGAACCTTGCCTGATGCCGTCTTGGGAATTGCTTCAATCCGTTCAATGGCAGCAGGAAGCTTATACACTTCCAATTTGGGTTTTAAAGCCTCTATGATAGCGGCATCGGTAAGTGATGCATCATCGCAAACAATGAATGCTTTCACTACTTCGCCTAGCACTCCTTCCGGATCGGGCATGGCCACGCAAGCACAATCGGTAATACCAGGGATGGTGTTAAGAATGTCCTCCACCTCCATCGGGCTTACTTTTTTGCCACCCACGTTGATCATCTCCTTGATGCGGCTCTTCAGATGGATATAACCATCTTCATCCAAATAGCCACAATCGCCAGTACGGAAGTAACCATCGAAGAAGTCTTTGGCAAAGCGTTCAGGTGTTTCATTCCAGTAACTGCATGTCACGTGGTTACCTTTTACGCACACCTCACCCTCAACACCCACTGGCCGGCGAACACCTTCGCTGTCGAAAATGGCCACCTCTACATTGGGTGAAGCTTTGCCAGCGGTGTTCAATCGGTCGTGCTCCGAATGGAACTCCATGAAAGCCGACCGTGAGGCCTCTGTGAGACCATAATGCATACAAATGCGGGTGCTTGGCAGCAATTCGCAAAGGAGTTCCTTATCAGGAATCGGCATAAACGAGCTGCCAATCTCAATGTAGCGTAATTGATTAGCAAATTGGCCAATCTTGTTACCACTCATCTTTTTGATGTAGCCCCAACCAGCAGGAACCATACCAAAGCCAGTGCAATGGAACTGCTCCATCTGACCAAAGAACTTCTTCATACTGGCGAAGGTGCCAAGCAGCACCAAAGTACCACCATTGGTAAGCACACAGCGAACACGACCCAAGCCGAACGAGTGGCTCACAGGCAATGCCAATAGCTCAACATCATCAGCAGTATTCTTGATAAAAGTGTTGATATTGAGGGCTGCAGCTTCCAAATTGCGATGATTCAATGCCACGCCTTTAGGTGCGCCCGTGGTACCTGTGGTAAATAGCACATCCGCTATTTTCTCCGAGTCGGGCAACTGGTAGGCATCAATCTCATCACAATGGGTTAGCACATCGTTGAGAGGAATAGTTGGTGTCTCCTCCACTTTGTGCAGCAAGCCCATGGTGCATACCGGACTGGTAGATTTTTTGATTAAGTCGAATCGAGTTTCATTGGTGTCCGGGTCGATCGGCACGCACACACCTCCAGCAATATGGATGCCGAAATATGCGTAGATGAAATCGATATTGGCAGAGGCTGCAAGAATGATTCTGTCGCCCTGCTTCAGCCCATATTTACGCTTCACATTGGTGGCGGCCAGCAGGCAACGCTCCCAAAGCTGGGCATACGTCACCTGTTCGTCACCCGATATCAATGCGATATGGTCGGGCTGATTGATTGAGTTCTGATAAATTCTTTCTTCTACTGTCATTATTACAATTTTGCGTTCACAGCATTAACGATGTCTTTCACGTCTTCCATTTCCATCATCTCTTCGGGCTCAAAGCTGATGTCAAAAGCCTCTTCCACATTCGAGAGAATGCTCAGGTGACCCACAGAGTCCCATGCAGGGAAATCGCCCACCATGCTGTTTTCAGTTACTTCACTTTTGTCAACGCTGCAAGTAGATGCAACAATCTCAATTACTTTTTCTAAAGTTTCCATATCAAATTATTTTAAATTGTTAATAATTTCATTTTTAATATCTTCAACATCCAAACCGCCTTGCTGTAACAGGTATTTATAACTGCCTACAGGCAAATAGCAGTCTTTAATTCCTATCTTAAGCAACTTGGGGTGAGAAGTATGCTGGCTTAATACATCTGCAACAGCGGAGCCTAAACCATTTATTATATTGTGTTCCTCAACGGTAACAATTAGTTTCTTTCCAAAATCAATTGCATCTGCATCCAAAGGCTTGATGGTATGCATATCCAGAACCTCGACTGAAATGCCTTCTGTAGCAAGTTCTTCGGCCACTTTCACGGCATTGCCCACCATACTTCCTGTAGCAACAATTTGCACATCTGTACCCTCTCTCATCTTGATGGCTTTTCCATACTCAAAGACCACCTCCTCGTTAAACACAGCAGGAATGGCAGTGCCACCAAAGAGACGGATATATACAGGGTGCTTGCTATTGACAGCATATTCAAAGGCCTTCACTGCCTCGTATGAATCGCAAGGAGCAACCATTTCCATGCCTGGGATGGTTCGCATCAAAGCCACATCTTCAATGGCATAATGGGTGTTGCCCATGTATTGAAGCGACACACCAGAACCAATGCCAATAATCACCATCGGAATCTGCATATAGCCGCAATACTGGCGCACCTGCTCGAAACTGCGCATGGTGATAAAGCAAGCTTGTGCCACACATATCGGTTTATAGCCCTCCTCTGCCAAGCCGGCAGCGGTGCCTATCATGTTTTGTTCGGCAATGCCCATATTCATGAAATGGTCGGGGTATGCCGCCTTGAATTTGTCGAGACCAGCCGGGGTTGACATATCGCTCGACAGCACCAACAAATCATTCCGCCGGTTCATCAGTTCTATAAGGGACATTCCAAATACACTGCCCCCCTGGCCAGCCATCGACATAAGTTTGAAATTCACCTTATCCATTGTACGCTTGTTTTATTTCTTCCACAGCAATTTCGTATTTCTTACGGGGTAAGACACATTGGTGTGAAACTTTGTTATTCATCAGGAAAGAGATACCATTGGCTTTAATCGTGTTAGCCACTATTGCACGGGGGTTATCAGATGATTTGCCCAATGTGTCAAGCAAAGCAGGAATGGAATGCCCGTCAACCGTCTCCACCTCATAACCGAAAGCCTTCAATTTATCCTCAACAGAGAGAAGGTTCATAATTTCTGCGGTGGGGCCATCCAATTGGTATTGGTTGCGGTCAACAATGACTGTCACATTATTCAGCCCGAAATTGGAGATGGCCATCAAAGCCTCCCATACAATGCCTTCATCCATCTCACCATCGCCAAGGATAACGTATATCCGGTTGTTCAAACCTTTGTCCTTGCAAGCTTTGGCCACACCCACAGCGTATGAGATACCCAGTCCAAGACTGCCGCCAGAGAACTCTATGCCTTTCTCCAGATTACGATGAGCATGACCATGGAACAAAGTACCATCTGTTTCAAACGTTGCCAAATCTTCCTCGGCCATCAATCCTTTTTTCCAAAGAGCGGTGTAAAGAGCCAGCACACCATGGCCTTTGCTTAAAATGACCCTATCACGGCTCTCATCTGCCATCGAAGGGATGTTGGCCACCTCGTAAAGGCAAGCCATCAATTCCATGGCAGAGAAACCGCCACCGATATGGGCTCCAAAGCTGGTACTCAGTGCCATATCGAGTGCTTTGAGTTTCATCTCAAAGCATTGTTGCTCCAATTTCTTGATATCCATAATAATAATAGTATCTATTGTCGTTGTTTTCTATTCTCTACATTCCTCCGTCAATCCTTATTAATTGGCCTGTCATATATGATGCTTCGTCAGATGCGAGGAAGCACACCAGATTCGCCACCTCTTCGGGGGTTCCTTTGCGTCCCATATCCGAGCGGGATAGCATCTCTGCCTGATATTTCTCATCCATCTCGCCACCCATCTGGGTATCGATAAGACCTGGAGCCACAGCATTCACCCGGATTCCAAATGCAGCCAATTCACGAGCTGCAGTACGGGTGAAGCTAATCATTGCAGCCTTGCTGCTACCGTATGCCGTCCAGCCTCCTTGGTTGTCAAGGGCTGTTACGGAGCTCATATTCACTATGGCACCATGCTTCTGCTTCATCATCATTTTAGCCACCAACTGGGTAACCAGAATCTGCGAGAAAAAGTTCACCTGCATCACCTCCTTTACTTTAGCAAGAGAAGTCATCAGCAAAAAACCACCGGCAGGAATACCGGCATTGTTCACTAATATGTCGATGACACGTTTCTCTTTTTGCATGTCTTTGAAGGTTGCTTTAATGCTTTCCTCGTCGGTTAAGTCGAAATAGACGAAATCGATATTGACACCGTATTGCGATGCCCATTTATCGGTTTCCTCTTTAAATACAGGATTCTCTTTGCGGATGGCACAGATAACGTTTGCTCCTTCAGAGGCAAACTTCTCCACCATAGCCTTCCCAATGCCACGATTACAACCTGTAATCAACGCTGTTTTTTCAATCAATCGATTCATATTCACAATCTCGCAAGTATATCCTTCATAGATTCATTCTGATGAATGTTCAGATAATCTATTTCGTGTCGATCATCTCGTTTGTCTTCTGGCGGTAGCTGCATATAATTACCATAATAATGCTTTAGGTAGGAATCGTATTCTTGGGGAATACGGACATTTATATCCTCAAAAGGAACGATGATTGTTTCTTCTATCCACCTTTTGGGGATCCAGGACTTTTCACATCCATAGGAATCATCTCTATATTGAATCGCAAATTCCGATTTTTCATAAGAATTGCGATTTGAAATCCTCCCCATCTTTTTTAAACAATATCTTTTTATCCACTTTTTGAAAGGAGCACCAATGACAGCCAAAGCCACATGTTTGTAGCCTCCTTGGAAGAATAGAGTTAATAATTCCTTAATACTTCTTGAAGACTGATACACCCGAAATAATCTTATATATTTATTAAAACCGGCAAAATCTCGTTTTCTTTCTATTTCTTTTTCCGCAGCACCATCTAAAACGAAAATATCAATGAATACACCATAATTCACTGGAAACAATTTTGTAAAAAGCAATGTAGTATTCTTATCACCTATCTTTGCAAACGGCTCTGGATAATAAGGTGTATCATTCGGAGTCAACAAATGGTAATCGGCTGGAGATTCCTTCTTAAACAGTTCAATAAATTTTTCATAGTCAGGACGAGGCATGTAAGTGTCAATGTCATAATCCCAAGGTATGATGCCTTTATGCCGTACTGCACCAAGAACTGAACCATAAGCAAGAGAATAACGTAAGTGATTCCTTTCACAAAAATCCGCAAAAAAGGAAAGAACACCTATCATTTTTTTGTTATATTCTGCTTTAACTCCAGAAGGCAATTGCGAGAAAAGTATTTTGTTCATTTTTCAATTAATTATTTCAATTGCTTTTCAACTATTATTTTGTGATAAATAGCTCGTATATTTGTATCATCAAGCGTAACTGGATTATTCTTCAACCGCACAGGATTCACCGATGTGGAAAGGACCTCCAGTTCTTCTTCCCTATTAACCGCCACAGGGTTCTTCAACTCCATCTCGTCAATCATCTGGCGGAACAAAGTAATGGCTTGCATGGGATTGGAGCAACCCATCGCTTCTGAAATCATGTCAAAAATAACAGCAAGATAATTTTGTCCCCTACTGTCGATACACTTGCCCATATTACCCACCATATACTCCCATATCACTGGAAGACCTATGGCTACAGCGTGGCCATGGGGCAATTTGTAGAGTGAGGTAATCTTATAGCTGAAAGCGTGGGGAGCGGTAGTCTGGGTAATACAGATAGCTTGACCGGCAAGGTTGGCAGCATGCATAATGGCCTCAGCTGAGGCATCTGTATTTTCAAATATGTACTCATGCCACCAACGCATGATTGTTTCAACAGCCTCCTTGGAGAGAAGTTTACTATCATCGGTGCTATTCACGCTCCACCACGACTCAATGCCTTGGCATAAGGCATCCATCATGGTGCATTTCTTCTGATACACTGGCAGGGTTTTCAGTACCCCAGGTTCCAGAATGGCTACATCGGGAATGATGCTATCGTGTGTCACGCTCTGCTTTTTGCCATCGTAGTAAATAACAGCATAGCGTGTGGACTCTGAACCTGTACCAGCCGTTGTTGGAATGGCAATGAGTTTCACACCCGTGTCCTTATACTCCTGTTCCAAATAGAGTTTGTCTTTGTCCATCTGGCAATAGAGTTTGATGCACTTGGCCACATCCAAACTGCTACCGCCACCCACGGCAAGGATAGTGTCGCATTGTGCACTCTGAAACAAGTCCACGCCCTTGCAAACATCCTCGTAAAGTGGATTGGGGGTAAACTGGTCGAATGTGACGTACGGCACTTTCATCCGCTCAATATCACCTTTGATACTGAGGAATGGAAAACTGCTGTCGCACACAAGGAGCACCTTGGTGGAGCCTTTAAGGGCTTCACAAAGGCTATTGATTCCTTTTAAGATTTTTTGCATGATTCGTTATTTGGATAAGAAACTCATCAAAGCCTCTTTGTTCTGAATAGGTGTGGTGGTTGGGCGACCCAAGTCCTTGCGGTTGCCTTTCTTCACTTTCACTTCAAGGAGAATCGGTCCTTCAACCATATTGACAGCCTTCAAAGCGTCCATAAGGTCTGCCTTGTTGTCCACACTGAAAGCATTGGTATAATGAACAGCATTGGCAATGGCAGGAAGGTCAATCTTCAAGCCCACAGTAGGCTGTCCACCCACACTATCGTGGGCACCATTGTTGAACACCACATGGACGTAGTGCTTTGGTGACTTGTTGCCCACAATGGCCATGCTGCCCATGTGCATGATGGTGGCGCCATCGCCATCGAAGCACCACACACGACGTTCGGGCTGAGCCAATGCAATGCCGAGGGCGATTTGCGAGGCGTGACCCATGCTGCCAACGGTAAGGAAGTCGCGTTCGTGGCCTTGGTTCATGGCGGCACGGTATTCAAACAGCTCGCGGCTGATCATACCCGTAGTGGAAACGATGCAATCCTTCTCGCCCAGGGCGGCAGCCACGGTCTGGATGGCCTCCTCGCGGCTCATGGTGAGGTCGTTTTTCTCCACGTTCTGGAGCTTGTATTCGTCAAAGGTGTCCTTCTCAATCACCAAGGCGAACATATCCTTGTTTTGGAGGGCTTTGATGGCTTTGGCAATCTGCTTCTCGGCCGAGTCCTCTTCCTTGGCCAGCACTTCGTAGTTGATGCCCATCACGTTGAGCAAGCCAGTGGTCACCTTGCCCTGCTTCACATGCTGAGGCTCGTCGTGCACACCCGGGCGGCCACGCCAACCAATGAGCAACAACACAGGGATGTTGTACACCTCCTGATCGGTCAACGAAGCCAATGGGTTAATGATATTGCCTTCACCACTGTTCTGCATATACACGCAGGCAGGCTGACCAGTGGCCAGATAGTGACCGGCAGCCAAACCCACGGCAGCACCCTCGTTGGCTGCAATAATGTTGTGTGCGGCATCGAAATGGTCGGTGATGTAAGCGCACATATTTTTCAGCAGAGAGTCAGGCACCCCTGCAAAGCAGTCGATGCCGTTCTCTCTCAGTTTCTCAATAAAATATTCTGGACGTATCATTATTCTTCCGGTATTAAGGTGATAATTTCTTTAATACTCATGCACTTGTCGTCGCACTCCTTGGCACGGTGGTTCTCCAAAATGGTGCGGGCAGCATCCTGCATGGCCGGAAAGCCCGTGCGGGTAAGCTGGTTGGCATAAATTACCACATTCACGCCACGGTCTTTGAACTCCTGCTCGGTGACGGTGTTGAACGAAGTAGGCACCACCACAATCGGGGTCACGGTGTTCTTCTCACGGAACTTCTGCACAAACTCGAAGATTTCAGCAGGATCTTTCTTGCGGCTGTGAATCATGATGGCATCGGCACCAGCTCCGCTAAAGGCGAAAGCACGGGTAAGTGCATCTTCCATACCTTGTTCCAAAATGAGGCTCTCGATACGGGCGCAAATCATGAACTCCTTGGTCTTTTGAGCCTTCTTACCAGCCTGAATCTTGGCACAGAAATTCTCGATGCTGTCCTGGGTCTGTTTCACTTCGGTTCCAAAGAGGCTGTTCTTCTTCAAGCCAGTCTTGTCCTCAATGATAACCATGCTGACACCCATACGTTCCAAAGTGCGGACGGTATAGACAAAATGCTCGGTCAAACCACCTGTGTCACCATCAAAGATGATCGGCTTGGTGGTCACTTCCATAATATCGTCAATGGTGCGGAAGCGGCTGGTCATATCCACAAGTTCAATATCGGGTTTGCCCTTGGCAGTGGAGTCGCAGAGGGAGCTGATCCACATGGCATCGAACTGATAGGTCTTGCCGTCTTGAAGAACTGCGGTCTTCTCAACAATCAAGCCCGTGATACCGCTGTGGGCCTCCATAGCCGTCACAAGACCTTTCATGTTGATGAGCTTGCGCAGACGGCCACGACGTACATCGGGCATAGCAGCCTCGGCACGATGGTTGGCATCCAGTTCTTTATAGACGGGATTATTGCTGTAAGGATATTCCACCAGCTTGCCACCATATTCAGCCAACACTTCGCACACTTCCTGACGGATGGGTTTTTGGAAGCCTTCGCACCAGTCGTTACCATGAACCACATAGTCGGGTTTCAAAGCCCGGAGGTTCTTGGCATAGCTCAATGAATCTTGAGTCACCACACGCTCCACACCCGCAAGGTTCTCAAACAAAGCCTTACGTTCGGCAAAAGGAATCAGAGGATAACGCTTGAAGCTGCTCACAGCCTCATCGCTCAGCACACCAATAATAAGACGGCCCAAACGACGGGCCTTGTTGATGATGGCCATGTGACCGCTATGGATATACTCCGTTGAGAAGCACATATACACCGTGCGCTCATTCACCTCTGCCACTTTCTGGCTCACAACCTTCAAGTCTTCAGGGGTGTCAATCTCTGCACAAAGCATATCCTGTACATCGCAAGGATAGATCTTGCACTTGTCACTCACCTCATTGAATGCGTTTTCAGCATACACCTTGCGATTGTCGCTCTCGCAGAACTTCACTATGTTCTGGAGCCACACCAGCCAGTCTTCTTTTTTCAGTTTGTAGAGAGGCTGTGCTGCCATTGCGTTGTCGAAGAATTCAATGCCCACCTTCTCGATGCGACCGTCCTTGATAACGGCTTTGAAGTCCTTCTCGGGAAGAGGAAGGGTGCTGCTTACAGCCATACAGCTGTTCTCGTTGTCAATCACAGCCTCCATCACACGGCTCTCGAACACCAAATCACCATGCATCAGGATGATGTCGTCATCCTTCAGTGCATCCTTTGCACAATAGATGCTATAGATGTAGTTGGTTTTGTCGTAGAGCGGGTTGTTGACGAAGGTGTACTTCAACGGGAGGTGAAGAGCGTTACAATACTCCTCCAACACTTTGTTGTAGTAGCCCGTGGTCATAACCACCTCTTCTACGCCAAACGACACCAATTGTCTGAGTTGACGGCTCAGAATGGTGTTTTTGTAGGAAATTTCCGTCATGCATTTGGGGTGCTCGTTCGTAATGACACCCATGCGTTGGCCTAAGCCGCTGTTTAAAATCAGTGCTTTCATATTATTTTAATTCATAATTACTAACCGGTCTATTTTTTTTCAAAAATAACACATCCCTTTATTGGGGGATGTTTTCAGATATATTTTAATTAGAATTTCAATCTTTGCATCGAATATCATTTTACCATCTGTTTTGATTTATTAAGCCGAAATTCTACCAATAATCCATAATAATTTACCCGCAAACTAACGAACAAGCCTCGGAAAGGCTTAATCTCAATAACCCTAAACAAGAAAACCTATGATTTTCGCAGTCTAGGTATAATAGGCGTTCCTCCCTATGCGTCTAGGTGTGACGCGATTTCAATCTATCGGGCATATGTGGATAATCATTTCTCATATAGCTGCGATGTATACCTCTACTGTGTAATCAAATAGTTTTGTTCCTTTTTGAATAGTATTTCTATTCACTACCCACCATGATTTTCCATAAGAGAACCTCAAAGAAACTCCTTTCAAATTTCAATAACGGACAAGCAAATAATCTTGTCAGTGAAAATATGGGCCGCTCCCCAGGACAAACCAGACCCGAAACCACACATCACCAATTCGTTCTCCTTAGCAGAGAGTTGCTCTCGCACTTGAGATGTCATAGTAATGGGTATGGTACAGGAACTGGTATTGCCATAATACGTCATGCTATAGGGCACCTGTTCTGGCCCAAGTTTCAGTTTGTGACGAATCTTCTCATCTATCATCTTGTTGGCTTGATGTATCAGAAGATAGTCAACATTAGTGAGGTCGAACTCGAAGTGTTCGCACAAACCTTTGATGCATTGTCCCGGACGTGTGATGGCAAATGAGAAGACACTCATTCCGTCCATGGAGCATTGCGTGGCATTGCGTTCTACACCTTCTTCATACTTTTTGTACTTGAGAGACTCTTCAGTCGTCATATTGCGCACACCCATCTCGCGACAAATGATAGCTTCCCAACCACTACCATCACCACCAAGATTGAACTGCATCGGATGTTTGGCTTCAGGATTATACTCCAACAAAGTTGCAGAACCTGCATCACCATGTAAAGACCAAACGGTCTTATCGAGGTGCGACTGGTTTTTGGAGGTCATTTCACCCACCAACAATAACGCACGCCTCAACTGCCCGCTTTGCATTATCATACCTGCAACTGAAAGACCATAGATATAGCCCGAGCAGGCAAAAGGCAGGTCGAGAGCAATGCACTCTTTACGCAAACCAAGTTTGTCCTGCAGAATATTGGAAGTATTGGGACAGATATAGAAATCGCGCGAGGTGCTGACAAACATCACCAAGTCGATTGAATCACGTTCCCATCCTGACTCAGCCAACAACTTCTCTGCAGCTGCCTGACAAAGATCAGATAGTGTCATATCGGCAGGTGCCACATGTGAACTTACCACACCAGTGACATTGGTAAAGTTGTCAGCCTCCACTTCAGTGAAGTAAGGCATTTCCTTTGCCACCTTAATCTGTTTAGGCACACATGTGGCCACGCCTTTGATTTCCACGTTTTTTACTTCTATGAATGCCATGATTATTTAACTAATGATTCGCAGTAAAACCACCATCAACAAGAATAGTGTTGCCAGTAATGAATGATGATGCATCGGAAAGGAGGAAAATAATAGTTCTGGCCACCTCTTCTGGTTTACCATATCTCTTCAAAAGATATTTCTCTGCATCCTTTTCATAATCCTCTTTTGTAAAAGTACTGCTATCTTGAGTCATTGGCGTTACAATCATTCCAGGGCTTACACTATTACAACGAATCATACGGGTTGAAAACTCTATAGCACAGAAACGCATAAACGAATTAATAGCCGCTTTTGACATGCCATAAACCGAATTGCCCGGACCAAAACTTGTAGTGCCACCAATCGAAGCTGTGAACACATAAGAAGCACCTTGGTTGAGTTTCTTTTTCTTGAACAAAAGTTTTGCCAAATTAACATGAGATACCGTATTGATATTCCATACATCATCCAGGACTTCACTATTGATAAATTTTATAAGCAAAGTGGTAGGGATACCAGCATTGCTTGAAACTCCATCCAATGCAGGCACCTTGGCCACCAAATCAGCCACACCTTCTTCGGTGGACATATCGGCCACTATTTGCTGGTGTTGTTGTCCAAAAGTTGTATCCAACTCTTTGAAGGTTTCTTCAAGTCTCTTCTCGTTTCTACCTGTTATCACGACAGTTGCCCCAAGTTTGGAACACTCAACCGCTGTTGCCTTGCCGATGCCTGAAGAGGCACCTGTAACAAGTATCGTTTTATTTTCTAATGAATATGGATTATACATTTTTCTCTAATGTTAAAATTTCTGGACAAATAATATTTTCGGTCTCAAAATAGACTGATCCCCACGCCAAGCCAGTGCCAAAACCACAACCAATTGTTTTCAATCTCCGACTTGCATATTCCCCATGGCACTGTGTTACGATGGTAAGAGGAATAGATGAATTAGTTGTATTACCATAATCTTTCAGACACGATGGCACACGTTCATCATTAATTTTTAACTTCTTCGCAATCTTATTGATCATAAATTTGTTGGCTTGATGAAGAACAAGTTTGTCAACATCATCCAGGTTGATCTCATATTGCTCACAAAGTTTCTTGATGCTTTTAGGGGGGGATGTAATACCAAAGGAGAAAACGCTCATTCCATCCATCTGGTCTGCAACTCCCTCAGGCGATAATGTTCCGTCAAGGACTTGTAACCACTGTTTGTAAGATTCTACAGTATGAGGTTCTCTTACACCTCCTTTATGCACAATAAGACTTACACCATCTTTACTATTTGTACCTGTTTCAAAAAGAATAGGGTGTGCATTTACTTCAAATTCCAATGCGGTTGCTGTTCCTGCATCGCCAAAGAGTGGGCGTGATTCACGATCTAAACCGCCTTGTACCGAAGTAATATTGTCACCTACTAGCAGTAGAGCTCTTTTTAGTGTACCATGACTAACCAAACTAGCCGCAGAGCTCAAACCTATCACCCAACCGGGACATCCATGATAGATATCAAGCGACATGCAATCGTTCTTCAATCCAAGTTTCTCGTGAAGCACAAAAGCATTGGGATGATTTGTGTAATCGCTTGTCTGTGTCACATTGCAAATCAAATCGATTGAATCACGCTCCCATCCAAGATCATCAAGCAACCTTTCACATGCCTTTAGGCAGAGGTCTGATGCCGTGATGCCACTATCGGCTACAATATGCTTACGTTCAACTCCAGTAGACTCGATTACTTTCTCAGCTTCTTCCTGGGTATAGAAAGGTATATCCCTGTTTTCCTCCACTTTGGGAGGAACACAGGCGGATATACCTTTTATAGCCACGTTTTCAATTTTTAAAAACGCCATAACCTCATGCCATTTTTGATTTAACGATGTTGAACAGGTCTTCAACAGTGACAGCGGCACGCATGTCATCGCCCTTAATCTGCACATCGTACTCCTCATCCACCATAGCGATAATGCTCAAAGCGATAAGTGACGAATACTCGTCAAGATCGTGAAACACGGTGTTAGCCTGGATTTCACTGGCATCAGTGTCATCGAATTGGTCTGCGAAGTTTGCAATAAAATCTTTTAATTCCATAATTTAATAAATTTAAAGTGTTAATTGAATATGAATTGATTTTAAAATTTAAACAGTTTTGCTGGGTTGCCAAGATAAACGCCATTATCTTTGGGTTTAGTCATCAAAACCGACCCAGCACCCAATTGGACTTTATTGCCCACTTTGATTTGCTGGAGAATGATGCTACCTACCCCTATCAGATTCTCTTCTCCTATTGTCACCTCGCCGGAAATGCGAATGTCAGGCATGATGACATTATAGTTACCCACTTTGACATCGTGCCCCATCACAATGTCAGCATTGAAGACATTGAAATTCCCTATCGTCACATCACACGATACGGCACATCCGTGACCGATGACATTGCCTTCGCCTATTGAAAACGTTTCTGTGTCAGATATTCCAAAATCGGGTGCTATAATATTTGGGAAGTAAATATTATTATTAGTAATTCTTTCTCTAACTCCATGCAATGAAGCTGGACTTCCTATCGCAATGGCTAATGCTAGATTATCAGGATAGGCATTGATTTCGGCCATTCCACCCAACACTTTACCGTGATGGGATATCTGCAATCCTTTTTCCTTTCCATCATCAAAGAAACCAATCAAGTTCCATTGTGGTGTCTTTTCATTTATATGGTTAATCAAACAGGCTATTTCTTTTCCAAAACCGCCTGCGCCAAATATTGCTATGTCTTTCATATATTTTTGTTGTTTTTTGCCCAGTTTCTTTTCCAATGGATATTATGCTTTATCACTCTCTTTCCAGATGTCATTATACAATTGGAATCCACGTACTTGCCACATATTTTACTGCCACTTGCCACCATGCATCCATCAGGAATTTCACTGCCCTTCATGACGATGTTACGACACCCTAACCACACATGATTACCAAATACGATGGGCTTATTAAAATTACTAATCTCACCATATTCATCGCAGATCTGGTGTGTATCGCTATCCATAATCACATTGTCAAATGACCACATATTATCATCACCAATTGTTATGCTACATTGACAAGAAATAAAATTTCGTGCCGATGAGGTAAAATTATTACCTACTGTTAACACTGCATCTCCCCCGATACCCAATACCGTACCGACCCCAAATGAATGAAAGCCACTCCCTTTAACAACAAGTTTTCCTTTTATTTTGATTAAACTTTTTGCATCGCCATGATACTCTCTGTCAAGAAATCCTATCTTAAGAATTCCTGTCTTTACCCCCCCCCCTCAAAAACACAGAACCCTCTATAGCAACACTTTACACAAACATTACGAGCAAGAATTATTGGCATTTTAACAGCCTGGGTCAAAGGTAGATACCGAAAGTTGAACCAAATACTCTTCAATAATGCTATAAAAAACAATTGTTGTATTTTCACTTTATAATTTTTTTATCTCATTTAAATATTCATCCACAACAATCTGACGATCAAACTCTCTTTCGACTTTTTTTCTACCTTCTCGACCCATCAATGCTTTTTGTCCGTATGGCAAGGCTATAAAACGCTCAATGGCATTAATAAGACTCTGGCTGTTTTTTGCCTCAATCAAAAAACCTGTTTTCCCGTCATCAATCGTTTCTCTACAACCAGGAACATTGGTTGTAATAACAGGCCTACCGTTTGCCGCACTTTCAAGGTTCACATTCGACATTCCTTCATGGTAAGATGGCATGATGGTGCATTCCACTGCACCAATAAAGGGTCTGACATCAGCTTGTGGACCTAGGAAACGGACGATTCCATCAGCCACCAACTCGTCCAGTTGTTTCTGATAGTCACCTTCGACATTTCCTACAATCTGAAATTCGGTCTGTGGGTATTTAGCTTTTATTGCTTTAGCGGCCTCGAACAATTCCTCTGCTCCTTTATCTTTCAACAGGCGGCCAATATACAAGAATCTAATCCGTCCTTCTTCGGCAGGATACTCTTGATAGGTGTGATGTAGAAGATTCACGCCAGAACCAGGCAACAAAATGGAACTATCATCGGCAATCCCCATACGAATACCAAAGTTCCGATTACTCTCATTTTGGAAGAAGATACGGCGAGCTTTACCCAACCCCATCTTATACAAACTAATGGTCAATTTCTGCATCCAACCTCCGTTTTCCACTGCGTCACCTAAACCAGTAACATTGGCCAATCGAGGAACACGGCACAATCTTGCCGCCATGCCACCATAGATGTTCGGTTTTATGGTATAAGTTAGCACTGCCACAGGTTTCAACCGACTTATCAGTTTCCTATATGTCAGCATCAACTTGAAATCAGCCACCGGATTAACACCCCTCCGGTCGAATTCCGTCACGATAATTTCACAACCGATTTCTCTGAAATAATCAGCCATTGCATTATTATCAGGGGTTGAAATAAATACATTGTAACCAGCATCACATATTGCCTTAACCACCTCCTTACGGAAGCTGTGCAGACCACCGATGTTGTTGGTAAGTATTAAAATAATCCTATTATTCATTTGTCTATAATATTTTTATATATAGCCAAGTAGGATTCAACCATATTGCTTGCGTCATACTCCATAGATCGAGAAAGACATTTCATTGCAACGTTTCTATAATAATCCTTATCCACGACTAATTTATCAATCAGTTCCGCAAGACTACCCGAATCTTCATTCTCAAATAAAAGACCAGCACCACCGACCACCTCTCTTAGTCCGTTCACATTAGTGGCAATAAACGGTTTACCTGCGGCCATACCTTCGATAGAAGAGAGTGACAGGCCTTCATAATCAGAAGCCATAATCACCACATCTGAAGTTTTTAAAATTCTAGGCACATCACTTCTAATATATAGGAAATGGACTCTATTCGAAACTTTTCTTTCTACCGCATAATCTTTTACCCGTACCAAACCTTCATCGTTTTGATTACCACCCACAAAAACAGCATGAATATTATTAGGTAGCTTTGTAAGAGCATCGACTATCGTATCCTGACGCTTCATTGTCATAAAACGGGCTACCATCGTGACCAAAAACGTATTCTCTTCTATGCCCAACAATTCTTTTTTTGTGTATGGTTCCGCATCATTAAATATCTTTGTATCAATACCATTATTGATAGAGCAGACATGGTTGACTTTAGGGAAAGCCATCTTATAAGTTTCCAATACTTTTTCAGCACAGGCAACAATCATTTTATAACTATGCTGATACACTCTTCCATCTATAAAATGGAGGAAAGGATTATTTCTTCGTCTGTTATTCGTGCTATGTTCCGTGTATACCAAAGGCACCTTACTTAATGATATTATTTTAGCAAAAGCCACCCAGTATAATGCAGGAAATAAGTGTACATGAACAATATCGTAACTTCCAATAATCTTAGCAATTTTAATAATTAAAAGAGGGTTTTTTAATGAACCATGGGCCTTAAAGGGGACTACATTTACCCCATTTTTTTCCATCTTGGATCGAACTGGAGTTTTTTTAGGACATACCAATGGCATAACCGTAACATCATTTCCTATTGCCTTCTGCCCAGAAGCCAAGCTTATCAGCATGTTTTCTGCGCCACCCATTGCAAGGGTATCTATAATATGTAATATTTTCATTCGCTATTTCCTTCTGTTCATTTTATAATCAAAACTACGCACACCTTCTTTGCGAAAATCATCGTGATACCTCTGCAATACTTCATTAAAAATTTCATCGTATTTGGGTATAAACAAATCATCCTTATTCTCAAGATGGGTTAAAATATCAGAGGTCAGTTCTTGCAACTCTACAAGGTTTGTCTTGCCCGCATAGAAACCTGTCCCTTTAATAGTACCAGGGCTAACATTCAGAATCCGATTTGTTGTACCTGTTTTTAATAATTCCACATTAACACTTTCAATAAAAATCTTTAGAGCCGCCTTAGTTGCTCCATAAACAGCGAAGAAAGGAGATGACAACCACCCGGCAATGCTATCCATTACGCCACAGTAGAAATCATCTTTTGCTTCTAATTTTGGATAGAACCGTTTTATAAGGCGTAACACAGGAATAGTATTAACGTTGAAAGAATCAATAATGTGCTGTTCTGTAATATCCTTAAACAAAGCCAGTTTGCCGAACCCCGCTGTTATCATCATTGCATTGATATCAACAAACCGATCAAAGAAAGAATAATCATCATTTGTGAGGTCAAATTGGAATGCCTCAAACTTTGTACTATTAAATTCCTCCATAAGAGAAACTTTATCCACAATATATACCTTCTCCACAGAGTCATTTTTTGCAAGTTCTGTGGCAATACTGAGGCCAATTCCATTGGCTCCACCAACTACAAGTATTCTCTTTATCATATTTCTGTCACATTTTCACCATTTCGGTATTTCTCGATTATTTCAGCAATTACCACACTCTCGCGTCTGCGCAATTTATAGCAACTTCTACGATTGTTGACAATCATCGACAACCACTCTTGAATTTCATAACGAAGACCCTCACCATCGTAGCTATAGAAGTACTTCTTGTTCTTGGTTTGGTCTTCGTAGCGTACCTCAAAATAACTTGTAAGCCACCATGGTGCTGGCACATATATATATCCCTTTGTGCCGGAAATCACCAAATTACCTTCTGTTTTAACTCCAATTCCAACAGTAAAGGATGCTGTAGCATGAGGATAGTTGATAACACCCTTTGTATAGATATCTACACCATTATCCATCTTGCTATGAAAATCCACATCGAGCCAGTCAATTCCTAACAACTTAATTATTGCCAATAATGTTAAGGGACCGTGCTCATTCATGGCACCTCCGGCTTGTTCCGAATCTAATTCTCGTGTTGGCGGTGGAACCATCTTACTGAGTGAAGACTTCACGTCAACCACCTCACCAATAATACCGCTTTTTACCAACGTCACGATATGGCCAAAAGCAGGACAGAATGCAGTTTTACTCGCTTCCAGAAGAACAAGATTCCGTTCTTCCGCCAACTTGTAAAGCTCCAAAGCCTGCTCTTTTGACAAAACAAAGGGAATCTCGCAAAGCACATGTTTCTCTGCCGACAACGCCTTCATCACGTAGTTGTAATGGGTTAAATGTGGAGATGCCACATATACTAAATCTATATCGTTCAAGAAAACATCATAATTAGTATATGCCGAGAGGCCATGCTGTTGTGCAAAAGATTCCGACTCTGCTTTATCAGGATTATAGACTGCCGTAACCTCTGCACCATTCACCACTTTGGTTTCTGGAACAAAGCGATTGGCAATACGGCCACAACCCACAACACCAATACGATATACTGTTTGACTCTCTTCTCGCAACATAGTAGAGGATATACCCTCTGTCCGAGGCAAATAAACCACCTTGCAATATTCACTCAAGTAGTCAAATTTACCTTCCCAATCAGAACCGATAGCAAAAATATCAACATCATAGTTTTGGATGTCATCAATTTTTTGACCTAGATAATCTTCAATAATCACCTCATCTGCATAACCCGTCGCTTTCACTGCCTCAACACGCTCCAAAACATTATTCCGAACGTTCAGTTTACCTCGACCACGATCAAAGCTATCACTTGTGACGCCTACAATCAAGTAGTCTCCCAACTCCTTTGCCCGTTTTAATAGATTAATATGCCCCTGATGTAAGAGATCGTATGTCCCATAAGTGATTACTCTAGTCATTTTTTTTTCTCATTTTAAAATATATCCAACTCAGTAATCTGTCAAACAAAGTCTTATCAGACAGATTTGACAACTGAAGATTTGTAAAAGAAGTGAATTGACTTATGTGTTTTCTCAAGAAACATTCTGTCTGTTTGAAATCATCTTCTCTCATAGTGTTTGGATGCAAACAAAACGTATAAACCCCTGTTATTATCATCTCTCTACACTTTCCGCTGAATTGCGGAATAATTACAAATTCACGATAGCGGTATGGTCTCGTTGCAATAGTATCACTAACAATTCTTATGTCACTCTCTTCTAGCAACGCAGTAAGTGTGTTTTCATCAAAAGTATGACTTGGAGCGAAAAAAAACTTCGGGTTTAGACCATACTCTCGCATAATTGCAACGCCCTTCCTTATCTTCTTTTTTTGCTCCTCTAGCGACAGGCCCACAAATTCGCTACGATTCCACAAGGGATTTATTCCCCCATCAACTACTTGATAGACATGGTTGTAGCCATGCATCGCTATTGACCATCCCTTATCATTCCAATTCTTGGCCTTATCCCAAAACCCACCATCCTCCGGATCTATCTGTTGCTGAGGGTCTTCATTGTTGGGAATAATCCCCACCAATGGCTTTATACCATATTTGTCAAGGAGCCTCTCCACTCTCGTCCATTTTTCGTGATTCATCGTTGGACAGGCATCATCAAGGCGAATTAAATACTGTATATTCATTGGCTTGCCCTTTATCTTATCAAAGAAACCGTCTTAGTTTTCAATTAAATCGATGTAGGAGTTAACAAATTTTGATTTATCGAAAATGCATTCTGAGATCATCCGACTCTTCCTGCCCATCTCAAACAATTGCTCTTCATTTAATGCAAACAATTGAAGAAATGCAGAACATATAGATTCTTCATCTTTCGGATCAAACAAGAAACCATTCTCACCATGATGAACCATTATTGAATTATCACTTACATCACTGCAAACAACAGGTTTTCCGCAACATATATACTCGGCTAGAGAATTTGAAAACCCCTCATACAATGATGGCAAACACATCACATGAAACTGTTGCATTTTGCCAACAACATCTACCACAGAAGGTCTAACTTCCAAAACATCATCAATATTTAAGTTTTCAATCAGTTGATGTATATGTTCTGAGCCTTTAGCATGTTCCATGTCTTCCCGTTCCCCATACCACACTAATTTAAATTTTCGGTCAGTCCGATTTTTAAGCAAAGACAGAACCTTACATAAACGTTCATAGTTTTTTTGCGGAAAAATCCGTGCAAAAACTCCAATAAGAAGCAATTTATCGCTATTCGATGGCAGTGGCGTGGGTAGAAACTCATCAAGAGCCGTATAATTGGTAATAGGAACCACCCTTTTCCCCCATGCCTTATTTAGACCTTTCAGATATTCAGCTTGTGTATAACTATTGGGAACAACATAATTTGTTCTATAATACAAGAGATTATAGTTCATCAACTCCATTTTATTTGGTTTAACTGTTGTATTTCTTTCGCCGCAAATCAGCTTAATGCCCCTTCTTAATAATAAAGGCATCGCCACCATAAAGTTAGGTGTGGACCTATAACTAATAATGCAATCCGTGTCCACTTTGAGAAAATATCTGAATACCTTCAACTCTTTACACAAACTATTTCCTGAAAGATTAAGACGTACCCGTTTAATACCCCTCTCTAGTTTGTATTCATCTGGTAAGTCATTGTATGTTACCAATGTAATCTCGTAACCATACTCTGACAACATATTACATAGAATTGCCATTTGGTGCTCGGCACCGCCACTGGCCAAATTTGCAGTAAAACAGGTAATTTTTTTCATCTTTAAAATATTTACCATTCTTTACGAACCTTCATTTTAACACGTTTATTAATTTCATCAATATTAATCCGTTCTTTTAGGTTTACATAATATTGGGCATGTGTGGATTCCGGTATGACATCGGGGCATTTCATATAATCCCCATACACATGCGACAGATATTCATGAAACATTAAAGGAACACGCATCTTTCGTTCCTCAAAATCCATTAGTTCATATCCATTAAACCACCGAGTCTCAAACAATTCTTTGATGCCATAACGTCCACAAAAAGAGGCAATATTCTTTTCTTCATTTGTATTAACTATTTTCTTCTCTATTTTCAATATTTGAGACATGGATAATTTATTTAAAAATTTAGGGGCCAACTGACGAGTTGAACTCTTAATAAATTTTGCCATGTCAAGCATCTTCAGTTGTTTTATTGTCTCTTTAGGACTCGGCTGCATACACAAAAATTTATACAATCTTGACCAACGTCGATAGCTATCATGCAACCTATTAAATTGCCGGGTGGTACCATCATAATAATCTAAAGGGAAGATATCAATAAAAACACCCGTATTGTATGGTATTAATCGATCTTCTACAAGAGAAGTTGAAATGTTGCAAATTTTATAATATACACTGTCACAACCGTTGTTATGAGCAGAGAGCAAATCAAAACCATAACCCTTCACATCCTCCCTTAGGTCAATCAATTTCTCATAATCAGATCTAGGCAAATAAATATCAATATCATCATCCCATGGAATTAGTCCATTATGTCTTACAGCGCCAATGCAGGTACCATAAGCGCCCCACCAATTAAAATTATGGCGATTTAAATAATCACTTATAAAGTCAAATGTTTCCAATAACTTAGTCTTGTACGCTTCTTTAAAACAATTCTCCTGCATATTCTTTTCAATTATGGAATCTTATCGTTGATTATTGTTGTTATTTCAGTCAAAAAAAATTTGCATCACCATTATTCTTATTTTACCCAATCCGGTCATCAACAGGCAGCTTTATCATCGCTCCAAAGATGGCATCGTAATCATTCGGGTCAACCCCCCCCATTCCGCTTGTTGGGAAAAATGTTATCTCTCCAAAGAAAAAATGGTCTCCGTTATCATAAAAATCAATACGTGAAAAATGTTGACCTTCCGCCAATTTACGAGCCGCGCTCCACATCAACTCGAAATGCTCCGGTTTTTGAGGCACTACATCTGCAAACGGATAATCACGGGGTTCATGAAATGGTTGATGAACCCATTCGTGATCAAAGAAATCAATGCACATCTTTGTTTCCCGTCCACTAATAACCTGACAATACTTAGGCTCGCCCTCAAAGCAAAAGAACTTATAGTCCGGCAAGTCCTGTTTCCCTGGAATCGGATCAATATACTGTTCTGCCAATATACGCCTAGGAACATTTTTGTAAGGCCATTCTCGGTTCTTTTTAAAATAATTCTCCTTTAGTCCTTTTCTCAACTCAGATTTAACCTTCTCCACATCCATCTTTGATTTGTCCTTGCATATATACATTCCAGTGCCGCTATTATGATTGCATTTCAGCACGAATCGTTCTGGCAAAGAGTCGAAATTAATTTCTTCTGGGTCACTCCAAACACCTAAGGTGGGAATAATATATTCATTACCTAAAACGGCTGCAACATATTCCTTAGCCTTGACTTTATCCACCATTATTGTGTATTCGGATCGACGATTATATAATTTCAACCACTGAAGCTTCTCACTAAATGTATGCGGATTCTTTAAATCCAAACACCTGCCCATATTAAGATAAAATTTCAACTTTAAAAATAGTTTGTCTGGAATCCAACCGCATCGTGAAAGAATAACATTGCCCAAAATCTTAGGATTTTTCAAATAGAGAAAAAAAGTATTCATCAGATAAGAATTGTTTATATTTATAATCAATTGTTTAAAATCAGTTATTAATTTCTATTTTTTGTTTGTCTTAATTTTTTAATTTAAATTGTTTTTCGTATCTAGATATAACAATACCCATAGTCATAAAGGTAAATACATTCAATGGATCTGTAAAACCCATGGATATCATACTTTTCAAAAAATACACACTTATAGCTGCTATCATTATCAATCTATACGATATTTTGAATTTCAATAGTTTGAAAAGTGACACGAAAACGCCCATTTGCAGTACTATGCCTATCAATCCAAAGTCCACCAAAATCTCAAGGAAATCATTGTGGGCTCGGATACCGCCTAACGCCAACGTTCCTTTAATACCATATCCAAAAATCACCTTAAACGGACTCGAAGACATCGACCATTCATTAATCAAATTCGCCCAAATAACATCCCTGCCGTTTGCGCCTGATACATCTATCTTGTTGGTAAGATACGTATTCTTTTCAAAAAATTGCATGCCGAAGTATATTGCAGCAGCAAAAAGGGCTGTGACAAAAAGGAAGTTCCAAATTTTTCTTTTACCATCTTTTTGCATCTGAAAAAAAAGAACAATTGAAGGTATTAATGCTTCAGCAATATTACCTCTCTTAGAAGAAAGCAAAAGAAAATACCAACAAACCACAAAACAGCCCCAAACAATTACTTTTTTATCAGATAACAAAAGAAGAACAAGTAGCCCTGTAAATACTGTTGATGCATTATTAGTAAAACCATATTCAGCCTGTTCAAAGAATTCTTCAAAAAAAACGCTCTCCTTGTAGCGGTAGAAAATCACTGCTGCTATGACAAATATAACGCACCAAACATTAATCCACTTTTGTGTAATAACCTCTTTTGAATCCAGAAACTTAAACAAAATAACGGTGGGCACAGTAAACAAGATAGCTCCAATAATTGTTATTTGATCCGGAGAGAACGTTATCATGAAAGAGATGGCACAATATGATGCTAATGCCAAAATGTATCCTTCGATTTTGTTTAAATAATTAACGTTAGCAACAATTGCTACAACTATTTCTATCACAAATAATATTCTCCATACAATAATGGGAATCCTGATCAAATGGCCAAGCAAAATTCCTAAAATGAATAATGCAGCCAAGTCTCTAATCAGACAGTACTTATTATATTTTTTAGTACCAGTTTGCATATAAATCTTTGTTTTATTCTTTAATCTTTATTTTGCTATACCACATAGCACCTAATCCAATCATTGCACGCGAGAGTGTGACGGTAAGTGCAGCACCAATGTATGAGAAGTAATAAATAAGAGGATAGGCTATTAGCAGACCTCCAATGGAGGCCCACATGGTGATACGCCGCAATTCTCTCTCATAGCCCATTATTATCATATAGTTTGCGCCGTAAACACTATTCATGGTTAAGAAGATTAAAGATACACACATTATTCTAAGTACCGTAACGGCATCTGAAAACTCCGGAGTGTAGAACCATTTTATCAACAACGGTGCAAAAAGGAACAGCCCTGCTGCGATGAAAACTGCCAAAGCCATGTTAATCCTTTCCAAAACATAATGTTTTTCTATCCTACGTGATAAAAACGGAAAGAAAGCAGCGGAAATAACACCCAACATCTGTCGAGACAGAGCGACAAACTTGCCACCAGCATCAAGAATACCATTCGCCACACTGCCCGATACAAAACCGAGTATGACAGAAGAGAGACTATTGTAGAAATTCGGGAACAGGTTGTTCAGAAACACATCACTGCTGGACCTAATCGTCTGGATAATGGTTCTGAAGCGCACATGAAGAATACGTACATGCCACTTTTTTATTATCAAATAAAAAGTGACGACACCCGACACCAGATACCCCAACGAAATGCATAATGGGTGATATAAATAATCTCCAGAATCGCGAATAACCCAAAATATAGCTCCAGTAAACAACAATTTTGAAACAATGTTAAGAATTGTTGTGAATTTCATTTTTTCCATAGCCTGAAAGAACCACTCAGGAAACATGATATGACCCGGTATTAACAAAAATGTGAATAGCAAAACCATCCAATCTTCTTTGAACTTTGGGACCACAAGAACTAAAACAAACAGCACAAGTGCCGACAAGCACATCAAAAAGACTCTTGACCACAATACATTTGAGAAAATCTCAGATACTTTTTCCAAATTATCCCGGTTTTTTGCCACATCCCTTGTAGCCGTCAAATTGAACCCCCAATTCACTACAGTCTGAACCCATAAAATTACTGCTGATGCAAATGCAATCTTACCATACCCTGATGCACCAATAACCCTCGCAAGGTACGGGACTGTTATCAAAGGAAACAAATACGAAGCAAGTTGAAGAATAGAAAGATACGTCACGTTTTGAATCAAAACCTTTCCATCCTTGCTTTTGCTTGCTTGTTTTACTTTTTCAATTTTATTTTGTAGATTCATTTATTCTATACTTATCCTATAAAATCACCCTATTAAAAAACGGCCCGTCTTCGTTTTGAGCAACAATGCCGACAGACAGTACGATGCTGCCGATGCAACGGCAAATCCGCACCAGGGCAACAAATAAGGTCCAACAACGACAGGGAATTCCGTTTTGTAATAAAGAATCATGAGAACAAATTGTTGGAACAGGTAAATGCCGAAGCTACAGGCAGCTATACTCTTGGCGAAATTCGACAATTGATGTTTGCCTGCAAACCAAACCGCTGAAAAATAAAAAGCCATCACCCCAGCCCAAGCGTAAATCAATTGGCAAGCATGGTTGGCCACCCTCAATAGCAACCTATGCATAGTTGATACAGAATCGTTCACAACTAAACAATCCCGCAAAGGGCGAAGGATGGCGAAACATAACACAAAAACAACCCATGCAATGGCAATGTTTCTAGGATTAACCATAGTCTTTATTTTGTCAGAATACTTGTAACACAAGAAACCACCATAGAAATAGACCATAAATGTGAGAGCACCCGACAACTGCAATGGCAGGCCTGAAAAAGCAAATAAGTTCAGCAACACCACAAATAGGAATTTCCAACCATCATGGATTTGAATCTGTTCCAATAACCAGCCCCCGACAAAACACCAAAAAAGCATCGGCAGATACCACATATGGCCACAACCATTGATGATTGAATAGATAGTACTTCCCACTCCCTGGTATTGGTAGAAGATGATGAAATAAGCAATACTGAAAATAATGCTTGGGAGAATCAATCGTTTCAACTTATTGACAACCACCCCCCCGTTCGATGTAGGGTGATTCGTTGAAATGCAAACAGATAGCCCGAAATAAACACAAATGCCTCAAGCGTGAATGCAAAAGATGTTCGACACAGCCATTTGTACAATGGAATATCAACATAACCCGCCGGTTCATCCCATGCTCCATTGCAATAACAAAGAAATGAGTGATAGAATACAATCAACAAAGGTAAGATGAAACGCATAAAGGTCACTTCATCAAGTCGAACTTTCTCTCTCTTTTGTTCCATGTTTATGGTGCTATTGCTCCACGTATCACACGTATCTTCTCATATCCGCGATACGCGCGATACGTGGAGATTATGTTTTAGGATTAGAGACGTCCGTCAACAATGCTGCGGTCAAGCGTGCACTTCACATCGAAGATGACGTGCTTGTCCTTCAGCAGGGCAGGAACATCCAAGCCCTCAAACTTCTTGTGAGCCACAGCTGCTACGCAAGCATCGAACTTCTCGGTAGGCAGTTCATTCACTACCTTAATGCCATACTCATGCTCTACAATGGCAGGATTGGCCCAGGGGTCGTAAACCGTGATGTTGAGATTATATTCCTTCAAAGCATTATAGATGTCGACAACCTTGGTATTACGCACATCGGGGCAGTTCTCTTTGAAGGTGAAGCCAAGAATAAGGATGTTGGAGTTCAATACCTGAATACCCTTCTTCAGCATCAGCTTGATGGTCTCTGTGGCCACATACTCACCCATGCCGTCGTTCATACGACGACCTGCAAGGATAATCTCAGGATTATAGCCATGACGCTGAGCGCACTGGGCCAGATAGTAAGGATCAACACCGATGCAGTGGCCACCCACCAAGCCTGGACGGAAGGGCAGGAAATTCCACTTGGTTCCAGCAGCCTCCAGCACATCGAGAGTGTCGATACCCATCTTGTTGAAAATCTTGGAAAGTTCGTTCACAAAAGCGATGTTGATGTCACGCTGGCTGTTCTCAATCACCTTTGCAGCTTCGGCGACCTTCATAGTTGGAGCCAAATGGGTACCTGCTGTGATAACACTAGCGTATACCTCGTTAACATACTTGCCGATCTCGGGGGTGGAACCAGAGGTTACCTTCTTGATATGCTCTACGGTGTGCTGTTTGTCACCAGGGTTGATACGCTCGGGGCTATAACCACCGTAGAAATCGACATTCATCTTCAGGCCAGAAACCTTTTCCACCACAGGGATGCACTCGTCTTCGGTAACGCCAGGATAGACGGTGGATTCGTAAACCACCACATCGCCTTTCCCAATGACCTTACCCACGGTGGTACTGGCACCCACAAGAGGTGTGAGGTCAGGATTGTTGTCGTCATCCACAGGGGTGGGAACTGCCACGATGTAGAAGTTGCAGTCGCGAATCTTCTCGATGTCGCTGGTGCAGATGAAACCGTGATTTTTGATGGCATCCTGCAGGAGGTCGTCAGCCACTTCGAGGGTGGAGTCGTGACCAGCCATGAGGGCATCACAACGGTTTTGGTTCATGTCGAAACCGACAGTGGGGTACTTGGTTGAAAACAAGCGGGCTAGGGGCAAGCCAACATAACCTAATCCGATTACACAAATCTTAGTGTTTTTCATTGTATATTGTATTTTATTTATTTCCTTACACTTTAATCATTAACCTATAACCTTTACAGTATAATCTTTACAGGTTTGCCTTATACCATTCGATAGCCTCATTCAATCCACGGGCAAAGTCATACTGTGGGTCATAACTCAAAAGCCGTTTAGCCTTACTGATATCTGCATTACTATGCTTGATGTCACCTGCACGATCAGGTCCAAAGATAGGTTCAATATTCTTACCAAGAGCTTTAGTAAGGTCGTAATAGATGTCAATCAAGTATTCACGACCACCGTAAGCCACGTTGAAAGCTTCACCGCTGGCTTCATCAGGTGCCAAACACGCTTTGAGGTTAGCCTCAATGACATTTTCAATATATGTAAAATCGCGACTCTGCTTCCCGTCACCATTGATGGTTGGACGCTCATCGTTGAGCAACTGCTTGATGAACTTGGGGATGACAGCCGCATACGCCCCATGCGGGTCCTGACGGCGGCCAAACACGTTGAAGTAACGCAGGCCTATCACCTTCAGACCATAATGACGGTGGTACTGTTTTGCCCACTCCTCATCACAGCGTTTGGTCAAGGCGTATGGGCTGAGCAGATTGCCCTCCACGCCTTCCTGCTTTGGCAGGTGAGCCTCATCGCCATACACCGAGCTACTGGAGGCATACACAAAGGTCTTCACCCCTTTCTGGCGAGCAGCTTCCATCATGTTGAGGGTACCTTGAATGTTGTTAGCACAATAGAACAGCGGCATCTCGATGCTGCGAGGCACACTGCCCCAAGCTGCTTCATTCAATACATAATCTACACCTTCACAGGCTTTCATGCAAGTATCAAGATCTTTGATATCGCCCTTGATGAATTCATAATTAGGATTGCCGCTCAGCAGATCCACGTTGGCCTGCTTGCCAGTGCTGAGGTCGTCGAGGCAACGCACACGGTGAGCCATTTTCAAGATAGCCTCACAGAGGTTTGAACCAATAAAACCGGCTCCACCGGTAACTAAAAACAGGCTGTTCTTGGGAAATTGAAGTTCGGTGTATAACATAATACCAAATATTGATTGATTATTCGAATTGTTGAGAAGAAGACAGAACCCTCTGGGAATTGAACCATATTTGAGAGACCAGCGGGTTCACCTCCTCGCTTAGTGTCTGATGAAAGAGGGAAGGGGTAAGATGTTAGATGTTAGATGTCTAACCTATGCCCGTTCCTTTTCAGATTATATTGTAGGGCTTTCGAGGATGTGTGGATGAACTTTCAACCATGTCAAAAACTATAGCTAAGCGTAATGACAGTGAGCCACTGCTACCGGAATTTCTTACCCGTAGTATTCTTTATACCATTCTGCAAACTTTCTCAAGCCTTCTCTAAGTGTTATCTTGGGTGTAAAGCCAAAATCTCTTTCCAGAGCAGTACTATCTGCATAAGTGACTGGAACGTCACCAGGTTGCATTGCAACCAGTTGCTTGTGTGCTTCGAAGTCGTAGTCCTGCGGTAGCACACCTGCCCGCAAAAGCTCCTCCTGCAAGGTCTGCACAAAGTCCAGCAGATTCTCTGGCTGACCGCCACCGATGTTGTAAACTGCATACGGTGGGATAGGAAGTCCATCTTCGCCGTTACGCTTGGCAGGGGCCTTGGCCATCACACGCACAATGCCTTCCACAATGTCGTCCACGTAGGTGAAGTCGCGGCGGCAGTTGCCATAATTGTAAATTTGGATAGTCTCACCCTTCAGCAGCTTGTTGGTAAAGCCAAAGTAGGCCATATCGGGTCGCCCTGCAGGGCCGTAGACGGTAAAGAAGCGCAATCCTGTGCTGGGGATGTTATAGAGCTTACTGTAGCAGTGGGCAAAAAGCTCGTTGCTCTTCTTGGTGGCGGCATATAGGCTCACGGGGTTGTCCACCCTATCCTCTACCGCAAAGGGAACCTTCATGTTGCCACCGTAGACGCTGCTCGAAGATGCGTATACAAGATGCTCAACGGGGTTGTGGCGGCATGCCTCCAGAATATTATAGAAGCCGATAATGTTGCTCTCTATATAAACATCGGGATTCTCGATACTGTAGCGCACTCCGGCCTGAGCAGCTAGGTTGACCACTACGTCAAACTTGTATTCGGCAAAGAGCCTATCCACAAGTTCTTTGTCAGCAATGCTGCCTTTAACAAATATGTACTCAATATCGGCAGGCTTTGCCTTCTCTATCTCCACGAGTCGGTATTCCTTAAGTGACGGATCATAGTAGTTGTTCATATTGTCCAACCCAACAACAACCCCATTCTGCATCTCCTTAAAGAGACGCAATACCAAGTTCGCACCAATGAATCCCGCACTACCTGTAACAAGTACCGTTTTCATAATTCAGTCGCGTTTAAAGATATCGCGGGTGTAGACTTTTTCATTCACATCATCGAGGCAGTCATCGTATCGGTTCGCCACGATTGCCTGCGACATCTCCTTAAATTTCTTCAAGTCGTTGACAACAAGACTACCAAAGAATGTGCTGCCATCTTCCAAAGTGGGCTCATATATTATAACTTCCGCCCCTTTCGCCTTAATCCTCTTCATGATACCCTGAATAGCGGATTGACGGAAATTGTCGGAGTTCGATTTCATGGTAAGACGGAACACGCCAATAACACAACGATGCTCCTTGCCGGCATCGTAGCTGCTGCTAGCCTCATAATATCCAGCTTTGCGTAGCACAGCATCAGCAATATAGTCCTTGCGGGTGCGATTGCTCTCGACAATGGCACTCATCATGTTCTGCGGAACGTCCTCGTAGTTGGCGAGGAGCTGCTTGGTGTCCTTGGGGAGACAGTAGCCACCGTAGCCAAACGACGGGTTGTTGTAGTGGGTGCCAATGCGGGGGTCGAGACCGATGCCGTCGATGATGGCCTGGGTGTCGAGACCTTTCATCTCGGCATAGGTATCGAGTTCGTTGAAATAGCTGACGCGAAGAGCCAAGTAGGTGTTGGCGAAGAGCTTCACAGCCTCAGCCTCCTTCATTCCGACAAAAAGCGTGGGAATTCCTTTGGCATTCGTATGTGTTAATGTGTCAATGTGAGAATGCGGGAGTGAATCTTTCGAAGGGCCGATGGCGCCTTCGACAAGGAGGTCGGCGAACTGTTGGGCTTTCTCAGTGAGCCAGTCAATGTCGGTAAGGGCCTTGATGGCCTCGTTCTCCTCCTCATACTCTTTGCCTGACATCATCTTAGGGATGCCAACGATAATACGGCTTGGATAGAGATTATCGTAGAGGGCTTTGCTCTCTCTTAAAAATTCAGGACTGAAAAGCAGATTAAACCGTTTTACCCCTTTGGCGGCGTATTTCACATATAGGCTGCGCGTATATCCTACGGGAATGGTGCTTTTAATAACCATCACAGCCTCGGGGTTAACGGCTAATACAGCATCAATGACTGCTTCAACAGCAGAGGTATCGAAGAAATTCTTCTGACTGTCATAGTTGGTGGGGGCGGCAATGACCACGAACTCGGCATCGCGGTAGCCGGCATCCTGGTCGAGGGTGGCCATGAGCGACAAGGGCTTATTGGCCAGATAGTCCTCAATATAGTCGTCCTGAATGGGCGACTTCTTGTTGTTCACCAAGTCGACACGGTCGGGGACCACATCGACAGATGTTACTTCATTATGCTGTGCCAACAGGGTGGCGATACTGAGACCGACATAGCCGGTACCTGCTACCGATATTTTCATTTTTTAATAAATTTCATTGATATTTAGCACGGCGAAGGCTTGTCTCGATTTTCGGAAGACTGCCTGTAAATTATTTATAATAAACAACTTACAAAAGCCAAAGTCTTTCCCTGCGAGACAAACTGCACGTTTCCTTTCGAGATGCAAAGATAAGAATTTAATATCAATTGACAAAATTAAATTATAAATATTATTATAGCTGGTGATCTGCACTTTGCGTATAATATAACAATCAACACTTTTACCCCGAAAATTCAATGATAAATAAACAAATATTTTAGGTAACCATCTAAAGACAACAATTTTTTTCTAACGACAATTGTTTTTTTCTAACGACAACAGTGACAATAAAGACAACTTTCGCCGGCAGCTGACGCCTGGCGTTGGGGGCGAGGGATGATTAATGATGAATGATGAACGGCGAATTATGCGAATTACGCGAATTAGGGCGGGAGCCGGTCAATTACTATCGAATTACTCGAATTGGGGCGCGGGCTGGTCTTGATTCTCCTTGTCCTCGAGCAGGGAGCTGCGGAAGTCGAGAACAGAGTCAGGTTTACTCGAACTATATCGAGATGATGCAGAGCAGACGTTGTCAAATCTTTTAAATCTTAAAATTTTTCCTCCTTCGGGATTCTCTTCTTGGCCGGAACGAATACCGTAAATTATTAGCCAACATTTCTGTTGACTCCCATAACGGACATTTTATTGGCACCATTCATTCGTCGTTTATTACTCACAACCAACAAGATATACAAATCACATCAATTTTATCACAACAAACACCTCAATTTTTCGTTATTTCGGTGTTTTTTTTGTATTTTTGCACTACTTTTTAGAGCAAAGAGCATATCTCTGTACGCTCTCTTCCGGCAGGTTTTTCGTTTCATTTCGATTCAAAAAATCACTTCTTTTTGGACGAACTAAAATCGTCCAAAACGCATTGTTTTTTAGCGGTTTGTATGTGAAAAATAGTCCATATCTTTGCGCTCGAAAACCAACAAAATCACAACCAAACCAAAGAAGAATATGGAGACAATTGAAGAAAGACTGGAACGAATTGAGCGCCTTACCCTGCTGTCGGCAAAGACGGCGCTGAACATGGACGACATGGCGGCCTACACCGGCTTGTCGAAACTCTACCTCTACAAACTGGTGCACTTGAGGAAGATCCCGTTTTACAAGAACCCCGGCGGCAAACTGACCTATTTCAACAAAGCCGAGGTGGACAGATGGCTGCTTGCCCACCGTGTTGCCACACGGGAGGAGATGGAATCGCAGGCTGCTGCCTATGCATTGAACCACCAGCGGAGAGGAGGCCGCAGGAGATTATGAAATCCTCACGACAATACATCCTTATTCCATTGCAATGGCTGGACCAGATGACCCTGGACGAGGCGGCGGCATACGCCTATCTCTACGGCTTCCTCTCCAACGGGCTTGAGATATATCAGAACCAGAACGAAATCGCAAAGGCTCTTCGGTTCAGCTTGAGAAAGTTCACACGCGTACTGAAAATCCTACGGGAGGACGGCTTTGTGGAAACATCTCGCAACACAACCGGAGTTTCGTATCGGCTATCGGAAACAAGTACAAGAGGCGACATTCCTAACGTCAAAAATGGCGTAACGGCTTATGCCGAAAATGACACATCGGTTACGCCAGAATTGACGCATGCCCTTACGACAAAATCGGCACAACCCATCACGCCAAAATCGACTCAACCTAAATACTATAATAAAGACATTAAATCAAAAGACTATACTATAAGGAATAATAACGTACCCCACGCCCCGTCGGAGCAGTTGACGGACTTATGGCAACTATACTATATGCTCGCCGACGAGATAAGCAGAGACACCCCCGCCTCGGAAGCGTTGCAGCGCAGATACAATCAGCCCCCAAATGCATTGCTTCTCGCACTTCGACAATTCCAGGACAAGCTTGTCTTCGACGGGGTAAAGACGAAAACGCCTTCCGATTACCGAAAACATTTCAACAACTGGTACAACAAACAAAACAACAACCAAATCAATAACCAAAATACAACCAAAAATGAAAAACCTAACAGTACAAGTAACGAATTCAGCAAACTGTCAGCAGGATTTATCCGTTCAATTGCCGAAGGCATTGCAAACGGCAATCTATGATGCCTCGAAAATGAGAAGACTTGAAGACATCGTCGCCAGACGGTCGGAACCCAAACTGGCAGTCCTCAACAACGACTTTGGCGAGATTAGAATGATGTCAGTCATAATGGCATTTTTAGCACAAATGGACAGAAACATGCACGTCAGGAACGGACTGACGGAAGACAACGTCAGGGATATTGCAGAACGTTTGATGTCAGACCGGGATGTCACACACTGGCTTACGCTGGCCGACATCAAGTTATTATGCCGGAATATAGAAGATGGTGTCTATGGCAAGTTCAGCTACCGCTTCGGGAAGGACGACTTCTACGAGTGCTTCAGAATTTATTGTGCCTCGCGCAACCAGATCCACGAATACAATGCCATGCACGAATACGACCACAACGAGCCTGAGGAGAAGACCGTGGAGGAGATACTGGAAGAAAGCAAACTTCTAGCTCCACTTAAATGCCTTATTGTTTCCGACAAATACGAGGAGCCCTCTGCCCACGCAAAGAAAAACAAAATCTACAAACTGGCCAAGGCGCTGCATATATCAACTGGCATGGATTATCAAGAAGCCATCCGTGAGGCAGAAAGGAGAGTGTCATGTTCGAAATAACAATACAGAATATCGATCTGCTGGACCGAGTTATCTGCCATGACGCCGCACGCACGCCAGAAGAATCCAAGCTATGGTCGCAATGGCAGCGACATTGCGTAGAATGTCTGGAAGTGACCGACAAGATACAACAACAGACAATTCTGCGGAACGAGGTTGGCAATTTCCGCCTTAGGACCTATTCCAGGATGCTCAAAATTCTCGACTATGTTGATTTGATTTTAGATGCAAAAAACAGAGAGCTCCCGATGCTTTCTGGAGAGACTGTGGCGGAGAGGAATCGCCGACTGAAAAACGAGTCTTTTTCAGATTATTTCCGCTTACATCCCGAAGACATCGCCATTTTCCAATATTGGGCCAAACGCTAAAATCCGCAATGACCAAATATGCCAAAACTGCGTATCCCAAGTTCCCATAGTTACCAGTCCCTTCGCGCACGCGCGAAAAACGACAGACAAAACACACTAACCTATGCCAAACAAGCCATACAAGAAACCCAGCCTCGAACACCTGGAGGAAGTACTGCAAGTAACTGGCGGCATACTGTCAAAGACAGCCAAGTTATTGGGTTGCTCACGCCTCACCCTCCGCCGCTGGCAGAGGAGCGATCCCGAATTCGATGATGCCATCTATGAGGCAAGGATGCACACATGGGACAGGTGTTTCTCCATGGCGCAGCTGGTTGCCTTCGGCATTCCCGAGATGAAAGAGGGCAAACGCGTAGGCTGGAAGATTCGTCCGGATGCCAAGATGTTGATATTCCTTCTGGAGAAACTAGGCCGCGAGGAAGGCTTCGGCCCCGATGCCTCTCCTTTCAAGCCTCCACACAAGAAAACCGCAGTCGAGCTATGGATTGAGAAAGAACTGGGAATGGAATGAGATGATACAGATAGAAGAATGCTTCTTGATTGGTTTTCTTCAGCTTGTTGATTTTCGAATAATTGGGATTGGTAATGTGATAGTAGAAGAGAGCTGAAAATGCTATCCTCAGTACAGTTTGTCGATGCAAATATACGTGTATTTTGCAAAATACAAAAATTTATTTTATTTGTATTTTGCAAAATACACATTTTATCTAAATTGTGCTGCTTCCTTTCGTTTGCATAACTTTCCATGAAATTGATTCGCCGTTGGTTGCGGGGCGCAGCAGAAAGATTGGGATGGTTGTCGGCCGAGCCGACGCCACAGCAAAACTGAATCGGTTTACATTGTCTTGAATTTCGCTTAAGTAAAACTACAAATCATTGAGCAGATTGACGGCCTCCACCTTCTTGCTGTCAACAATCTTGGCGTAAATCTGGGTGGTAGCCACATCGGTGTGACCAAGCAGTTTGCTGACGATATACAAGTCGGCTCCCTTGGTAAGCAACGTAGTGGCCAACGTATGTCGCGCCGTATGCAACGTCAACACCTTTTCTATCCCAGCTTTTTTAGCCCACATTTTGAGACTCCTGTTCATCGACGGCTCGGTCGGCAAATCGGCAAACACGAGATCTGTCGGAGCGGCATCGCCCTGTTCCGGCATAAACTGACGCGCCTTCTGAGACAATGGAAGGTAGAGGGGTGTCTTGGTTTTCTGCTGACGTTTGGAAATAATCCAAGGTTCGCTGCTGGTATCGATATCCGCCCATGTCAGCTGTTTCACATCGGAGATACGCAATCCGCAGTAACACATGAACAAGTATACATTGCGCGTCTTCTCACTTCCCGCTGGTGTTGCCTCCATCTGCTTCAGTTCTTCTATTGTAAGGTACGCGCGTGTACTCTCCGGTGCTGTTAACTTCTCCTTATTCTTCAGCAGGTCGCATGGGTTGACCTTGATATATCCTTCGCGCTGAGCCTCGGCCAGTGAATATTTCAGGCATTGGTAGCGTTTATGTTGCAGTCCCAGGAGCCAACAACTGCTGCTTGTGGTTACGCTCTATGGTATGTCCGTGGCGGAGAAACTCCACAAAGCCTTTGACAAATCTTTTGTCCACATCAACCAACAGGGTATGCTCCCCGTCATATTGCCTCACCAGCTCGGCAGTAAGCTTGATGGTGTTACCCCATGTGCTGCGGTTGATTGTGTTCGCCCGCTTCTCTGCTTCTTCAGCACAATGCAGCATCCAGTCTATAAGCAATATCTTAGATTGCTTGACGCGCTTCAATCCCGCCTGCATGGCGAACAACTCCCCTATACGCTCCGACTTCACAGCATTTGCTGCATTTATCGCATTCTGATTATCCAACCTGTCTGTAGGAATTCTCACGGGCTTGATAGTATACGGCAAATATTCGTATTCGTGTTTTTGCGTTTTCGGATTATAGTAATCCAAATACAACCGGTAGCAATCGTTTGCAAGTCTCTTTTTACGCAGTTTGATTGGCTCCTTAATCTTTGTGTCTTGTGTAGCGCGTGGCATAATTATTATTGTTTATGTTTCGGATTCGAGTGCAAAGATACACAAAAAATATCAATCAGACACAAACTGGAAACAAAAATGTACCTAAAAGGGGTAAAACAAGGTCAAAAAGACTACTTTTTGTAACTTACTGAAAACTAGCTATTACTGATTAAAAATCAACACTTTATGGCACTAAAAAAACGCCTCGTTTGAGGCGTTTTCGGTTGTCCCACCAGGATTCGAACCTGGGCAAGCAGAACCAAAATCTGATGTGCTACCATTACACCATGGGACAAATGCGGGTGCAAAAGTACTAACTTTTTCCTTTACTGCAAAATTTATTTTTCTCACGGCTGACTATCAAGGCCATAATTACAATCAAAGGTGTGATGAAAAGCAGACCCATTTGTCGTTCGAGCATGGATTCGAAGAGCAGGTTGAAGCAGATGATACCGGTGAGCATCGCCACAAGCCAGAGGGCGCCGATGCGGCGTCGCCACGCGCTCCAGAGAGGCAGCAGGAGCATCCCAAGGAATGGAATCATACCGACGAGACCGACGGCCAGGAGGGTCTCGATATATTGGTTGTGTGCGTTGTATTCGGCGCTTACGCCCGCCGAGAAGTCGTTGGCATTGTATTGGTCGACCAGGCAGTGGCGGTAGTCGCCCACTCCGTAGCCGAACAATGGGTGACGGAAGGCGGCTTCGGTACTGGAGCCGTTGATTTGCACACGTGCATCGGAAGGTTGGTCGCTCGCCATATCCTCGATGGTGGCGGCTACGCGGGCCTGATGGCCCGGCAACGCTTTCTCCGCACCGAAGGTGAAGCCCGCCAGCAGGAGAACCATAAGAACGGCTTTCCACCAGCGGCGACGTGTGAGCGCGAAGTGGATGGTGCAAGCGGCTTCGAGCAGGTAAAGCGTGAGTAGTCCAGCACGTGAGTTGACAATTATCATATATAGTATCATCAACGGCACCACGGCAAACATCAGTCCTCTGTGCCACGAAGGCAACTCGCTCCAGTGGGCGTGTAACTCATGATAGACGAATGCCAGTACAACGGCGAGGTAGAGTGCGGTATAGGCGTGGTGGCGTGGGTCGAATGATGGTCCAAACGCGGCGCCGAAGGTGCTGCCGCCCAATATCCGGCCGACAGCGTGGCTCGTATGGTAGATGAAAACGGCTGTCATTGAGGCAAGAAAGGCATAACCGACACCACGTAGCAGACGGGAGGTAATCCAACGTCGGTCGGTGAGTAGGAAAGCGAGCGGGAAGATGAGCATCCCGGCTTTGATTTTCAGGATTTCCCATCCGGTGGTGCTGTCGTCGGAGTAGAGCATGCTCGCGAGGAGCAATAGCCAGTAGAGGATTATTAAGTGGTTAGCGTTAAGTGTTGAGTGTTGAGCGTTGAGTTTTAGGTAGGTAATACGTAGGCTAAGAAGGGAGGTGATTGCCAGCAGTATCGAGGTCCACAAGGCGTAACGCCACCCAATTGGGATGGTGACGGCAAGTAGCAGGAGTGAGAGATATTGTAATGTCTGGTACCAGGTAAGGTTTTTTATCATAGGCTATCCTTCAAAGGTAAAACTGATCATGAACGTACGGGTAAGCATATTGTCCATCGAACGGATGTAAATATCGTCGTCGGGTACTTTGAGGTCGAGGATTCCGAAGTTCATCTTCAGTTCGATGGCGAATTTGACGTAGCGCAGGAAGAAGTCGAACCCGAGACCCATCGTGTAGCGCAGGTCGTTTGGCTGGAGTCGGACGATGCTCTCATTGTTGCGGTTACGGTTGCGGCGTAGCGAGGCGAAGTCGAATCCGTAGCTTACACCGGTAGTGAGGTAAGGCCGGAAATCGTTATGGCGCTGGGCGCGGAACTTGAGTTCGAGAGGGATATCGCCGTAGACACTCTCGGCCAAACGTTCGCCTTCGGCCAGACGGTGGCTGGCAAGATAGGCAGACTCCCAGGAATATGTTATGTTGCGCGAGACGATGGTGACACCAGGCAGCAGACGTAGGTTGAGGTAGTCGTTGAGGCGCATGTCGCCGATTACGGCAATGTGGAATCCAGGTGTGTAATAGGAGGTAACCCCTTGGAGGGTCTGGCGCAAGGCATCGTCTTCGCTGAAGGCGAGGTCGAATTTTGACTCGACGAGACCCACCTGTATTCCGTAGTGTAGCAGTCGCCGGTCGAACTGGCCAAGGTTGCCCACCTGGCAATATCCTCTTGTAGGGCATATAAGTCCTATAAGTCCTATAAGTCCTATAAGTCCTATATGCTTCATCGGGAGGGGTTATTCTGTGATTTCGCCACGGAGCGACTGGCTGAGGCGCAGGCGCACGTGGTCTTTGTCGCCCGGATAGTTCCCGAGGAGGTACATCATCTTGGTGACGGCGGCCTCGATAGTGATGTCGCCGGCACCGACCACCCCGATGCGGTCCATGTCGCAGCTGGCGGCATACTGGCGCATCTTCACCGCTCCGGCCTTGCATTGGGTGACGTTCATCACAATAACGCCGCGACGGATGGCCTCGTCGAGAGCGTCGATAAACCATCGGTCGGTGGGTGCATTACCAGATCCGTAGGTCTCGATTACTACACCTTGGAGGTCGGGCGCACCAAGTACGGCACGTACCACCTCTTCTCCGATGCCGGGGAATAGTTTCAGAATTGCAACCCGTGTATCGAAAGCGGTGCGTACGACGAGAGGCTCGGTAGGCATTGGAAGGAATAGATGCTCTTTGAAGACCATGTTGATACCCACCTTGGCCAACGAGGGGTAGTTGTAGGTCTCGAAGGCGTCGAAATTCTCGGCGTTCATCTTGGTGCTGCGGTTGCCGCGATAGAGGTGGCTTTGGAAAAAGATGCAGACTTCAGGTATGGTGGCTAGACGACACGATGCGATTTCGAGGGCGCAAATGATATTCTCGCGACCGTCGCTGCGCAACATGCCAAGCGGAAGTTGGCTGCCGGTGAGAACTACAGGTTTGGACAGGTTCTTGAACATGAAACTTAGCGCCGACGCGGTGTAGGCCATCGTGTCGGTTCCGTGGAGGACGACGAAGCCGTCGTAGCGGTCGTACTCGCGTTCGATGATACGGGCAATGTCAGCCCATGTCTCGGGGCGCATGTCGGACGAGTCGATAATTTTATCAAGGGTTACCGAGTCGATATCATAACTACAGGCGCGAAGTTGAGGAACGGCATCGTATATACGGTCGAGGGCGAAGGGGTGAAGTGAGCCATTCTCGTCCTGCACCATGCCGATGGTGCCGCCAGTGTATACTATCAATACTTTATTTTGTTTCATACAAAGAGATAACGCCGTTTTGTCAATTATATTGTGTCAGGCGTTGTGGTATTTCTCGTGACGGAGGATGGTGTGGGCACGGTAGAGTTGCTCCACAAATAAGAGGCGCACCATCTGGTGGTTGAAGGTCATCTGAGATAGGGAAATCTTGCCGTTGGCGGCTGCGTAGACGGCGGGAGAAAATCCGAACGCCCCGCCGATGACAAAACATAGAGTGCGGATTCCAGCATTCATCTGGCGTTGGAGAAATTCAGAGAAACCTACAGAGGTCATTTCCTTGCCATGTTCGTCGAGTAGTACCGTTACGTCTGCACGCTCCATCTGTTTCAGGATAAGTTCACCTTCGCGCTCTTTGAGTTCTTCGGGGCGCATCGAGCCGGCGTTCTTCAACGAAGGAATCACTACTATTTCGAAGTTGGTGTAATGTCCCAGTCGTGAGGTATATTCGTTGATACCTTGCTGGATATAGTCGATGTCGGTCTTTCCGACTACCACAAGGCGGATGTTCATCGGTGCAAACGTAGAATGATATGGAACAATGGGTTGGTGATGCGTGACACTTCAAGCAGCGGTACTTGACGGGCTCCAAACGAGCGGTAAAAATATTCCAGCGAGGGATCCATACTCCCTTCGAAGTCAAATGATGCGGTGCGGTCTGAGAGGATCTCTATCATACGCCAGATGAGGAGGGCCGATATGTCGGCAGACTGGATATCGGGCGCTTTGGCCGAGAGGAGTGCATGGGCGCAGTGGCTATCGTATACGGCAAACCATGCGGCTTGGAGTTTCCCGTCGGTATCACGTAGACCGAGGGCTAGACCCTGGCTACGAGAGGTTGCGGTGTCGATTACGCGGCGCATAAGTGGCTCTGGCGTAATATCCCGCTGGCCGCGCGAGTGCCAGTATTCGCTGTGAAAACTGGCGAAAGTGGCGCTGTCGATATCGGTATCGACGGTATATAGGTCGGCGATGCGGCGTATGCGGCGCTGACGCTCTTTCGAACGATCGAATGAATCGAAGACCCGCTGTGTATCGCTTATGTCGTCTATACGGTAAGTGTAGCGTGTGGTCTGGCGGAAGCCGGCCCAGTGGAACGGAAGCCAGTCGGTTACCGACGGGGCGAAGCGCTGACAGAAATATCCAGGGTGTAGTTCGCGTAGGCCCTTGATGAGCTTGTCGCAGGCGTTATGCTCGAAATCGGCTCGTCGCTGAGGTGAGAGGTCGGCCGGCGGGAAGAATACGGGTCCTGAAAACTGGGTCAGTTGGGGCTGAATGATATAACGCAAACCAAATCGACTTCGAATGAGGTATGGAAGTGCGGCCAAAACTCGGTCGCCATCGGTCGCCAGGATTACATCCCATTCTTTCCCCTCGCACACCACATCCATCCACCAGGCTTGCTGGAAAATAGGTATGCTGTTGCTGGTGGCTTCGCAGAGTTGGCGATAGCGCTCCTTATTATGTGTTGAAATATTGATACGTTTGATTGTCTCGAAGTCTTATTGTATCTTGATGCTGACGCGGTTGTTTTTGGCGAAATCCTCTTTATTGTCGTTGTCGCCCACGGGGTCTTCGTCACCCTTGGCCACAACTTCGATGCGGTTTTCATCGATACCACGCATAACCAGAGCTTTTTTGACTTCCATGGCACGTTGGCGCGACACACCGAGGCTGTAAGCGGCAGTACCGCGGTTGTCGGAGTAACCGGTGAGCATAACGCCTTTACGATCGTTCTCCTTGAGATAGTCGGAAAGTTCGTCGAGTACCGAGTTCCACGAGTCGACGATTGTGGCGTCGTTGGGGAAGAATCGGATGTCGGGGAAGGTTCGGCTCACGGTGTCGGCGTCAAAAATTGGGCGTTTCTTGCTGCCGAAATAGAGTAGCAGGCCAACGTGGATAATCTCGTCGTCAGTCTTGGCGTTATAGTAGTTTGCTCCTTTGAAGTAACGGTAGTCTACTTCGGCGACATAATATTGTATCTTGTTGCGCCACTCTTTTTTGGTCTTCCAAGCATCGAAAGCGTCGAGGCAACTCTTGGCTTCATTGGCTGCTTGTTTTGCGAGTCGGTCGTGGGTGGCAGGATCCTCGATTTCGGGGTTGACGGCATAGATGGCACATACGGTCATAACGGCGCGCGAACTCATCTCGAGGTAGTTCATCACGGGCTGCATATCGCCCCATTCGGGTGCGGGCTTCTTGGTCAACTCTGGCAATATCGAGTAGTCAAATGGACAATAATAGCGTTTGGAGTCCTTAGTGGAAAATGGAGTGAAGCGGTCGAATGTGTAGCACTCTGGCTGTTCACCGCGGATTTTCTGTTTGCCGGTGATATAAGGCGAGGTTCCTTTCTTGCCGCTTTGGGGCTTGGTTTGGGCGCTGACGGCACCGAAGGTGAGCGCTACAGCCATTATTATCAAAAGGATTTTTTTCATATCTTATTTCTTGACTTTAATTTTTATACTAACAAATTAGTATTGTTATTACGCAATTTATTGCAACTTATTGTGCGGCTTGGGTCTCGCTGTCGACGATAGTTCCACCTTCACACACCAACACTCGGGCGGGGAAGCGGTCGATGGTCATAAAGTCGTGGGTGGAGATGAGCATAGTGGTTCGGGTGTTCCGGTTGATGTCGGTCAGGAGCTGAATAATCTCAGCAGATGTGACAGGGTCCAGATTGCCAGTGGGTTCGTCGGCCAGTATCAGGTCGGGGTTGCCGACCAAGGCACGGGCAATGCCAATACGTTGCTGCTGACCTTCGGATAGACGGTAGGGCATCTCGTCGCTTTTGTCAGCTATGCCGACAGCGGTGAGAGTCTCTTCGATGCGGGTACGGATTTCATTCTGACGTCGCCAGCCGGTGGCACGTAGCACAAACTCGAGGTTGGAATAAACGTTGCGGTCGTTGAGCAGTCGGAAGTCCTGAAACACCATCCCGATACGACGGCGCAGACGCGGTATGTTACGGCGACGCATCTTTGCGACATCGAAGCCGCATACTGTGGCGTTTCCGCTGTCGACTGGCAAGTCGGCATAGAGGCTGCGTAGCAACGAGGTCTTTCCAGTGCCGCTTTTGCCTATAAGATAAACAAATTCACCTGGGTTGAGAGTTATGTTTATACCCTTGAGAAGAGGCTCGCTATCGTGGCTTATCGTCACATTTTCAAGCTGAACCACGGGAACTTCTATGTTCGATGTGTTTTTATCTTCCATTGTAAGTGGGGCTGTATTAACAAAATGCAAAAATACATATTTTCACGGATATGACAAAATTTATTTTTACCGGCGCCAAAAACGGGGTAGGAACAATACCAGTACGGTCATGCATTCCAATCGGCCGAGAAGCATAAGCGCCGTGCATAGCCACAAGGCTGCTGGGGTGAAGGCTGCGTAGGAACCGAAGCCTCCAGAGGGTCCGAGTCCTGGTCCGTAACCAGTTAGGCAGCCTACGGTTGCGCCTATGGCCTCGATTGCATCTATGCCGCAGAGCATCAGGAGCATGGTTCCGACCATAAGAGTGAGTACGAAAACCAGAAATATAACCATCACGTTGGCACGTATATGGCTGCTTACGGGTCTACCGTTGAGTCTAACAGGGTTGATGGCGCGGGGATGGGTGCGGCCAAGGTAGATACTTCGTGCGTTGCGAAGCAGGATAAGTATTCTCATCACCTTAAGTCCACCGGATGTCGAGCCTGCCATTCCGCCACAGAGTGAAAGGATTAACAGTAGGAATGTCAGTGGTATGGGCCATAGAGTGGTATCGGCGGCAACGGTGCCGGTAGTGGTCAAGGAACTGATACCTTGCACGGTGGCCAGACGTAGGGAGTCGTTGACACTCATGTCGCTCTCGAAATGTAGCGTGGCGGCAGTGACCAAGATGGCTAATATACAGATGAGTAGATAAAATGTAACCTGGTCAAGTTTGTGGCCAATTTTTCGCCAACGGAAGGTGAGGAAAAGATATAGCAGGGTGAAGTTGACACCACTCAGGAGCATCGCTGTTGCCAAAATATATTGCTGCAGATAGGTGTATGAGGCAATGCCATCGCTTGCTACGGAGAATCCGCCCGACGATATGTTGGTGAACGTCAGGCATACGGCATCCCAGATGTGCATTCCACTGGCGCGGAGGGCAACAATGAAGAATGCGGTGAGTGCCAGGTAGATGGCTAAGGTACGGCGTACGGTGACGGAAGTCTTCACTGCTGTCTTGCCTGTGTTGTCAGCACCGGAGGCTTCGGCGGTGTAAAGGGCATAACGGTTGATGCCCAGGCGGGGTGTTAGTGCTAGAACGAGAAGCACGATACCGAAACCGCCAAACCATTGCAGCATCGATCGCCAGAGGAGTACGGATGCGGGCAGTGTCGCTACGTCGGAGAATATGGTGGCGCCTGTGGTTGTGAGGCCTGACATTGACTCGAAGAAAGCCAGCGTGATCCGTGCGGTGGCACCGGTAGCCATCAGAGGCAACGCCCCGAATAATGTGAGAACCAACCACAGGAGGGTAACTAATAGGTAGGACATCCGGCGGTCGTCGATATGGCGATAGCGGTTGAAACTGACCCACATAAGCGCTCCCACGGCCAATGTGAATGCCGAACTGGTGGCCACTGCGCGGGCGGTTCCGTCGGCAAAATGGATGGCGGGAATCAGACAAAGAGCCATCAAGCCCCCTTCCGCCATCAACATTAGGCCGATGAACCTCAGTACCGCTTTGAAATCGTCAGTTCTCATCTTCGTTTCCAGTTGACAGGTAAGAATATGGCCAGCAGGGCGAAAATTTCAAGCCGTCCGGCGAGCATGAGCACTATGAGGGTCCATTTCGACAGGGTGGAGAGTGTTGCATAGTCGAGCGATGCACCCATCGAATTGATTAGCGGTGAAGGACCTAGGTTGGAAATATTGGCTGCGGCGAGACAAAAGGCCTCAGGTATGCTGCTTCCGCCGACGGTAAGCAGGAACGCGCCACCTAGGATGAAGCAGATATAGAGGAACATAAAACCGAAAATCTTGTTAACGTAGTCGGCCGGAACTGGCTTATGGTCGATTTTTACGGAGAAAACCGCCGATGGGTGAAGCATACGGGTAAAGTAGTTTCGCAGGTAACGGCTTAGGGTCATCAGGCGGCGCAGTTTGATACCGCCACCGGTCGAGCCGGCCATCGCACCGCATAGGATGAGGAGGAACGTGACGGAAGCGCCTAGCGGCGAGGTACAAAGTTCTGTGGGTTGGTAGAAACCGCAGGTGCTTACGGTTGAGGCCACGTGGAACGCCGAGTCGCGAAGGGCCTCTAAAACTGGCATTCCGTATAGCGTACCGCCGAGGGTGCAGAGACCTACGGATAGGGCGAACACCACAAGGTAAACCACAAATTCGGCGCTATGGCGCAGACGGTGCCAGTGGAGGGTGAGGAAATTATAGAGCAACGCCACATTCACGCCGCTGAGAAACATGAAGACAGTGAGTATCGCCAGCGTGAGGCGGGAGTAGCCGACCAGCCCGCCGGCCGATGTCATGAAGCCGCCGGTCGACACGGTGCTCAGGGCGAGGCATACCGAGTCGAGTGGAGAGTTGCCGGCAATGGCCAGCAATGCCCCGAGAATCAGTGTGAGCAGTATATAGATATGCCACATACGGCTTACGGAAACGGCTATCTTTGGGTGCAGCTTACGCTGCTGTGTTCCAGAGAATTCGGCATCATAAAGTTGGAGAGAGCCCTCGCGTAGCCGTCGTGTGACGGCCACCAGGAAAAGTATCAGCCCCAATCCGCCGACCCATTGGGTCATGGCACGCCATAGGAGGATGCTTGGTGCGCAGCCACGAGGGTCGGAGACGACAGATGAGCCGGTAGTGGTGAAACCACTGAATGACTCGAATACGGCGTCGGTGAATGTGGGTAAGGTGCCGCTGAGCAAGTAGGGCAGGGAGCCTCCAAGAGGTGCGACGAGCCAGATGGCGGCTGTGATGTAGAAACTTTCGCGTTCGCGAAGTTGGTATACGGCTCTGCGACCCAGTAAGTTGTGGAATAGCAGGGCACAAATGCCCATGGCACCTACCGTCATTGTGAAGGCGTATTGGGCACCGTCGCGCATGTAGAGCGAGAGAGCCAGCGGCAACAACGCCGCCGTGGCTAGTACACCTAGTATCGAGCCCGTGAGCCGTGCGATGAGCCTATGGTTGGTTTTCTCCAAGTACTATCCAGTTGATTGTTAGTCAAACAGACGCGCAACGGCGGCCATTGCCCGAGGAAGGGTGAAGACAACCACCTTGTCACCCTGGTGCAACTGCAGGTCACGGCTGGGAAGTATGGTCTCGCGACCGCGTATGACACCGCCGATGGTGGCCCCTTGTGGGAGCGACAACTCGCCGAGTGGCTTGCGTGTGGCGGGGGCCCACTTGCCAACCATAAGCTCGAGGACTTCGGCATTGGTACCTGAAAGCCACTTGCTGCTGACGGCGTCGCCCTTCACTATGAAACGGGCTATGTAGCTGGCAGTGATGAGTTTCTTGTTGATGATGGTGTCGATTCCGATGTCCTGCGAGAGGGAAATGAACCCCGTGTTCTCGACCAGGGCTATGGTGCGGCGCACTCCCAACTTCTTTGCATGCAGGCATGTAAGCACGTTGGTCTCGCTTGAGTTGGTGACTCCTATGAATGCGTCGGCTTGCTGGAGGCCTTCTTCCTTGAGGAGTTCGATGTCGGTGGCGTCGCCATGTATGATAAGCGGGCCTGAAAGTTGGGTGCTAAGTTCCTCGGCGCGAGTACGGTTCTCTTCGATGAGGGTTATCTTCATGCGGTCGGCCAGGCTCATGGCGGCATATCGGCCAATGCGTCCGCCGCCGGCCATCATTACTCGTCTGATGCTAACCGACTCTTTCCCAGCCACATGGTTGACGGCTTCCAACTGGTTGGCGCGCCCTATGATGTAGGCTAGGTCTCCCTGCTGGAATACCGTATCGCTGTGAGGTATAATGGTTTCGCCTGTGCGGAGAACGGCAACGACGCGCACCTGCAGTTCGCGGTACATCTCAGTAAGCTCACGCACACAGTGGTTTACCACCGGACTTTCGGCTTCAAGGCGTATGACGTACATAGTAAGCAACCCGCCGCTGAAGTCGAAAAACTCTGTAGCGACGGTGTTATTCAGCAAGTTGGTAATCTCCTTGGCGGCGATGCGTTCGGGGCAGACCATCTCGTCGACCCCGAGGTCGTGCAGCATGTCGCGGTTTTTGGGGCTGAGTAGCTCGGCATTGGTGATACGGGCCACAGTCTTCTTGGCTTTCAGCTTTTTGGCGAGGATGGCGCTCATGAGGTTGATGCTTTCGTCGTGGAGCACGGCCAGGAACAGGTCGCACCCTTCAACGCCGGCATCGCGGAGCACCTGCGGCGAGGTTGAGTTGCCGGTTATAGTCATCAAATCGGTCTCACTCTCAAGACGTTTCAGCAGTTCGCTGTGTGGATCGACAACCGTGATGTTGCAATCCAGTTCGGTCAACGACTTGGCCAGATGGAAACCGACCTCTCCGTCGCCTGCGATTATGATGTTCATATTGACTTTTTTTTCGTTTTCTTTGGTTTTTATCAACTTAGTGACAATCAGAACGATACGAGGGTAAAATCATTATATTCTCCTGATTGCCAGTAGGTTTGGGGGTGTTTGTACTGATCAACGCCTGATCAACGCCTGATCAACGCCTGATCAACTCCTACCCTCCAAACTGCATTTTTCGGGGTGCAAAAATACAAATATTTTTAATAACGGAGAAAAAAAACGGTCACGGGTACAATAAAACGCCCTTCCGGCCGTTATATTTACCTAACAAAAACTGCTGTAAGAAACTATGTTGACCGAAGAGCACGAATGGGCGGCCGTGATGACCTACCCGCAAGCCGAACGGCTTGCGGCCTCTACCCTGCAAAGCCTTGGTATAGAGGTCTATCTGCCGCTGATGCCCGGTCGCGATCGGCGTTTCAAGAAGGAGCAGATGCCCGAGAAACCGATGTTCCCCTGCTACCTTTTCGCCAAGATAAACAAGAGGGAGGTCTACATGACGCGCACAGCCCGAGGGGTGTTTGGCCTGGTGACGAGCAACCACAGCGTGTGTGTCGTGCCGCAGCGTGACATCGATAATGTACGTGTTTTCGAGGCTTCCCAGCGCAAGGTGTTCATCCATGACACTAGCAAGCTGACCAAGGGCGCCCTGGCCACAATCACCAATGGCGAGTTCGCTGGCATGCAGGGCCGCCTCATCCGCGGCTGCAAGGATGGCAATTTCGCTGTCAGCATCGAGGTGATGAATGTCTCGTTCGTGGTCCATATCCGCCGCGACGAGTTGGCTCCCGCCAACACACCGGAGGACAACAAGGGGATATGGGAGAAGTGAAAAATGAGAAATGAAATAATGAAAATAAATGTGAAATGAAAAACAGATTATTGCTTTTTGCGTTAGCTATTTTGCTTTTTGGCAGCGCTGCCGCCCAGCACCATGCACTGCCCAACAAGTACACTGGCAGCAAGACCGTCACCCTCTTCGACTCTACCGGAGTTTACATGGAGGAGAGCGGCTTGAGCCATGTGCTGACCCACAAGCGGATACGCATGTATTCGTTCGAGGGCTGCGCCCGGTGGAGCACTGTCAAGATGGACTACGACCCCCTCTCGGCCTACTGCGAGCTCCGCGGTGTTCTGGTTCACCGTGTCTCTGGCAAGACCGACACCCTCGTTTGGCCTGAGCGCGAGGAGAATGTGCCAGTCTACGACTATGTTGCTCCTGCCCGCATGATTTACTGGGGAGCTAGCCAGAAAATGGTCGAAGTGGGCCACCTCGATGTCGGCGACGAACTCGAGTACTGGACTTACAAGAAAGGCTACACCTACGCCCTCCTGGCCGACGATGCAGCCGACGGCTTGAACGGCACCTTCGCCGCCTTGCCCGACGACGATGCCCGTTATGTGCCACCTATGCGCGGCCATTTCTACGACATTGTGCCCTTCTGGAGCGACCAGCCCGTCCTCTCCAAGGTCTACCAACTCAACATCCTCGACACCAAGGTGCTCCGCTACAAGGTATACAATGGTGAACTGGACATCAGCCGCGTGGCTGCCGACGAAGCGGGCCGCTCGCTCTACACCTTCGCGAGCCATAACGACATCATGCCCCTCAAGCGCGAACCCCGTGCATGGGCCGACAACGACATCCAGTGCAAGCTCCTTCTCTCTACCAGCCCCGACTGGCAGGCCAAAAGCCGCTGGTTCTTCGGCGTCAACGAGGACTACGGCTCCTTTGTGCCCACTCCCGCCGTGCAGAAAAAGGTCAACGAGCTGCTCCGCGGTGCCAAGGACGAGATGGACTCCATCTCACGCCTCACCCACTGGGTGGCCGACAATATTCGCTACGCAGGCATCTCCATGGGCCCTGGCGAGGGCTTCACGCTTCACAGCGCCGAGATGAACTACACCGACCGCTGCGGTGTCTGCAAGGATAAGGCCTCCACCCTTATCTCCTTCCTCCGTGCCGCCGGATTCAAGGCTTATGCCGCCATGACCATGGCCGGCGAGCGTATCGACCGCATCCCCGCCGACCAGTTCAACCATTCGGTCTGCGCCGTCCAGCTCCGCAACGGCGAGTTCCTTATGCTCGACCCCACCTGGGTACCCAACGTGCGCGAGCTCTGGAGCAGCGCCGAGCAGCAGCAAGGCTATCTTATCGGCACAGCCGAGGGCTGTGACCTCATGGAAACGCCTGTATCGCCCGCCGAGAACCACTACGTCCGTATCATTGCCAACAGCACGATTGCCGCCGACGGCACCCTTCGTGGTAGCATAACCGTCACTGCCGAGGGCCAGAGCGATGCCGCCGTGCGCGGTGTCTTCTCCGCCCCGCAGAGCCAGTGGCGCCAGAATCTTGAGATGGAGCTCCTTCGCATCGCCCCCAACGCGGAGATCACCGATATCAGCTACACCGACCCCGACCGTTACCTCGACCAGCCGGTGAGCATCACCTACACCTTCTCCATCCCCAGCTACGCCACCGTCAGCAAGGACGTCATCTCGTTCATCCCGCTCTCGGCCCGCGGATTCTACAGCCGTGCCATGGGTCACCTCTATTTCGACCTTACCCCCGAGACCCGCACACAGCCCTTCAGCGACCGCTGCTCGCGCCTGGTCGACATTCGCGAGACGATTACCCTGCCTTTTGCCCCCGCCATGCTGCACTACCCGATGGTCGACGGGCTTGCCGACCCGGTGGCCTCCTTCGGCTGCGGCTTCCAGCTCGACGGGAACAAACTCTCATTCGGCGAGCAGGCCGTCTTCAGCAAGCGCCGCTACGAGGCCGAGGACTGGCCAGCCTTCCGCGCCGTCGCGCTCAGCCAGCGCAAACTGTCCGAGACTCCGGTGATACTAACCAAGTAGTTTAGAAGTTAAGTAGTTAAGACAATACACATTATGAAGAAGATAGCTATATTGACAATTGCAGTCCTGTTTGGAGCAAGTGTTTTTGCACAAGAGCCAGATGCCGTCTATAAGCTCCTGCGTTATGAGTGGACCCTCAACGCCGATGGCACCAGCGACTACCATTATCGCCACGAGGTGCAGATTCTTCGCAACCGTGCACTCACCGCTTACGCCGACAAAGGCGAGACCTTCGTGGTTTATAACCCCGACCTCGAAGAACTGACCGTCAACGAGGTGTATACCGTCCAGAAAGACGGCACCCGCGTCAACATGCCGCAGAACGCCTTCGTCTATCAGCTCCCCTCCGAGTGCGCCGACTGTGGCCGTTTCAACCACATGCGCGAACTGGCTATGGTGCACACCGGCATGGAACTGGGCTGCACTATTGTGGTCGACTACACCATACACCGCCAGTATAACCTCCTCCGTGAGAGCATCCCGCTGCAGCGTGAATGCCCGGTTGAGAAAATGGAGGTGAAGGTGCAATATCCCGCCGATATGGAAGTGGAATTCAAGTTCTCGGGCCTCGACTATTTGCCAGCCGACAAGCTGACACGCACCATCTCGGGCACCACTGACAAAAACACAGTTTCTCCCATTACGCTCCTCTTTGAACTTACCGATATGTCGCAGGCCCCGCGCGAGCCCTACATGCCTGAAGATATAGTGCCCACCCTGCGCCTCTTCAACGGTGTTCCCGAGTTTATCCCCGCCTTCGACCAGGAGCCCTTCGATGGTGCTGCCGATGTGATGGGCCAGGTGATGAACGGCCGTGCCATGGAGAATATTGTCAAAGCCCGCAATTATGTGGTAGACAATATCCACCTCAATGATATCCAGCCCTCGCATCTCGGCTACCGCCACGCCACCCCTGACGAGGTGTGGCAGAGCGGCTGCGGTACCGCCGTCGACAAAGCCGTCCTGCTCGCCGCAATCTTCAATGCCGAGGGTTACCGCGCCAATGTTGCCGGTGACAACAGCGACGAGGTGGCCGTTTATATTGATACTCTCGAGTACCGCCTCTCTGTCCGCAACAAGTCTCATATAAGCCTCTATGGTAAAGCCCGCGACGAAGTCCGTACACTTAACGCTAAAGCCACATTCGATGCAACCCTCGACACCCTTGAGGACGGCTTCTTCAGTTTCCCGATTCCCTTCATTGCCTTCGAAGGCGAGCGCGACCCGTGGATAAGTGCCGCACAGCTTCCGCTGGTACGCACCACTCCGCTCCAGGCCTCGGCTTGCGATATCCAGGCCGACCAAACATACAACCTGCCTGCTGGAGTCAAGATGGTTGGTAAGGCCGTTAGCCGCAAACTATCCTTCGACGGCGTAGGCAGTGTTAAGGTGACCGTCAAGCAGAGCGGAAAGAAACTTCGTATCGTCCGCAGCCTCAAGATTGAGAAGAGCCTTATCCCCGTTGAGGACTACGCCAAGTACCGTCAACTCATGGCTGCTTGGAATACTACCGATGAGACCGTGCTTTTCCGCGCAAAATAACTTCAAATGAAGGTATTATTACCTTAACTACTTAACTGCCCCCAAAATGATATCCCAGTTCATCCTCCTCCAAGCAGCTACAGCGCATGCGTCGGGCAGCAGCCTGATGTGGGTGGTGTTCATCGCTTTGACTGTCATTTCGATGATAGTCAGCAAGAACGTCGAGCGCAAGTTCAAGAAATACGAGTCCATTCGCACCGAAGGTGGTCTCACCGGCCGCGAGGTGGCCGAGCGTATGCTTCTCGATCATGACATCCACAACGTGCAGATACAGATGGTGCAGGGTACCCTGACCGACCACTACAACCCCGTCAACCGTACCCTCAACCTCAGCCCCGCTGTATACAACGGCACCAGCGTCGCCGCCGCTGCGGTGGCCGCCCACGAGTGTGGCCATGCTGTACAGCATGCCGTTGCCTATGGACCGTTGGGTCTACGCACCGCCTTGGTGCCGATTGTGAACTTCAGCAGTAAGTTTGTATCGTGGATATTGCTGGCCGGACTGTTGCTGGTGCGTGTCTTCCCGGCATTGCTGCTCGTAGGTATAGGCCTCTTTGCCATGAGCACCCTCTTCTCGGTAGTCACCCTTCCTGTCGAGATTAACGCATCGGCACGTGCCTTGAAGTGGATACAGCAGCGCGAGATTACCAGCCGCGACACACACCGCTATGCCGAGAGCGCCCTCCGTTCCGCCGCCTACACCTACGTGATGGCCGCCGTCACCAGCCTTGCCACCCTCGCCTACTACGTGATGATCTACCTCAATCGCCGGTAACAGCTGGTTGCACCGACACTATCTCGCCGTGGTGGCGGATATGGGCGGCCAGTTCGCGGTAAAAGCGGTGGCGGCTTAAGGTCTGGACGTTGCCTATAATAATCAGTTTCATACGTGCGCGGGTAATGGCCACATTCATACGGCGCAAGTCGCGCAGGAATCCGATATTGCCGTCGGCGTTGTCGCGCACGAGGCTGATGACTATCACGTCGCGCTCCTGCCCTTGGAAACCGTCGACGGTGCCTACGGTAATCTGGCGCCGCAGGCGACGGAAGTAGTGCTGCAGGCGCAGCAGGCGTCGTATCAAGCGCGCCTGACCGCGATAAGGTGTGATTATTCCGAAATCTATCCGTTCGCTCTCGATTCTTTGTGGCGAAATCATGTCGATATAGTCGCGCAGTGTGTGTATCACCAGTTTGGCCTCTTCGCTATTGGTAAGAGAACCGGTGCGGTTTCTTTTTTCTTTTTCGGAATAATCTGAATATTCTGAATTTTCGGAGGTGTCGAGCCACATGAGCGGGGTGTCAAGGGGGCTCACCATACGGTCGGCGGCCTCAGGTGCAGCCTGTAGCTTCCCACCATAGAACCAGCGTGACGGGAAGGCCATGATGTCGCGGTTCATGCGGTACTGCACCGTCAGCAATTCGACGCATTGCGGCCATCGGGCCACAAGTTTCTGCATCAGTGTGTCGGAAAGGCCTCCCTTGAGAGCGGCGAGGCATTTCACTGTGGGCGGCAACTGCTGATGGTCGCCGCCCATCACCACGCGGTCGGCTTTGAGTATGGCGGCCCAGCAGGCGGGTTCTAGAGCTTGTGCGGCCTCGTCGATGAAGAGAGTGGAGAAACGACGGCGCTCCATCATGCGGTAGGCGCTGCCTATGAGGGTGCAACTGACCACCCGTGCTTGAGCGAAAAGATCGTTGTCTATCTTGATTTCCAGTTCGGTGGCACGACTCTGGAGGCGTTGCCGGCGACTGTCGGCAGGTGATGTGCGCAGTTCTTTGCGGATGCTCCAGAGTTCGTGGTAGTCGGGATGGGCGGCATAACGGCGCTCGTAGCTGCAGTCGAGCATCTCGTCGCTCATGCGCAGCGGGTTGCCCACACGGAGCACATGGACGCTGCGTCGCATCAATTGCTCGCTAATCCAGTCGACGGCTGCATTCGACGGGGCGCAAACAAGCACTTGTGTCTCACGCTGCAGCGTTTCGATGATAGCCTCTACCAGTGTGGTGGTTTTGCCAGTTCCCGGAGGACCGTGGACTATGGCCACCTCGCCGGCCTCAACCACACGCTGGATGGCCCTTTGCTGACTGCGGTTGAGCCAAGGGAACGAGAGGGCGGGAAGGTGGCGGAAGGTGGGTGCGGCGTTGCCGAGTATGACGTTGCGCAGTTGCACAAACCGTTCTCGCTCGCTATGCTCTGCTTCGCGCAAAGCGCTGTCCATCACGCGGTAGGATGTGTTGTCCACTCCAAGTTGCACCCCTATCAGGTGGTGGTCGGCTAGGTCGCGCAAGCTCTGCAATGCACTTTTTCCGGGCAGGCTCACCACCATACGCCCGTCGCCGACTTGTTCGACGTAGGCGGTATGGGGTGACTCTTTGACGGTATCGCCCGCGAGGTAGAAGAACGAAACTGGTTTCCCGGGTTCAAAATCCAACTCAATCTCGCTTTCAAGGGTGTCGTAACGAAGTTCTAGAGTCAATTGACCGAGGGCGTTATAGTCGTTTCCGCCCATGCTGACGGGGTAGCGGCACGAAGGTTCGCACACGCTGCCTCCAAGCATACTGCGCATCTCGTCAATTGAACGGCGATATGCCGACTGCTCCTCGGCCAGTTCAAGCCCGACCAACTCGCGCAGACGTGAGAAGTATACGGTCATGTTTTCCACATTATCAGTAACATAAAACGCGAATATTTATTGTGTTGTAGAAGTGGCGGTGAAAAAAAATTTGTCAGTATCAAAAAAATGTGTACTTTTGCATCTTTGAAAAGTAGTGAAAAAACAAGTAATATTATACAAAATGAAAAAGTTAGTCCATTCAATGCTGTTCGTGGCGATGCTCGTCGCCCCGTTCGCTGCGGGTGCCCGCAATGTATCGGTCGAGGAGGCTCGTGAGGCCGCTGCCTACTACATGGAGCGCAACTCGATGAACGATGTTAAGCCCGCCGAGCTGACCCTTATCCATCAGATTGACAACGAAGACCTTTCCGTGCCTGCGGCTTATGTCTTCAACGTCAGTGACTGGGGTTGGATTATTATGGCCGCCTCTACCGTTATCGACCCTGTGGTCGGATTCAACGACGAAGGCAACCTGGCCCCCTGGGAGCAACTCCCCGAAAATATGCGCTGGTGGGTGGAAGGTTATGCTTCAGTTATTTCGGAACTTCAGGTACTTGACGTGGACGGCAAATACGACGATATGGCCGAGTGGACCGCCCTCTTCGACCGTACGCTCAATGCAAACGCCAAGGACGGCAGCCCCCGTATCAAACTTATGAACGAGACTTGGGGTCAGGGTTCGAACCGCAACCCGACCTACAATAAATTCTGCCCCTATGACTCGGATGCAAACAAGTACACTTATACCGGCTGTGTCGCTACCGCTATAGCGCAGATTATGCACTACTATGCTTTCCCCATAGCTGCAACCGGCGGAGTTATGAATTATAGGACTGAAACCTCGCATTATCCGGTGAGCCTCTGGTTCGATACCCTCCGTTTCGACTATACCAAAATGCCCAACAAACTCTATCCGTCCACCCCGGTCGAATCGATCAATCAGGTGGCTCTCCTCAGTTTTGCAGCCGGTGTCGCGGTTCGTATGGACTACGGTATTGACGGCAGCGGAACCAGTTCGGCTTCAGCCCTGATGGGCATGGGTGCCTATTTCAAATATGAGACTGGTACGTTGCTTCGTCGCTCCAATACTTCGACTGACAACTTCCTCACCACGATGCGTAACGACCTCTTGCTTCGTCGTCCGGTCTATATGGCTGGTTCTTCCTCGACTGGTGGCGGTGCCGATGCAGCAGGTCACGCTTGGGTATGCTGCGGCTACCGTACCGATAACCAGAACCAGTACTATTTGAACTGGGGTTGGGAAGGCGGTGGCGACGGCTACTTCAACCTGCGCGAAAACACCCAAGTCACTCCCAGCGGCTACGGTTATAACTTCAATGTGGGTCAGGAGCATATCACGGGTATGGTTCCTCCTCATGCCGACTCGACAAGCATCGATTTCCTGACCGCTATCGAGACCGTTGAAGGCAACACCGTGCTCAATCCAGCCTATCCCAATCCCGCCATGCAGACCGTTTACCTGCCCTACAGCACCACTATGGCTGCCGACATGCAGGTGTTTAGCCTCGATGGCAAGATGGTCGCCACCCGCCGCATACAACCCGGCTCTGGTGAAGTGACCCTCAATGTGGCCAATATGCCTGCCGGCATCTACATCTACCGTCTTGGTGGCAGTGCAGGCAAGTTCATTGTTCGATAAATATTATTGATGAATGAAATAAAAGAAGAAGTCCGCGACGCGGACTTCTTCTTTTTTATACCATCGGGAGAGAGACGGTGAATGTTGATCCTTCGCCTAACTCGCTTTCTAGTGCGATATGGCCGTGGTGCAGCCTCACCACTTGCGATACATAGTTCAGGCCGATACCGAAACCCTTTACATTGTGTACATTGCCGGTCGACACGCGGTAGAACTTCTCGAACACACGCTTCTGGTTCTCCTTTGCAATTCCGATACCGTGGTCGCGCACGGTGAGGATGATGTGGCCCTCTTTGCAGAGGGTGCCTACTTCGATGCGAGGAGCATCGACGGAGTATTTGATGGCGTTGTCCACCAGGTTGTAGACCATGTTGGTAAGGTGCAACTCGTCGGCATCCAGCACCGACGGGTCGGCGTCGAGATGGGTCTCGATGGTGCCGCCTCGGTTGCTGAGGGTGAGGCGGAAACTCTGCAGTACCGTGCTTACAAGCGTGTTGATATCCACCTTCTTGGGGTTGATACTGAAATTCTTGTTCGACATCTTTGCGCTCTGCAGTATGGTTTCAACCAGAACCCGCATACGTTGGTTCTCATCGGCGATAATACCCAGGAAATTGCTGCGGGTGGCGGCATCCTGTGACACCGAGTCATCCCTCAGCATCTCGCATGCTAGGCCTATGGTCGAGATTGGGGTCTTGATTTCGTGGGTCATGTTGTTGATGAACTCGGTCTTCATCTGGTCCAGTTTGCGTTGGGCAGCGAGGGTGCGCAGCGAGATGAAGAACATCGTGGCAATAACCACCAGCAGGAATATCGTCATATAGATATACACCTTGGTGTTGCTCTGCAGGAAGAGTTCAGTCTCGGGGAACGCCAGGATGATGAAATACTGGCCCGACGAAACAACCCCGATAGGGGAGAAATTATAGCGGTAGGGCGACCGTTCGAGGCTCTCCTCGCGACGGGAGTCGGAAGTGTAAAGGAACGAACCCTGACTACCGTCGTAGATGCCCACCACCGGGTGCAGGTCGATACCGTTGAGCAGCAACTCCTCGACGATGAGCGAGTCCAAATCCTGGTAGTTGAACGCAGTGGCCGGATGGGCGGCCGTTTGGAACACCTCGCCGCTCATCTGGTGCACTACCTCGTCCATCGCGTTGTTCACACTCACGTTGAACATATTGTCGCTGATGGAGAAAGTGCGTCGCGTCTGTATAAACTGTATGACAATCAAACTGACTGCCGCCAGTGCGAAAATAGTGATTACTAAAGTCCGAAACCAACGTTTCATAGTTCGCTGTTGATAATTTAATACTCTCTACTAACGCACGTTATGAAAAATTATTATACATTTTCCTGGCATTTGGCGAATTTTTTGTACTTTTGCACAATTAAATACCTTTGAGACAATGAAAATCGGAGTTATTATTGCAATGGATATCGAATACCGCCAGATGCACGACGCCATCGGTGGCGACACCGGCCGTCTGGGTTCGAACGACATAGTCCTCTGGCAATGTGGTATAGGTAAGGTGAATGCCGCCGTAGGCACCATGCGCCTCTATGCTGAGCACCGGCCCGACGCTATCTTGAGCACCGGCCTCGCCGGAGGTATCGACCCCCTGACGCAGGTTATGGATGTACTTGCCGCCACGCAATGCGTATACCACGATGTTGATTGCGGCGGTCTCGGTTCGGTGCATGGTCAGGTGCAGGGTCTTCCGGCTCGCTTCGATGCCGACTCCCGCCTTCTGGATCATGCTATCGAAACGCAGAAACTCTTAACTTCTAACATGAAACTCCTAACTGGCCTTATCTGCACCGGCGACCAGTTCATCACCGACCGCGAGCGGCAGAACGACATCAAGCGCCACTTCCCCGACGGATTGGCTTGCGACATGGAAAGCGCTGCAATCGCACAGACCTGCCATCTTCTCGAAGTTCCTTTCCTAAGCCTCCGCGTTATCAGCGACACCCCCGGCCGTACAGACAACCACCAGCAGCAGTGGGAGAACTTCCTCGCCTCGATGTGCGACCACTCGTTCCATTTCGTCAAGAAATACCTCGAAACCCTCTAACTGAACACCGAACACTGACCACTATGGAGGTAATTCAAAGTTTTACCATCGACCATACGCACCTCAAGCCGGGTATCTATGTTTCCCGTGTCGACCGCGGTTTCACCACTTTCGACCTCCGTATCATCGAGCCTAACCACGAGCCTGCCGTTGCCCCGTCAGCTATGCACAGCCTCGAGCATCTTATGGCCACATGGTTCCGCAACTCCGAGGCCAAGGACGATGTTGTCTATGTCGGCCCCATGGGTTGCCTTACGGGTATGTATGTCATTATGACTGGGAACTACTGTGTCGAAGATATGCGCCGACTCACCATCGAGTGCCTCGAGTGGATTCTCACCCAGAGCGAGGTGCCTGCCACCACGCCAGAGACTTGCGGCAACTATCTGCTGCACGACCTGCCCATGTGCCACTGGGAAAGTCGCCGTTACCTCGACCGCCTGCGTAACGACTTCCATTGCGAATACACCAAATTGCAAGTCGTCCTTGAGGGCGGCAAGGTCTTTGCCGATGCGTAGAAACGTGAACAATACAATCTGAACCATGAAACGCACATTCCTGATATTCCTACTTGTTGCAGGCCTCTGCGCTACCCTTGGGGCGCAGGAACGTAAATTGGTCGCCACCGACAGCGTCAGGTCCAGCGTCTTTTCGCCGGCCAGCATGCAGCGCCGGGCCCTCGCCAAAGGTGAACACTACACCCTCGGAAAGGTGGTCGACGGCGACACCATACCCTATATCCGCCTCAAGGAGGTGAAGGTCTATGCTTCCGGCATGCTGCTGACTCAGAAGGAGATAAAGAATAACCAGAAGCTTATCCGCAACGTAAAACTCATGCTCCCTTACGCCCAGGAGGGCAAGCGCCGGCTCGACGCGCTCGAGGTGGAGATTGCCGCTCTCCCCAAACGCCAGCGTAAGGATGCTATCAAGAAGGCCGAGGAAGAACTTCTGCGCGACTACAAGGGCGAAATATCCAACTACACCTTCTCACAAGGACTGGTCCTTATCAAGCTTATCGACCGTGAAACCTCCCGCACGGCCTACAATATCGTGGGCGAGTTGCGTGGAAAGCTGCGCGCCGGTCTCTACCAGACCCTCGCAAAACTTTTCGGATACAACCTCAAGACCACCTTCGACCCCAAGAACGACCCGAAGGACAACTTGATCGACCGCATAGTCATCTCAATCGAACGAGGCCAGTTATGAAAGCGTTCTGTCATCTTTCGGCTGTGCCTGTTAGGGCTGAAGCCACCGACCGTGCCGAGATGGTCAACCAGCTTTTGGCCGGCGATACTGTTGAAATCCTGGATCAACAGGAGAAATGGAGCCTCATTCAGGGTGACTACGACGGTTACCGTGGGTGGGTTGACAACAAGCAGGTGGTTCCTTTCGATTCCGCGGCCGACCTCGCCGGACGCCTTTTCCTAGGTACACCCTACCTCTGGGGCGGCCGCTGGATGGGCGGTATCGACTGTTCGGGCCTCACTCAGGTCTGCTTCCGCGCATGCGGTGTCTGGCTCCCGCGCGACGCAAGCCAGCAGGTGACCTGTGGCAGCGAAGTCTGCCTCTGCGACATTCGGCGCGACGACCTTGCCTTCTTCCATAACCCCGAAGGGCGTATTGTCCACGTGGGCATCTGCTTGGGCGATGGACGAATCATCCACTCCTCTGGCGAGGTGCGTATCGACAGGCTTGATTCCCAAGGAATTCTCGTCGAGCGCACCGGCCAGTATTCCCACCGCCTCCACTCCATCCGTCGCGTGAAGAATTGATTGGTTCGTTTGAAAAAACAATGTGAGTTACCGGTTACCAGTTACCGGTAGCTTACTACAAATCTATAACATTGGGATAACATAGGGTCAGGTAGCACTCCGGTAAGAGGTTGCCCTATCTTGACACGGACTTAACACGGAGTCATCACGGACTTAACACGGACTCATACCTAAAATTAGTTCCAAATATTTTTGGTCAGATTCTAAAAATTGTCGTATCTTTGCATTTTGTATCGAAAAGAATAAATATATTAAAATATGGCAGAACTTACTGAACAGGAACAAATTCGCCGCAACTCGCTTGCCGAACTCAAGAAGTTGGGTATCAATCCCTATCCCGCCGCCCTCTATGAGGTGAACGCCAAGAGTGCAGACATATTGGAGCGCTATCCCAAAGACAACACGCTTTTCCAGAACATCTCCATTGCCGGCCGCATCATGAGCCGCCGTATCATGGGTGCCGCCTCGTTCGTCGAATTGCAGGACTCCTACGGTCGCATCCAGCTTTATATCAAGCGCGACGAGATATGCCCCGATGAGGATAAGACTCTCTACAACACAGTGTTCAAACGCTTGCTCGACATCGGCGACATTATCGGTGTGACGGGCTATGTGTTTGTGACCCAGATGGGTGAAACCTCCATCCACGTGAAAACCCTCACGGTGCTGAGCAAGAGCCTGCGTCCGCTGCCCATCGTCAAGGAGAAGGACGGCGTGGTGTACGACGCCTTTAACGATCCCGAACTGCGCTACCGCCAGCGTTATGTCGACCTTATTGTCAACCCGCAGGTGCGCGACACCTTTGTGCAGCGCGCCAAGATTGTCAACGAGATGCGCAACTATTTCAACGAGCAAGGGTACCTGGAGGTTGACACCCCCGTGCTGCAGAGCATTCCCGGTGGTGCTGCCGCACGGCCGTTTGTGACGCACCACAATGCGCTCGATATCGACCTCTATCTGCGTATCGCCAACGAGCTCTACCTCAAGCGCCTTATAGTGGGCGGTTTCCCGGGTGTTTATGAGTTCAGCCGCAACTTCCGCAACGAGGGTATGGATCGCACACACAACCCCGAGTTCACCGCAATGGAGATTTACGTGCCCTACAAGGACTACAACTGGATGATGACCTTCACGGAAAATATGCTGGAGCGCATCGCCAAAAGTCTGCACGGCGACACAAAGGTGAACGTATGGGGCAACGATATCGACTTCAAGCCTCCCTTCCGTCGCGCCCCCATGTGCCAGCTTATCAAGGAAGAGACAGGTGTGGATGTTGCATCGATGACCGAGGAGGAACTGCGTGAAGCCTGCAAGCGACTCGGAGTGGAGACTGACTCGACGATGGGCAAGGGGAAACTGATTGATGCCATATTCGGCGAGAAGTGTGAAGGGAAACTGATACAGCCCACCTTCGTGACCGACTATCCCATCGAGATGTCGCCCCTCTGCAAGCGTCACCGCGACAATCCCGAACTCACTGAGCGCTTCGAACTCTTTGTCTGCGGTAAGGAACTGGCTAATGCCTATTCTGAGTTGAACGACCCCATCGACCAGTTGGGCCGCTTCCAAGAACAACTGCGTCTTTCGGAGAAGGGCGACGACGAGGCCATGTTCATAGATATGGACTTCGTCCGCGCTCTCGAATACGGCATGCCGCCCACCAGCGGTATGGGTATCGGCATCGACCGCTTGGTGATGATGATGACTGGCGCGCAGAGCATCCAGGATGTGCTCCTCTTCCCGCAGATGAAGCCCGAGGTGCATGAGAAGTCGTCGGAAGACACAGGTGCCGACCTCACCGCCCACGGAGTCGACGAGGCTTGGGTTCCGGTGCTGCAAAAGGCTGGCGTCAAAACGTTTGAGCAGCTCAAAGCCGCCAATCCCAACAAACTCTTCAACGACCTTGGTGGTCTCCGCAAGAAGATGAAACTCGATATCCCCGCCCTCAAGCGCGAACAATTTGACGCCTGGCTCAATGGTTAAGCAGTTCACGTTTAACCACTTTGAGGTCAATTGCTACCTCGTTGTCGACGAATCGACGAAGCAGTGTGCTATCGTGGATCCCGCCTGCGAGGCATCGTTCGAGGATGCGCAGTTGGTTCAATATATCGAGCAGGAAGGGCTCGTGGTGACGCATATACTGCTCACCCACGCCCATGTGGACCACATTGCCGGTTTGCGTCAGGTGTGCGAGCATTTTGGCTTGCCGGTGACTATGCATCCCGAAGGTCGCAAGTTGCTGCGCCAGGCGGAGGCTTACGGTTCGGTGATGGGCTTCGCGGTGGACAATATGGGCGACCTTGCGGTTAACGAGATTGCGGACAATGACATACTCATGGTTGGGAATACCGAGGTGGAATGCAGGTATGTTCCCGGTCATTGTCCAGGAAGCATGTGTTTCGTACTGCACGGCGAGAAGGTGGTGATTACCGGCGATGCATTGTTCCACTTCAGCATTGGGCGTACTGACCTTCCTGGTGGCGACTATCCCACATTGATAGAGATGCTGCAAGCCAGAGTGCTCACCCTGCCTGACGATTACATCGTCCTACCCGGTCACGGTATCGGGAGTCAGATTGGTAAGGAGAAGAAGTATAATTCATTCTTGCAATAATGGCAGTCAAAATTGATCCTTCATGGTATGAGGTGTTGAAGTCGCAGTTCGAGGCCCCTTATTTCGCGCAGCTCAAGGAGTTCCTTGTGGCCGAGCGGAGTCAGTATACCTGCTACCCTCCTGGCAGCCTTATCTTCAACGCTTTCGACTCGACGCCGTTCGATAAGGTCAAAGTGGTCATCCTCGGACAGGACCCCTACCACGAGCCTGGTCAGGCGATGGGCCTATGTTTCTCGGTGCCAAATGGTGTTCAGGTGCCACCCTCGCTGGTGAATATCATCAAGGAGATTAACGACGACCTCGGAACCAACATACCAGTCGGACGAGGCGACTTGCGCGGCTGGGCCGAGCAGGGAGTGCTGCTGCTCAACGCTACGCTCACCGTGCGCGCCCACCAGGCTGGAAGCCACCAGCACCGCGGGTGGGAAGAGTTCACCGATGCTGCAATCAGCGCCCTCAATGAGCGTCGCATGGGAGTGGTCTTCCTCCTCTGGGGAAGCTACGCTATCGCCAAGCGGAAGCTTATCGACCCCATGCGCCACCATGTGCTCACCGCCCCGCACCCATCGCCCCTCTCGGCCTATCGAGGCTTTTTCGGATGCCGCCATTTCTCGCAGGCCAACACTATTTTGCAACAACAAGGTCTCCAGCCTATCGACTGGACCAGAATACAATAGATTATGCTTCGTGAAGAGACTGTTTTTGGACCCATATTTAGTCGGCGTTTGGGAAGTTCGCTCGGCATCAACCTGCTACCAGAGAAGGGCAAGATATGCAACTTCGACTGCATCTATTGCGAGTGTGGATGGAACCGCGACGGTCGCGACGACACCGTTCTGCCCACCGCCGAGAAGGTGCGTACAGACCTCGAGCGTAAGCTTATCGGTCTGCAGAATACCAGCACTCCGGTCGACAGCATTACTTTCAGCGGCGACGGTGAACCTACCATAAATCCCGAGTTTCCACAGATTATCGACGATACTCTGCGCTTGCGCGACCAATATTATCCCCAAGCTAAAGTCAGCGTACTAAGCAACGCCACTCGTGTGCATATCCCCGAGGTGTTCAATGCCCTCCGCAAGGTTGACAACCCCATAATGAAGATCGACGCCCCTACCAACGAGCTTATTGCCAAGATAAACAATCCGGCTCCGGGATATGATGTGGCCCGTGTGACAGAGGCGTTGAAACAGTTTGAGGGCGACTTCGTGTTGCAGACCTGCATGCTTCGCAGTCCCGATTTTGATTCGTCTAGCCCCGAGGTTGTACTCCCGATGATGGATATCGTGCGCCTGCTGAAACCGCGCGAGTGGATGGTCTATACCATCGACCGCCCCACACCGATGCAGGGCCTCCAGAAGTTCAGTCCGCAGGAAATGAAAGCCCTCGTCCAACCGGTGATAGACGAAGGCTTCAAGGTGCAGATCAAAGGTGCCGTTGAGGATCTATAGCCCCAATATCCAGTCGGCAATGGTTGCCATTGTGTAGGGGTCGAAAGTCTCCTCGATTAGTATATATTCATCAGGGCTGCCTATGGTGCAATGTTGGAACAGATGGTTGAGCCCTTGTTGCTGGTTGCATACGGCACGTCCGTCGGTCAGTTCCTCGATGCGTTTCAGATTCGGCTCACATAGAACTTGACAATCAAGCCAGCCGTTGAGTGCAAGTATAGGGCATTTTACTTTGGGTAGGTATTCTGCGGGGTCGAGTGTGATGAAACTTTGCATCCAACGGCTGTCGAGTTGCTGCTTGAGGGCGGCGACTGTACCGCGACCGAGTCCGATGCTGTCTATCTGTTCTTTTGTGAGACCTGAAGTGTGTCGGTCGATGACGGCCTTATACTCCTTCTGGCTGCTGCCTGCGGGCATCCGGAACACTTCTCTCATACAAGCTACACGGACGGCAATCAGGCTGTCTCTCACACCTGCGGAACGGTAGATGGCTTCGTTCTGTTGAAGCAGCACATCGAGTCCGGTGCAACCTTGTCCGGCGAGCATCACGACGAATTTCACGTCCTTGTTCCTTGCTGCCACCATCGGTGCAATTGCACCTCCTTCACTATGTCCGCCCATGCCTAAACGGGCAGCGTCTACATGCTTGTTTTTCTTTACAGCACGGAACATTGCTTCTGCATCTTCGGAGAAGAGTCGGGTGTCGGCATTATCGAGCGAACCTGTGCTTGCACCAACTCCTCGGTCGTCATATCGTAGGACGGCGATACCGCGCGATGCCAGATAGTCGGCAATTACAAGGAAGGGTTTGTGCTGGAAGATTTCCTCGTCGCGGTTCTGCTGCCCGCTACCGCTTACGAGTACGATACAGGGGAACCGATTGCTGCTCTTGGGGTAGGTGAGGGTGCCTTCAAGGTGTACCTTATTACCTTGCGAGTCGGTATAGTCAGCCGTGACCGTCTCCTCGTCGAAGCGGTAGGGCGGTTGCGGTGTCTGCGGACGGCGGAGCTGGAAGATGGTGTCGGTAGGATAGAAAGATATTTTTTCTTTCAGAAATCCCTGCTTCCAGAAGCCGACAAAGGTGCTATCTTTGCGCGTGAGGTTCATTGACAGACCGATGCTCTTACAGTTGATAGTCAGGTTGCTGTTCTCGAGGTTCCAGCTGCTCACCGGTATCGGGTCCATGGTCTGCATGGGGCTATACAATTCGGCCGAAGTGTCGGTAAGGTGGATGCAGAGTGCCAGGTTGGTCTTCTGGCTCATTCCAGTCCACCATTGTGCATGGGCCGTAAGACCCACACACAATAGCAGAAGTATCATTGTCTTTTTCATTGTTCTTTCTTTTTAGGCATACGTTTGGCCTTTTTCAAAGCCTCATTGAGCAGCCATTCTATCTGGCCATTGGCACTGCGGAAGTCGTCCGCGGCCCATTTCTCGATGGCGTCGTAGACTTCGGAGTCGATTCGTAGTGCAAAGGTCTTTTTCATCGTGAGAACATCACTTTTTCGCTGTTGAACATACGGGTGAGGCCCCATACGGCTATGCCTGTGTAGAACACATCGGAGGCCAGCGTTACGATTACGGGCATCCACTCCATCTCGTGGGAGAAGACGGCGGTCATCACCTCGATACTGTTATAGAAGGGGATGAGGTAAATCATAAGGTTGGACGATGCGCCATCCTGGAACATGGGGAGCAGGCCAGCCAGCATCACCACCAGCATGAAGGGGGTAACCATCGTGCCGGCGTTCTTCACGTCTTTGGCCAGTGCGGAAAGCAGGCTTATGGCGGAAGCCATGATGAGCACCGAAGCAAAGATGACCAGAAGCAGGACGATGTAGTCGTTGGTGGTGTAGTGGAATCCGAGCATGCTGGCAGTATCCGCTCCCTCCATACTGATCATTTTGGGCAGCGAGAGGGCTATACCGATAAAGCTAGAGATACCGCTGAGCAGAGCAATACCACTGAGGCTAATAATCTTGCCGAGTGCGAGGTCGTTGCGCTTCATGGGGGTAACAAGAAGGGTTGCAATGGTGCCGCGTTCCTTCTCGCCGGCGATGCTGCTGGGTGCAATGGCCATTACGCCGCTGAAGAGCATCATGACGATAAGCATGGGCAGTATCTTGCTCCATATCATGGCTCCGATGCTTTCGTCGCTAGCCTGGTCGAAACGCTGCTCCTCGGTCTGCGGTACATTCACAGTGAATGGTCGGCCGTAGTTTCCGAGCATGGTGCTTACTATCATATACACGCGGCTCGAGGCATTGTTGGTGCTGTTGTAGTAGATTTCCACGTTGGGCAATGCGGCTGGGTCGACTGGTGCGGTGAGCACATCGTCGAACCCTTCGGGGAAACGCAGCAGTACGGCGTTGATGTCCTTATCCTCCAGTTGCTCGATATCCTTGTCGGTGAAAGCCTGCTCCACAACCACAAGGTTGCTGTCGATGGCGGTGAGCAGGGGAGCCATACTTTGAGGCATATTCTCCACTCGCATTGTTACCACTTCGTTCTGCCCTTCGGTAACCATCTTCTGGATACCGGAGCCCATAAGGCTGTAGATGATATATATGAGCAGGCCCGGCATAATCACTGTGGTGAACAGCAACTGGCGGTCGCCGAAGAAGCGGGCAAACTCTTTCTTGATAATTGTTAGTGTGTTGCTTTTCATTCTTCACCTCCTTTCATCTCTTTGTACATTTCGAAGAAGCGGTCCTCGATAGTCATTCCGTCGCATACTTCGGACAGTGGACCGCAGGCCGTCAATCGTCCGTCAATGATTATACCCACACGGTCACAGAGACGTTCCACAAGGCTGAAAATATGGGTCGAAAGGATGATTGTCTTGCCTTCGGAACGCAACTCCTGCAGATAGTCGGTAACGGTACGGGCTGTGAGCACGTCGAGTCCGTTGGTGGGCTCGTCGAAGATAATCACTTCGGGGTCGTGCACCAACGATATGACCAGCGAGAGTTTCTGCTTCATACCGGTCGAGAGGTTAGCAACCTTCACTTCGGCAAACTTGTCGATACCGAAACGTTTGAACATACGCTCCTTGCGTTCGCGCATCGTGGCTTCGTTCACTCCGTGCAGCTGGCTGAAGAAGTCAAAGAGGTAGTTGGGGGTGAAGAAGTCTTCGAGTTTCAGTTCTGAAGTGAGGAAACCAATTTTGGAACGCACTTCGGCTGGCTCGCTTACGATGCTGCATCCGTCGAGCAGAGCGTCGCCCGAATCGGGACGGATAAGGGTTGAGAGCATGCGTAGGGTTGTGGTCTTACCGGCCCCGTTGGGACCGAGCAGGCCGAATATCTCGCCACGATAGGCGCTGAAGGTGAGGTTGTCCACTGCCACCTTACGTTTGGCTGTGGTACGCTCAATCTTCTGCTGCTTGCGGCTCAGGTTGAAAGTCTTTGTCAGGCCTTCGGCTTTGAGTATTTCTTCCATTGTTTATTGTAGTATTAATATATTGAGCCTGTATTCACCACTGGACTGGCACCTTCGTCGCCACAGAGCACCACCATCAGGTTGCTCACCATAGCGGCTTTGCGCTCGTCGTCCATCTCCACCACGTTGTCGGCAGCCAGTTTCTTGAGGGCCATATCAACCATCGAGACGGCACCTTCGACAATCTTCTCACGGGCTGCTATGATGGCTTCTGCCTGCTGACGTTTGAGCATCACAGAGGCAATCTCCTGAGCATAGGCTAGATAGTTGATGCGGGCTTCGACCACTTCGATACCGGCTATATCGAGGTGCTTGCTGATTTCCTGTTCCAGTCGGCGGTTGATTTCGTCGCCACCGTTGCGCAGCGTTACCTCGTTCTTGTCTTCGAGGTTGTCGTAGGAATAGAGGCTGGCCACCTTACGAAGGGCCGAATCACTCTGAACCGAAACGAAGTTGTCGTAACCCTTCAATTGCTGAGTGACGTTGTTCTGGTTGGTGCCCGCCTGACGGCTGGTAGGTTGGACTGTGGTTTCCACGTCGATATTGAAGCATGCTTTGTAGGTGTCTTTGATGCGCCACACCAGCACCAGACCAATCATGATGGGGTTACCGCCGGCATCGTTCACCTTGATGGGGGGCACATCCATATTACGTGCGCGTAACGATAGTTTACGTTTCACATAGAAGGGGTTGGTCCAGAAGAATCCGTTGTCGACCACCGTTCCGCTGTAACGTCCGAAGAATGTGAGTACGCGGCTCTGATTGGGCTGAATCACCATGAATCCGCACACGTGCAGCCCCCATAGTACCCAGCAGAGACCTCCCAGAATACCACCCATCGTGAAGTTGTTCTCACCGGCGCTGATGCACAGGAAGAGGGCAAGCGCGACAAGAGCCAAGTCGATAAAGAGTTGTAGGAACCCGTTGTTCCATGCAGTCATTTTCTTTAATGTTTCTGTGTTCATAGTATTGACATTTAATTTGTTATTTTGAATCAACTGATATTGTTTTGATATCATTCTGAGTGCAAAGATACAACCTTTTTTGATTCCTGCAAAAAAAAAATTCAAAAAAATGAAAATAATTATTCACCCCTCCATTTTCAGAAAGGGTGAAGCTACGGTTTATGAATGTGTTACGCTAGTCGCGCTGCCAGAAATCGGCATTGGGAATGTTCAGCGAGTCGGGGTCGAACTGTGGTTCTTCTCCCTTGCGGCGCTGACTTTCGTAGTCTTTCAGGCTTCGTAGAGCCTTTGGCGAGAGCAGCAGGATAGCCACGATATTTATCCAGGCCATTGCGCCTACTCCGATATCACCGATGGTCCACACTATACCGCTTCCCACAAGCGAACCGCAGAAGACGGCTGTGATGGTGCCTGTACGAAGAAGCCACACTACTATCTTCTCACCCCGGTCATCTCCGAAATGTTCGTCGGCTCGTTCAAGCTCATCAAGTCGTTCGGGGTGTTTCTTGTAGATACGGCGACGCCAGCGGTTGAAGAGGTAGACGAGGTTGGTTTCTGCATAGTAGTAGTAGGCCATGATGGTGGTGAACGCGAAAAAGAAGAGAGCTATGGAAATCACCATATCGCCTGCTCTCGGTCCAATGACGGTTCCAAGGGCTCCTGTGGTGTAGAACACACCCGGCTCGCCTTCGGGGGCTCTGGGATTTTGCTGGAGGTAGGTGACAATTGGACCACCGGCGGTCTGCTGCACGGTGTCTATGATGTTGTAGGTCTTGCAAGCCAGAATCATAAGAGCGGTGGCGGTGCATACCAAGAGGGTGTCGATATATACCGAGAAGGCTTGAACCAGACCCTGTTTCACTGGATGCGATACTTTGGCTGCTGCTGCCACTATGGGGCCTGTACCTTGTCCGGCTTCGTTGCTGTAGATACCGCGTTTCACACCCCATGCTATGGTGCTTCCCAGCAGGGCTCCACCCACTTCGTTCACTCCCACAGCTCCACGCAGCATCTGGAGGAACACGTGGGGCACCACTTGCCAGTGTACGGCCAGCACCACTATCGAAAGGATTATGTAGAGCACAGCCATAAATGGGGCCACAATCTGTGCCACGTTAGCTATTCGTTTCACTCCGCCGATAATCACCAATGCTATAAGCAGAGCCACCAAAGCGCCAATCATCCAGGCCTCCACTCCGAACGAGCGGGCACAACTCAGCGCTATTCCGTTGCATTGCACGGGAGGGAGGAAGATTCCACAAGCTACTGCGGCCAATACAGCGAACACTCCACCGAAGAAGGGGCTGTGCAGACCTTTCTCGATATAGTAGGCCGGACCTCCGCGGAACTGACCGTTGTGGTCCTCTTTGTAGATTTGGGCCAATGTGGCTTCGACGAAGGCGCTTCCGGCTCCAAAAAAGGCAATAATCCACATCCACACTATGGCTCCCGGACCGCCGAATCCGATAGCGGTGGCCACTCCCACGATATTTCCCGTACCCACACGACCCGAAAGGGCCATTGCGAAAGCTTGGAACGACGAGATACCAGTCTTTTTCTTGTCCTTACCGGCACTGCCGAAAAGCAGGCGGAACATCTCGCCGAAGCGTCGAACCTGCACGAAACGGGTGCGCAGCGAGAAGTAGAGGCCAGCTAGCAGGCAGAGACCCACCAGTGCGGGACTCCAAACCAGGCCGTTGACTGTATCGATAATTTTGGTCATATCGTTCTGTTTATTCGGGGTATTGCGTCGAGGAGCGATCGGGTATAGTCGGTCTGCGGGTTGGAGAACACCTCGTCGGCAGTGCCGCTTTCCACGATACGTCCTTTCTGCATCACCATGATGCGGTCGGAGATGTAGTGCGCCACCGCTAGGTCGTGTGTTATAAATAAATATGTATAGTGGTAGCGTTCCTTGAGGTCGTTGAGGAGGTTGATCACTTGTGCCTGCACACTTACGTCGAGTGCTGACACGCTCTCGTCGCATACCACCAGTTCGGGTTGCAGGATAAGGGCGCGGGCGATGCAAACGCGCTGCCGCTGGCCGCCGCTGAGCTCATGCGGATAACGGCTGTACCAGTCTGGCTGTAGGCCTACCTGCTGCATAAGGGTGAGGACAAGATCTTTCGGGTTTTTCTGATTATTCCGATGAACTTTTAAGGGTTCGAGGATTGCTTCGCCGATGGTGATTCTGGGATTGAGCGATGAGTAGGGGTCTTGGAAGATTATCTGCAGTTTCGGGCGCAGGGCGCGCATTTCTCGGATGCCCAGTTGGTTGAGGGGCTTCCCGCGGTAACTGATACTGCCGTCCGAGTGCTCTATCAGCCGCAGCAGGGCTCGTCCAAGGGTGGTCTTTCCGCATCCGCTCTCACCCACCAATCCGAGGGTTTCGCCCTCGCGGATGTCGAAACTAGCACCGTCTACACCCTTCAAGGTCTGCAGCGATCGTCCGAAGATACTCCGCTTGAGGGTGTAAGTCACAGTTAGGTTCTTGACCTCGATAAGAGGGGTGTTAGTGTTAAGGGTCTTAAAGTCGTTAAAGCTCGTATGGTCATTAAGGTTGTTGTTCAGGTAGTCTTCCACTGTCGGGAGTCGCCTCGGACGGCTGTCGAGTGGGGGGCGGCATGCGAGCAGTCCCTTGGTGTAAGGCTCACTGGGATGGTGAAGTATCTTGTCGGCTGGGCCTTGCTCCACTACCTTGCCGCGGTACATCACCATGATGTCGTCGGCCACCTGCCCGATAACGCCTAGGTCGTGGCTGATGAAGATGATGCTCACGCCGTGTTTCTCCTGCAGTTGCTTGAGTAGTTCGAGGATGGTTTTCTGAACAGTCACGTCGAGGGCCGTCGTCGGCTCGTCGGCGATGATGATGTCAGGCTGGTTGATGAGTGCCATGGCAATCATCACTCGCTGCTTCTGGCCGCCGCTCAACTCGTGGGGATAGCTGTCGAAAATCTTCTCGGGGCGTGGGAGAAGCACCTCTTTGAAGAGTTCGATGACCTTCTTTTTTTCCACCTTCCGGTTTCCACCTTCCCCTTTTATCATCTCCACCACCTGCGGACCGCATTTCTGCACGGGGTTGAGGCTTGTCATTGGCTCCTGGAACACCATGCTTATGCGGTTGCCACGGATATGGCGGAAACCTTCCTCGTCGAGGGTGAGCAGTTCTTCGCCGTCGAGACGTGCGCTGCCGGTGACCGAGGCCTGCTTCGGGAGCAAACCCATAAGGGCCAGCGAGCTGACGCTCTTTCCAGAGCCGCTTTCGCCCACGATGCCCAGCGTCCGTCCGCGACCGAGCGCGTAGCTAACATCCTCCACCACCGTCCGACCGCCGAATGCGACCGACAAGTCCTTGACCTCAAGTATGGTGTTGTCTTTGTTCACGTATATATAACGTAAAATTCGTCGGGAAATTATATCGCCTCCATAATAATATTATTCATCGGCTATACCCTGGCGAAAATAAGGCGATGGTGCCTTGTTATATGTCCGTATTTTTTTTATTAGAGTTAAATCCCACAGTGTCTGTTGAAAAAATATTTTCCTACATTGGGAAAAAGTGTGTATATTTGCACTCCCGTTAGTTAAATAATAATTAACAATATAAAACAATACAACTATGACAAAATCAGAGCAATTCATGGAAATGGAAGCCAAATATGGCGCCCATAACTATCATCCGCTGCCCGTTGTGCTCGCAAAAGGCGAGGGCGCTTTCGTGTGGGACTGCGAGGGTAAGAAGTATTTCGACTTCCTCTCGGCCTATAGCGCTGTGAACCAGGGTCACTGCCACCCGAAAATCGTCAAGGCCATGTGCGACCAGGCCCACGAGCTGACCCTTAGTAGCCGTGCTTTCTACAACAACTGCCTCGGCGAATGGGAGAAATATGTGACCGAGTATTTTGGCTACGACAAGGTACTCCCGATGAACACCGGTGCTGAAGCCGACGAGACCGCCCTGAAACTGGCCCGCCGCTGGGGTGTGGTGAAGAAAGGCATCCCCAACGATGAGGTTATGATTGTCTGCTGCGAAGGTAACTTCCACGGCCGTACCATCACCATCATCACTATGAGCAACGACCCCGAGAGCTACGCCAATTATGGCCCCATGACCCCCGGTTTCCTGCGCATCCCCTACAATGATCCCGACGCTCTCGAGCGCTGTCTGGCCGAACACGGCAAGAAAGTGGCCGGCTTCCTCGTCGAGCCTATCCAGGGCGAGGCTGGCGTCTATGTGCCTGACGAGGGTTACCTGAAGAAATGCTATGATATTTGCCACAAGTACAACGTGCTGTTTATGGCCGACGAGGTGCAGTGCGGTATCGCCCGTACCGGCAAGATGTTGGCCTGCGACCATGAAGGTGTGCGTCCTGACCTGCTCATCCTCGGCAAGGCTCTCGGTGGCGGCGTGATGCCAGTGAGCGCTGTGTTGGCCGACGACGATATCATGCTCAACATCAAACCCGGTGAGCACGGTTCCACTTTCGGTGGCAACCCCATTGCCGCCAAAGTCTCCATTGCCGCCCTTCAGGTTATCAAGGACGAGCATCTGATGGAGAACGCCGAGCGTCTTGGTAAGATTTTCCGTGAGGAGATGACCAACTTCAAGAGCCCGATGATCGAGAAAGTCCGTGGTAAAGGTCTCTTGAATGCCATCATCATCAAGCCTCACAATGGCAAGGAGGCATGGGATGTCTGCTTGAAGATGCGCGACCTGGGCGTTCTCGCCAAGCCGACTCATCAGCACATCATCCGCTTCGCTCCCCCGCTGGTCATCACCGAACAGCAGCTGCGTGAGGCTATGGAACTCATCAAAGAGGCTATCAAGAGTTTCGAATGATGTAAGTGACATCCGCAACGTTACCGGCGGCGTCAACCACTGCAACACGCAGTTTGTTGGCGCCGCCTTTTATTTTGCCGCGGGCATCGATAACGAGAGTGGCGCTTTTGCCGTCGTATTCGGCCAGTATCCAGCTGCCGTTAAGGTAGCAGTTGTAGGTCTGGATACCGCTAAGGTTGTCGCCGATTTTTACTTTCAGGGTGGTGCTTTTTAGGGACTTCCCGTCGCTGAAGTTGAGCGGAAGAACCGTGGGAGAGATGGTATCGACGGCGAGGGTGAACTGGCCGAAATTGCGCACCTGGGCTGTATACCAGCCGTCGTTATATGAGGTAGTATATGCCGAGAGTTTCTTGGCACCGACCAATGCTACCACCACTTTTGACGGGTCGACGCCGAGTGTGGCCTTTGGCTTGAGACGAAGGGTGTAGGCTTTGTCAGGCGGAATGTCGTTGAAGGTAGGTCGTATGGTGACGAGAGGGGCACTGTAAGGGGCTTCCTCTTTGTCTAGAACTTCCAGAATGTCATCATCGTAAAGAGTGTAGGGCGACATCTGTACTATGACTGCCGGCTGTTGTATGTTTAGTGGCGCATTGTATTTTACAGTGGTTCCTATGGCTACCGGGCAGTACGTTTTCTCATAGTCGACATTCACCGTGAAGGTGCGCTCGGCGATGTTATCCTTGATGTCGTAGGCACGTACTTGTATCTTGTGTTTTGAGCCCAGCTCAAATCTGAAGATGCCATCGCCCTGCCGCACAGGTATCCATTCCCCTTCGGCGCCAGGTAGTGCGCGGGTGAGGAGGTAGGCCTGTCGTGTGTCGATGTAGCGGCGGTAGTCAATGAGTGCGTTGACCATACGGGTGGAGTCGACGGGGAAAGCGTCGGTGGTGTACATGAACGCCAGTTGGTTGTCGACATGCACCTCGATGCGGTGCAGTCCGTTGCGTAGCGTCGAGCCTTCGGCGGCATCGGTGGCATAGATGCCGAGATAGAATTCTGTTGGCACCGATATGGTGCTTTCCTTACCGAGTTCTATGGGCTTCCCTCCAACGGGATATAACTTTATACCGCGGATTACGGGGTTAATGCGGTCGGTATATGGAATTCCGAAGAGCAGGGGGTTGTAAGTGCGTGAGTGGGTGTGCAGGTCTTCCATCCCACCGCTGCGTATCTCGAAGTGGAGGTGGGGGCCGCCGCTGCCGCCTGTGTTGCCGCTGCGAGCCACCAGCTGCCCTTTTCTCACTGGCAGCTCATTTGGGGCAAAAAGTTTGGTGATGCTGTAGGACTGCTGTGCATATTGCTCCTTGAGTACCGCCTTGCCTATCTCTCCAGCGTAGCTGTCGAGGTGCATATATACGGTTGTGTAACCGTTGGGATGCTTGATATATAGTATCTTACCGCCACCCCAGGGGGAAATGCTCACCTTCGCCACATATCCGTCGGCAGCTGCGTATACAGGCTTCCCGATTGCGCCGCCGGTACGCATATCCAGCCCTCCGTGGAAGTGGTTGGCTCGGAACTCGGCGAAGGTGGCCGAGAGGCCGATGTCGCCGTCGAGGGGGTTGCGGAAGTAGCCCTGCGGTAACTCTTGCGCTGTTAAAGTGAAAAATGAAAAGTAAAAAGCGAGAAGTATAGTAAGCAGGCGTTTCATTGGGCGTTGGAGTTATAGATGGCTATGCGGTTTAATGCGGGTGGCGCAAGGGCGGAGAGGGTAATAAACAAGGTCTGCGTGCGTATGGGGAATGGCAGGCGGACGATGCGTTTATAGCCGATGGTGGTACCTTCTGCAATAATCATACCGCCGTTACATCCGGGGAAGGAATAACTGATAGAGAACTTTGAAACTCTTTGTCCGAGAGGGATATACTCTTGAAGAACAATCATGTCCATTTCGCGTTCCTCCGGTAATTCGACTATCAGGGTGATGTTGCTGGTGTCCTTGCCTTTCAGCATCCAGTAGGAATGGTAGGCGGTGTCGGTCAGATTGCTTGTTGGGTAGCGGTTTTTGGCGGCGGTCATAATTCCATCTCCTACATAGGCTTCGATGACAGCACCCTCGGTTAAATCGTGGCTGAAGATGCGGTCGCGTTCGGCGCGGAAGGCCACCAGGACGGCGCTGTCTTCGGGCGAGATACGGCCACGGTCGTCGGCAGGCACATTGAGCAACAGCAGCCCATTGCGGCCCACTGAGTTATAGTATATCTCCATAAGCTCCTTGACTGGCTTTGGGTGTTCCTCTTTATGCCAGAACCAGCCCGGTCGGATGCTCACGTCGACCTCCGCCGGCATCCATCGGTCGCCGTCGATATCACCACTTCCGCCACTTTCCGTCGTCCGTTTCCCGCTTTCCACTATCAGCCTGCTCCAGTTGGTTTCGCCGGCGCGGCCTTCTTCGTTGCCGACCCAGCGGCAACTGGGACCCACGTCGCTGAAGATGACGCATTGCGGGTTGATATCGGTGACGACGACCTTGCGC
>CAJOFL010000003.1:0-38903 GCA_905233895.1 uncultured Bacteroidales bacterium | reverse complement strand
TGGCGCAGCACGTCTAGGTCGGGCTTCACGGTGTGGGTGCTGTAGGCGCTGGGCCAGAGGCAGAAGCCGTCGTGATGCTTGGCGGTGAGGATGATGCCGCCCATTCCGGCCTGACGCGCCACGTCGACCCATTGGCGGCAGTCCAATTCGGTGGGTGCGAACACCTCCTCGGCCTCCTGACCGCTGCCCCATTCGGCTCCGGTGAAGGTGTTCGGGCCGAAGTGGCAGAACATATTTATCTCCATCCGCTGCCAAGCCAGTTGTGCGTCGGTGGGCACTGGACCGTAAGGCTCGGGTGCAGCGCAGCAAGCCATGAACGCGACGGCGAAGATGGCGAGGATGGCGTTGCGAAGTCTCATTGCAGACAGGGGATTTACAGCCGGTTGCCCCAACGGTCGTAGTTGGTGGCAATAGGCGTGTAGCGGATAATGGTCTTGTTGTGGATAAGGAGGTGGCGGAACTTCGACGAGTGCAACTCACGGTGTTCGCGCATGATGTTGAGCATCCGGCGTTGGTGGGATACAAAACGGGCACGGTCGTCGGCTATGTTTTCCATGACGATGGCGTAGTTGGCAGGCTCGAAGTTGATGTTGCAGTCGAGAATCCAGTTGAGCATACGGTCGTCGTCCATATCGGTGTCGATAAGGTTGGGGTAGATGTTGTTGAACGACCGGCGGCAGTCCTCGCCGATATCGCAGTACTGCTTGATTTGGCTCCAAATGCGGTCGTAGGTCTGTTCCAGTATCTTGCGGTGGGCCTCGGCCTCGTTGCGCATCTCACGGTCCTTCTTGTTATAGTGGAACTGCAACACCATTACCACCAATCCCACAGGGATTGACAGCATGACGAGCAGCACGAAGAACACTATAAGATACCCAATCATAATATTTTACGGCAAAGTTGCTTTATAATCCAAAATGCAAAGGTACGAAATTATTTTGATAGTGGCGGGTGAAAAGATTTTTTTTGTTTTTTATTCGCGTTGTGAGATTATTACGCCGGTGATTACCACGGCAATGCCAATGAGTTTCGCCCAGCTGAAGCCTTCCTGGCCGATGACGAGTGCGGCGATGAAGGAGAAGATGGGGATGGTGTTGTTGAATACGCATGCTTCAGCGGCCCCAAGGTGTCGGACCCCGTGGTTGTAGAAGGAGTAGGCGAGGGTGGAGCAGCAGATGCCCAGCATGAGCAGCAGTGCCAGCATGCGCGGAGAGTAACTAAGCAACGGTAGGTTAGCGGCGTCGAAACAGAGTACCAGCGGCAGGAAATAAACGAATCCGATGATGTTCTGCCAGGTGGTAATCACAAGGGGATTGTAGCGGTCGACAATCTTCACCAGCAACAGGGTGTAGACCACCGCGATGACCACTGCCCCGGTAAGGAAAAGCATGCCGCGGAAGTTTCCGCGGAGTCCTTCGCCGCCGATAAGCATCACTGCCACGCCGATTAGCGACAGGGCCACGCCGACTACCACCTGGATGCGGGGGCGTTTGCGATAGGCAATCCATACGCCGAAGGGCACGAAAAGCGGGATGGTGGCTATCACTACTGAGGCCAGCGAGCCGCTGACCAGCTGGACGCCGGAGGTTTCGCAGAGGTGGTAGATGAACGGCTCGCAGAGTGTCAGCAGGAGAAACCATTTTATGTCTTTCCGTTGGATGCGCTGCATCTTGCCGGTGAGCAGCAGCAACGGCACCATTACCAATGTTGCGATGGCCAGACGCATGGCGATGAGGATGGTGACGGTCATGTGCTCCTCGGTGAGGAAGAGCTCCTTGGTAAGGATAAAACTAACGCCCCAGAAGACGCTGGCCAGGGTGAGCAGTATGATTGTCAGGGATTTTTTCATCAGAACGGGTAGTTGATACCGATGTTGGTTACCAGTTGGTTGAATTTCCAGTGGGTCGGACGCCAGCGCAGGCTTTCGTCGTAGCCCGGGTCGTAGAGCGGTATGCCGAAGTCGACGCGCAGGGTGGCGATTGAGACGTTGGCTCGCAGGCCGATGCCGATGCCGATGGCTATCTCCTTGAGAATGTCGCCCCATTTCAGTTCTCCGCCTGGATACTGGTCGGAGGGGTTCATCAGCCATACGTTGCCCATGTCGGCGAACACCGCCCCTTCAAAGATGCTCACTATCGGGAAGCGCTCTTCGAGGTTGATTACCAGCTGGAGGTCGCCCACTCGCTCGAACATGTTGTCGCCGCTGTTATAACTGCCAGGGCCGAGATGGCGGAGCTGCCATGCGCGCATGGTGGTGGGGCCGCCGCCGAAGAAACTCTTCTCGTAGGGCATGGCCACGGAGTTGCCGTAGGGAAGTCCTGCCCCGACAAGCACACGCGAAACGAAGGTGCTGCGGCGTCCAATGTAGTGGTAGCGCGTCAGTTCACCGCCGAGGCGTACATACTGGGCGTAGGGCGACCCCAGGATTTGCTGCACACCGTTAGAGTCGGTAGTGGCACCCAGCAGGCCGGAGGCGGCACTCAGCAAGTTGCCAGCGCTCTCGGCTGAAAGGTGTACCACCGAGAAGTTCTGCCGTGTGCCGAATTGTTGGTTGCTGTAGGCGTAGTCGTAGCGCGCACCGAAGATAAAGTGGTCGCTGTATTGGTATTTTAGACGTAGGTCGTTGAGGGCTGCGATACGGGCGGCGAAGGCGGGATTGACGTTCAGCATGCGCACAAAAGTGAGGTCGATGGGCAGCAGCTGGTGCTGTACGTTGCGGTTGTGGCGCCAGGTGTAGCCGAAACTGGTGTTGGCCAGAATACGTTCGTAGTAGTAGCGGTACTGGTAGCTTCCGCCGGTGGAAATCATCGTATGGGGGCGTGTGCGTTGCCATGCGATACCACTGGCGAAGGGAAGGAGGAACATGGGCATGTCGAGCGATGCGTCGAGGCCTGCCTCGAAGGCACTGAAGTTGTCGTAGAAGCCGTCGCCAAGTCCGCGGAAGATGAGTTTGGGCAGTTCGAGCAGGAGCGAGCCTTTGACTTTGAGCTGCTCGGCTCCGCCAAAGAGGTTCTTATGCAGGTACTCTACAGCGGTCTCGATGCCGAGGTTGCCGCCGCGGAGGAATCCCACGCTGTCGTCGTCGCCGAGAGGCGAGGCGTTGGTGAGTTCGACCGAAAGGGAGATTTTCTGCTGGGTGGCCCGCATGAGGCGCACATGGGCGTCGACCAGCGGAAGGGTGTCGGACGAGGATGGGGATTCGGAGAATTCTATGTTGATATACTTGAAGTTGCGTAGCGAAAGGAGTGAGTTGTAGGTGTTGCTTATGTAGCGCGGACGGTAGGTCATGCCGGGGAAGAGCATCATGGCGCGGCTCACGGTCTGGGGCTTGAGCGAGAGGGGTTCGCTGTGGATGAACTGGTAGTCGATATTGCGGCGTATTCCAGGGTAACTATAGATAAGTGTGTCGGGTGTGGGGCCGCCGTTGCCGGTGGGGTAGATGTAGACGTTGTTGATGTGATAGACCTGCAGGTCGCGGCTGTCGACCATCACGTCGATGCTCAGGTGCTGGCGGTCGTAGGTGGTGTCGACCATGAAGGTTACCAGTGCAGGGGTGGCGCGGTAGTAGCCCTCCTCACGTAGGGCCGCCACCAGTCGGCTCTTCTCCTGGTCGTAGTATTCACCTGCCTTGAGCGGCGAGTCGGGCTCCCATTCGCGCAGCAGACGGGCCACATCGGCACTTTCGGTGCGGTAGACAATCTCGTCGACCAGGTAGCGTTGGGTGGCGCGTACGTGGTAGGTGATGCTGAGGTCTTTGCCGTCGACGTCGGCGGTGTCGAAGGTGACGGTTGAGCCGAAGCATCCTTTGCTCTCGAGCAGGCCGGCCAGTTGCGAGGCGGTGCGGCTAGCCATGCCTTCGTCGTAGACGACGGGTGCCTGGCCCAGGCGGCGCCAGTAGTTGCCCCAGATGGAACTGTCGCTGGGCGAGGCCCATCCGTAGATGGTCATGCCCACCCGCAGACGGTCAATGCCTAACACCTTGGAGTTGGGCTTCTGGCGGTAGTAGTTCTTCACCCGTTTGATGGCGTCATGCACCTCGGAGGGCACCTCGCTGCTGTCGGCCATCTGCAGGTCGAGGCGGTTCTTGTAGAGGATATGCTCGCCGTCGGCCAGATAGCGGCCTACGCCTCCGCACGAGGCGAGGCTTACGGCGCAGAGGAACGCCAGCAGTATATGTATGGTCCTAACTTTCAATGGTGGAGAGTATCTTCTCGGTGCTGTCGAGGTTCTGTTGCATGTAGTCAAGGCATTCCTGCGAGGCTTTTCCCAACGCCTCAGGGTGGGTCATGAGGCGCATGAAATCGCCCTCTTCCATGTCGTATTCGCCACGGATGCTCCATCCGCCGCCACGGGCAATGATGTCGTGCGCCTCTTGGAACTTCTGGTAGATGGGGCCGAAAAAGACCGGCTTGCCGAAGGTGACGGCCTCAAGAATGTTGTGGATGCCGCTTCCAAAACCGCCTCCGATATAGGCCACGTCGGCATAGCGGTACAACTTCGAAAGCAGCCCTATGTTGTCAACAATCAGAACTTTTTTAGTGTTCAGTGTTGAGTGTTCAGTGTTCAGTTTGGAGTAGCGGATGCTGTCGGGGAAGAGTGCTTCTATCTGGCGGAGGTGCTCTTCGCTGATAACGTGTGGCGCCAGGATGATGCGACCGGGGAACCAGTCTTCATTGGTCTCGCGCACATGGGCAATCACCTTCTCGTCGGGTGGCCAGGTGCTGCCAGCCACAAGGACTTTGCCCTCGTAGCCTTCGAGGAAAGTCTCTGCCACCGCGTTGCTCTCAGCGACCTGCGCTATCTGGTGCACACGGTCGAACCGCGTGTCGCCGGCCATCGAGCAGCGGCTGATGTCGTGGCTGCGAAGCAGTTGCTGGCTCTCGTCGTTCTGGACGAAGATATGGTTGTAGCAGCGGCCGATTTGGTGCAGGTACCAGCGGCCCCATGGACGGAAGAAGTACTGCCCCGGGCGGAAGATGGCGGAGAAAATGTAGGTGGGGATGCCGCGGCGGTGCAGTTCGCCGAGGTAGTTGTACCAGAAGTCGTATTTCACGAAGAAGGCCGCGGTGGGTTGCCACGTGTCTAGGAAGCGGCGCACGGTGCCTGGCAGGTCGGGCGGCAGGTAGAGCACGGTGTCGGCTCCGTCGTAGTTCTTGCGTACCTCGTAGCCGGAGGGGGAGAAGAAGGTGAGCAGCACACGGCAGTCGGGATGTCGGCGACGGTATTCTTCGAGTACAGGGCGCGCCTGCTCGAACTCGCCGAGGCTGGAGGCGTGGAACCAGACGTGGTTTCCGGCGGCCGCAGGCCGCCGGAAACTCCGCCAGCCGCGCACCATCAGCCGTGCTTTCCCATGTCCGAAAAGGGCTGCCAACCGCACCCCGAAGGTGTAGAGTCCAATGCCTATGGTGTATAAAAGCCTCATTTAGTAATAGTAATAGTCGTAGGTGGTCTTTCCCATCAGGGGGAACATCCAGGTGAGTTTCAGCCCGTAGAGGAGGTCGAAGTATCGGTTAGGATCCTTGCCGTTGAGACCCATAAGGTTGTCGATTTGATAGTTGCGCGTCGGCCAGAGGAAACACTCGCTCACGGTGAACTCGACCTTGAGGTTGACATAGGTGAGGTAGTTAGCCATATAGCAGAAGCCGAGGCTCTGGGTGAGGATGGCGCCGTTGCGCAGGTGGTCGTAGAGTTTGCCGTAGTCGCCCATCAGTTGTGGCACTGGGCTGTCGTTCATGTCCTGCATGAAGACTGTCTTCTGCATCATCCAGCCACCGCTGAGGCCCAGAAGGATGCCTGAGTTGGGGTTGCCGGGGATGACGCGGATTATCTTCGCCACGCCCAGCCGGGCGGCGAGCGACCGGTTATGGGCAGCCACGTTGCCGTCCACTCCGCTCCAACTCAGCGCCACGCCCGTCGGCTGGAAAATGTCGTTCATGCGCACCGAACGGTCGCGCAGATTGTCGTTGTTGTAGCCGAACCAGAGATTCCCGTTCAGCGTGAGCATCCAGCCCGAGGCGAACTTGTAGTCGCCCTCGATGCCGAAGTCGAGGTAGGGCCCTTTGTAGAGGTCGCCCATGTTGCCCCCCAGGGCACCCTCGCTGGCGCTGCCATAGCCGGGCATGAGGGCGCCGAACGAGAAGCCCACCACCGCGCACTGCAGCGTGTCGGCCTGCTTCTTCTCCTGCGCACCCGCACCTAGCAGTATGGCTACTGCCATGGCGGTCAGTATGATACGTTTGACCATATCGTCAGTTTTACTTTTTACTTCAGTTTCTAACGCAATATCCGCTTTTTTATTATATTTGTTGAAAAAAAAGTTGCCCACGAACTGTGGGGGAGGGCAGGCGTTGATCAGGCTTTGATCAGGCGTTGATCAGGCGAAGGTGTATTCTAATCGTTGATAATCTGTGGGTTATGTGAATTTTAACATTATATAACATTGAAAGACAGATAGTTGGGTGTTTTTAACTTTTGGGCAGATTTTTTTTAATTTTACAAAATAAAATCGTCGTTTCATCGTTTCAATTTATACTTCGACCAGCCAGACGGGCTGCCGGGGCGGTATTTTTTATTATATTAATTGCTGACATAAACAATGGCAAAAGACTTTACAAAACGTTCGGAAAACTATTCCGAGTGGTATAACGACCTCGTGGTTCGCGCCGACCTCGCCGAGCAGAGCGCCGTCCGCGGATGCATGGTCATCAAACCTTACGGCTACGCTATCTGGGAAAAGATGCAGCATCAGCTGGATAGCATGTTCAAGGCCACCGGCCACGTCAACGCCTACTTCCCTCTCTTTATCCCGAAATCGTTCCTCAGCCGTGAGGCCGAACACGTCGAGGGCTTCGCCAAAGAGTGCGCTGTCGTCACCCATCACCGTCTGATGAACGACCCCAATGGCAATGGCGTTGTTGTCGACCCCGCCGCCAAACTCGAGGAAGAACTTATCGTGCGCCCCACTTCCGAGACCATAATCTGGAGTACATACAAGAATTGGATCAAGAGTTACCGCGACCTTCCCATCCTCTGCAACCAGTGGGCCAACGTCGTGCGCTGGGAGATGCGTACCCGCATGTTCCTCCGCACCGCCGAATTCCTCTGGCAGGAAGGCCATACCGCCCACGCCACCCGTGAGGAGGCCGAGGAGGAAGCCCGCCGGATGCTCGACGTTTATGGCGACTTCGTGGAACACTACATGGCCGTTCCCGTTATCAAAGGCCACAAGAGCCCCAACGAGCGCTTCGCCGGTGCCCTCGATACCCTCTGCATCGAGGCTATGATGCAGGACGGCAAGGCCCTCCAGGCCGGCACTTCGCACTTCCTTGGCCAGAATTTTGCCAAGGCTTTCGAGGTGCAGTTCCTCAACAAAGAGAATAAGTTGGAGTATGTTTGGGCAACATCGTGGGGTGTCAGTACCCGCCTGATGGGCGCCCTTATCATGACCCACTCCGACGATAACGGCCTTGTCCTTCCGCCGCGTCTGGCTCCCATCCATGTAGCCATTGTGCCTATCTGCAAGAGCGATGAGCAGCAACGCCAGCTTGACGAACATATCGCTCCCATAGTCAAGGCATTGGAAGCAAAAGGACTTGTGGTGAAATACGATAATCGTCCGGAGTACAAGCCTGGCTGGAAGTTCAACGAATACGAGTTCAAGGGTGTTCCTGTGCGCCTCGCCATCGGTCCGCGCGACCTGGAGAATGGTACCTGCGAGGTTTGCCGCCGCGACACTCTCGAGAAGATTACCATGCCCATTGAGGGTATTGCCGACCATGTCTACGACCTCATGGAACAGATTCAGCAGAACCTCTTCAAGAAAGCCGCCGAATTCCGTGCTTCGATGACCCGCAAGGTCGATACCTGGGAAGAGTTCAAGGTGGAGATTGAGAAGAACGGATTCCTGCTCTGTCACTGGGATGGCACCCCCGAGACCGAGGAACGTATCAAGGAAGAGACCAAGGCTACCATCCGCTGCATCCCCTATGATGCTGTCGAAGAGGAGGGTAAGTGCATCTACAGCGGCAAACCTTCCCATCGCCGCGTGGTCTTCGCAAGAAGTTATTAACCTTTTAAAACTATACGCTTATGAAGATTTGCAACAAGATGTTTGCCGAAGGTCTCGGTACCTTCGTGCTGGTGCTCGGCGGTTGCGGTACCGCGCTGTTCGGACATGTAGGATTCCTGGGTGTGGCCATCGCCTTTGGCCTCACTGTCATTGCCATGGCCTACGGTATCGGCCATATCAGCGGCGCCCACCTCAATCCCGCCGTGTCGTTCGGCGTGTGGGTCAACGGCCGTATGTCGTTCAAGGACATGCTCCTCTACTGGTTGAGCCAGTGCATTGGCGCTATCGTGGCCGGTGCCATCCTGCTCGCTATCTGGAAGGCTGCTGGTCTGGGCCAGACGGGTGTCTTCGCCGCTAACGGTTTCGGCGCTGACTTCGCCGCTGCCACTGGCAATGCCGATTATCAGAGTGTCTCGATGTGGGGCGCCTTCCTGGTTGAGGCTCTTCTCACCTTTGTGTTCCTGATGGTTATCCTCGGCGTGACCGACGACCGTCATGAGAACGGCAAGTTCGCCGGCCTCGCCATCGGTCTCACCCTGGTGCTTATCCATCTGGTTTCCATTCCGCTGACCAATACCAGCGTGAACCCCGCCCGTTCGCTGAGCCAGGCAATCTTCAGCAATGCCGACGGTTGGAACGCCTGCAGCCAGCTGTGGCTCTTCATCGTTGCCCCGCTCGTGGGTGCCGCCCTTGCCGGTCTGGCCTACAAGTGCCTCACCGGATGTGGCTGCAAATGCTGCAAGAAAGACTAACCTCATGCATGCCAAATACTAGAGGAGGCGCCCCGCATGCGGGGCGCCTCCTCTGTTTTATCGGTTGTATGGGCAAGCCAGTTGGCAGATGTCGCAGCCGAGGGTATATCCCCGAGAGTCGATGCCGGGCGGCAAGGGCTTGGGGTTATGGGTGGTATAATAGGCGGTGCAGCGGCGGACATCAATCATTGGGGCTCCTTCGGCTGCTATGGCGCCGTTGGGGCAGGCTTCGACACAGAGGTTGCAGTCGGTGCAGCGCGAGGGTAGGGGCGTGTCGTATTGGTCACATTCCATGGTTGTTACCAGCTCGCCGAGGTTTACCCAGCTGCCCCACTTCGGGGTGACAAGCAGGGTATGTCGACCTATCCAGCCTAGTCCGGCACGTGCAGCCCAGTGCTTGTCGCTGATGGGAACGGTGTCGCAACAGGCCTTTGCCTCGATACCAAGCCGTTGGCGCAGGTCGAAGAGCATGTGTTTCAGTTCGGTATGATATTCGCGGTGCTGGGCGTAGGCGGCTACGCCGTCGGTTCGGCCGGCCTCGGGCGGGCCATAGGCGCTTACAAGGCATATTACTGTACATGCCCCTGGAAGTAAAAGCCTGGGGTCCATACGTTTGTCGATGTTGCGTTCCATGTATTGTAGGTCGCCGTGCCACCCGCGATCGAGCCATTGGCGAAGCGGGTATTCGCTGTCGGTGAGGGCGTCGGCACGGGCAATGCCGCATGCGTCGAAGCCTACTTCGATGGCGATGCGCTTGACCTCTTCGCTATTCAGCATCAGCCTGATACTTGGCTTTCTTCGAGCCTTCGTACAACTCGAACTTCAGGAAGCGGCAGTCGAGAGAGCCGTTCTGCACGGGTATCTTCTTCGAAGGATGGAGCCCGATGTGCTTCATGGCCTCGAAGTCGCTGGTAATGAGCCACACTTCGCAGTCTTTGCCGTAACGCTGTTTGAAGGTGTCGCCCAGTTTTTCGTACATCGCGTTGAGGTCGTCCACCTTGATGCGCTCGCCGTAGGGCGGGTTGGTGACAATCAGGGTCTTTCCCTCGGGCGGATCCTGCTCGGCGAAGTCGCCGATATGGAGCATCACGTCGTGGTGCAACTTGGTGTATTCCAAGTTCTTTTCGCACTGCTGGATGACCTGCGGGTCGATGTCGTTGCCCCAGATTTCACCTTCGAAATCCAGGCTTCCAATCTTGCGGTCTTCTTCGTTCTTAACGCTTTTCCATTCGCCGAGGTTGAACTCTTTCCAGCGGGTGAAGCCGAATCGGTTGCCACGGTAGTATTGTGCAGGTATGTTGTTGGCTATCATGGCGGCCTCGATGAGGAGAGTTCCGGAACCGCACATGGGGTCGTAGAAGTTGCAGTCGCAGCTCCATCCGGCGAGTTTCAGGAGGCCGGCGGCGAGCACCTCGTTGATGGGGGCGATGCCAACACCCTGACGGTAGCCACGCTTGTGGAGCGAGTCGCCGCTGGAGTTCATGAGCAGGGTTACATGATTGTCGCGGATGTGCAGATTGAACTTGTAATCAGGCGTTTCGGTGTCGATTGAGGGGCGCTTGCCAAAGTTGCGGCGGAAGCGGTCGACGATGGCGTCCTTGGTTTTGAGGGCAGCATAGTAGCTGTGGGTGAACACTTCGCCACTGGTGGTGGAGTCGATCATGAAGGTGGCGTCGACATCCATGATTTTCTCCCAGCGAATCTTGTATACCTGGTCGTAGAGTTGCTGGTCGTCGTCGGCGTCGAATTCGGCGAAGGGCTTCAATATCGCCAGTGCGGTGCGGCAGCAGTAGTTGGCGCGGTAGAGGGTGCGCATATCGCCCTCGAACTCGACGGCGCGAGTGGTAACGGTCACGTTCTCAGCGCCCAAGTTGCGCAATTCGTCGGCGAGCACTTCCTCAAGGTTGACCATGGTTTTGGCCACCATTTTGAATTTTTCACGCTGTGACGGGCTCTCCGTCACCACTTTCCCGTGTTCTTTCTGTATTATCATTGTGTAGGTTTTGTATTCGTTGCTTGAACTCGCGGCGCGAGTCGTTGTTCTTCTTTATGATTGTACCGTTGTAGATGCTGATATTCAATTCGTAACCCACGAGGAGGACGATGCAGTTGAAGTAAATCCAGAACATCACCATCAGCAGGGTGCCGATTGAACCGTAGAGGAGGTTGTAACGACTGAAGTTGTTAAGATAAAGGCCTAGGCCCCAGCTGAGTAGGAGGAACATGGCGGTAGCCAGCACACTGCCAGGCGAGAAGAATCCGACGCGCTGTTTCTTGGCAGGTGCCCAATAGTAGATGAGCGACACCACGGTGAGGATTGCCATGATGGTGAGCAGCCAGCGTCCGATGTTGAACAGCAGTGCGTTGGTTTTGGTTATCATAAGCCAGCCTTGGGCGAAGAGTATCTGAAGCAGCAACTTGTGACCCATAAGTAGCGCAATGGTCAGCACTACAGTGACATAGATGATGAATACCAGCATCATGCTCAGCAGGTAGCGCTGCACGTATGGGCGTTTCTCGATGGATCGGTTGGCGAAGTTGAGTGACGAGATGACACCCATCAAGCCGTTGGCAGCCAAGATGATGGAGGTTATGAAACCGATGGACAGCAGGGTGCTGTGCCGGTGGCCCATGACGTCGTTGACTGTGTTGGAGATGGGGCCCATGATTTTTGTCGGGATGATGGTGCCAAGTTCGCCGAGGAGTTCGTTCTGGATGCCGTCGACTGGGAAGTAGGCAACGAGGGTGAAGAAAAAGATGAGTAGTGGAGGCAAGGCTGTCATGAAACTGTAGGCCAGGCCTTTGGCGCGTTGGTTGAGGTCGCCGTTGAAGATGTTGCGAAGGAAGAACCGCAGCACGTCGTAGAGTGGTACACCCTTGCATCCGGGCAGAGAGAAGTGCTGCAGGAAATAGAGGGTGCTGCGCACAGGGCGCCAGTAGAGCATCTGGCGAACGCGATGCCGGACCTTGCCGAGGTAGAGACGTATGTATGCTCGGAAGTTAATCACTTCTTTACCAGTGAGATGTCGAGACTTTTGATGTGGTGTGTGAGTGCGCCGACGGATATGAAATCCACCCCTGTTTCGGCGTATGCGCGGAGGGTCTGCTCGGTGATGCCGCCACTTGCTTCGGTCTCGAAACGGTGGTCGATGCGGCGTACGGCCTCGCGGAGGGTATCGGTGTCGAAGTTGTCGAGCATGATGCGATCCACTCCTCCGTGCTCGAGGACGGTCTGCAACTCGTCGAGGTTGCGTACTTCAATCTCGATACGGAGGTCTTTACCCTTTGCTTTCAGATAGTTGCGTGTGCGGTCGATAGCGGGAACAATTCCCCCGGCGAAGTCGATGTGGTTGTCCTTGAGCATCACCATGTCGTAGAGGCCGATACGGTGGTTCATACCGCCGCCGCAGTGGACGGCGTATTTTTCCAGCAGACGCATATTGGGGGTCGTCTTGCGTGTGTCAAGGAGCTTGGTATCAAGACCTTCCAGCATTCCTACGAGGCGGTTGGTCTCTGTGGCAATGCCGGAGAGGCGCTGCATGAAGTTGAGGGCGGTTCGCTCGGCGGTGAGGATGCTTCCGGCGTGACCTTCAATGGTCATAATCAAATCGCCTTTGCTGACGCGAGTTCCGTCAGGTGTAACTATCTTTACTATCAGGCTGTTGTCGACTATCTTGAACACCCGTTCGCCCACTTCGGTACCGCAAATGATGCCGTCGGCTTTGGCTACCATCTTGGCGGCATTGACGGCGTCGGGAGGTATGCATGCCAGAGTGGAGTGGTCGCCGTCGCCGATGTCTTCGGCAAGGGCCATTTTGATTAGTTGGTCAAGGTTGTCAATGTTCTTCATAACAGTCTGATTCTATGTTCTTTTACGACTGCTGAATGACTACTGTTTTCAGCAGTTTGTTTTTGCAAAAATACATATAAAAAGTCAATTTTCAAAATTTAATATAACCTTTCTTGTCTGACTGTTTTTTGAAAAATCACTAAAATACATGGAATCAGGTGTTTGTCTGTTTTAAGTATCTTTTTCGGTTATGTCAGACTTATGTCGGACGATAGTAGGCGTTGGTCAGGCGTTGGTCAGGCGTTGATCAGGCGTTGATCAGTACAAATGGGGTTTAAGTTGCAGACATTCAATTAAATAAATCAATTTTTGTCTTGCAGATGCTTGTAAATCAATGGTTTGGCATATTTTGCTTTTTGGCTGCGTATGGATGTTTTTCTGTTTTTGAAGTAATTTTTTTGCGTTAATTAAAAAATATTGTGTATATTTGCGAGTTCAAATATTATGGTAATAAGTCGCTATATATTTATGTTTCAGCGAGAAATGTAATATATAGTTAATAGAAAAATATATGCAGATAGCAATCTCGGGCAATATTGGCGCAGGTAAGACGGAGCTCACCAAGCTTCTGTCGAAGCATTACGGTTACAGGGCGGTCTTTGGGCCCGCCGAGGAAAATCCCTATCTTACGAGCTTCTCGGAGGATATGCGCCGTTGGTCTTTCAATATGGTGGTGCATTCTTTGTATGCTAATTTCCAGCAGCTTGCCGAACTTCAGGCAATTGGAGATAACTTCATTAAGGACCGCTCGCTCTACGATGACGCCTGTATTTTCGCCCCTAACCTGCAGAGTATGGGCCTGATGACCACTCGCGACCTTGAAACATATACCGAACTTTTTGACCTCCTTTATTCGCTGCTTCCCAAACCTGACCTGATGATTTATGTTCGCGGCGATGTTACTACCCTTATCAAACATATCCAGAAACGCGGTCGCGACTACGAAAGCAGTATCCGTCTCGACTATCTTACCAACCTTAACGACCGCTATGAAAACTGGGCCGAGAACTATGAAGGCAAGATGATTGTGGTCAATACCGACGAGTGCGACTTTGTTGAGGATCGTACAGCCTTGGGTCAGATTATCAATAAAATAGACGCGGAATTCAATAGCCTTTTTGCCCACTAGTCAGATATGAGAACCATCGTCATAATCCCAGCGCGTTACGCATCGACCCGTTTCCCAGGGAAACCCCTTGTTCTTCTTGGTGGTAAGCCCATCATTGAGCATGTGTGGCGTCGCGCTGCCGATACCCAGTGTGTTGACGATGTGCGTGTTGCCACCGATGATATCCGTATTGCCGACTGCATCGATTCCGCTGCAGGGCATAAGGTTTCGGTTATGACTTCGTCCGAACACCAGAGCGGTACCGACCGTTGTGGCGAGGTGGTTCGCAAGTTGCAGGCTGAAGGTGTTGATTTCGATGTGGTTGTCAACCTACAGGGAGATGAGCCGTTGGTGCGCCCCTGTGATATTGAGACACTTGTGGCATGTTTCCGCAACCCTGAAGTTCAGATTGCCACACTTCGTCGTCGCATCGAAAAAGAGGAGGATCTAATCTCTCCAAACACCGCAAAGGTGATTTGCACCAGCGATGCCAGGGCACTTTACTTTAGCCGCCAGCCAATACCTTATCGCCGCGATGTGCCTCAAAGCCAGTGGCTTGATAAAGGCGTCTATTATAAGCATATTGGTATCTATGCCTTCCGTAGCAAGGTGCTCCTTGAACTCTGTCGCCTGCCCCAGAGTCCGTTGGAAATGAGTGAGAAACTGGAGCAGTTGCGTTGGCTTGAGGCTGGCTATAAGATTGCAGTGGCCGAGACCGACTACGATGGTGTAGGAATTGACACACCAGCCGACTTGGTACGCGCGGAAGAGATTTGGGCAAGTATAAACAATTGAAAAACATAAAGATAATAATACTGCACCTATGAATATTTCAGACTTGATTGTGGAACTGTTGCAAAAGGGTAAGAGTGTTGAAATACCCGGCATCGGAACAATGGAAAGTGTACTCAAGGAACCGTACCACGATTCCAAGACGAATACCTATTATCCGGCAAGCCACACCATTGCTTTCGGCGATAAGCAGGAGGGCGATAGCGTTGTTGTACAAGCTATTGCAGAGCGTGAGTGCGTGAGTGAGGATGTTGCGCGGCAGATGTGGCGCAATTATGTCGATGCTCTGACCGATAGGGTCAAAAGCAATGGTAGTCACACTTTTGTAGGCCTTGGAACTATCTCTACCAAAGACAAAAAGACATTCCAGTTCCGTGTGGCAGACGACCTTGTGCTCGATGCCGACAGCGACGAAGTGCCGCTGACCGATGTGAAGATATATGACCATGAAGGCGAGGAAGACCCATTTGCCCAGTTTGAAGACGAAGAAGTTCCTGTGATTGAGGAAAAAACCGAGCCCGAACCTGAACCGGAGCCTGAACCCGAGCCTGAACCCGAACCCGAGCCTGAACCAGAACCTGAGCCCGAACCGGAACCTGAGCCTCAACCCGAACCTGAGCCTGAACCAGAACCGGAGCCCGAACCTGTAGAGGACAAGCTGTGGGAAGGTGCGCTTGACCGTGTGGACGAAATATCCAAGGAGAAAGACAATTATGTTGATCCCAAGGCTGCTGCAAAGGCCGAAAAGGAGCGACTGAAGAGGGAGAAGAAAGAGGAAGAGGAGCGCCGTCGTCTGGAGAAGAAGGCCGAAGAGGAACGTATAAAGGCAGAGGCTCAGGCCGAGAAAGAGCGCTTGGCCCGCGAAAAGCAGGCTGCCGAGGAGATGCGTCGTGCAGAGGAGGAGATGCGCAAGGCTGAGAAGAAGGCTGAAGAAGAACGTATTCGTGCCGAGCGCGAGGCCGAGGCTGCCCGCATCAAGGCTGAGAAGAAGGCCGAGGAGGAACGTATCAAGGCCGAGAAGAAAGCCGAAGAGGAGCGTATAAAGGCTGAAAAGAAAGCCGCCGCCCTTGCCGCAGTGGCCGCTCGCCAGCAGGCAAAGGCCGAGGAACAGCGCCTCAAGGCAGAACACAAGGCTGAGCATGAAGCCGCTAAGGCTGCCGCCAATGCCGCCCGTGATGAGGAAAAAGCTCTCCGCAAGGCAGAGCAAGATGCCGCAAAGGCTGCCGCCATTGCTGCTCGCGACGAGGAGAGAACCCTCCGCAAAGCTGAGAAAGAAGCTGCCAAGCAGGCAGAACGCAACCGCAAACTTGCTGACGAACTGCTTCCAGCTACATCCTATACTGATACTCATGAGGCTGATGACAATCGCAAGCACCGCAGTATCTGGCCGTTGTTGCTGATAATTCTCCTTATGCTTCTCTTGCTTGCCGGTGGCGCATATTACTTCCTTCTCAAGCGCGGATTTGGCAAACAGCCTGCCGCCGTTGAGACTCCGGTGGCCCAGAGCGGAAAGCACCTTGATGTGCCTGCTGTCAATAGTCTGACCTTCAATACCGACATGATTGAATACTCGCCGCGCGACATCAACGGAAATACCGACCGTGTGTGCCGCAATATGGCTGGTTATATTGCCGACTACTTGGCCGCCCGTGGTTATGCCCGTGCCACCGCCCCGATGATGGATCGTGTGCGCCAGTATGCTGCCGACCGTATGGCTGACCTGCTAGCCGACCGCTTCGCTGTGCAGCGTCTCATCCCCTATGACGACTATATCTACCGCTTCAATGAGCCGCTCCTTAAGGCCAAGCGTGCCAACAACGCCCGTATCAAGGTACAGACTGAGTTGATGAACTACAGTGCCCTCGATGATATTCTCTACGCTATGGTAGACGAACTTGGTCTCCAGCCCGGTGGTGCTACTCAGAAGACTGCCGCTGAGGTGCAGCAGGTGAAGACTGCTGAGAAGGCTGCATCAGACAAGGCAAAGGCCAACGCCAAGAAAAAGACCGTGAGCGACGAAACACCCGTCTTTGTATATGTTTCGAAGGATAGCAAGCAAGGCTTTGACCTTATCGCTGGCTTCTATCTCAACCGCGGTACCGCCGCCAATCTCACGGCCCGCCTCCATGAGCAGGGTTGCGATGCCTATATCATCGAGAAGAACGACCTCTTCTATGTCAGTATGGGCAGCGCTTCGACTCGCACTGCGGCCGAGGCACTCTATAAGCATGTCAAGAGTTGGTACGACGGTGACGTTGTGATTAAAGAATGGTAGTCTGATGGGTCACCACAAGCTGCAGCGTTTCGCAGAGAACCTGACATTCCCCAACCTGTTCCAAGTTGGATTCGACCAGTTGGAACAGGAGGGATTTGCTCTCCGCGGACACTGGAGTGACCACTTTGGAAACGATAATCCCATAACTCTGGAACTTGGCTGTGGCAAAGGCGACTACTGCCTGGCATTGGCCCGTATCCATCCTGACCGCAACTATGTCGGGGTCGACATCAAGGGTGCACGTCTATGGCGTGGTGCCAAGACAGCGCTCGAGGAGCCTCTTCCAAATGTGGCTTTTATCCGTACCCGTATCGAGTTGATTGATCGCTTCTTCGCTCCAAGCGAGGTCTCGGAGATATGGCTTACATTCTGCGACCCGCAGCCGAAAAAGCCAAACAAGCGTCTCTCTGCGCCGCGCTTCCTCGACGCCTATGCCCATTTTCTTGCTCCACAGAGTGTAATGCACCTTAAGACAGACAGCCAGGAATTGTATGAGTACACACTCAACGAGGTGCTTCCCACGCGTGATGTGGAGGTGCTGGCCAGCACCAACGACCTCTACAACGACAACGTATCTACGTTGAGCGAAGCGAAAATGACGCAGACCTTCTACGAGCGCATGTTCCTCGCTGAAGGCAAGCCCATCACATATATCCAGTGGAAAAACAACAAATAACAATAATAACTCAATAAAACATCATCATTATGTCAGGACACAACAAATGGTCTAAGATCAAACGCGCCAAAGGCGCTGCCGATGCCAAGCGCTCGAAACAATGGAGTAATATTTTGAAACAAGTGGCCATCGCCGTGCGCGAGGGCGGTCCCGACCCCGACAGCAACCCCCGTCTACGTCTGCTCGTGCAGAACGCACGTGGCTGCAACATGCCCAAGGACACCCTCCAGCGTACCATCAACAAGGCTAACGACAAGGATGCCGCCCAGATGATGGAACTCACTTTCGAGTGCCACGTCAACCATGGTATCGCCCTCTTCATCGAGGCCCTTTCGGACAACAACAACCGTACCGTCGCCAATGTCAAGTCCATCATGAACAAGAACGGCGGCACCCTCGAGACCAACGGCAGCCTCGCTTTCCTCTTCACCCGCAAGGGTGTCTTCGTCATCCCCCGCAAGCCCGATATGGATGTCGATGAGTTGGAGATGGAACTTATCGACGGTGGTCTTGAAGAGATGGAGGCTGACGACGAGTACCTGACCCTCTACACTGCCTACGAGGACTTTGGCAACATGGTCAAGATGCTCGAGGAGAAGGGTATAGAGTGCGAGAGCGCTGAACTTCAGCGCATCCCCAACACCCTCCGTCAGGTGGACGAGGAGACTATTCGCAAGGTAATGAAGATTATCGGTATCCTCGAGGAGGACGATGACGTCACCAACGTCTACCACGACATGGAAATCCCCGACGACTTCGAGGAGGAATAGTGTCTCCTATCATGAAATTGTACTTGGTGCCTACACCTGTCGGGAACCTCGGCGACATGACCTACCGTGGCGTCGAGGTTCTCCGTTCTGTCGACCTTATCCTGGCCGAGGATACTCGCACCAGCCGTGTGCTGCTACAGCACTACAGCATTGATACGCCGATGCAGAGCTACCACATCTTCAACGAACACCAGACGGTGGCCGACCTTGTGGAGCGTCTGAAGGGCGGCACCACCATCGCTGTGGTTACCGACGCCGGAACCCCCGGAATCAGCGACCCGGGTTTTCTGCTGGTTCGCGAAGCGGTGAAGGCTGGGGTGGAGGTGGAGTGCCTGCCGGGGGCAACGGCCTTCGTGCCAGCGCTGATAGACAGTGGTTTGCCATGCGACCGCTTCACCTTCCTGGGCTTCCTGCCCCACAAGAAAGGTCGCCAGACGGCCATCCGCGCCCTCGCCGACGAGGAGCGGACGATGATAATATACGAGAGCCCATTCCGTCTGGTAAAGTTGCTTGAGGAATTGTCCGAAGTGCTAGGTGAGGAACGGCAGGTTAGCGTTAGCCGAGAAATAAGTAAGATTCACGCCGAGACTGCTCGCGGAAACCTTGCCGAGGTGCTGGCCCACTTCCGGCAGAAGGAGGTCAAAGGAGAAATAGTAGTCATACTTTCAGGGAAATGCCAATAAATATCTTTATCTTCCGTCTGGCCACAGCACTTCTGGCTGGTATCATCATCGGCGCGCAGCGCGAGCTGAAGCAGCGTCAGGCAGGCCTCACCACCAACTCGCTGGTGGCAGTGGGCGCGTGTATCTTTATTCTTATCAGCGAGAGCGTTATTATGAGCGCCGTTGCCGCCGGTGGGCCGGTCAACAACGACAATCTGCGAGTCCTCTCGCAGGTGGTAACCGGCATCGGTTTCCTTGGTGCAGGTGTCATCATGAAGAACGGAGTGACCATCCATGGTCTCTCGTCGGCGGCCACCATCTGGTGCTCTGCCGCCGTGGGATGCCTCTGTGGCTACGGCATGTGGCGCGAGGCCCTCATCGCCGTCGCCGTCATCATAGCCATCAACTGGGGCCTCAAGAGCATCGAAATCTATCTCAAAAAGAAACTTGGCAAAGGCGAAGATTAATCTTCTTTTACGATACATTTTATCCAATCAAAAGCCTGCACCGCAGGCTTTTGTAGTTTCTTGTTCTCGAGTCGGTAGGCGGAACGCTCGAATGGTATCTCGCGGTAGGCCCGGAAGGGGTCGCGGTAGCGGACGAGGCCAGCCAACCAGAAGAGGATGTAGAGCAGGTAGAAGGGGAGGACGAGGAGGGCGGCCTGCTGCCAGAGGTGTATGGTCTCGTGTCGCAGGTCACGTTCGGTGAGGGGGGCGCCATTGTAGAAAACGAATGGGAAAAGGGTGATGGCGTAGAAACGACTCGGTGGAAAGTGGCGGGTGTGGATGGTTAGCGGGCGCATGGTTTGTTATAAAATAAGGGCACCCTCACAGGGTACCCTTGTGGATTGCTGGGTGGGCTGGCGATTATTTGCCCGCCTCGGCCAGTTCGATGTACTTGTCAATTTCGCTCCATTCGGTGCTTTCAGGGTACTCCTGCTTGACCTGCTTGAAGCAGTCGAGGGCCTTCTGGTTGTCGCCCAGAATCATATATCCCATACCGGCTTTGAAAAGGGCGGTGGGAGTGGAGACGAAATTCTGCTCCATCTTTGCGGCTTTGAGGTAGTTGTCAACGGCTTGCTTGGTGTTTCCAAGTTCCATTTCGGCATCGCCGAGGGCTATCTTTGCCAACGGGCGGGTGAAAGTGTCTTTGCCGTTGTACTTTTTGAGCCAGTGGGCGGCCTCGTCGAAGTTGCCGAGGCGGAGGTTGCAGATGCCTGCATAGTAGCGGGCCAGGTTGCCTGATTTGGTGCCTTTGTAACTGTCGGCCACAGCGATGAAACCACGGAATGTGTCGTCACCGTCGAGGGCTTTCTGGAAATCGCCCTGGCTGAACCACTGTTCGGCGGCAAACATCTCGCTTGCGGCGCGGTCCTCACGGGGCTGGAAATACCATTTGCGCAGGCCGAAGATTGCGAGGATGACAACTAATACGGCCACCACGGCGATGATAAGTGTCTTCTGGTTTTTCTGGATGAACTCCTCCGAGCGGGTGATGACGTTGCCCATCTCGGTGTTTTTGTCTTCAATTTGCTTTTCCATTATCGATACTTTCTTTATGTTTCGTTAACTAAATTTCGGGCTGCAAAATTACACATTTTTTGTGAATTACGCGTCAGAAATTGAAAAAAGTGATTAACAGGTGCTGTTTTTATCTTTTTAATCGAAGAAATATATTGCTGATAATCAGTAGTATGGTATAAAATATGTTAAAATTTTAAAGAAAAATTTTTTTAGTAAATATAATTTACATATTTTTGCAAAGTATATTGAATGCAGAAAAACAACTGAAATATGGATACTAGAACCAAATATTTGGGCCTCGAACTTAAGAGCCCGATTGTGGTCGGAAGCTGCGGCTTGACGGCCGATATTGACAAGCTTGTCGAGATGGAGGCTGCTGGTGCCGGCGCCGTCATTCTGAAGTCGGTGTTCGAGGAACAGATTATCTACGATATCAAGCGCAATACGCATATCGTCGCCCCTACTGACAGTTATGGTGACAGCTACGAATACATTGCCCAGCACGTGGCCGACGACTCGCTAGGCCGCCATTTCTCCCTCATCCGCGAGGCCAAGCAGCGTCTTTCTATTCCGGTTATAGGCAGTATAAACTGCTATTCATACGAGAATTGGCTAACCTATGCCTCGAAGTTCCAGGAGGCTGGTTGCGACGCTATCGAACTCAATATGGCTATCCTTCCTTATGAGACCTCGCTTTCGTCGGACGATGTGGAGCGCACTTTCAGCCAGATAATCACAACTCTCCGCAAGTCTATTTCTATTCCGATAAGCATCAAGGTCGGTACCTATTTCACCGATATGGCCAAGCAGATGCAGCAGCTTTCGTGGATGGGTATCCAGGGAGTGACGATGTTCAACAAGAGCATCGAGGTGGATGTCGATATAGAGAACGAGACACTGAAGAATGCCTCCTATCTTTCCACTCCCGAGCAGCTCTACAACACACTCCGTTGGGTGGCTATCCTCAGTAAGAAGATGCGCTGCGACATTTCTGCTTCGACCGGCGTTTACACTGCCGACGATGTGGTGAAGCTCATTCTTGTCGGTGCTGGTACGGTGCAGGTAGTCAGCTGCCTCTACAAGAACGGTATCTCGCATCTCCGCTCGCTCAACGACGGTCTGGTGGCATGGATGCAGCGTAAGGGTTACGACAACCTGCAGCAGATTCGCGGCAAGCTGGCCGTACAGCCCACCGACAAGGCCTCGGTTGCTATGCGCACCCAGTTTATGAAGTATTTCGCTGAAATAGTTTAACAATAATAAACACTATTACTATGGAACAACAAGAAGAAAAAAACGTCAGTTTCTTCCGTTTCGAGGATTTGCGCGTCTATGCCAAAGCCACCGACTATGCCTCGTGGGTATGCCGTAATCTTGTGGCCAACGGTGAGCCGGAGAGCCAGAAAGTACTTATCAGTTCGTTCTGCCACTCTGCCTATGATATCGCCCTCAACATCGCCGAGGGTTCGAGCCGTAGCAAGAGCCAGTTCGACCACTACCTGAAGATTGCCAAGACCGCCATCCGCGAGTGTGTTGTATATACCGAGGTGGCTCATAGTCTCAGCGTGTTCGATAACGAGCAGTACGAGCATTCGCGTGAACTTCTTATGGAGCTCACCCGCATGCTTGGTGCGCTTATCATCTCGCTCCAGCGTAGCGCTGAACGCCGTGCCGACCGTGAGTCGGATGAAGTGGCCGATCCTTATGCCAACGACGAGATGTCGTATTAAACTAATGGAACTTAATCTTACCAAGCCTATTATCTTCTTTGACCTGGAGACCACTGGTGTCCAGGTCGGTAGTGACCGAATAGTGGAGATATGCCTCCACAAAGTGATGCCCGATGGTACAACCGACACACGTGTGGAGCGGGTGCGCCCTGTACTTGCCGATGGCACCACGATGCATATTCCCGAACAATCCACCGCTGTGCATGGCATTACCGATGCCGATGTCAAGGACAAGCCCTCGTTCCGCGAACTTGCCCCGTCGCTTATGGAGTATATCGGCGACGCCGACTTGGCGGGTTATAACTCGAACAAGTTCGATGTGCCGCTGTTGGTTGAGGAATTCTTGCGTGCAGGCTATGATTTCGACCTGAAGAAACGTCGACTGGTCGACGTGCAGAATATCTTCCACCAGATGGAACCGCGTACGTTGGTGGCTGCCTATCGCTTCTATTGCGACAAGGACTTGGAGAACGCCCATTCTGCCGCCGCCGATACCATTGCCACCTATGAGGTGCTCAAGGCCCAGTTAGACCGCTACAAAGGGGTCGAATATAAGGATCGTGAGGGTCGTGTGAGTCAGCCTGTGGTGAACGATATTTCCACCCTCAGTAAATTCACTGCCAACAGCCAGTGGGCCGACCTTGTGGGGCATATCGGCTATGACAAGGCTGGCCGCGAGGTGTTCAACTTTGGCAAGCACAAGGGCAAATCGGTGGAGGAGGTGTTCGAGCAGGAACCCTCATACTATGATTGGATGGTAAAGAGCGATTTCCCGTTATCGACCAAGAAACTTGTCACCGAGATTTGGGAACGCAAGAAGAAGAAAAAGCTAGATGCATTGAAAGCCCATTTTAATGGATAAATGCATCAATGAGTGAGGGCGGCACGTCTTCTATGAACAGAAATTCTGTTGTTTGAGGGAATACGTTTTTTGACTTTTCGTAAAGTTTTTTGCTTAATAGCACAATCTTGAGTTTGTTGCAGCCTTCGAATGTGTTTCTTCCCAAGAAGGGAATGTTTTTGGGAATTGCGATTTCTTGAAGGTTGGTACAATCCTTGAAGGCTTCGTCTCCGAGGTATGTTACCGAGTCGGGCAGAATAACAGTCCGCCATGCGGTGCAGCCCATAAAGGCGCGTTTGCCGATGGATTGAACCGAATCAGGTATCTTTACGATTGTATACTTCTTGAATTCTCTTACTTTGTCGTTCTCGTTGTTTAGTTTTTTTAATTCTTTAATCAAATATTCTTCCTTCATTTGGTCGTTTTGAGAAAAAGCCTCGTCTCCTATTTCTGAAAACCCTTTAAGAATACTGTCTGCACTATCGTACAGTATGCTGTTGGAATTGTAGTAAACGAGTTTTTTACCACAAATGACCTTTTTAATCATTTTGCAGCCATCCAGAATATTGTCCTTGAATCGTAGCCATCCAGCCTCGGAAATATGAACTTCTGATATTGAGGAATTTTTAAATACGCCCTTGCCCATATATTCTATCGAGTCTGGTATTGTGATACTCCACAGACTCATATTTTGTAAAGCGTAATCCTCGATTCTGGTGACTGAGTCCGGAATGATTATTTTCTTTATATAATATACCCATAAAAATGGCAATTTGCTTGTGTTGTTGGGAATCAGATTGCTGGGAATCGTTTGCACATCCTTGGTGAAGGTGAGTGTTACGGAATCGTGGAACCCGTGATTGACAAACGCTTCTGGGTCGATTCTTTTTACCGAAGGAGGCAGGACAATGGTCTTAAGGTCGGGGCATTCGTCAAATGCGAAGCTGCCGATTTCCTCGACACAATCAGGAACGACAGCCTGAGTGATTTCTTTATAGGGGCATTCCAGTAGTATTTTCTTTTTTGAGTCTTTCCTGTAAACGAACTTGCCAATTAGTTCCGCATTGTCATGATGCGACTGCTTGAATACTGTTTTCGGCTTTTCCCCGTCGATTACCGTATGCGTTTCCCATCCGTCCGGGCCCATTTCAACATAGTCGCCGTCGGGGTCGATGGTCGTTTCATACTCTTCACCAGTGTATTCGATTTCCTCAATAGGATAGCCACGTGCATCACATTTGTCCGGGTTGTATTTCTTTTTGGCTATTTTTACTACATATCTTCCCATATTCTTTGTTTTATTTTGTCAACTCGCAGGAGATAATCTCGATATGGCGGGCGTAGGCAGCCTGTAGGCTGTAGACAGGGTCGGCTGCCTTGCTCTCGGCTGTTTGTTTCACGGCACCGCGCGGCTGTTGCCGTATGGTGAGGCGGTGTTCGCCTATGGCGTCGGCAAGTACGCCTCCGCGCCATGAGCGTAGCATATTAATAAAGCTGGCTATGCGCCGCTCGGAGAGGGTCTGGTTGTAGTCGCGCCGGTGGAGTGGCGATGCGTAGCCAGCAACGGTGAGTGTCACCTTGTGCCCGTCGTCGAGTTGTCCTTCGATGTAGTCGAAAAGTGCTTCCACCTTGCGGAAGTTGCCTTCGACGCATGAGTCGAAGAATTCCTCCATCTCTTTGCGCTCGATGGCGTTCTTCTGGTGCGCTAGGTATTCGCTGCGCAGCGAGGCATAGTGCCGCTGGCAGTCAGCATAGGATGTTTCGGTCTTTGACTTGCGGCTGGTGGGGTCAGGCTCGTCGTTGTGGAAGTAGAGGAAGAGTGGGAAACCGAAGGTTAGTGTTGAGCGTTTATTGTTTAGTGTTGAGTTTGTGTCGGGTGCAGGTGTTGTGTCCTGGACTAGGGTGGTGTCGAGGTTGAGGTGCCACTGGAAAAGGTCGTTGCAGCAGGCGGTGCTGTCGTCTGTGGTGGGGCGGTTGGAACTGAGGTAGCCCGTAAGAGGGATACCGAATACCGAGTCGTGTTCAGTCACGGTGAAGTAGATGTCGTTCCATTCGCTGTTGAGGCAGCCGCATACGGCTTCGGCTTTCTGCCATGTGTTGCGCTGGCCCACGGCGCAGTATATGTCGTGTCCGCCACGTCCTCCGGCGCGGTCGCTGCTGAAGTAGAGCACCCCGGTACGCTGGTCGTAGTAGGGGGTTATCTCGTCGGCGGGCGAGTTGACTTGTGGGCCGATATTGGTGCTTTGCCCGGCGGTGCCGTCTTTCACTATGGTGTACCAGATGTCCATGCCGCCGATGCCGTCCTTGCGGTTGGAGGCGTAGTAGAGGATGGCCGAGCCGTCGTGCAGGCGGCCGACCGCGGGGTGGGTCGAGGTATAGTCGTGGCCGTTGATGTCGCCTTGCAGGCGTACAGCCTTATCCCAGCCGCGCTTGAGTTTGCGGGCGTACCATATCTCGCAGCGAAGCGTGGGGTCGTCGAGTCGGGCTCGCGTGAAATAGAGGTCGCCGGAGGAGGGGTCGATGCAGAGGTTGCCGGTGTGGTCGCGACGGCTGTTGAGGCCCCAGCGGCATGGCTTGGGCCGGGCTACCTTGCCGTTGCGCGAGATGCGGGCCTGCATAATGTTCATCTGGGCGTTGTCGAAGTGGAACTGCGAGTTGCCGCCCGTGCTGCGTGGCATTGAGGAATAGGCTAGTATGGTGTCGCCTACGCGTATGGCACCGGTCTCGCTGCCGCTGGTGTTGAAGGTCTTGCCCAGATGCTCGACGCGGTATGGCTGGGCCTGGAGCGAGGTGAAAAGTGAGAACTGAAAAGCGAAAAGGAGGCATGTGCATAACACTAGCCAATGTGCGTTCCGTGATATTGTTGTTTCACTTTTCATTCTTCACTTTTCGCTTTTATATTATTGGACACGGCAGTGCCCGTTTGCGTGTGTCTTTCTTGGCTATCATGTATATCACGCCCAACTCGAAGGCGCCTATGGTGTGGCTGGCGGCGGCCAGTTGCGAGATGTTGGCATCGTAGCTGAAGGCGAAGGTCCATTCGTGCCAGAGGACGGCGAAGTTGAGCGCCAGTGCATCGGCATGCCTGGCGAGGATGCCTCCGCTGAGGGCGAGGTAGTCGCGGCTCGATTCGCGCAGGTAGTAGCGCACGTCGCATCCGTAGACCAGTTCGCTGAAGTTGCCCTGCATTTGGAATCCGGCCACAGGCAGGAGGCTCCATTGTGACACCATGCGCCACTCGGCACGGGCATAGGCGTTCAGGCGCCGCAGCAGACGGACGTCGCTGATGCCGGTATAGGAGATGTCGGGCTGGTTGAGGTTGCGGGCGCTGACACCTATCTTGGTGTATAGCTCGCTGCTCAGCTGATGGAACCAGGCCGCTCCGGCACCGAGGGTGGGGTAGAAGGCGTGGGTGCGGTCGAAGTCCTCGCTGCCGTCGGTCATGTCGATGTTCTCGGTGCTGAAGCCCACCTGTCCGCAGCCTACTTCGGCGGCGAGGGAGAGGATGTTGTTGCCGTTGCGGTCGAGGCTCTGGAAGTAGCTGATGACGGCGGCGGCTGAGGTGGTGCCGTATCCGAGGGAGCCTTCGTGGTCGGCCGAGAGCCAAAGTCCGGCGCTGAGGCCGTTCATGGTGCGGTTACTGCGCATGAGCGACCATTCGGCGGTGGCACTCACCGTCTGGAATGGTTTGCTGACCGAGGCCCACTGGTTGCGGTAGACGATGCCGAAGCGCCCCGTGCCGTCGAAGAAGCCGCTGTAGGCAGGGTTGAAGAGCATAGGGTCGAGGTCGAGCATGGAGAAGTGCTGATCCTGGCAGTGGAGAATTGAGAATTGAGAATTGAGAGTCAGGCTGACGCAGAACGCCAGTTTGATGAAACGGAATATGTGCCTATTAGCTCTCAACTCTCAATTCTAAATTCTCAACTTCTCGTGTATGGTGCTAGTGAGAGGTCGGCGAAGTCGTTGCGGAGGTACTTGAAGTAGGCGGCGATGCCAACCATGGCGGCATTGTCGGTACAGAACTGGAAAGGCGGGATGAATGCCTTCCAGTGGTGACGGTCGCAAATCCTTTGCAGTTCGCTGCGCAGCAGGCTGTTGGCGCTCACGCCGCCGGCGATGGCCACTTGGCGCACGTGGTTGTCGATTGCGGCACGTTCCACCTTCTTGAGCAAGAAGCCGACTATGGTCTTCTGGATTGAGGCGCATAGGTCGGCCTTGTGGTGCTCGATAAATTCGGGATCTTCTTTCAGGCGGTCGCGCAGAAAATAGAGGAACGAGGTCTTGATGCCGGAGAAGGAGTAGTCGTAGCCGGGGATATGGGGTGTGGCGAAGTGGAAGGCATCGGGGTTGCCATCTTTGGCCAGCCGGTCGATGACGGGGCCGCCGGGGTAACCGAGGTCCATGATTTTTGCCGCCTTGTCGATGGCCTCGCCTGCTGCATCGTCGATGGTGGTGCCGAGGCACTTAATGTCGAAATGGTCCTTCAGCAGGAGTATCTGTGTGTGTCCGCCGCTGACGAGCAGGCAGATGAACGGAAATTGTGGTTTGGGTTCGCCGCGGTCGATGAAGTGGCTGAGCACATGGGCCTGCAGGTGGTTCACCTCGATGATTGGCTTGCCGAGGGCGAGTGCAAAACTCTTGGCGAAATTGACACCCACCATGAGCGAACCCAGCAGGCCTGGGCCGCGTGTGAAGGCTATGGCGTCAATTTCCTCTTTCGAGATGCCCGCCTGACGGATGGCACCGTCGACCACGGGGATTATATTCTGTTGGTGGGCGCGGCTGGCCAGCTCGGGCACTACGCCGCCGTATTGCTCGTGAACTTTCTGACTGGCAATGACATTCGAGAGAACCCTGTCGTCGCGGAGTATGGCTGCCGACGTGTCGTCGCAGCTCGATTCTATAGCTAAAATGGTAGTCATATTCGGCTGCAAAGATACGCTTTTTTTTCCAGATTCAAAATATTTTGTGGTTCGAGTTGTATTTTGCCCCTTATTATTAATCGCGCGAGGCTGGAGGGCAGGCGTTGATCAGGCGTTGATCAGGCGTTGATCAGGCGAAGGTGGGTCCAAGCGTCTGTTTTTGTTGTAGTTATGCGATTTTTAACATTGTATTATGTTGATAATCAGATAGAAGACGTTTTTGAATTTAAGTTAAAAAATCATAACATAATCCTGTCCAGTGGGTCGCTGTTTTTGATATTTTTTTGTTAAAAATTTTTATAATTCAGAATTATTGTGTATCTTTGCGGTGTTCGACCGAGAGGCCGATTGACTTGGAAAAATTTATTAACTAACTTAAAATCAAAAACAAAATGAAGAAAATCTTTATCGCTATTGTGGCCGTTTTTGCTATGAGCACTATGGCTACTGCACAGATTCAGGATCTCGGTGTCCGCTTCGGCGGCGGCCAGGGCTACGGCGCTGAACTTTCGGCCATGTGGGGCCTTGGTGGCAACCGTCTTGAGACCGACCTCGGTTGGGCCAGTGGCGACCATCACAGTGACTTCAGTCTTGCCGGTATTTACCAGTGGACCGGTGAAATCGGAAGCGGCTTCGGCTGGTATGCCGGTGTCGGTGCCCGTCTTGCCTGGTGGAGCTGGGATAATGGTTATGGCAATGGTGACAGCGACCTCGCCCTCGCCCTTGTTGGTCAGGCCGGTATCGAATACAATTTCGATGCTATCCCCATCCAGCTTTCGCTCGACATCCGTCCTAACTTCTGGCTCATCCCCAACACCGCTTTCCACTGGGGTGACATCGCTCTCGGTATCCGCTATCGTTTCTAATAACGTAAATAGTGTGACGGAATGAAACGTTTGTTCGCTTTTATGGTGCTCCTATGCGGTGCGGCGATTGCTTCAGCGCAGTGTGATAGCATTGATTTCCAGGGCTCAGCCTCAGTTGATGAATCCATCGTCGACGCCTCATTGAGTCCGATTGCCGATGTTTCGTTCCCCACCGAGCTGGCCGTAAACGACTTCGAGTCTGTGAAGGTACGCGGTGAAAACCGCTATGTTGCCGCCGCGCTTGCAATAGTGCTTGGCGATTTCGGCATTCACCATTTCTACACAGGTGACATCCACCACGGTATCCTGCATGCCATTTTCTTCTGGACGGGTATCCCCGCAGTGATTGGCATCATCGAGGGTATCATGTGGCTTGCCGACCCAGTGACCTTCCCCGACAGCCTCTTCTAACGGCCTAACACTCAAACATACAGGGCATCCACAGAGGATGCCCTGTTTTTTTATTTTGCCATGTCGGAAAAAGTATGTATTTTTGCACTTCAAAATGACTAAAAAACAATAATATGAAGTATTCAATCGGAGTGGACATGGGCGGTACGAATACCGACATGGGCCTCGTTTCGGAAAACGGTAACATCATCCAGCGGCGCAATATCCCTACCAACGCCTATATGGAACTGGAACCCTATGTACGCGACATGATGCGCGAGATAAAGGCGATGGTTGATGAGCAGTCGAAGTTGGACGGCGAGCCCATACAACTTGAGGGTATCGGTATCGGTGCGCCGAATGGCAATTTCTACACCGGTTGCGTCGACAATGCCCCCAACCTCACCATTAAGGGCAATCTGAATTTTGAAAAGGAGATACACAAGTACCTGCCTGTGCCGGTGGTGCTCAGCAACGACGCTAACGCTGCTGCCTATGGTGAATACGTCTATGGTGGTGCCCGTGGCATGAAGCACTTCATAATGTTTACTTTGGGAACCGGCGTCGGTAGTGGTATCGTGGTCGATGGTCGCCTGGTTCATGGTTCCACCGGTGCCGCCGGCGAGCTTGGGCATGCCATCCTCTACCAGCATGGACGGAAATGTTCTTGCGGTCGCGAAGGTTGTCTTGAGACCTATACTTCGGCTCGAGGTATAGTGCAGACCTACTGCGAGTTGAAAGGTGTTCCTGTTACTCCTGATATTACCAGCAAGATGATTGGCGAGTTGGCCCACCAGGGAGACCCTGTAGCCCTCAAGACATGGGAAACTGTTGGCGATCAGTTGGGCCTGGCTATGGCCAATGCTGTCACCTTCTCGGCCCCTGAGGCCATCTTCCTTATGGGTGGCCCCGCCCAGGTGGGCGAGCCGTTGCTGCGTCCGTTGCGCGCCGCTTTCGAGAAATACCTGCTCAATATCTTCAGCGGTACATGTCAGATCCGTATGAGCGAACTCCGTGCCAACGAGGTGGCCATCCTTGGTGCCGCCGCCCTTCTGAAAATGAAAAACTAAAAGGTAAAAACTAAAAAGTTGTTTCCATGAAATTCTGCCGTTTTACTTTTTACTTTATACTTTTTACTTTCCTTTTTGCCTCTTGCGGCGAAAAGCCCCTGACCTATTATGTCAACCCGCTGGTTGGTACCGATGGGCATGGTCACACTTTCCCCGGGCCAATAGTGCCGTTCGGCCAAATCCAGCCATCGCCCGACACACGGTTGGAAGGGTGGGACGGCTGCAGCGCCTACCACTACAGCGATGACACCATCTTCGGCTTCAGCCATACTCACCTCAGTGGCACTGGCTGTGAGGACTACGGCGATGTGCTGTTGATGCCAGTATGCGGACAGTTGCAGATGGACGCAGATCCTTTGCGTGATTCCTACAAGAGCCATTTCCGCCATAAAAACGAGACTGCACGTGCGGGCTACTATAAGGTGCTGCTCGATCGTACGAATACCATTGTCGAACTTACCGCCGACCGTCGTGTAGCCTATCATGCATACACATATATCGGCGACCATGCCAACGGCTTCGTCATTGACCTGCGTCACCGTGATGTGCTCCTTAGCGGCAAGATTATGATGAAGGACGGTATGATTGTGGGCTGGCGTGAAAGTAGTGCCTGGAACCCTGACCAGCATCTGCATTTTGCCATACGTGGCGATGCCGACCTGAGCGATATCCACTTCAATGCTGACTCCACTGCCGCTGTTGTCTACCTGCCTGATGGCACCAAACGGCTCGAGTTGCAGGTGGCCATCAGCGGTGTTGACATCAACGGTGCTATCGGCAACCTCATCACCGCCCGTCACAATGAATTCGAAAGTGCCCATAAAGCAGCTTTCCTTACTTGGGATCAAGCCCTCGGTAAGTTGAAAGTGGACGGCGGCAGCAAGGAGCAGAAACGCTGCTTCTATACTGCTCTCTACCATTGCATGACCTCGCCCTACCTATGGAGCGACGAGGATGGCCGCTATCGCGGTACCGACAACCAAATACATGTTGTAGACGAGGGTCGTGAGGTGTATACCGTCTTCTCTCTGTGGGATACTTACCGGGCCTTGCATCCGTTGCTGACACAGATTGAGCCGGAACGCACTGTCGACTTTGTCTATACCGCTATGAAGAATTACGAGCAGGGTGGCGAGTTGCCTATGTGGGAACTGGCCAGTTATGAGACTCACTGCATGATTGGATACCATGCAGTGCCGATGATGCTCGAGGCATATATCCATCTTGCTGAACCCGATGGCACTCTGGCTGGATACACACCCAAGCAGTTGCTGGACGCCATGGTGACCACCAGCAACCGCACTGAGGCCCACCGCGCCTACGCTGTACAGGGCTATCTCTCGTCCGAGCTTGACAACGAGAGCGTCAGCAAGACCCTCGAATATTCCTATGATGACTGGTGCATCGCTCAGATGGCTGAGATTGCAGGCGACACTGCTACAGCTCGCACCTATTGGATCCGTAGCCAGAGTTGGCAGAATGTCATCGACAGCAACGGTTTCGCCCACGCCAAGCGCAACGGCGGCTGGGTAACTCCCTTCGACCCCACCGAGGTGAACAACCACTTCACTGAGGCTAATAGTTGGCAGTACAGCACCTATGTGCCGCACGACGTCTACGCATGGGTCGAGCACATTGGCGGCAAGGATAAGGCTATAACCTTTCTCGACAGTCTCTTTGAAGGCCACAACGCCATGAGCGGCCGCGACCAGGCCGACGTTACTGGCCTTATCGGCATGTACGCCCATGGCAACGAGCCGTCGCACCACGCTGCGTGGCTCTACTCTATTTTGGGTCAGCCTGAAAAGACGGAGAAGTATGTCCACAAGATACTCAACGAACTTTACACCAGTAAGCCCGACGGTCTTTGCGGCAATGAGGATTGCGGCCAGATGAGTGCCTGGTATGTGCTCGCCTCCCTCGGCATGTACGAGGTGTGCCCTGGCAAAGGTGTATGGGAAAATACCAAGCCTATTTTTGAAGTGAAAAATAAGCAGTGGAGATCTGCTGTTCGCGACGGGATACATTGTTGTTTTGCACTCCCCGATTCTTTGCGCATAACTCCCTGTCCCGTATTTGCCGATTGGCGGATGCAAAGCACTCGTGACAAGGTAACTGACACCTCGGCACAGTGGGAGGGTTTGTTGCGTTCGCAGACGGTACGCCATACGGAGGTGAAGGTGCAGACCGACAAGCATGTCACATATCTAACACAACCAGCTCCGCAGTACACTGAGAACGGCCCCGAGGGTATGGTGGACAACATATATGGCAGTACCAACTACCGCATCGGTGGCTGGCAGGGCTGGCAGCAGGATATGGTGGCTATTGTTGAGTTGGACAAGGAACAGAATGTGAAGATGGTGGGTGTGAACTGCCTTGAGAATATGCGAAGTTGGATTTTCTATCCAAAGAGCGTGAAGATAGAGTACAGCACCGACGGCGAGAACTGGCAACTCTACGGTACGGTACCGGAATCGGAAGATGCTCCCGGAAGTGAAAGCGCCCAGCAGCGGCAAGGGGAGAGCACCACGCAACTCTTCGCGGTGGTTAAGAAAGTCCGAGCCAAATACTTCAAGCTCACCGTCGAGAATTTCGGCAAGCTGCCCGACTGGCACATCAGCGCCGGTGAGCAGGCGTGGATATTTGCTGACGAAATAGTAATATTATAGATATGAACAAAAAGAAGTTTCTTTTACCAATAGTGGCATTTGTTGCCCTTGTGTTCGCCTCGTGCGATTCGAAGCTTTGTTATTGCTATACCTCCACTTCGCAGGGAGTTCTTGAGGAGGAGGTGTATACCAACACCGACACTCCGTGCAGTGCGCTGGGTAATTCCAGCCGTGGATGTATCGAGCAAAACGAGCGAGGCACGTTCGATCCGAGCGAAATCGCTTATAAGTAGCCTTTATAGGACGATAATTGCGTTGGACACGGGCCGTTGGCCTTCGTGGTCATAGTTGCCGTTGTCCGACGGATAGTTAACCACGCCGTCGTGTGGACGGTCGTGGACGTACATTGTAGTGCTTCCGCCGCCGTCAAGGTTGATGGCTTCGGAACATCCCAGCCAGCGCATGATGCGTTGAAGTTCTGGCAGGGATAGTCCATCGGCTTTATGCTTGAATCGGCCGTCGGCCACCACCAGTAGGGTGGTTCCGTCGGGTTTGATGCCTAGTGCGGTGCGGTTGTGGCGATTGGTGACGAAGGTGCGGTCGTCGCGCTGTTCCACTTCGTTTCCACCATTCAGGAGCATCGGGCCGGAGGTCATGATGTTACTGTCGCGCAGGCGTTCTTCCCAGTGGCGGTTGCTGTCTGGTACGACCAAGGACGCACGACCGTTGCGGAGAGCTATGCTGGCGTACTGGTAGTATTTTCGGTTCACTGAATCGGTCTTTCCAGGTGTGTTCTCGCCTAGTGGGGTGCCATCGATGCGCAGGTAGCAGACAGGGTTTCCTAGGTCCATGTCGAAGAACGAGCCGTTGACGGCGGCATAGGCGTTGCAGCGCGCAGCGAGTGTTGATACTTCGGTGAGTATAGTATCGTGGACGAATGCCAGTCGTCGGTGGGAGCGGGCGGGAATTTCGATGACGCTCAGGTGCTGAGCAGAGCAGAAGAGGGTTCCATCGCCGAAATGGTAGCGCTTGAGGTAGAATCCTTCAAGGGTGTCAACACTCCATTCCGCGTTGACTACACGAATTGAGTCGACACTATAGTCCACCTGCGCCTGGCAGGCGATGCAGAGAAAGGTGAAGAGGGCAGGGAGTAGTTTTTTTTTCATGATTAAAGGTTCTTGTTCTTTTTCTTGCGTATGAAAAGGTCGCTCCAGCGGTCGAAGTCCTTGGTCAGCTTGAGACCGGCGCCTTGTTTGTAGGGAAGGTCGATTCGAGTGTAGTCGTTGTTGTTGGTGCGGTTGTAGGCGTAGACGTGGATGAGGGGGGTGATGCGGTAGCCTAGAAGTGCGTCGATGACAGCGTTCCCGTTGGCGTTGCCTTCCAGTTCGCGGCTGTCGCCACCGTAGCCCAGGGTGCTTTCCAGGTACCAGCGGCCCCAGTCTTTGCTGATATTGACGTCGACCTGCTCGTTGGTAAGTTCGGTAGCGGCTTTGTATTTAAAGTCGACATCCACGATGTTGACCATGTCGCTGACCATGCTTCCCATTTTCGAAGCCACCATGGAGTAGCCGCTTGATAGGCCACTGCCGAGGAGGTCTGTATTTTCGTTCATGGTACCGTTGGCGTTGTAGAACTGGCCGAGAAGGAGGAGCGAGACAGTCTGGTTGAGCATGTCGCGTTCGCTGTTGCGGTCGATATAGGCGAAGACCTCTTCCTCGACGCTTGCGTCGGCGTTGGGGAGGCGCAGGTCGAACGAAATGGTTGGCTCGTTTATTGTGCCGTTGATGGCTATGATGTCTTCGACCTGGATATATTTCTCGGTGTTGTCGATAGCTGAGTATCCGCCGGTGAGTGTGGAGAGGTTGACGCGCTGTGAATAGACGGCTTGCAGGTCGAAACGTGCGTCGGGAAGTGAACCTTGGAAATTGAGGTTACTGCCTGGTTCGAGGCTGAAAGTCTTCTCAAGGAGCGAGATGAAGCTGAGCTTCAGTGTGCCGGAGGTGATTTCGTAGTTTCCCATCACCTGTGGCTCCATTTGCTTGTCAAGGCTCATGTGAAGGTCGCCGTTTCCACTTCCTCGGACGCCTACGTTTACTTCGGAAAAGTCCATGGGCAGATTTAGAATCACGTCGGGAGTTATCGCGAGGTCGACTTCGAGGTTGAAGTTCATGGCTGAGGCTTTTGCCTGGTGCTGTTCGTCGTCCGTGGCGTCGGAACTACCTACAAATGTGATGAAATCCTGTGCCTGCACTTGTCGGCGGTCACTGACGGGCACGGTGAGGGTGCTTCCGGGGTTGGTGCGGGCATTGACGTTGATGTTCAGAAGGTCGGTATTGCCATTGACGCGTCCGTCGGCCTGCACCAGCATGGTGCCGTAGAACTGCTCTCCGCTGCGCTGGTTGAGCACCATGAAGTTGTCTGTTGAGAGTCGGAGGTCTATGCTGATGTTATCCAGTCCGTTGTGGGCAATCTTTCCGTCTACGGTGGCGATGTTGCCCAAAGGGTCGAGAAGTTTGAAACGGCTGAGGGTGATGATGTTGTTTGTGAAGCCGATGCTGTCATTGAAATAATAGGTCACGCCCGTGGGGTCGATTTTCAATGCACCGCTGTTGATGTAGGCTTCGCCGATGACGTTAGGGTGGGAGATGGTGCCGTCGATGTCTAGCTCACCTTCGAGCTGTCCTTCAAAGCGGCTGCTGAAGGTGGCCAGCAATGGGGCGATGGATGCAAGTTCGAATTGGTTGAAGCCTACGTTGAAGTTAATATCGGGGTCTTTGTTGCCCAGGCCGAGCCATCCACTGGCACGCAGTGTGTTGCCGTGTACAAGAAGGTTGAGGGTGTTCATCTCGGCGTTCCAGTTGCTGCGTACGGCAAGTTTTCCCAGTTCCTGTCGGTTGAAGATGCAGCTGTCGACAGTGAGGTTGGCATTGAAATAGGGGGTGGCGGCCAGTCCGTAGAGTGAGAAACGGCCGTCGACGGTGCCGCCAAGGCTAATGGGCGACTCCTGCAGGAGGAGGTTGCAGACAGGAGTGAGGTTGAAGTTGGAGAAATCGAGTTCCACACAGTCGTTCTCCTGCCGTAAGAGGCGCAGGCGGCCTTCGATGCGCTGTTCTTCGCTCACGAGTCGAATTCCGTTGCCTGCAAGGGTGGGTCTCGAGGTGAAGGCTGTCGATGTCGATTCGCCACTGGTTGTTGTCTATGTAGAAATAGGGTTTTAGCACATTGATGTTGCCCTGGTTGAGATCCAAGAGCAGGTCGCCGTGCGACGATTGTGTCTGGTCGCCCCAATTGATACGAAGGTCGGCTTGATTCTGGTTGCTGGCCAACTCCAGGGTAATGTCGTTCATCAGTTCCAGCCCCTCACCGACTTTTATGTTCGAACTCTCGATGTCAACATAATAGATGCCGTTTTGGTTGAGGCTGGAAAGACCTATGTTGTTGATTGCCACCGAGCCTATTCGTGCGGCGTCGCAGCGCGCCACCAGACGTAGCAGGTCGTTGCCATTATAGGTGCCGTCGATTCGGGTTCCGTTGGCCAAGCTCAGGGTTGGGAGGACTTGGGTTAGCAGGGTGCTGTCGACAATGCGGAGATGGAAGTTCATAGTGTTGTCCGCGATGACGGTGAGGGCGGCGCTGTCGGGCTCGGCCACAAGGCCAAGGTCTTCTGGCAGGATTTCATAGCAGAAGTGTTGGAGCATGACGGGCAGGTCGGCATAGGCGAACCGACCGCCGACGGTGGCGGTAAGTGCGTCGCTCTCGAGGCGCAGACTCTTGTGCTGTTCGTAGTCGGGGGTAACGCTCAGGGTCAGTTCATGGAGTTTCATCTGCCCTACACTGGTTCCGCTGGCGGTCATGGCTCCGCGCAGAGCGTCGAGGCTGTTGCCTTTGAAGTTTGCGTCGAGGTGGGTGGCGATGCGCCCATATGCTGGCTTTACGAGGCCAAAGGTGTCGGCCTGAAAGCGGTATAGGTCCACATGGGCGCTGTAGACGCGCTCGCTATCGGTCAGTTTGGCGGTGCCGTACAGGTCGGCATAGAGCAGCGAGTCGTCGCACGAGGCTGCGAATTCCAACTTGCCGTCGTTCATGTAGGCATGCAGATAGACTGGGTCGATATTGTTGCCCTTCACCACGCTGCCAGTTAGGTAGGCTGAGGCTTCAGCCTCAATGGCGCGGAGGTTACGGATATTGTTGGGCATGTCGGCATCGACATCTAGTGTGAATCCGCTGTGGGTCTGCCAGTCGCTGCCAAGTGGGGTGAGGCCCATACCGTCGCTGTCGGCGTGGAGTACTACTCGACGGCCTCCGCTCTTTGGTGTCATGGTTGCGTCGGCGCGCAGGTTGCCTAGACCGCACACGAGGTTCACGTTGGCGGTGGCCTCTTTGTGCCAGCCGCCGCGGGCTTGTGCATTGAGATCGATGTATTCCAGTTCGTTGAGACGCCGTTCTATTTCGGGGGTGATGTATTTCGGCATCATGGCGCATATCTGCCGCAGGTCGCTCTGCTCGAAGCGCAGGGCGAGGTTGTCGAGGTCCAGTTCCATGTTTGCGGGATCGGAAAGGCCTGTAATGTCGCCGTTGATGGCAACCTCAGAGGCATTTCCGAAACGCAAGCTCATGTTGTCGGTGTGCATGCTGTCAACCGTGCCGGTCACTCCGCCCACAGGTATCATCTGCATGTCGATGTTCCAGAGTGCTGGTGCCCAGTAGGCGATGTCGGCCAAGGCCACCGAAGTGCCTTCGTGCAGGTCGATGCGGTGTCGTACGCCGTGCAGGTAGTCGACCATCCCGAGCCATCCGTCGTAAAGCATTTCCACATCGGCCTTTATCACGCTGCGGTCGGTCTCGACCTTGAAGTTCTTGACTGTGATGTCGTTGCCGCTTACATGTACCTGTGCCGCTATGTCGTTCACTTTGAAGCCGCTGCGTTCCTCGGTACTGAAGCGCACAAGGCGGCAGGTGACATCGTCGTTCACCACGTGTATCTTGCTGATTTTAGAACGGATGTCGTAAAACTCCATGTGCGGTATCGAGACCCCGTAGTCGTAGTGCTGTTCATGCCTCTCGGGCAGGTCCATCTTGTAGTGTACATGGTCAAGTACCACCTCGTCCACGTCGACTGTGAACTGTAGGTCTTTCCAGTCGCGAGGCCCCTTGTAGTAATGGTTGAGGATATATTGCAGGTTCAGTCCTGTCTCCCTTCCATCGTATGGTTTATTGCGCACGAAATCAGGTGCATTGGGGTCGTCAATGCTATATATTGCCAGATGGTAGTAGGCGTTCTTGAGGTAGACGCGACTCATGGCCAGCCGGTTGTTGCGGAAGGGGAATCGCTTGAAGTGTACCCGAAGCGTTTCGGCGTCGAGAATAGTGTCGCCGTCCGGTGCTATCATTAGTAGGTTGTTGGCAATAAGGTGGTTAAATGGATTGGCGTGCAGCGAGCCTATTTTTACCTCGCCGCCCCATTCCGCCGATAGTCGCCGTCCTACCTCGCCGCCGATAACCGACTGTACTACAGAGTAGTTTAGCAGTGCCACACAAACGTAGACCGTCAGCATTGCCGCCAGTACCACGCGCCATGTTATGTTCCAAGCCTTCTTCATCGAACTAACATTTAATAACGGCGTTGCCGTTTTTTTATTATTATTATTTGAAAAAAGTTTTCAAACGATGGTGCTTTTGAACCGATTCTATCCCCTATGGGAAGGCAGGCGTTGGTCAGGCGTTGATCAGGCGTTGGTCAGGCGAAGGTGGGTCCAAGGGTCTGAGGCAGTGCACATTGGGTGTGTTTTATTGCTGTATCATGTTGGTTTACAGCGAGATATTTGGTTTTTTGCGATGGCCGCGCGTAGCCGGACCGAAAACGAGCTTTTTGCTGGTGGTTTTGGCCGTTTTGGTGGGGTGCTGAGGGGCGGCGGATGTCTTGTGCGGAAAATTTTTCTTGAGCTCAACATTCACGTAACCAGCGAGTTGGTGTTTATTACCATAAAAAACAGAAA
>CAJOFL010000002.1 GCA_905233895.1 uncultured Bacteroidales bacterium | reverse complement strand
TATCAAGTTCATCGTGTGTCTCATGCGCTTTATGGTCAGGCATTGTTGAATTTCTCTACTTTCATCTGCCCGCATTGGCGCATCATGGGCGAGTATTTCTTAAACTCTGGCGTGGCGGAATGCTTGTCAAGCGACGCGGGGTCCTTCCATGTCTCGCAAATCATGAACACATCCGGTCGGGTGGCACTTTGGAACACATCGTAGGCGATGCATCCCTCGTGTTTCTGAGACAGCTCGGTAAGGGCTATAGCCGCCTGCAGGGCGGTCTTGTACTGCTCGCTGTCATTGGCTTGGAAAAAACAATTCAACCGTATCATATTTATCGTTTTTTAATCACTTTACTTTAACGCTGAGATTCAAGAAATATTGTGTCATCGGAGGTGTGGCAGAGGGGGTGATTATTTGCTTTGCTCAAACAGCCAGTCACGGACGGCGGCAATCTTGTATCCAAAGTCGAAAGAGGCCATGTGTTCCATGCCCTGTCCGGATTCAGGGAGCACCGTACCTTTCTCGAAACAAATAAAGTTGATGTTGCCTCCCTTGGTTATCAAGGCTTCTGCCAGACGTTCCTGCTCTGATGGGGGCAACTTGGCGCTCCATGAGGCAGAGTCGATATGGGCGTTTTGTTTTTTCAGCACCTCGGTCAGTTCTCTCATGCCTCCCGATGCCTTTTCGTCACCGCCAGCCACTATGTAGAAGAACTTGCGCTTGCCAAAGTCTTTCATCTTCGATGTGTCCCATTGGCTGCTGACAAACAGCGAAGCAGCAAATAGGTCGGGATGGGCGATGTTGAAATAGAAGGACATCATGCCACCCATCGATTGGCCAGTTGTGTAAAGTCGTCTTTGGTCGACCTTATACTCTTTGCATACATATTGCAACAGACGGATGGTCATCTCCACCTCGTCGGAGGTGCTCCAGTCATCCTGCACAGCCCAATCGGTATATTGCGGAACCAAAACAAAAGAGGGGTGCTTCTGCTGGTCACGGTCAGAGGCAAACTCAAGAGCCCCATAGCCCTGGGTGAGTGGGGTGGTCACATCCTTTCCCACGGTGCTTGCATCGGCCATGAAAAGCACCAAAGGATAACATGTTTCCCCATCATAACCATCTGGGATAAGAAGATTGTATTGCATGGTATTGCCTGTCACAGCATCCACGAAGGTGAACTGCCGAAACTTCCCCAAGGTCTCGTTCTTTAAGGCGACAAACAAAGAATCGTTCTCTTTAGAGTTCATCATCATGCCTCCACCTCCGAAACGTGGACCTTTGTCGTTTGATTTATCCTCTCCACCGTTTCTTTGAGCGCAGGCGGTAAGGCTCAACAGGCATATTGCCCAAATCATTGTTTTCTTCATTGTGAAATAGAATCCCCGCATGTTTTGTTTCATGTCTTGTTGTATTTTTGTTAATAAAACCATGTGGAGTTGTCCGCTCTACCAAGCGGAAAAACAGGGGTTTGACGGTATGTACATATCCTGTTTTTCGTATACAAATATACGAAAAAAATTCGTTAATGTGTTAATTCGTTAATTCGTTAATCTTTGATGCGTCAGCGACTAACACATTAACACATTCTCTTAGTTCTTAGCTCACTGGATGCCCCTCTTCACTTTGGCGGGCGTGCCGGCCACCACCATGTTGGCAGGCACGTCCTTGGTGACGACAGAGTCGGCGGCTATGAGCTGCCGCAACTGCTCCACAGTGACGGGGGTGAGTTCCGGCATGGCAGATACCCTGCGGTAGTTCTTCACCGTGGGTCTCTCCATCATACATCCCGAAAACAGCAGCACGGCGGCCAGCATTACGATTGTCAGTTTTGTCCTTTGCATAAATGTCGTTTTTGTAGTTCTATATAGTAGACGCAAAAGGTGCTCAAATCTTACAGAATGTTGCTTGCTTTAACATTATTTTAACAAGATGCACGCAGGCTTACCAGAAAACTTTTTTCGGAGAGTAACTGTTATTTGCCCAGCAGGGCGGTGGCGAGGAAGACAAGGCTGAGGAGGTCTTCGCCAGAGGCGTAGAAGCAGATGCATACAATGCGCTCGTCGTCGTTGGCTACCATGATGTGGCCGGTGCCTACATGTTTGGCGGCGTTTTTCACCAGTACATTCTCCAGTAGCTTGGCTCTACAGTCGTCGAGCTGCTCGTCGGTCTTCACCTCGGTCTTTTCTTCCTTCAGCTTGCCGTTCTCGTACACGACGGTCTTGGTCACCGCCACTGCGCTGTCATACTTCACTTCGGGCAGTATATGGCGCGCGCCAGCGGGCAGCATGGCGCTTATCACATTGCCGATGGCCGAACTGTCGGCGGCGGTATGCACCATGGAGATGCTGTGCGAGGTGGAGCTGACCTTGGCGGCGGAGTTAGTGTCGGGCAGACCTGACAGCTGGAGTGCCTGACTGACGAGGCTGTCGGTGCCGAGCGGGGAAAGCTCCTCCTTCAGTGCCTTCCATTTGGCATCGTTCTTGGCTGTTATCCACACAAGGGAGACTCCCTGGCTGTGTTTGATTTTGGTCGTGTAACCCCGGCGCAAGGCGTAACGGTTGTAGATTTCACGGGCCGCTGTCGAGTCGTCGGTCGCGGCCGCTGCCCACTGGCATCCAGCCAGCACGAGCAGCATTGCAATAAAGATACGTTTCATTGTTGTTTAATGTGTTAATGTTATTGTGTTTATGATTTGTGAAAGTTCTTCCTTGGTGCTGTAGAAGAAGAGCCAGAGAGTGAGGCTGGGGCTATCGTCGTGGAGGAGGTAGCCGCGGTTGCCGTGCTCTGTGGCGGTGCGGAGGAGGCGGTCTATCGGGGGCGCTATTGGGAAGTTGTGGCCGCCGTTGGAGGGGTGGCCGCTGACGTTGGTCGAGGAGTCGACCAGCACGCCATTGTCCCAGTGCTCACTGTGGACGTATGAGTAGGCGGTGTCAAATATGCCGCCGCCGGTCTTGCTGCGCACCAGCGAGTCGAGGAGGTCTGCGAAGATATCACCGACAGAGCCTTGGAGCGGCAGGGAGTCCAGATTGCCGCAGAAGCGCAGGGAGTCGGCATTGAAGGATGCACTCTTGAGCGATGAGACCTTGACGGAATCCAACGCGGCGGCATCCACATGCTTGCCGACACCAAACTCCTCACACAGCCGCAGCCAGCCCTCGGCATTCTGCGCCTGAAGCATGACGGCGTTGTAGCCTTGATAGTCGCCGATCATGGCCACCGTCATGTCCTTTCGGTCGGCATATTGCAAATAGACCTCCTTCGCCGCCGAGGTAGCCTCAGGCAGGTCGGCTTCGCGTTGGCAGGCGGCCAGCAGGAGCATCAAAAATGGGAGTATCAGTCGTTTCATCTTATTATGGTTTTAAAGGTTTCCAAGGTGCCTTCGGGCGAGCAGCCATTGTTGCAGGCAAAGTAGAGATGCTCGCCATCGATCTCCACCGAGGCGATGCTGCCATTGGCTCGGATAGGCATATTCAAAGGTATCAGCACAGCCGCGAGGCAGGCGGCAGCGGCCACAGAAGACCAGAGCCATTTGGTATGTGTGCGTCTTACCTGTAGTTCGCTCGGGATAATATTTTCGTTCCACACCACGCTGCGGATTTCCCTGTCCAGTTCGGCATCGCTGTAAGGGCAGCGGGCATTCTTCAGCTCGTCGCTGTATCGTCCCAGTTGTTTGTCAAAATCTCTCATCGTTATTTCTGGTTATAAAGTTTGCGTAATTTCCGTAGGGTCCGGGTTAGTCGCATGCTCACTGCCGCGATGCTTAGCCCCGTAATCTCGGCAATCTCCTTGTAGCCGTAGCCTTGAGCGTGAGCCTTGATGATGGTGCGGTCGGGTTCCGGCGTAGTCTCGATTAGTTCCACCAGGTCGCGGTAGTCATCGTCGCGGTAGCAGGGCTCATGTCCCTCTGGCGGCGGTTCCGTCGGCTGATTTACCATTTTCCGTGCCAGCGAGTTCATCGTGTTGGTTGCTATGCGGTACACCCAAGTGCTCTCCGAACTACGCTGGTCGAAAGTCCCGATGCCTCGCCACAGGTCGCACAACACCTCATGGAAAGCGTCCTCCGTCGTCCACGCCGCACTCATCCTATAACTGCTGCACACCCGCCAAATCAAATCCCGTTGTCGGTGTATCAGTTCTTTGAATGTTTTTTCGTCCAACTCCATGGTAATTATAGAACGATTGCTGTTTGGTTTTATTACGACATATTAGACGCAGTGAGAAGTAGAATCACAACATGAGGGGTGAAATTTTTTTTTGAGGATTTTTGGAAGAGGGTGAGAGTCAGTGTGATAAAATAGGTTATTTCACACAATCAAAATGAAAGAAAAGACATTTATAGTGGAACAAAATAAAAAAAAGTTCAAGTCCTAATTGGGTTTGAACTTTTTTGTGTGTTGTTGCGATGTTTATAATGAACTGATAATTAGTTATTTGATTAGATGATTACAAAAGTAAGTTGAGTGTATTTTGAGTACAAAAACAGATAAAGCGCTGATAATCAGCGCTTTAAGCTCCCCCTGAAGGACTTGAACCTTCGACCCCCTGATTAACAGTCAGGTGCTCTAACCAACTGAGCTAAGGAGGAATGTTGGATTGTGACCTTGTGTCGCAAACCAATCTCCCATGTGAGGATTGGTTGCTTTTTCTCTCGAAAGCGGGTGCAAAGATACAACCTTTTTCAGAACTGGCAAAATTATTTTTCAAAATATTTTTCCGCCAGAAGCTAAATAACTGTAATATCAGTCGATAGGTGCTTAAGATTTTCTATCAGGTCGGATGCTATGAGGCTCGATTCCGACTGCTTTTCAACAGCCAAATCACCCGTTTTGCCATGCAGTTCGACAGCGCGGCACACGATTTCGAACACCGATGTGTGCAACCGATTGGAACTGAGCATCCCAAGCATTATTCCCGTAAGCACATCGCCGCTTCCGGCGGTAGCCATTCCGGCATTGCCCGTTTGATTTTCGTACTCTTCGCCCGAAGGACCATAAACGCGCGTACGGTGGCTCTTCTTCACGATTATAAGCCCATACTCACGAGCCATTGCTGCAGGGTCGGCATCGCCGAAAAGGCGTCGGTATTCGCCCTCGTGGGGCGTTAGAATCGAATGCTGAATGTTGAATGTTGAATGTCGAATGTCTTTGGCGAGGATGTTGAGGGCGTCTGCGTCGAGGACGAGCGGTGTATCGGCGGGTTTTGTTGAAAGAAGGGTGAGCAGCGCCTGTCGGGTCGCCTCGCTGGTACCGATACCAGGGCCAACGGCAATGGCGGAATAACGCTCAATGTTGCTTGGTAGTGTGGAAAAGACGCTGTCATTGGGGTCCACACTGACCATAGCCTCGGGGAAGGCCGCCTGCATAGGGTCGACACAACGCATTGGCAGATGCACCGTCAACAGACCGCAACCCGAACGTAATGCCGCCCTGGCAGCCAGTATGGCACAGCCCATACGGCTATGGGCACCCGCCACAAGTAGCGCGTGCCCATAGTCGTGTTTGGTTGTGTTTTGATTTCTCAAAATGTTCATTAATCGGCGGTTCCTACTGCGCCATCCTCGGGGCGGAGGTTGACGACGATGTAGTTGTTGAGGTCGATATACTTGGCGGCAGCAGCCTTGATGTCGGCGGGGGGGATGGACTTGACCATCTTGCTGTACTCATCGACCTGCCAGTCGTTGTCTTCGCCGGTCATGTAGTAGTTGCGGATCTGACCGAGCCACCAGCTGTTGTTCTGGACGCTCTTGTCGTGCTGCACAATCATCTGCTCCTGGACCTTGTCGAGGGTCTTCTGGTCGCAACCCTTCTTCATGTAGTCTTTGAGGATCTTGATGCAGTCTTTCTCAACTTTCTTGGCTTTCTCGGGGTCGAGGCCGATATAGAACTGCCAGTAGGCGACACCGTTGTCTGAGGTGATGGAACGGCTGGAGCCGGCAGCGCCGCTGGGGCTGTAGGCGTCGCCGTTCTTCTCGCGTATAATCTCGGTGACGGTGATGCTCAAGCACTCACCCAGCTGATGGAGGGCCATCTCGGTCTTGGTGTCGAGTTCGGCGTTGGGAACTTCCTTCTGACCCATCATGAGCAGCATACCCTGACGCTCGATACCCTTGACGGCTTCAGCATGCACGATGCCTTTGGCGAACTTCGGGGTGCGGTCGATAATCTGGTCTTTCACGACGGCGGGCAGAGTGGGCAGGTGGTTGAGGTAGTTGGCAATCATGGCGATAGCGCTGTCGCTCACGTTACCAATGAAGAAGAACACCTGGTTGTTGGCGAAGGCGAAGCGCTCCTGATAGATCTCAAACATGCGGTCGAGGTCGAGGCTGCGGATCTGAGCTTCGGTCGGGAAGCGGATGATGCGCTTGTTGTTGGGATAGGCAGTCTTGATGTATTTGTCGATGAAGGCCACCTGCGGGTTGTCGAGGAGGAACTTGATCTGCTGGACGGTGTTCTCTATCTCGCGGTCGTAGGCGTCGCGGTCCTTGCGGGGAGCGGTGTAGTAGAGGTTGATGAGCTGGAGGGTGGTCTCGAGGTCCTTGGGCGAGCAGTTGCCGCTGAAGCCCTGGGTGTTGCCGCCGATGGTGGGGCTGATGCTGAGGTTCATACCTTTGAGCTTCTTGCCCAGCTGGGTGGCGCTGAAGTTGGCGATACCGCCGGCATCGACAAACTCGGCGGCGTTGTCGGCCTGATAGAAGTCGGCGTCGCCGTAGAGGGCGGTACCGCCGAAGGAGAACGAGCTGATGAGGATTTCGTCGGCCTTGAGTTCGGTCTTCTTGACGACGAACTTGACGCCGTTGGGGCAGGTGTACTCGGTGTAGCCGAGGGTGCTGTTGCTGGCGGTCTTGTAGGGAGTAACGGTGGCCACCTCTTCGCTGAAGAGAGGCTCGTCTTTATAGTTGTCGACCCAAGGCTCGGTCTTCATGGTACGGATGCTCTTGAGAATGTCGAGGATTTCCTTCTCGGTGGGAACAGTTACGCCTTCCTTCTCGGGAGCGGTGATGACGCACACGATGTTCTCGTCGGTAATCCAGCTCTTGACCAGAGCGTTGCACTCTTCGATGGTGATTTCGGGAAGGAACTCTTTGGCATATTTCCACTCCTGGACGATACCCGGGCAGGGTTCGTTGTCGAGATAGTGGTTGGTGTACTCGTCGGCCAGGCTGTTGCTCTGGGTCTTGTTGGCCTCTTTGGCCATCTTGGCATAGCGGGAGAGGAGTTCCTCTTTCTGACGCTCGAGTTCAGCCTGCAGGAAACCGTGGTCGTCGATCTGCTTCACCATGCGGAGAAGGGTTTCGGCGGTCTCGTTGATGCGGTTGTCCTTGGGGCTGGCGGAAACGGCGAAGACGTCAATCTCGCGGCCGAGGAATCCACCATAGCCACCACCGGCATGCATCATGGGGGCGGAAGCTTTGTCGCAGATATCACGGAAACGCTCGTCCATCATCATGCCGATGAGATTGTGGATAAGGCTCTGACGATAGGCGCCGACGGTGCCCTGAGGACCTTTCTTGTGTTTCCAGAAGAGTTCGAAATCGGTGCTCATGGCCTCCTTGTCGGTGGCGATGGCGATGAGGGGTTCGACATTGTCGGGGATTTCATAGCTCAGGCGGGGCAGTTTCTCGGTGCCGAGGAACTTATGGCTGCTGAAGACGTCTTTCACCTTCTGCTCCATAGCCTTGTCACCCTTCATGCCGGCATACTCGTAACCATCGAGGTCGCCGACGATGACGATAGCCTGCAGGTCAGGACGATACCAGTCGTTGAAGAAGTCGACGATGCTCTGGCGCTTGAAGTTCATGATGACTTCTTCCTTGCCGATGGGCAGACGCTCGGCATAGAGCGAACCCTTGAGCATGATGGGCCAGGTTTTCTTGCGGATACGGTCGCCATGACCGGTGTTGCCGCGCCACTCTTCGTGGATGACGCCGCGCTCGCTCTCAATCTCCTTCTCGTCGAAGAGGATGTTGCCGGCCCAGCCGTCGAGGATTTCGATACCCATCTTGACCATCTCGGGGTCGTCGGCGGGGATGTTGACATAATAGACGGTCTGATCGAACGAGGTGTAGGCGTTGATGTCGCGACCGAACTCCACACCGTGTTTCTGCAGCTTGTCAATCATCTCGTTGTGGGGATAGCCCTTGATACCATTGAAGGCCATGTGCTCGCAGAAGTGGGCGAGACCACGCTGATCTTCGCGCTCCATGATGGAACCGGCGTTGGAGACCAGACGGAACTGAATCATCTTCTCGGGCTTCTTGTTGTTACGGATATAATAAGTAAATCCGTTGTCGAGCTTACCGTAGCGCACCTTCTTGTCGAGGGGCACCTGGGCGGTCAGGTCGCTTTTCTTGTCCTTCTTGTCCGAGCCGGGGAGCTGGGCGAAGGCACTGCCACCGAGCAGTACGCCAAGTAGCAGAATCCAAATCGTTTTTTTCATTTTTGTTTGTTGTTTTTTGTTTGTTGTATTTTGTTTGTTTCCTATTTTTCAACACATTGTAGCAATATTGTGCTGCTGTATTAGTTAACTAGTACACTGCAAAAGTAGTACAATTTTTCATTCCGGCAAAACTTTTTTCATCTTTTTTACGTCTCCCACCATTATCCTATTCTTAATCAATTATATATCGTTTTATTTTTAACATTCATATCTTTCCAGAGCCTGACGGAGTTCAACCGGGCTGACGTTATGGTGTATCTCGCCACCGATGGCATAGCTTATGGCACCGGTTTCTTCACTGACGATAACGCTCAGCACATCAAGCTGTTCTGTCACACCTATAGCACTGCGGTGACGCAGGCCCAGATTGGGGTCTATATCGAGGCGGGAGGTGACTGGCAATATGCAACGGGCAGCCAGAATCTCGTTGCCACGCACAATCATGGCACCGTCGTGGAGAGGTGAATTCTTGAAGAATATGGTCTCGATAAGTGCACTGCTGGCAGGGGCGTTTATGCGCTCGCCAGTCTCGACCAGTTCCTCGACTTCATTCTTGCGGCGGAAAATGATAAGGGCACCTGTCTTGGACTGCGACATGTGCATGCAGGCGTTGATGTAGGCCTCGTAGTTGACCCCTTTGCCCTGCTGCATGTTGCGGCGCCAGAAGCGCAGGCGCTGGCCCCATGACTGGTCGAGTTGGGTCTTGGTGCCAAGGAGGAGGAGAAAGCGACGTATCTCTGGCTGGAAGATAACCACCAACGCTATCAGGCCAACGCTGGTGACGGCGCTGAGTATCGCCCCAAGTAGTCGCATCCCGAGAGCATCGGCCACCCGCCACGCGATAAGCAGCACTATCAACGCCCAGAAGATGAGCATCACGTTAGTGCCCTTTATCATGCGGTAGAGGGTGTATATCAACACGGCGACTATCAGCACATCGACAATGTCGATAACCCGAATGGCCGGAAGTCCTAGTATTGCGTCGAGTAACATATACGTTTAGTGTTCAGTGTTTAGTGTTATAAGGTTGACGGCTTCCACGGCCTCCTTCACATCGTGTACCCTGAGGATTCTGGCGCCACGTTCGAGGGCCATGGTGTCGAGGACCGCGGTTCCGTTGAGAGCCTGGTCGGGAGTAATGCCGAGCGGCTTGTATATCATGCTCTTGCGGCTGAGTCCTACCAGAACAGGCTCGCGGAAGAGGGTGCAGAGTTCGTCGAGGCGACGGAGAAGGCTATGATTCTCGGCCACGGTCTTGGCGAAGCCGAAGCCAGGGTCGAGCCACACGTCCTTTACACCCAAACGGTAGAGGGTGTCGAGTCGGGCAGAGAAGTTCTTTGTCAGGTCGTCAATTATGTCGTCGTAGCCGGTGTGCTGCTGCATGTCGGATGGCGTTCCGCGCATGTGCATCATAATATATGGCACCTGTAGGTCGGCAACGGTAGCGAACATATTCTCGTCAAGGGTACCGCCCCCGATGTCGTTGATGATGTCGGCTCCTGCCTCGATGGCGGCGCGGGCGGGAAAAGAATAGCAGGTGTCGACCGAAATGACAACCTCGGGCAGTTCGCCACGCAGCAGGCGCACGGCCTCAGTAAGGCGACGGGCCTCCTCGTCGGGCGGTATGAGCGTGGCACCAGGTCGCGACGACGAGGCACCCACGTCGATGATATCGGCCCCCTCCCCTACCATCTGGCGAGCACGGTCGAGCATGGCGGCGGCATCACGGTAGCGTCCACCGTCGTAGAACGAGTCGTCGGTGATGTTCAGTATGCCCATCACCGCCGGCCGCTGGTATTCCACCAGGCGTCCATGCACTACGATGCTGAAGGGTTTGAAGTCGACGATATCCATTTCAGTGCTTGTTTTTCATTCGCTGACCAACATGAAGGGCAGGCGGGCCTGGAGGCCTTCGGCGGTGCTGATATACATCAAATCCTCCTCCGTACGCGACAGAGCCTTCCACTTTCCGCTTTCTGCCTTCCACTTTCTGGCCAGGCGTATCTTGGCCATAAGGTCGAGGTCGTCGTCGGAACCCTCGCCGAAGAGTTCGGTCAGTTGTTTCCAAGTATCTTTCTCAAGCGGGTAGTCCTTGAGAGTGTATTCGTCCAGGCCGGCCCTCTCGGCAGCAATACGGAGGGCAAGGTCGAGTCCGCCAAGAGTGTCGACAAGTCCAATTCCCAACGCATCGGCACCTGTCCACACGCGGCCACGAGCAATCTGGTGCACCGCGTCGAAAGTCATGTGGCGGCCTTCAGCCACACGGCCCACAAACACCTTGTAGAAGTCCTCCACGTTTCGGGTCATCATGGCCATGGCGGCGGGGCTGAGCGGACGAGTGATGGTGAGGCCTGCAGCATTGCGGTTGGTAAGCACCGTATCGGCATTGATTCCGAACTTCTGGCGCATAAGCTTCTGCACGTTGGGATAGGTACCAAACACGCCGATGGATCCGGTAATGGTCATAGGCTGGGCCACGATAACGTCGGCCATGCAGGATATTTCATAGCCGGCCGAAGCGGCGAGGTCGCCCATGCTGACGATGAAGGGCTTCTTCTCCTTGGCGGCGATGACGGCATGGGTCATGCTTTCGCTGGCGGTAACCTGACCGCCGGGCGAATTGACGCGCAGCACGATAGCCTTCACTTGGTCATCCTCGGTGGCCTGCTTGAGGGCCTTGACTATGTCGTCACCATATACTCCTTGACTCATACCCTTGGCCGAGCCGTCCATCACGTTGCCTTCGGCATAGATGACAGCGATACGGTCAGTATTGGAGAGCTCTTTAGTTTTCAGGTTCTTGGCATACTTCTCGAGCGACAAAAGATGCTTGGCGCCGTGTTCCTCCTTAAGCATAGCGCGCACATCCTCCTCGAAACAGAGGGTGTCGACCAGGTGCTGGGCGCAGGCATCGTCGGCCAAGTAGCCGCTGAGGTCGTCGGCGATGCGGTTGAGGTCGACGACATCCACGCCGCGGCTGGCGGCAATTTCGGAGGTGGCGGTACGCCAGATGCTGGCGATATAGGCGCGTATCTGCTCGCGGTTGGCGTCCGACATGCGATTGAGGGTATAGACCTCGCCGGCACTCTTATAAGAGCAACTCTCGGGGCGGATAAGCTGCATCTCCACGCCGAGCTTGTCGAGCAAGTCTTTATAATACATTACCTCGCCGCCCATGCCGCGGAAGTCGATCATGCCGGTGGGATGCAGGCAGACACGGTCGGCGGCGGAGCAGAGGTAGTAGCCCGACTGGGAGTAGCCGGTGGCATAGGTCACCACAGGCTTGCCGCTCTCACGGAACTCGCCGATAACGGCGCGAAGTTCCTCGAGCGAGGCCCACGAAACACCAGGGGCGCCGTCGTCCTTGATAAGCAGGCCTTCAATTTTCGAGTCGTCCTTTGCCTTGCGGATGGCCTCCATGGCAGTAACGAGGCCCACGGTCTTGTTTTCGCCGAAGCTCTGACGCAGGCCATTGGGGGTGCGGTCGCCACTAATCTTGCCGAGGTCGACCGTCAGGAAGGTGGAGGGCTTCACCAGCGTGGTATCCGACTTGCTCATCTTGCTTATCGAAGCCACCATGGCGATGGACATAATGAACATCAGCACTCCGCCGACAACAGACACAATCACGACGCCGAGCGCCGACGCCAGCATGGTCATTCCGAAGGATAAAGGTTTCTTCATATTCCAAAAATTAGACTGCAAAAATACTACTTTTTTATGATATAGAGAAATTTATTTTGCCAATTGCGGAAAACCGTATTACATTTGTACTCAAATTCAAAAAACTAATAGCTTCAAAAAAAAACAAAAGAGCCCGCCGAACAAAGTTCAGCGGGCTTTCATTTATCTTCAATCTATCTATTACAGTTTGTCGTTCGAGCCGAGGACGTTGACAATCTTGTGGATGTACATCTTCTTCATGCTCTCGCGGGCGGGCTTGAGGTACTGACGCGGGTCGAAATGGTCGGGATGCTCGGCCATGTGCTTGCGGATGGCGGCGGTCATAGCCAGACGGCTGTCGCTGTCGATGTTGATCTTGCAGACGGCACTCTTGGCGGCCTTGCGGAGCTGCTCCTCAGGGATACCGACGGCGGCCTTCAGGGCGCCACCGTTGGCGTTGATGGTGTCCACCTCGTCCTGCGGCACCGAGCTGGAGCCGTGGAGCACGATGGGGAAGCCGGGGAGCTTCTTCTCGACGGCCTCAAGCACGTCGAAAGCCAGCGGAGGAGGCAGCAAACGGCCGGTCTTGGGATCGACGGTGCACTGCTCGGGTTTGAACTTGTAGGCGCCGTGCGAGGTGCCGATGGAGATTGCGAGGGAGTCGCAACCGGTGCGGGTGGCGAAGTCGATCACCTCCTCGGGCTTGGTGTAATGGCTCACCTCGGAGGACACCTCGTCCTCCACGCCGGCCAACACGCCGAGCTCGCACTCGACGGTGACGTCGTACTTGTGGGCATATTCAACTACCTGGCGCGAAATCTTGATATTCTCCTCGTAGGGCAGAGCGCTGCCGTCGTACATCACACTCGAGAAGCCCATGTCGATGCAGCTCTTGCAGGTCTCGAAGCTGTCGCCGTGGTCGAGGTGAAGCACAATCTGCGGGTTGGGGCAGCCAAGTTCCTTGGCATACTCGACGGCGCCTTCGGCCATGTAGCGCAGGAGCGTCGGGTTGGCATAGTCACGGGCACCCTTCGACACCTGGAGGATGACGGGACTCTTGGTCTCGACAGCGGCCTGGATGATGGCCTGCATCTGCTCCATGTTGTTGAAATTGAACGCAGGAATGGCATAGCCGCCGTTCACAGCCTTACGGAACATCTCGCGGGTGTTCACAAGGCCTATTTTCTTGTAGTCTACCATATTGTTGATGTTTTTTATGTTAATTTTGAAAGTGCAAATATACAAACTTTTTCCGAAACCGCCAAAAAAAGTTGAACCGAAGTTCCCGAAAAGGGGTATAGGAGGGCAGGCGTTGATCAGGCGTTGATCAGGCGTTGATCAGGCGAAGGTGGGGTCAACATACTGGCGTTCTTGGAGTTACGTGATTTTTAACATTATATAACACACAGTATCAGCACTTTAACATTTTTTGAAATTCACATTCATAAACGGTAGAATTTTTTTTTGGTCAAAAGGGCAAAAAATCGTATTTTTGCAAAAAAATTTGTGGTTGCCCCACAACACACGCAACAGATTATGAAACACTTCGCACAAACACTCGCTGTTGCCGCTCTGCTCACCCTCGGCAGTTGCAGCATCTACCATCCACAGACCGTTGATATACCGCTTATTAACCATCCGGGCGATACTCGCGTCGATGCCGCACTAGGCGTAAGCACATGGCTCCTGCCCGATGTCATCACCTTCGGCGGCACAGTAACCTACGGAGTAACCGAATGGTTCGCCGTGCAGGGCCACCTGAACTACGGCGGCGATAATATCTATGTACAGGCCGCCCCCGGCGCCTACCTTCCGCTGGGCGAACACGGGGTGCTAGAAGGCTATGCCGGCTACGGATTCGGCAGCTCGTGGCGCGAGGCCAGCACCTCGTCGTCCGACACCACAGGTACCGGAACCTACGCCTATTCCGGCCATTTCGGACTGCCCTTCGGCCAGGTGAATATCGGCTGGCACGACCTCAGCCGCGCACATATCGACCTGGCGTTCGGCCTGAAAGGCGGCGCCTATCTGCCAGACTACCAGTATAACCGCTACAACGCCGACGGGGAGATTATGCCCGAACGCTGCTCGCACTACAGCACCCCCAACCTACTGATTGAACCGCAGTTGCAGTTCCGCATCGGCGGTGAGCACGTGAAATACTGCCTGCGACTCAGCTTCTCGTGGCTCAGCGACATCAACACCAACGGCGGCGAACATTTCACTGCCGACTTCCTGACCATAAGCAACGGTTTGACGTTCCATTTTTAGGAGTTAAGAAGTTAAAACAAATGAAGAAGATATTGATTCTTGCGGCGCTTTCGCTTTTCGCTTTTCAGTTTTCACTTTGTGATGCGCAAAAGAAGGAGACCTTCGCCTTCGTCGAGCGCGATTCCACGCTTTTTCTCGACGTATGGCATCCGGCACAGCCGCGACCCGACTCGGCTTGCGTAGTCGCCGTGTTCGGCGGCGGTTTCGTGGTCGGCGAGCGAGACGATGAATTGCAGACCAAGATTGCACAGATGCTCACCGAGCGCGGCTTCGTGGTGGTCAGCCCCGACTACCGTCTCGGCTTGAAAGACACCTCCCTCGTCCACCGCTACAAGGGGTTGTCGCACATGAACGATATGTTCCAGGAAGTGATAGATATGGCCGCCGAGGACGTTGCTGCCGCCTGTACATACATTGTAGCACATGCCAACGAACTGGGCATCAACCCCGAACGTATTGTTCTCACAGGCTGCTCCGCCGGCGCCATCAGTGTGTTGCAGATGGACTATTGCCGTGCAAATCAACTGCCTGCAGTTTCCATATTACCCGAAGGATGGAAACCTGCCGCCGTGGTACCCTACTCCGGTGCCATCATGTGTAAGGGCAAGCCCAAGTACAAGACACCTCCCGCCCCCACGATGCTGATGCACGGCACAAAGGACAAGATTGTGGCCTATAAGAAGTTCCCGCCAGTGCTGAGTCATGCGCTATGGGGTGCGCACAACGTGTTCAAGCAGATGAAGAAGCAGGACTTCCCGGTGTGGATTGTGCGCTACGAGGGTATCGGACACGAAGTGGCCTCGTTCCTGCCTGGAAGCGTAGATTTCTTCTGCGGCTTCGTGGAGCAGGTGTTCTCTGGACGCGTGACCACTATGGACGCCACTATGCGCGATGCCAAGCTGGTGCCCACCAAGTGGACCGATATGAATGTGTTCGACATCTACAAATAAATGCAATCAATTGAAATAATGAGTCCTGTTGGCTCCTACGAGAGCCTGCAGGCAGCCATACAGGGCGGTGCCAACGCCGTCTATTTCGGAGTCGGGAAACTCAATATGCGCTCCCGTTCAGCGGCCAACTTCACCGTTGACGACCTCAAACGCATCTGCACCATCGCCCATGCCGCAGGAGTACGTACCTACCTTACCGTCAACACCATCATCTATAACAGCGAGATTGAGGAGATGCACCAGTTGCTGCAGGCCGCCAAAGAGGCCGGCGTGAGCGCCATCATCGCATCCGACATGGCCGTCATCACATACGCTAACCGAATCGGCATCGAGGTACACATCTCCACCCAGTGCAACGTCTCCAATATCGAGGCCGTCCGCTACTACGCCCAGTTCGCCGATGTCATAGTCACCGCCCGCGAGTTGCCACTCGAGCAGGTGGCCGAGATAACACGTTTCATCGCCGCGGACGATATCCGCGGCCCGAAAGGTGAGCTGGTACAAGTTGAGGTGTTCGCCCACGGCGCACTCTGCATGAGTGTTAGCGGCAAGTGCTACCTCTCGCTCGACAACTACAACTATTCTGCCAACCGCGGCGCCTGCCTTCAACTTTGCCGTCGGGGATATATCGTAAAGGATAAGGAGAGCGACCTCGAACTGGAGATAGACAACGAGTATATCATGTCGCCCAAAGACCTCTGTACTATCGGATTCCTCGACAAGATAGTGAAAGCCGGCGTTCGGGTGCTGAAGATTGAAGGGCGCGGACGCTCGGCCGACTATGTGCGGACGGTCACTGAATGCTACCGCGAGGCTGTTGAAGCTATCGCCGACGGCAGCTACAGCAAGGAGAAGATCGACCTCTGGATGCAGCGGCTCGCCACCGTCTTCAATCGCGGCTTCTGGGATGGTTACTACCTCGGTCGCCGCCTGGGCGAATGGAGCGAACGCTACGGTTCGCAGGCCACAGAGAATAAAGTGTACTTGGGATTGGTGAAGAACTATTTCAACCGCATCGGCGTCGCCGAAGTGCAGATGCAGACCAACGAAGTGCTGCATCCCGGCGACGATATCATCGTTATGGGCGAAACTACCGGAGTATACCGTGCCACCGTCAAAGAACTTCGCCTTGAGCGCGACCCCATCCCCGAAGTGCATCAGGGCGACCGCTTCAGCTTCGCCACCACCGAACCCCTCCGTCGCGGCGACAAAGTCTACCGCGTCGACAAGGTCATCGAAGAATTCTAGCGGAGAATTGAAATGATTGAGTATATCGCCGATAAGGAACACCACACAAAGGTGCTGGCGCTTTGCGATAAGGTCAGGCACGACCTATGGATTGGTACCGCAGACCTCAAGGACTTGTATGTGGAGGGAGGAAGGGATGTGGTGCCGTTCCTGTCGGTGCTCGACAAACTGCTGAAACGCGGTGTCGCTGTGCGACTGCTCCACGCAAAGGAACCGGGCGAGAACTTCCGAGCAGACTTCGACAAATATCCTGGGCTGTGGTCGAAACTGGAACGGAAGCTTTGTCCACGTGTGCATTTCAAAATAATGATATTCGATTGTTCTGTGGCCTACATCGGCTCCGCCAACCTCACAGGTGCCGGCATCGGCATGAAGGGCGACTGCAACCGCAACTTCGAGGCCGGCATCCTCACCGACGAGCCGCAACTGGTCGATGCCGCCGCCGACCACCTCGACAGCGTCTGGCTAGGCCATTGCTGCAAGACTTGCAAAAGGAAGGACTTTTGCGGCGACAGGATTGGATAAATGTGAACTATAACTTATATTATTATGATAGACAGTATTATTGAATACAACAAGAGATTCGTTGCGGGAAAGGGATATGAAAAGTATGTCACAGACAAGTACCCCGACAAAAAACTGGCCGTACTGTCGTGTATGGACACACGCCTCACGGAATTGCTGCCTGCCGCCCTCGGCTTGCGCAATGGCGACGCAAAGATTATCAAAAACGCTGGTGGACTGGTCATCACTCCTTTTGACTCAGCCATCCGCAGCCTTGTTGTGGCCATCTATGAGCTTGGCGTGGACAGCATTATGGTGGTGGCACACTCTCATTGCGGAGCCTGCCACATGAGCTATGACCACTTCCACGACGAGATGCTGGCCAGAGGGGTCACCGACCAAACCCTGGATACCATCCGCAAATGCGGCATTGACCTAAACCATTGGTTGGAAGGCTTCAAGGACACGGAGGAAAGCGTCAGGAAGACTGTCGAAATTATCCGCACCCATCCCCTCGTACCCAAAGACATCACTGTACGTGGCTTCATTATTGATTCCGAAACAGGCGCACTGGATGAGGTAAAGTAAAGGCAACGATAGAATCCGCAAAATCACCAAATTTAATATGAATTTGACGATTGGTATTTTGGTGTGTCACGATGTGGCGCACAGTTTTGCTATCTTTGCAGCTGAAAAAAGACGCTAAGATATGCAAAAAGAGAAAGACAACATCGACCAGCTGCGCAAGCGGCTGCAGGACTGCGAGGATTATATCCTGCGTATTGCAAAGCCATTTGATGGCTATTGGGACAAGGCGACGAAGGAGGTGATTGACGACCACCTAGGCACTAGGAAATGGATACTTGACGAGATGTTCGGAAAGCACGCCACCGAGGGCGAGGTGCGGCGCTTCGAGGTGGTCAACGAGCGGCTGCTGGCGCTGACGAAGCAGCTGAACGAGCGCCACCGCACGCTGCAGGAGCAGATGTACGCCATCCATACCCTCAGCGGCGAACCTTTCGAGTTGGAGACCACCCTCTTCTATAGTCACAACGAAGAAGATCCGCAACTCTTCCCGATGGAGGAGGATGCTTTCTACGGCTCGCGGTGGAACGAGATGCTGTGGGTCATCGGCGAGAACTCGCGGCTTGACGACATCTGCTGGTGCTGTGGTGACCATGTCTGCAACCTTGACGACGGCCAGACTTGGGCTGAAGGTCCCCTCCGCATTCCTCAGCTCGACCACCTTTGCGTCTGCTACGCCGTCCACGCCCTCTGCACCCACATGCACTACTCCATCCCCGACCTCCTCCGCATGACCACCTATGCCTTCAACTACCAGATAAGTATGCCCGTGGATGTTGTACCGCTTGAGGATTAAAATGTTAAAGCATGCATCAATGTCAGAAATATATGTAAGGCTTCTATAAATCAACAAACAGACCTGTCTGCGAAACTTCGGTCATTCACGGACAGAGAGTTGATTAAAAAATGAATTAGAAAAATTTGTGTATTTTTGCAAAAAAAAAATATGAATAATATTTTCAACGAAAAAGAACCCGAATTGTACATAAAAGAAAACGATTTGTGCAATCGTTGGCATGAATCCTACTCCCATGAACTACAGGAATTATTTTGTTTTGATGGATTACTTTATTATCGTAATCCAGAATGTAATGATGTTTTTTCCGAAGTTGAAAAATGGGAAAATGCAAAACGCAAAATTCTCTTTTTAATGAAAGATACAAATGGTAACCCTGGTGACGATTATCGCTGGTGGGAAGAATTTTATTTTATACGAGGTAATTTTTTCCAAAATATTTTCAAATGTTTGTGGGCTCTAAATAAAGTTACTGCTAATTATAAGCCAAGCTTTGATGAATCTAAACCCATGGAAGAGTATACCGCAGAAGCAATGCAATATCCTATAGCTATTGTAAATGTCAAGAAGATTTCTGGTGGGGCCAATGTTAAAAATGGGATAATATGGGATTATTATTGGCAAGATAAAAATTTTATTGATGAGCAAATAAGAAATATCCTAAAACCTAATATTATTGTTTGTGGTGGTGGAAGTGGTACTCTAAAAAATATTGCACTAAAAATATATTCGGACATGGAATTTAAAAAATACAATGATTGGTGTTATTATTGTAAACAAAACGACACATTAATAATAGATGATTACCATCCGTCATATCCCGCCCGCGATAACGAAGGAATGATAGCAGCAGTTCATGAGTTTTATAAACAAAAAGAAAAAAAAGATTGTAGTATCATCTGAAATGATTGAATATATTGCAGATAAAGAACACTACACAAAGGTGCTGGCGCTTTGTGAGAAAGTGAAACACGATTTGTGGATTGGTACAGCCGACCTAAAGGACTTATATGTGGAGGGAGGTCGGGATGTGGTTCCGTTCCTGTCGGTGCTCGACAAGCTGCTCAAGCGCGGTGTCGACATTCGTCTGCTGCACGCCAAAGAACCAGGTGAGAACTTTCGCGAGGATTTCGACAAGTATCCAGGATTGTGGAGTAGATTGGAGCGGAGACTCTGTCCAAGGGTGCATTTCAAGATAATGATTTTCGACTGTGCTACCGCCTATATTGGCTCCGCCAACCTCACGGGAGCCGGCATTGGCATGAAAGGCGACAACAATCGCAATTTCGAGGCCGGGATTCTCGCCGACGAACCCTCACTGGTCGATGCCGCCGCTGACCACCTCGACATCGTCTGGCAAGGGCTCCGCTGCAAGACCTGCAAGCGGAAAGACTTCTGCGGCGACAGAATTTCCAAATAATAATCATACAATGGATAAGAACAAATACTTACATGAAATCTCAAAAAAAAGACAAGTACAGAAAAAACTAAATGATATTTATATTTGGTCAACGCTTGTCTCACTAACCTTTGAAGGAATAGAAAATAATCAGCAAATTCTTGAGAAGATAAAAGAATTCAAGGTTCCTTCAAAGATTCGGGGGAAACAGGTTAGGCGAAAGTCTGATGATTTAATTGAGACAATACATCACGCTCGTTCGTCTGAAATATACATGGCATTAATTGTGTTCGTCATTTCGTTAATAGAGCCAATTCTTCTTGAAATTGCCGAACTTACCCTATTGTATGACAATAGGCGTCTAAAAATAAAACCCAAAGGCGCTGAGAGCAAATTAGATTATGACACGATTGTGGACTGTGGAAACTATAATGAAGTGCTAACTACTATTATTTCAAAATACACTTCAGCCGTAAGCTATTCTACACCTAAAGAGCAACTAGAATATCTTCAAAAAATATTATCAATAAAAATCGACGAAGATGTTTGGAATGACTGGGTTGAAATAAAAGCGACAAGGGATCTAATCGTTCATGGATCAGGAATAATTAACGATGTTTACTTAAACAAGGCTGGCGATTCCGCAAGAGGGAAAAAAGGGCAGCAAATAGTGGTTGACGATAAATATTTCGAAAAAGTTATTGTCGTAGGGAAGAGTCTTATTGGGCAAATTGTTTCTCAGATTGTAAAAGAAGAAAAAAACAAAATAGATGATTCTGCCAATTGATTAATAAAAAGGTAATGATACTTCTTAGTTCAGGAATACTTCTATCAAAGTCAACAATGTACTAAAGCCTTCTGCGGCGACAGGATTACAAAATAAACACAAAGGTGCGTCACGATGTGGCGCACCTTTTTTGTATTTTTGCATCTCGGAAAATGAATGGAATAAACTAGAACGATGAAACGCCATGGATAATAACGAAATAAAAAAGGCAGTGAAAAGGTTATCCCGTCTTACTGAAGAAGGATGGAAAGTGAAATGGGGAGAACCGGAATCTTTGTTTTTGATAGACTTGGTTGAGTCTGAAATGTCAGAGATAGAGTATGAATTGGAAACCCTTGAGGAAGAAATAGAAGAGCTTAAAGCTGAAATAAAGGAAGCGAACAAAAGAAAGCTAGAGTATACAAGAAAACTAAACAGTCAAAACAAAATCATACTTTTACTGAACAACCTCATTGAAAAGCACAAGAACAATATTAATAACAACATGACACCATGATCACCTCTGCGTCTGCTACGCCGTCCTCGCCCTCTGCACCCTCATGCATTACACCATCACAGTTGTCGGTACTACGTACCCCGGAGGAACATTGTAGCCACCCTAAAGGAACCATATATGCACCCAAAAGATGATGAAAAGAGGAGCAAAAGGGGAGCAAAACCAATAGATATATTATGCGGTGATAGTCAATATGATTGAAACAATCATACACTCCAGTAAAGAAAGATAATATATGTGTCATGATATGGCATATTGTTGCTGTATTTTTGCATCTCGAAATAAAATAATTTATATTGCTATGATACTATACATTGATTATGAAGCCTATGGTAAAAAGGGAGAACCGTTGAAACCAGTGGAGATTACACCCGAATACATTGATGCACTTATTGAGAAGGTCTCGGGGATTGAAAAGATTGGTTATAGCACGCAGGTGATAGCCGATATTACAGTTAACCGGCCAGACAAGAAGATTAGCAGCATTCAGCAGATGATGGACGAGTATGGTGTATCGCGACAACAGGCGGAATTCGCATTGAACGAAGAAGAATACCCTAAACAGATAGAACGTATGTCTATCATGCTACGTATACTTCAAGAGACACAAGATATTTTAAATAATTGATGATATGGAACTTTTCGGAAAACCTATTATTACGACGTCGGAGGACGGCACCATCAACATTAAGGTACTGTCTATTACCCCAGAGTATATAGATACACGTCTGGCAGAGTTGGCGGTCTTTGGACAGATAAACTACAATATAGAGGAGGTAGTCTGCACGGTGCAAAACTCGGCTTCGCAAAAGCAAGCAGCCAAAAGGCTAAAGGACACGCTCGGCATTGGCCCCGCAGAAGCAGACTTCCTTCTGGATTTAACTATCGAAGAGATGGCATACTATTTCAATCGTGAGAATTGCGAGAAGGAAATAGCCAGATGGAGCAAACTAAAGGAGGTGCTTGTGCAATAAAATGGCACAAATGACGTTGTAGTATACATGGAAAACATAAACGACAAGATAATCATCTATCAGACCGCAGATGGGCAAACTGCTATCGATGTGCGGTTGGAAAACGAGACAGTATGGCTGACACAGGCACAGATGGTAGACTTGTTTCAAACCACGAAACAGAATGTCAGCCTTCATGTTAATAATGTTTTCAAAGAAGGTGAATTAGATGAGGGTTCAACTGTCAAGGAATACTTGACTGTTCAAAAAGAGGGGAAACGCAATGTTGGCCGTATCGTTAAATACTACAACCTTGATGTCATAATCTCCGTCGGCTACCGGGTGAAAAGTCAGCGAGGTACGCAGTTCCGCATTTGGGCCAACCGCGTATTGAAGGACTATCTCGTCAAGGGCTATGCCGTGAACGAACGCATCCATAAAGAACAAATTGGTGAGCTGCGGCAGCTGGTGGGCATGCTTGGCAGGACGATTCAGAACCAGCCGTTACTCTCGACCGACGAGACCAATGCACTCTTCAACGTGGTGACCGACTATGCCTACGCTCTCGACACCCTCGACAGCTATGACTACCAGCGGCTTACCATCAACGATACTACCAGCGAGGCCCCTTTCCATGCCACCTACGACAACGCCATGCAGGCTATCCGCTCACTGAAACAACGCTTCGGAGAGAGCGCCCTCTTCGGCAACGAGAAGGACGAGTCGTTCAAGAGCTCCATCGGTCAGATATACCAGACCTTCGACGGCGTCGAGCTCTACCCCAGCACCGAGGAGAAGGCCGCCATGCTGCTCTATCTTGTCACCAAGAACCACTCGTTCAGCGACGGCAACAAACGCATCGCCGCCACGCTGTTCCTCTGGTTCCTGAACAACAACCGCATCCTCTACCGCGAGGATGGCAGCAAGCGCATAGCAGACAATACCCTTGTGGCCCTCACGCTGATGATTGCCGAGAGCCGCCCGGAGGAGAAGGATGTGATGGTTAAAGTTGTGGTCAACCTTATTAACAAGAACAACGTATGAACGTACTGAAGAAATACACCTGGCTGGTGGGGACTCTGATGCGGGCGGGTGACAAGGGCCTGACGCTTGAGCAGATTGGCGACCGCTGGAACGCTACGGATGAGCTACATGAAGAGGGCGCTTTCGCGCGCCGCTCATTCCACCGTCACCGCAGCGAGATTATGGACCTTTTCGGCATCGAGATTGAGTGCTATATTGATGGCGGTCAGTACCGATACCGTTTGGCCGACGACGGCGGTAGGGAGTACTTCCGCCAGTGGATGATGGACTCCATCGCGGTTAATAAGGTCGTTGCCGACAGCCGCGAGGCGGCGCAATATGTATTGGTGGAGTCCACGGACAGCAGGATGCTGCCGATGCTGCTGGAGGCGTTGAAAGAGCAGCGCACGCTGAACTTCACATATCAACCCTACTGGAGCGAGTCGTCCTACAGCTACAGCGGCGTGCAACCGTATGCCCTCAAGATGTTCGAGCGGAGATGGTACCTCATCGCCCGACGCGACGGCGAATACCGTATCTTCGCCCTCGACCGAATGACGAAGGTGGAGCTGCAGGAAGAGACCTACAAACGCGACCCGAAGTTCGACCTGAAGGAGATGTTCGAAGGTGTCTACGGCATCATAGTGAATGACATGCCCATAGAGTCCATACGACTGAAGGTCGACGCCTATCAGGCCAACTATCTACGTTCGTTGCCCCTGCACAGCAGTCAGCACGAACTCCGACGCACTGAGGAGTATTCCATTTTCTCGCTGCGGGTACGTCCCACCTTTGATTTCAAACAAAAACTCCTCTCCCTCGGCAGCACCATTGAGGTGCTCAAGCCAGAAAGTCTCCGTGCCGACATGCGTGGCGAGATACAGGAGATGATGAACAAATACATGGACGACAATGAATGACTTTGCGGCGATAGACTTTGAGACGGCAAATGGGCAGCGCTCCAGCGTGTGTAGCGTGGGGATTGTGGTGGTGCGCGGGGGCGAGGTGACTGACAGGTTCTACAGCCTCATACAGCCGGAGCCTAACTACTACAGCTGGTTCTGCCAGCGGGTGCACGGCCTCTGCCACGAGGACACGGACGACGCCGAGGTGTTTCCGACGGTGTGGCACAAGATAGAACCGCTGATCGAGGGGCTGCCGCTGGTGGCGCACAACGCCATGTTCGACGAGGGCTGCCTGCGGGCGGTGATGCAGGTGTACCAGATGGATTGGCCGGGATATGTCTTCTACGACACGCTGCAGGCCTCGCGCCGCACGCTGCGCAACCTCCCCAACCACCAGCTGCATACCGTCAGCAAAGCCTGCGGCTACTGCCTCGAAAACCATCACCACGCACTGGCCGACGCCGAGGCCTGCGCAGCAATAGCAATCAGATTAGGACTTTGATTTCAAGCCACTATTCCACGCCTTTGAGGGTGAGGCTGATGCGGTGACGGCGGGCGTCGACCTCAAGTACTTTCACCTTGAGATGTTGGTGCAGGTGGACCACCTCGTTGGGGTCGTTGACACGGCGGTTGGCCATCTGGCTTACGTGTACGAGACCATCCTGATGCACTCCAATGTCGACGAAGGCGCCGAAGGCGGTGATGTTGGTAACGATGCCGGGCAGAACCATCCCCTCGCGGACATCCTCGAAGCGGGTGACGTTCTTGTCGAACTCGAACACCTCGAACTTGGCGCGCGGGTCCAATCCCGGCTTCTCCAGTTCTTTCATGATGTCTTTCAATGTAGGCATACCACAATCTGGGGTAACGAAGTCCTCAAGCCGTATTTTGGCGCGCAGTTCCTTGTCATTCATCAACGTCTGCACGTCGGTGTCTACACTCGCAGCCATTTTCTCGACCAATGCATACCGCTCGGGATGCACGGCACTGCGGTCGAGCGGGTTCTGGCTCTCACGCACACGCATGAAGCCGGCGCACTGCTCGAAGGCCTTGTCGCCGAGGCCTTTCACTTTCTTCAAAGCCTGACGGTCGGCAAAAGCGCCGTTCTTGTTACGGTGTTCCACTATCTTGTCGGCCAATGCGGGTCCTATGCCGCTGACGTAACTGAGCAGCTCGCGGCTGGCGGTATTCAACTCCACGCCGACGCTGTTGACGCAACTCTCTACCACATCGCCGAGGCTGTCGGCCAGCATCTTCTGGTCGACATCGTGCTGGTACTGCCCTACCCCGATGCTCTTGGGGTCGATTTTCACCAGTTCAGAGAGGGGATCCATCAAGCGACGGCCTATGCTCACCGACCCACGGACGGTGACATCATATTCCGGGAACTCGCGACGGGCCACATCGCTGGCGCTGTAGACGGAAGCACCTGCCTCGCTCACGCTGACGGCGATGACCTTGGTCTTGAAGCGGCAACGCTGCACCACCTCCTCGGTCTCGCGACCGGCGGTGCCGTTGCCGATGGCTATTGCCTCGATATGGAATGCCTCGACAAGGGCTTCCAGTTTGTTCACGGCGGCACGTTCTTCGCGCACCGAGGTAAATGGATATATGGTCTCGTTATGCAGCAACTGCCCTTGTGCGTCGAGGCAGACCACCTTGCAGCCGGTACGGAATCCGGGGTCGATGGCGAGGGTGCGCTTCTGACCCAGCGGCGGTGCCAATAGCAACTGGCGAAGGTTCTCGGCAAAGACTCGGATGGCTTCGCGGTCGGCCCGTTCCTTGAGCAGGTTGCGGAACTCGGTCTCGATAGACGGTTCTATCAGCCGCTTATAGGCATCGGCGACTGCCATATCCACTTGTTCCGCACACTGCCTGTTGGCCAGCGGGTGCTTATCAGCGACCGCCTTGATTGCCTCGTCGGAATCATCCGGACGCACATGCACTCGCAGCACTCCCGCCTCCTCGCCGCGGAAGAGGGCCAGGATACGGTGCGACGCGGCCTTGGCGATAGGTTCCTTCCAGTCGAGCCAACTTTCGAACTTGGCCACCCGCTCGTCGTTCTCGTCCACTCCGCGGGCCAGCCCAGAGGTAAGCATCGCACGGCGGCGGAAGACATTGCGCACACGGTTGCGCACCGCAGCATCCTCACTGATGCGCTCGGCGATGATGTCGCGCGCACCTTGCAGTTCTTCGTCGGTCCAGTCGTGCCACTGACCTTTGAGGATAGCGTCGGCAACTGGCTCGTAGCCTTTCTCGATGGCGATGGTGGCGCGGGTGCGACGTTTGGGGCGGTAAGGGAGATAGAGGTCTTCGAGGGCAGTGAGGCTTTCAGCGGCATCAATCTGACGGCGCAGGTCGGCGGTCATCTTGCCCTGTTCCTCGATGCTCTGTATCACAGCCTCGCGACGCTTGTCGAGTTCCTTAAGTTTCAGTAGCAGGTCGCGTATGGCAGCAATCTGCACCTCGTTGAGGCTGCCAGTAGCCTCCTTGCGGTAACGTGCAATAAAAGGCACGGTGGCACCCTGCTCGAGCAGTTCGATGGTCTTCTCCACCTGACGCTGGCCCAGTTCCAGACGTGCGGCTATTATGGCGGGATAGTTCATTTCTCCAGTATTTTTCTGATTTCGGGAGGTATAACCTCGGACTTGCCTGTAGAACGGCGGAAGCCGGACATGACGGTGTGGCAGGTGGCGCATACACGTCCGTCGCCGGTGTCGACCACCCGTTGGAGCACTTTCAGGCTCTTGTTGCCGATGCCTTCAATCTCGGTCTCGACGGCAATACGGTCGTGGAAACGAATCTGCGACTGGAAGTCGACCTCGAAGTGGACTATCATCACCGTGAAGTCGGCCTTCTCGGGCGGCATGCCGTGTTCCTGGAAGAATTTCTCCTTGCCGAGGTCGAAGTATTCCATGATGACTGCGTTGTTCACGTGGCCCATCTGGTCCACGTCGTTGAAGCGAATCTGTATCGGAAGTGTATGTTTAGCGCTCATATACAATATTTTGTTCGGTAATTTCCACTTGTTCTATGGTACCCGCCAACGAAGCGTCGTAAGGTCGGCAGAGTCGGATGTAATTGTCGGTCCAACCCTGCATATAAAGGGTCGACGAGTCAGCAAGTCTACGGGTCAACAAGTCATTAGCAGCCAACTCGTTGACTTGTTGAATTGTTGACTTGCTGACTTGTGTGCTCTCCCAGAGCACCGGACGTGTCATCCCCAGCTGGCTCGCGATGAAAGCCTTGTGTTTCTTATCCGAGAGTTCGAGCAGTCGGGCGGTATGTTCGCGACGGATATGCACCGGAATCTTCTCGCCCATACGCAGGGCCGCCGTACCCGGACGGTCGCTGTAGGTGAAGACATGCAGGTAGCTTATAGGCAGGCTTTCGATGTATTGCAGTACCTTGACAAACTCCTCCTCGTTCTCGCCGTTGAATCCCGCCATGACATCGGCAGCGAGGCAGGCGTCGGGCATGCGGCTCTTAATATACTCCAGCTTTTGCCGATAGATAGCGGTGTCATAACGGCGGTGCATCAGCTGCAGCACATGGTCGGAGCCCGCCTGCAGCGGTATATGGAAATGAGGCAGGAAGGCGCGCGAGGTGGCTATAAAGTCGACCATCTCGTCGGTCAGGAGGTTAGGCTCGATGCTGGAGATACGATAGCGGCTCACCCCCTCGATGGCATCCAACCCACGCAGTAGGTCGAGGAGGCTTTCGTCCCTACCCTGCCCGAAGGTGCCGGTGTTCACCCCGGTGAGCACCACTTCCAATGCACCGCCAGTATGTTCGGCGGCGATGCGGCGGGCGGCGCAGAGGGTTTCCTCGAGCGAGGCGCTGCGCGAACGGCCACGGGCCAGCGGGATAGCGCAATAGGTGCAGAAATAGTCGCAGCCGTCCTGTATCTTGAAGAAGACCCGAGTACGTTCCTCGCCCCACGAGTAGGCCAGCATGCGCTTCTTCTCGTTACCGTAGACGGCGGTCACGCCGGGGATGGCAGCAATCTCGTCGCGCGACGTCTCGGCCATACAGCCAATTACAATCACCTCGGCACTAGGATTCTGGGCGACAGCCTGACGGATGGCATTGCGGCATTTCTTCTCGGCCACGGCGGTCACCGTGCAGGTATTAATGACATACATGTCGGCAACCTCACCGAAGGAGACAATCTCGTTGCCCTCGGCGGCCAGACGTCGAAGGAGGTCGGACGTTTCAGCAAAATTGAGTTTGCATCCTAGGGTATGGGCGGCTATCTTCATCAAAAAGAAATGCTTTTTTTCTGTATTTTTTTTGCCAGTCAAAAAAAAATCTTATCTTTGCAACCGGAACTTCTAGAGAAAGAATACAGCTATCTGCTGATAGTTAACACCATAGGTTCCCGACTACCTTCTAAAATCGGGTCATAATGTAATAGTGTTTAATGGAAGAATCGGGTTGTCTGTCTGACAACCCGGTTCTTTTTTCTGCTTTTCATCAAACACTATTCGCCGATTTTGTCGAGCGGAGAGTCGTCCTCATACTGGCGGCTCCGCACCATCTTGACACCGTCCTCGTCGGGGAAAATCAAGAAGTCGGGCTGCGGCTCGAGGAGCAGTATGTCACGGCCTTCGGAGTCCTTACCAATACCCTGCACCTGCTCGCGAGCGACCAGGACACGGGCCTTACGGTTGGCATAGTCGAAGACACCGTTGCCCAGACGGTCATAGAGCACGTCGGCACTCTCATGGGTCACCTTCTTGCTTCCGTCCTTTAGCATCACCACAACCTTGGCTTTGCCTTGAGGCATAAGGCAAACCATGTCGAACACAGAGACATATTCAGCGTTGGGGGTAAGCAGTAGCACACGGCGGTCGACCAGCACACCGGCATTCCAACTCTCGTTGACGGTAAGCTTGCCATTCTCGAAGTACTGATAACTGCCGTTCTTCAGGCCGTTCTTGTAGTGCCCGTCGCGCACCATGAGGCCGGCGTCGTCGTATTCCACCACACGGCCCTCAAGGCCACCATGTACATAGGTGCCTGTGATATAGCCAGTTTGGCCGATACGCTTCCACCAGCGGCCGTGACGGTGGTTGTTGTCCCATCCGGTCACCTCGGCAGTGTCGCCGGAGTGGGTATAGACCACATGGCGTCCATGCTTGACACCCATCTTGTAGTCGCACTCCTTCAGCAACTTGCCATCCTCGTTATAGAACATCCAGCGGCCGTCGCGGTTGCGGCGATTGTAGGTGCCGCGAGCCAAAAGGTGGCCGTTCTCGTCGTAGGCCTCGTGGGTACACACGGTACCCGGCTCAGTATAGGTGTTGCGGATACGTACCGTACCGTCGTGGTAATAGTAGGTAAAGACACCCGTCTCGAGGCCATCCTTGAAGTCGCCCTCGTAGATTTTCGAGCCGTCCTTATCGACCCGCACCCAGTGACCCTGCCGGCGCCCCTGCTTGTCAACCTGATTCTGCGCCACGGCGGAGGTAGCGGAAAGCAGCAGCAGGGCGGCCATTAGCATTGTTATACGTTTCATAATCAGTTGTATTATTCACATTATTGAACTGCAAAGATACACATTTTTCCGCAACCGCGGCGAATTATTTTTCAACAACTCGTCATTACGGTAGAACAAGGTAGTCGTTAAATAGCCAATTAACGCTTACGGCGTTCTCGCATTTTTAACAGTGGGTTATTTCAGTTTCTTGAGGATTTCAAGGGTTTGGTTCCAGAACATTCCAACTGTCTTGATTTCAATACGTTCGTCGGGGCTATGCACACCGCGGAGAGTCGGACCGTAGGAAATCATATCCATATTGGGATATTTCTCGCCTATAAGGCCGCATTCGAGGCCCGCATGAATGGCTCTGACCACCGGTTCGCGGCCGTACATCTTCTTGTAAACGTCGACGCCGACCTTCAGGACACGGCTGTCGGGGTTGGGAGTCCATCCGGGATAGCCGTCAGAATGCTTCACACGGCAGCCCGCCAGGCGGAAGGTGCTCTCGAGTTTGGCGGCGGCGGCCATCTTGGCACTTTCGACACTGCTGCGCTGACTGGTGGCGATATGTATCACACCGCCCTTCATCTTTATGGAAGCCAGATTGGTAGAGGTTTCCACAAAATTATCTATCTCGCGGCTCATGGCTAGTACACCATGGGCGCAGGCGTAGAGGAGGTTAACGAGACGTTCCTGGGTATCCTTGTCTATCAGTTTCTTAGGCATGTCGATGTCGCGCAATTCAAACTCCATATCGGGCTCGGTGCTGCGGAATTCGAATATCATGGCCTTGCCCATTTTGGTAACCATCGTCTTGAAAGCGCGTACTTTGTCCTCAGGAACCGTGACCACTGCCTCGGCCTCACGGGCAATAGCATTGCGGAGGTTGCCGCCGTCGATGGTAGCCATACGCATATTGTACTTGTAGGTACCCTCCCATAGTATACGGTTAATCAGTTTGTTGGCGCAGGCGCGACCCCGGTTAATGTCGTCGCCGCTGTGGCCGCCCACCAGTCCGCTCACCTTGATACGGAAGGCCTTGTGCCCCTTGACAGGAGCAACGAGCTTATAATCAAGTTCGGCAGTAGTGTCGATGCCGCCGGCGCAGCCGATGCAGTACTCGCCCTCGTCTTCGTCGTCAAAGTTGAGTAGTATTTCGCTTTTGAGCCAGTTCTTGCTAAGGCCGTTGGCTCCGGTGAGGCCGGTTTCCTCGTCGACAGTTATAAGGGCCTCCAATGCCGGATGTTGTATCTTCTTGTCCTCAAGGATAGCGAGTATCGTAGCCACGCCGATGCCGTCGTCAGCACCGAGGGTGGTACCATCTGCAGTGAGCCATTCACCGTCCAGCACGGGCTGGATGGGGTCTTTCATGAAGTCAAACTTCTTGCTCGAATTTTTCTCACAGACCATATCCATGTGAGCTTGAAGGCAGACGCCGGCACTCTTTTCGTAGCCCTTGCTGGCTGGCTTGCGGATAAGAACGTTGCCGAGCTTGTCGCTTTTGGTTTCGAGACCGTGTTCTTTGCCCCAGTTAACCAGATAAGCGCTGATGCGCTCTTCATGCTTCGAGGGCCGCGGGATAGCCATAATCTCACCAAACCAGTGCCATACACGCTCCGGTTTTAATCCTTTTAATACGTCCTTTTTCATAGGTATGTTGTTTTATTGGTTAATTATTATTCTATCGAACAACCGGGGCCAAAGACACGTTTTGCGTACTGTGTCAGCGGCACATGCTTGGAGAGCCAGAAAATGGGAAGCCTAATCTCCTGGATACCGCAGCAGTATGGGGTGATTTCATAGAGACCGTAGTAGACAGTGATACCGTTGCGGGCGCTATCGACGGTGAAGTTGCGAGGCATGGGCATCCGCTCGACATCGACGAACTCGTCGAAAAGACACTCGCGAGTCTCCCTGTTGACATCCAAATCCTGAATAGCATGGGCGATAGCCTCGCACAGCAGGTTGGTGTCGGTGACGAGGTCGGTGAGGTGCACGGCGTTGCCGGTCTCAATGTCGATGGTCAGGAAGTCGGTCGAGTGCATGCCGTGGGCGGCACCCAAGGGGAAACTCTCCTGCTGGACGGTAAACACCGCCAAATTGCTATCCACTATACAGGTGCCCTGAAGGTCGATGTAGCTGTATTCGCGCTCTTCGTCGATGCTTTCCACGCGCAGTATCTTGGCGTCCTCGTCGCCATAGAAGAACCATCCGTCGATGCCGTCGGGGTCCATCCAGTAGTCGGGCGCATCGGCTATGTCGCTTACGGTGCTGTCGTAGAAGTATAGGTACTGTAGCTCGCGCAGGGCTTTTTCGCTCACCGTGCCTTTATTTGGCCACACGATGGAGTAGGTTATCTTGGTGCCTATGGTGTCGAGGTCGAAGATGAAAGGCTCGTCGAAGACCTGGATGAAGCACCGCTCGTCGCTCACGGTGTAGGCCCCCCGCCAGCAGCAGTGCGGCGAGTGCTATAAAGATTGCTGTGCGTCTCATTTCTTCTTGTTGTGTTTAGGTTTGGGTTCCGGCAGGTTTAGGCAAGTGATTCTGACTAGTTCGGCCAGGTAGTCGTGGTCGTCGACATCCTCGATGTAGAAGTGCGGCTTGGCACCATCGTATGGAGGACGCATATCGACATTGCGGAGTAGGGGCCGTGCGGCCTCGGTGGGCTTTATGTAGAAGCCGTTGTCGCAGATGAGGCCGAAGGGTTTGCCGTTGCAGTAGATGCAATAATCGCCAAACATCTTGCGGGTCGCGATGTTGCCAGCACCGCCGCACTGATCGACGATATATTGAACAAAATCCAGATTACTTGCCATTACTTAAAGTACTGGACACCACTCTCAAAGAGTTGCTGGTCGAAGTTGCCGGGAATGTTCATGGCGCTGCCTTTACTCCAACGTTCGCTGTGGCCCATCTTGCCAAGGACGCGACCGTCGGGGCTGGTAATGCCTTCGATGGCCATATAGGAGCCATTCATGTTGTACTCCTCGTCCATGGTGGGGTTGCCGCCCAGGTCGACATATTGTGTGGCGACCTGACCGTTCTTAAACAGGCGGTCAAGCCACTCCTGCGGAGCCACAAATCGGCCCTCACCGTGCGAGATAGGTATGACATAGGTGGCGCCCAACTCGGCACGTTGCAACCAAGGGCTGAGGTTGGATGTAACGCGTGTATAGGCCATCTTGCTCTGGTGGCGACCAATGGTGTTGAATGTCAGCGTGGGCGCATCGGCAGCCTGCGGACGGATTTCGCCGTAGGGCACAAGGCCGAGCTTCACCAAAGCCTGGAAGCCGTTGCAAATACCGAGCATCAGACCATCACGTTTATTGAGCAGTTCCATGACGGCATCGGCAATGCGCGGGTTACGGAAGACGCTAGTGATAAATTTTGCGCTGCCTTCAGGCTCGTCGCCAGCGCTGAAACCTCCGGGAAGCATGATGATCTGGCTATTGTTGATAGCGTGGACGTATGCATCAACGCTCTCACGAATCTGCTGGCCGTTTTGGTTGCGGAAGACAATAATCTCGCTTTCGGCACCGGCACGGTTGAAGGCGCGGGCGCTGTCGTACTCGCAGTTTGTACCGGGGAAGGCAGGGATAAAGACATGCGGGCGAGCCACCTTGTGGGAGCAGAGGTAGACGTCCTTAAAGCCTTTAAGGGAATTAACGTCCTTCAGGTCTTTAAGGTCATTGGCACCAGCGGTGCGGGTCGGGAAGACGCCTTCGAGGGTCTTCTGCCAGGCAGCAAGGGCCTCTTCGAGGCATATTTTCTCGTTACCCACTTCAAAGACCGGCTCTGCGGTCACTTCGCCGATTTCCTTGCAGCGGAAGGGCAAATCAGTGTTTAGTGCTAAGTGTTCAGTGTTCAGTTCGACGACAATCCAGCCGTAGTGCTTGGCGGTAAGGTCGTCGGTAGTGGTGAGCCGTACGCCCAGCTTGTTACCGAAGGCCATCTTGCTGACGGCTTCTATAATACCACCGAATCCAAGGGTATAAGCACTACACACCTGACCGGCCTCAATGGCTTTACGCAGCGCGGCATACTGGCCGAGGGCGTCCTCGTAGTCGGGCATACCGAACTCCTTTTCCTTGATATCGAGCAGAACAAGTTTGTTGCCGGCCTGCTTGAGTTCTGGAGTGACAACATGCTGAAGGTCACTGATGCCTACTGCAAATGAGCAGAGTGTCGGAGGAACATCAATGTCGTTGAAGGTTCCGGACATAGAATCCTTACCGCCTATAGCGGGCAGTTTTAATCCCATCTGGGCATGGTAGGCACCGAGCAATGCGGCGAAAGGTTCACCCCAGCGGTAGGGGTCGTTGCCGAGTTTCTTGAAATACTCCTGGAATGTGAGACGCACACGGCTGGCGTCACCACCGGCGGCAGCAATCTTGGCTACCGAACTCAATACAGCATAGACTGCGCCGTGGAACGGGCTCCACGAGGTCTGATAGGGGTCCATGCCATAGGACATGATGGTCACGGTGTCGCACTTGCCATCAAGCAGCGGCAGTTTGCCAATCATGCTCTGCGTGGGTGTCAGCTGGTATTTACCGCCAAAAGGCATCACCACACTGCCGGCGCCGATGCTACTGTCGAACATCTCGACAAGGCCCTTTTGCGAGCAGACGTTAAGGTCGGAGAGGGTGTTGAGCCAGAGGGCTTTCAAACTAGCCGAACTAGCAGGGCTAGCCTGGCTAGCATTGCTTGGCATGCTAACACTTACCGTCGTCTCCTGATGGGCACCGTTGGTGTCGATAAAGCGACGACTAAGGTTGACAATCTCCTTGCCACGCCAGTTGATGACCATGCGGGGCTCTTCGGTGACGGTGGCCACAACGGTGGCTTCCAGGTTCTCCTCATCGGCATATTTCAGCATAAGGTCGACATCCTTGGGATCGACCACAACGGCCATACGCTCTTGGCTTTCGCTGATGGCCAACTCGGTGCCGTCGAGGCCGGCATATTTCTTCGGAACACGGTCGAGGTTAATCTGCAGACCGTCGGCCAGTTCGCCTATAGCCACACTTACGCCGCCGGCGCCGAAGTCATTACATTTCTTGATGATAGAGGAGACCTCCTCGCGACGGAAGAGACGCTGTATCTTACGTTCGGTGGGTGCATTTCCCTTCTGCACCTCGGCGCCGCAGGTGGTGAGGCTCTTGGTGGTGTGACTCTTCGAAGCGCCCGTGGCACCACCGATACCGTCGCGGCCGGTACGACCGCCCAGCAGGATGATGACGTCGCCCGGGTCGGAGGTGAGACGTTTCACCGCACGGCGGGGGGCGGCGGCTATGACGGCGCCGATTTCCATACGCTTGGCCACATAATTGGGGTGATATATCTCGTTCACCAGACCGGTGGCGAGGCCAATCTGGTTGCCGTAGCTAGAGTAGCCGTGGGCAGCGGTGGTGACAATCTTGCGCTGCGGGAGCTTTCCGGGCAGGGTCTCGTTGAGAGGCTTGGTGGGGTCGGCGGCTCCGGTGACACGCATGGCCTGGTATACGTATGTGCGGCCGCTCAATGGGTCGCGGATGCAACCACCGAGGCAGGTTGCGGCTCCGCCGAAGGGCTCGATCTCGGTGGGGTGATTGTGGGTCTCGTTCTTGAAGTTGATGAGCCACTCCTCGCGGTTGCCGTCGATGGTGACTGGCACTACGATGGAGCAGGCGTTGATTTCGTCGGAGGGTTCCTGGTCGTCAAGGATTCCCGCCTTTTTGAGACGTTTGGCCGCAAGGGTTCCGATATCCATGAGACATACAAACTTGTCAGTACGGCCGGCGTAGTGCTCCTTATGGTCGGCAAGGTATTGCTTGAAGGCGCCCTCGATGAGCGGCTTGTAGAACCCATCGTCGAAGTGTACGTCCTTCAACTCAGTGGCAAAGGTGGTATGGCGGCAGTGGTCGCTCCAGTAGGTGTCGAGGACGCGGATTTCGGTCATAGTGGGGTCACGGTGTTCCTCCTCATGGAAATAACGCTGGATGTGCTTGAAGTCGGCAAAGGTCATGGCAAGCCCGAGGCCGTCATAGAGTTCCTTTAGTTTAGGCTCGGTCATGTCCTTGAAGCCATCGAAGGTAATAACATCTGCGGGCTCGTCGAAGCGGTCCTCGAGGGTAGCCGGCTTGGGCTCGTCGTTGACACGGCTGTCGACGGGGTTCACGCAGTGTGAAATAACCTTTTCCCGCAGGCCGGAAGCCTGCGCGCCATTGGCCGCGCGCATACCACTGACGACATAAGTGGTAGCGCTCTTAATGATAGGCTCCTCGCTATCATTAAGAAGTTTCACGCATTGTTCGGCGCTGTCGGCGCGTTGGTCGAACTGGCCGGGGAGGTACTCCACTGTGAAGCAGAAGTCAGCGGGGTTATGCGGGAACTCCTCTTCGTAGACATCGTCCACCGGCGGTTCGGAGAAGACGGTGGTCAATGCTGTGCGGAAAGTGGCGTCGCTGACGTTCTCAACGTCGTAGCGGATAAGTACACGCACGTTGTCAGCCTCGATGCCGAGGTATTCGCTCATTTCGGTCTTAAGCTCCTTGGCGCGAACTGCGTAAGGGGCTTTCTTTTCTACGTAAATACGTCTTACCATGTTGTTTATATTTTTTTAGTTTAACTCTATGAATTGGTCGGGCCGTTTGGCCATCTCTTTGCGGTAGAGGCTGCGGATATACTGCACATCGGCCTCGTAGTCGTCTGTAGGCTGGAATGCGTCGAAGATGCCCACCTCCTTGCGACTGAAATCGATATATGCCGGAACAATCGGCACACCCGCCTGTCGCGCTATCTCCCAGAAGCCACGCTTCCAGCGGCGTACCGGCTTGCGGGTAGCCTCGGGGGTTATGACGATTGCCAAGCCATCACCTTTGGCGAACTCGCGCACGGCGGTACCGACCATGTCATTGTGGCGGTTGCCACGGTCGATAGGTATGGCACCCAGCCTACGGAGCAACCCACCGAGGGGCCAACGGAAGAATTCTTTCTTGATAAAAATCCGGCCGTTGACATCCAACTGCCACAAATAGGCGGCTCCGACAAGGAAATCTGACACTGCCGTGTGGGGTGCAACAGCAAATACACAGCGCTTCAACTCGGGCCGTTCGCCCTTTGCAGGCAACAGCAAACACCAGCCGAAGAGCTTGACTATGGCTATCCAGATTCGTTTCATATTCCGCTGCAAAAATACAAATTTTGCGCGAATATATAAAAATAAGTTTTCAACAGCCTTTCCCCATGGCCTCCAACTCCTCGCGGAGAAAACGGCCTGTGAAGCCACGTTCCTGTGATGCTAGCTGCTCGGGGGTGCCGCAGCATACTATCTCGCCGCCGGCACGGCCGCCGTCGGGGCCGAGGTCGATGACCCAGTCGGCACTTTTGATGACATCCATGTTGTGTTCGATGACAAGGACAGTATTGCCCTTGTCGACAAGACGCTGCAAGACACTGAGCAGCACACGGATGTCCTCGAAGTGGAGTCCGGTGGTGGGCTCGTCGAGGATGTAAAGTGTACTCCCGGTATCGGTACGGGAAAGTTCGGTGGCGAGTTTCACACGCTGCGCTTCACCACCGCTGAGGGTGGTACTTTGCTGGCCGAGGGTGATATAGCCCAGACCCACGTCACAGAGGGTCTGCAGCTTGCGCTTCAGCTTAGGATAGGCATCGAAGAATTCCACCGCATCGGCCACCGTCATGTCGAGCACGTCGGAGATGGACTTGCCACGGTAGCGTATCTCAAGGGTCTCACGATTATAGCGTTTGCCGCCACAGACCTCGCACTGAACATAGACGTCGGGCAGGAAGTTCATCTCGATAGTGCGCAGACCGGCCCCTTTGCAGTGCTCACAGCGGCCGCCGCTGACATTGAACGAGAAGCGGCCGGGTTTGTAGCCACGGATGCGAGCCGAAGGAAGTTCGGCGAAAAGGCGACGGATATCGTCGAAGATGCCGACATAGGTGGCGGGGTTGGAGCGCGGGGTGCGCCCGATGGGGCTCTGGTCAATCTGGATTACCTTGTCAATCTGGTCCACACCGATTATGGAATCGTAGGGCAACGGAGCGCGTAAGGAACGGTAGAAATGCTGCGAGAGGATGGGCTGGAGGGTGTCGTTGATGAGGGTGGACTTGCCGCTGCCGGAAACTCCAGTCACACAAACGAATAGGCCGAGCGGAATGTCGAGGGTCACACTCTTGAGGTTATTGCCACGCGCACCACTGAGCACCAGATGTCCACGTCCTTCGACGGAACGGCGCTGGGGAAGTTGGATATCGCGCTTGCGCGAGAGATACTGGAGGGTGAGCGAAGGGTCCTTTATGTTTTTAAGATCCTTAACGCCTTTAAGGCTTCCGGCAAAAAGAATCTTGCCACCGTGGAGTCCGGCGCCGGGGCCAATATCCACCAGATAGTCGGCGGCGAGCATCATGTCGCGGTCGTGTTCGACAACGATGACGCTGTTGCCCAAGTCACGCAGTTGTTGCAGGCTGGCTATAAGGCGACGGTTGTCGCGCTGATGCAAGCCGATGGAAGGTTCGTCAAGGATATACAGCACATTGACCAACTGGGAACCAATCTGGGTAGCCAATCTGATACGCTGCGCCTCTCCGCCGGAGAGCGACCGGGCACTGCGGTTCATCGAGAGGTAGCCAACACCCACGTTGTTCAGGAACGAGAGGCGTTTCAATATCTCGCCTAGCACGTCATGTGCCACAGCAGCGTCACGACTATCGAGTTGAGGCTCGAGGGCGCGGAGCCACTCCTCGAGTTCGAGAAGGTCCATGTCGGCGAGGTCGCCGATATTCTTATCCAATATCCTGAATGCCAAGGCTTCCGGTTTCAGGCGATGACCGTGGCAGTGGGGGCAAGGAACGGTATTCATGAACGATGCGGCCCATTTCTGCAATGCCGCCGGGCTTTCCTCCGAACTGAGCGAGGAGATATAGTTCACGATGCCCTGAAAACCACTGAGGTAGCCAGGGTCTTCAGGGTCTTCGATGCCTGTGAAGCCCGCCGAGCCATAGAGGATGGCGTTGACGGCATCCTCGCCGAGGTCGGCAAATGGTTCGTCAAGGGTAAATCCATAATGCCTGCCCATCAGTTCCAGCTTGCGGTAGACGTAGTTGGTGGAGGAATACTTGCCCAACACCTCTATGGCGCCTTCGCGTATGCTCTTCTTCGGGTCGGGGATAAGCTTCTGCATGTCAATCTGCGCCACTTCGCCCAGGCCGTTGCAGTGGGGGCAAGCGCCATAGGGCGAGTTGAACGAGAATGTGTTAGGCTCTGGCTCGGGATAGGAAAGGCCCGTGTCGGGGTCCATAAGCATACGGCTGTAGTGGCGCACCTCGCCGCCGGAGAGTATCATCAGCACCCCCTTGCCTTGCCGGAATGCCGACTGGACGGCCTCGCGGAGCCGCTTGGCATCGCGTCCGACACGCAGTCGGTCGACAACCAGTTCGATATCGTGGGTCTTGTAGCGGTCGACCTGCATCTTGTAGGTCAGTTCACGCACTTCGCCGTCGACCCTCACCTTGAGGAAGCCTTTCTTGGCCACCTGCTCGAAGAGTTCGCGGTAGTGACCCTTGCGGCCTTTGACCAGCGGTGCCAGCACCATGACATCCTTGCCGTTGTATTCCGTACCGATAAGGTCTAGAATCTTCTCCTCGCTGTACTTTACCATGGGCTTCCCCGTGTCGAGCGAGTAGGCTTTACCTATGCGGGCATAGAGGAGGCGGAGGAAGTCGTAGGTGTCGGTAATGGTGCCGACGGTGGAGCGGGGATTGTTGGTGGTGCTTTTCTGCTCGATGGCAATAACTGGCGAGAGACCTTCGATAAGGTCGACATCAGGGCGTTTCATATTGCCTATGAAGTGACGCGCGTAGGCCGAGAAGGTCTCCATATAGCGACGCTGCCCTTCGGCATGGATGGTGTCGAACGCCAGCGACGACTTGCCGCTGCCGCTGCATCCGGTGAACACCACCAGCTCGCCCCTCGGAATCTCGAGGTTGACGTTCTGCAGGTTGTGTTCCCGCGCACCTAATATCCTGATGCTATTGTCGTTGCCCATTATATGCTTTCGATGAGGGTGGCGTCGTGGCGGCCTTTCACTATGTGATTGTAGACGGTGCCGTTCTTGGTGGGTATCTGAACCTTGTAGGTCTTGCCGGCCTTGTTCTTGAAGGTGTCGGTGGCAATCCAGGGGTTGAGGGTGCGGAGCATCTTGTAGGAGGTGCCGTTGTCGATGGCGAACTGGACGATATCGACGTTCTGGCCCGAGAGTTCCACCTCCTCGGTGGGCAGCACGGGGTAGGCGTCGCAGCGGCGCACGTAGTAGCCATAGTCCTGCGGATGCTGCATGATGAGTTTGAGGGCGAGGATGCGGTAGACGTAGCGCGAGGTTTCACGGTTGAGGTAGAGGTCGTAGTAGGACTTCTGCTTCTGGTTGGTGAAGCGACGCGCGAGGCCGTTCTCGCCGCAGTTGTAGGCGGCAGCGGCGGCGGTCCAGCTGCCAAACTGCTGACGGAGGTCTTTCAGGTAGCGGCAAGCGGCATGTGTCGACTGCTCGAGGTGGTTGCGCATGTCCACGTCGTCGTTCACCTCGAGGCCGTATTTCTGCCCCGTAGTTTTCATGAACTGCCACCATCCCTGCGCCCCGGCGGGCGAGGTGACACACTGCAGTCCGCTCTCGATGACGCAGAGGTACTTCATGTCCTCGGGAACACGTTCCTCCTTCAGTATCCGTTCGATGACGGGGAAGTAGCGCACGGCGCGCTTGATGTTGAAGAGCGTGTTCGACTGGTAGTACATGTTGCTGACCAGCTCGCGGTCAAGCCCTTCGCGGACGTAGTAGATGTCGAGCGGCACCCGCTCGCCGCAAAGGGTCAGCGAGTCGGGTATGGAGGGGGCGTAAACGCGGTAATCGGCACGGATGGCCTGCTGGTGCACCTCCTCGGAACGATCCTTGTGGGTGGCGAAAATAAAGGCCTCGCCGGCGATTGCCACAGAGGCCAGTATGATGGCGATGATGGACAGCTTTTTCATTCTTTTCGAGTAAGGAGTTATGGAGCAACCGTTTCCACTATCAGGCGGGCCACCTCTTTCTTCGACATCAGTGGGCTTTCGCAGTGACTGCCGTCGCGCGAGAGGATGGTCACCTTGTTGGTGTCGACCCCGAAGCCTGCACCTTCGTCGCGGAGCGAGTTGAGGACTATATAGTCAAGGTTCTTCTTCGCAAGTTTCTTCTCGGCATTCTCCAGCTCGTGGTCGGTCTCGAGGGCGAAGCCGACGAGGGTCTGGCTGTCGGTCTTCATGCCGCCGAGGGTGGCCAGGATGTCGGGGTTCTGCACCAGGCGGAGGGTCATGCCCTCGTCGCCCTGCTTCTTGAGTTTGTGGTCGGCCTGCTCGGCGGGCCGGTAGTCGGCCACGGCGGCAGAGAGGATGGCCCCGCGGCACTGCGGGAAGAGGGCGGTGGCGGCGGCGTGCATCTCGCGGGCCGATTCCACACGGTGGACGTTGATATGTTTATTCGTCGATATGCTCAAAGCGGTGGGGCCTGTGACCAGTTCCACCTCGGCGCCGGCATCGGCCAGTGCCTGGGCAAGGGCGAAGCCCATCTTGCCGCTGGAGTAGTTGCCAATGAAGCGGACGGAGTCTATCTTCTCATAGGTGGGGCCGGCGGTGACGAGCCAACGCTGAGCGGCCAGTGGCAAGTGGCCATTTGATATTGCATTCACAATCTCCACGGGTTCGGCCATGCGGCCGGGGCCGGAGGTGCCACAGGCGAGTTCGCCTTCGGCAGGGCCCACGGTGCAGACGCCCCACCCTTGCAGGGTCTGGACGTTGCGCTGGACGGCCGGATTGAGCCACATGCCGCTGTTCATGGCCGGCGCGAGCAGGATTCGCTCGGGGGGCATAGCCACAAGAAGGGTGGAAAGCGCGTCGTCGGCTATGCCGGAGGCCAGTTTGCCGATACAGTTGGCGGTGGCGGGGGCCACAACGACCATGTCGGCCCATTCGCGGACTGAGATATGCTCGGTGCCGCCAGTGGCGAAGAGATCGGAATAGAGGGGATGCTGGCTGACGGTCTCGAGGGTGACACGGGTGACGAACTGCAGCGCATGTTCCGTGGCGGCACAGCGCACCTCGTGGCCCGCCTTCACAAGCAGGCGCACCAGTTCGGGTGCCTTGTAGGCCGCGATACCGCCCGTGATACCGACAACGATATTCATCGTTACATCTCCTTAATCACCTGGTCTTCAAGCTCGGCCAGACGCTGAGCCTGACGGTTTTCCTTGGCGGGGTTGCGGTAGTAGATATCGCCTTCGAGGTATTCCTCGGTGGCCTCGAGAGTGGGTTTGGGCTGGCGCTCGTAGCGGCGGACGAGGTCGACCTGCTCACGGTTCTCGAACATCTCGTCAAGGGCGTCGGTGCTGCTGCGGAAGTCCTCGATTTTGCTGTGGAGCTCTTTCTTCTCCTCGACGGCGATCTGGTTGGCGCGCTTGGTGAGCACGGCGACGGTCTCGTAGATGTTGCCGGTCATGTCGCTGAACAGGCCGGTGTTGCGGGTAATGGTGGTGTTGATAACCTTTTTCTTCTCTTCCATATTGTTATTTTGTGTTTTTCTTAAACATTTCTCATTTCTCCATCTCGGCCAGCGCGGCGCGGGCACGAGTGTAGATGTCCTGGGCCTCGGCCATGTGGACAGAGTTGGCGAAGGTGCTGCTGAAGCGGTCGAAGTCGCCCACCACCTGCTGAAGGCGCTCGCGGCGACGTTCCTCACGGCTGTTGTCGGCATAGAGGTAGCCGCTGCGAAGCATGTAGAACATGGCCTCCTCACGCTGCTCGGCGTCGGGGTAGAGGTTGAGGAACTGCTTGAAACTCTCGTAGGCGGCGTGGTACTCCTCGATGAAGTAGTAGCCGTAGGCAAGTTCATAGTCCTTCTTGACCAGCTTGGCACGCATCTCGTCAAGGTAACTGTTAACCTCCGGCATGTGGAGGCTGCGGGGCCAGCGCTCGGCGAAGCTCTCAAACTCCTCGATGGCCTCCTTGGTGAGGTGCTGGTCGAGCGAGTAGGCAGGCGAATCGAGGTACTTGCAGTAGGCCGACATATAGGTGGCCTCCTCGACGCGCTCGCTGTAGGGGAACTGGCGGGCATAGCGCTTGAACTGGTAACTTGCGGTGAAATAGTCCTTCTCCTTGTAGAGCGACTGGGCATAGTACCAGGCGATATCTTCGGCATGTTCCTTGCCACGATAGTAGAGGGTGAGGTTCTCGAACAACTGGATGGCCTTCGAGAAACTGTTCTCCTCGTAGTATTTCATCGCGGCAGCGTACTTCGCCTCGATATCGTTGCTTTTCAGCACCTTGTCAACATTACTGCAACTCACCGACAACCAGCATATTGCACAGATTGTGGCGATTATTTTCACCTTATTCATAAGGTGCAAAGATACAACTTTTTTTTGAACCGTGCGTATTTTAACATTTCAGGAGGCCCGAAGAAGGGCAGGCGTTGATCAGGCGTTGATACGGCGTTGATCAGGCGTTGATACAGAGAATCAGCGAATTATGTTAAATCATCTTCATAACACACTAATTACCAAAATATTACAAATCAATATTTTTACTCAAAAAATTTTTGTCCGACTGCCAAAAATGAGTTTTCAACACCCCAATTTTAACATTTCCGAACCCAAAATTTATCTCAAAAAATTTTTTTTGAACTTGCAATATTCCGTCGGCAAGAAGTACAAAATAAGTATCAAAACAAACTATAAGAAAACTGCAATATATGAAAAGAACTAATTTTCTGCGTATTATGGCACTGGTTGCCATGGTAATAGTTTCGGCCTCGTGGTGCGAGGCTCAACCCGGCGGCCCGGGAGGATTCCCCGGCGGTCGTCCTCCGGGAGGCGGCAACTTCCCAGGCGGCCGTCCTCCGCGCCCAGGTCAGGACTGGAACCAGCAGCAGAACGACCCTAAGGCTAGTCAGGTCAAACAGAAGAAAAAAGTCAAGGAAGGCGACACCTTCAAGGTGGTCGGTTCGCTGCGTGACTCGGTCAGCGGCGAGTTCCTGTCCTACGTCAACGTGGCCGTTCTCGACTCGGCCGACTCGGCATTCGTCAAAGGTGCACCCACCAACCTCGACGGACTCTTCGAGATTCAAGGCATTCCGGCCGGCGCATACATCCTGCGTGTCACCGCCATTGGCTACCAGAAACTGATGGTTCCATTCACTGTCGAGAACAATACCGCCCTCGGCACCCTCAAGGTGAAACCCGGTTCGCAGACCCTGAACGAGGTGACCGTCACCGCCGAACGCCCCCTGTATGCGATGGACGGCGAGAAAATGATATACAACGTCAGCGAAGACCCGTCGATACAGACCGGTACCACTGAGGACGCCCTCCAGAACGCCCCCGGCGTAGAGGTTGACGTTGAGGGAAATATCACACTACGAGGCGTTTCCAGCGTCGAGATTTGGATTAACGACAAGCCCTCAAAACTGACCGAAGAGAACCTCAAAACCTACCTCCAGACCCTTCCCGCCAATGCCCTCGCCCGTATCGAGACCATCACAAACCCCTCGGCAAAGTACGCTACCGACGCTGAAGCAGTCATCAATATCGTCACCACCGCCCACATCAAGAGCAACCAATTCGTATCGTTCGGCGTCAACGGCTCGAACCAACCCTTCATAAGCCCCTGGGTCAGTTACATGTGGGCCAAGGAGAAGCTGAGTTTCAACCTCTTCGCCAGCGGCCGTTATTCCTACCGCAAGAACTCGAGCGAAGGCTGGTCGATGCAGCGTCAAGACCATGCCGGCGGTGTGCAGGGCGAGGATTTCGACACAACCATGTACCAGACCGACACCTCGCGCAGCAACAGCGGCAGCCCCAGCGGCAACATATTCATGAGCCTCAACTATGAAATCGACTCGATGCAGGAGATTTCGTTCGACGCCGGCGGCTTCGCAAACTGGAACAACAGCATCAGCAACCGTAGTACCGAACAGATATACTACATCAACACCCCAGGCACGATTGCCTACGGAATCAACGACACAACGAAGTCGCAAACACTGTTCTCCCATGCCGGTGTCGACTATACCAAGAAGTTCGACAACGAGGGCCACAACCTGCGTATGGGACTCAACGCACGTTTGTCGCACAACGCCAGCGAGGAATGGTACGAGCGCGCCTACACCGCCTACATCACTCCCGTAAACGATGAGAACCGATACCTACTGACCAACAACTACAATTACGGCGCTGATCTCGACGTGCGCTACAACCGCCCCTACTCCACCAGCGGCGAGATGAGCTACGGTCTCCGTGCCGGCCACCAGGTGACGAACAACGACTATCGTCGATACAACGACTTCAACCTCAACACCATTGATACACTGCGCACCTACCACTTTGACGGTGCGGAAAGTTCGGTGAGCGCCGACGTAAACTGGACCCACCGTTGGGGCGGATTCACCCTCAGCAGCGGTCTCGGATACGGACTTGAACGCACATACTTCAGCTACAGCGACAACCCCATGGCCGACGACAGCACCTTCCTCACCCACTCGTTCCGCCCCTCCATCCACCTTACCTACCGTACCGAGGACATGCACAACTTCAAGCTCAACTACTCGATGCGCATGTCGCACCCAGGCGAAGAGAACCTGACAAGCTTCCGTATCTACGGCGAGGACAGCTACCGCACTGGTAACCCAACCGGACTCAAAGCCAGCTACACCCACTCGCTCGAGACCGGTTGGCAGAAGTTCTTCACAACCTTTGGCAACGTTGGCATTGAAGGTTACGGCCGATGGAGCACCAACGAGATTAGTTCACTGCTTGACGCCGAGATGGACAGCTATCTTGACCGAATTGTCAGTTACTCTATACCATATAATATGGGTACCTCGTGGCGCTACGGAACCAGTCTCAATATGACCTACCGCCCCTCCGGCTTCTTCAACGTACGCCTCTACGCAAACCTCTACGACTACGGCTACCGCATGGAGTACGACCGTGACGGTGTGCATCAGGTGGACCAGCGCGACAAGTGGTCGTGGAGCGCCCGCATCAACGCCTGGGCCAAGGTTTACAACCAATATCAGGTCACCATGTCGCTCAACTACAGCTCGCCCACCATCAGCCTGATGACTGAAACCAAAGCGCGCTATTGGTTCAACATCGGTGCCCGCAGCGATTTCTTTAACCGCAAGCTTTCCGTGTTCGTCAACATTCAAGACCTCTTCAACTGGGGTGCCCGCTACGGATTCGGCAGCGAAAACACCAACCCATACTACCTCGGCTCCAATACCAATAAAATGCTGAACAGCAGATACATTAGCGCAGGTATCACCCTCCGCTTCGGTAAACTGGAGCTTGAGAACAGTGCAAAAGAGGGCGGCAGCGAGACTGGCGACACCTTGTAAGTTGAGAATTGAGAACTGAGAATTGAGAATTTTTTATCACACAAAACACTGATTATTAATTCTCAATTCTCAATTCCCAACACTCAATTCAAAAAAATTTTGTCAGTTTAGAAAAAGTTAGTACTTTTGCACCCGCTTTTGAGGGCAAAGGAACACGAGCAAAGCGAGTGAACATTCCCCTCTGAAAGAGAGAAAAGCATACCGATTGTCCTATGGTGTAACGGTAGCACATCTGACTCTGGATCAGCTTGTCTTGGTTCGAATCCAGGTAGGACAACAAGAGAGTACCGAAGTTCGGTACTCTTCTTTTTTTACATTTATTCAATATTATTTCAACCCATTGTGGAAAAGTTTTTTTCGTCGTATTGGAAAATGTGCGTATCTTTGCAAAGTTAAAAATTATTAAAATATGAATTTGAAAATTGTTGTACTTGCCAAGCAAGTGCCTGACACTCGCAACGTTGGCAAGGATGCTATGACGGCAGAGGGCACGGTAAACCGTGCTGCCTTACCCGCCATTTTTAACCCCGAAGACTTAAACGCACTGGAGCAAGCACTCCGTATCAAGGAGCAGAACCCTGGTACAACAGTTGGGTTACTCACCATGGGACCGCCACGAGCCGGCGAGATTATCCGCGAAGGTCTTTATCGCGGAGCCGACACTGGATGGCTACTTACCGACCGACTCTTTGCCGGCGCCGACACTCTGGCAACGAGTTACGCATTGGCAACAGCAATCAAGAAGATAGGCAATGTAGACCTCGTCATTGGTGGACGTCAGGCTATTGACGGTGACACCGCACAAGTGGGTCCACAAGTGGCACAGAAGCTCGGTCTCAACCAAGTGACCTACGCCGAGGAGATTCTCAAGATAGAGAACGGCAAAGCAACCATTCGCCGCATGATTGACGGCGGTGTAGAAGTGGTCGAAGCCCCGCTGCCGTTGGTGGTTACCGTCAACGGTTCTGCTGCCGAGTGCAGGCCTGCTAACGCCAAACTCGTGATGAAGTACAAGTATGCAGCCTGTCCGCTCGAAGTGGCCGAGGATGATTCCAGGAAGACCCTACGCGACGAACGACCCTACTTGACTCTCACCCAGTGGAGTGTGGCCGACGTGGACGGCGATCCCAGTCAGTGTGGTATGAGCGGAAGCCCCACTAAAGTCAAGGAGGTACAAAGTATTGCATTCCAAGCAAAGGAGAGCAAAACCCTCACAGCCGCCGATTCCGACATTGAAGGGCTAATCAAAGAATTGTTAGACGATAAGATTATTGGATAAATGAATAACGTATTCGTATATATAGAGATAGAAGGCACGGAAGTGCGCGAGGTCTCACAGGAACTTTTGACCAAGGGCCGCAAACTGGCCAACGAGTTGAGGGTGGATCTTGAGGCCGTTGTCATAGGCACCGGTATCCGTGGTAAGGTGGAGGAGCAGATTCTCCCATACGGTGTCGACAAGCTGTATGTCTTCGACGCAGATGGCCTATTCCCCTACACATCAGCACCGCATACTGACATTGTTGTAAACCTTTTCAAGGAGGAGCAACCACAGATATGCCTGATGGGTGCCACCGTCATCGGACGAGACCTCGGTCCGCGCGTAAGTTCCAGCCTCACCAGCGGGCTTACGGCCGACTGCACACAACTTGAGATTGGCCCCTACGAGGACAAGAAGAGCGGCAAGATGTATGACAATCTGTTGTACCAGATACGTCCAGCTTTTGGAGGCAACATTGTAGCCACCATCGTCAACCCCGACCACCGTCCGCAGATGGCCACCGTCCGCAGCGGCGTAATGCAAAAGGCCCTCTATGATGGAACCTGCCGCAAAGAAGTTGTTTACCCCGAAGTGAACAAATACGTAAGCCCAGAAGCTTTTGTAGTGCATGTACTTGACCATCATGTGGAGTCCGCCAAACACAACCTCAAAGGCGCACCCATCGTCGTGAGCGGCGGATACGGTGTCGGCTCAAAAGAGGGCTTCGACATGCTTTTCGAGTTAGCCAAAGTTCTGCATGGAGAAGTAGGCGGTAGCCGCGCTGCAGTCGACGCTGGCTGGATTGACAACGATCGCCAGATTGGACAGACAGGCGTTACGGTGCACCCCAAGGTTTACATCGCCTGCGGCATCAGCGGCCAAATCCAGCACATTGCCGGTATGCAAGACAGTGGTATCATCATCAGCATCAACAGCGATCCCGATGCACCCATAAACCGCATTGCCGACTATGTTATCACAGGCACCGTCGAGGATGTAGTTCCGAAGATGATTAAGTATTACAAACAGAATAGCAAATAATTATGGCAAACAACTATACCGACCACCCGGAAATTGATTTCCACTTGAGCCACCCTCTGATGAAGCGGCTCGTCGAGCTGAAGGAGAACAACTTCGCCGATGCAAAGGAATTTGACTATGCCCCTGTCGACCACGAGGACACCATTGAGAACTATCGCCGCATACTGGAGATTACTGGCGATGTGGCCGCCAACGTTATTGAGCCAAACTCCGAGAGTGTAGACCTCGAAGGACCGCATCTGGAGAACGGCCGCATGATCTATGCCTCGAAGACTTTCGAGAACCTCGACGTCACCCGCAAAGCTGGCCTCTATGGTGTCTCCATGCCGCGTCGATACGGCGGACTGAACCTCCCTTCAACCGTATTCTCTATGATGAGCGAGGTGATAAGTGCTGCAGATGCAGGTTTCCAGAATATATGGAGCCTTCAAAGCTGTATCGATACCCTGTATGAATTCGGCAGCGAAGAACAGCGGCAGAAGTATATCCCACGCATCTGCGCCGGTGAAACCATGAGCATGGACCTCACCGAACCTGACGCAGGTAGCGACCTCCAGCGCGTGATGCTTAAAGCCACCTTCGACGAGAAAGAGAACTGCTGGCGCCTCAACGGCGTGAAACGTTTTATTACCAACGGAGATTCCGACATTCACCTCGTCCTCGCCCGCAGCGAGGAAGGAACCAAGGACGGCCGCGGTCTTTCGATGTTCATCTACGACAAACGCAACGGCGGCGTAGATGTGCGTCACATTGAGCACAAACTTGGCATCCACGGAAGCCCCACATGCGAACTCACCTACAAGAATGCAAAAGCAGAGCTCTGCGGCGACCGCAAGCTGGGCCTTATAAAATACGTGATGGCCCTGATGAACGGCGCCCGTCTGGGTATCGCCGCCCAAAGTGTCGGTGTGGAGCAGGAAGCCTACAACGAAGGTCTCGCCTATGCCCGCGAACGCGCCCAGTTCGGCGAAAAGATTATCAACTTCCCCGCCGTCTACGACATGCTTTCGCGCATGAAGGCCAAACTCGACGCCGGCCGCAGCCTTCTCTACTGCACCTCGCGTTATGTCGACCTCTACAAGAGCCTTGAGGACATCGCCCGATTCCGCAAACTCGAACCCGACGAGCGCGCCGAGATGAAGCAGTACAGCCGTCTGGCCGACGCCTTTACGCCGCTGGCCAAAGGCATGAACTCCGAATACGCCACCCAGAACGCCTACGACGCCATCTCAATTCACGGCGGAAGCGGATTTATAATGGAGTACAAGAGCCAGCGTCTCTACCGCGACGCTCGTATCTTCTCCATCTACGAAGGAACCACCCAGCTCCAGGTAGTAGCCGCTATCCGCTACGTCACCAACGGCACCTACCTGCAGGTTATCCGCGATATGATGGCCACCACGCCCGACTGCAGCCTCAAGAGCCGCGTGGCACCGCTCATCGACCTCTACGAGCAGGCTGTCAACTACGTAAAGGAACAGGGCAACCAGGAGGTGCACGACTTCCTTGCCCGCCGACTCTACGACATGACCGCCGAGATAATAATGTCGCTACTCATCATCGACGACGCCAACCGGGCTCCCGAAATGTTCGAGAAAAGCGCCAACGTTTATGTCCGTATGACCGAGGAAGATGTATGCGCCAAATCCTACTACGTGATGCACTTCACCGAGGCCGACCTCGATTCCTTCCGTGCCCAATAACCCATAAAACAATATTACCATGAAGAAAATAATGTCATTAGTCATGGTGCTTGCCATTGCTTTCGGTGCGCAAGCGCAGATTGGCGGCCTTGTTGGCGGCGCTGTAAGAAAAGGAATCCAGAAAAGCGTGGAGAAAAAAGTGGAGCAGAAGATGGACGAAGCACTCGGCAACAACCGGCAACAGAATGCCACCCCACAGCAACAACAGGAGAGCACTCCTGTACAGGTTGAAAACGACGGCGACCATATCCCTACTCCCGAAGAAGTAATGGATATGGTACCGAAGATTCCGACCTTCCAGCAACTCGCCGATTATCTCTGCGAACAGAGCCGCGATAACCCGCGCATGCTCAAACTGATGGCTAACCCCACCACAACATTCCTAACCCAGATGGCTATTGCAGCCGCAAACGGCTACGTCACCATGGTAGCCTCGTCGGGAAATATCTACACTCTGGACGAGCAACTGCGTACAGAACTGGGCATTACCGAGGAACAGTATGATGCCATGAGCGAGGACGAGCAGCAGGCATTAGCGCGCCGCTATGCGGCCGAACTGGAACAGCGCTACGCCCGAACCGTCGAAGTGCTTGCATCCGACGCCCAATACACCAAACTAATGGACGAATACAACGAGATAGACGATCAGATTCGCAAGCTCCAGGACGATGCAGAAGCCGAATGCCGCAAGGTATGGAACGACAAACACGCCGCCTCGGGTGACCTCTGCGACTACTATCGCGACGCAGTGCCCATCTACTACAAAGCCATCCTGGAGGGGATGGAAATCCGCAAGAAACAACAACTTGCGGTAGCCAAACGCATCGACGAACGTGTGCAGACCCTCGCCAAGCAGCGTCCGCACGAGGTTTTTGCCGGCTTCTACAACATGGGAGGCCTGTGCGCCACCGCTTATGTGGGTGACGCCGCACTCATCACCTCCATACCCGACACGCGATAGCCTCCCGTCAAACAAAAGCCACATTGCAATGCAAGTTACCGGTTACCAGTTACCGGTGAGCAAAAGCACACATACAACATAGGGATAACATAGGGTAAGGTAGCACTCCGGTGCAATCTTACCCTATCTTATCACGGTGTTAACTCGGACTTATCACGGACTCATTACGGAGTCAGCCATAAAAAATGGGGTAAAGCCATTATTCACGACACAGAACATATTAATTATCAGCAGCATAACCATTCCAAACCCTACTTAACCACCACATTACACAACTGTTGAAAAATAATTACGCTGTGATTCAAAAAAAGTTTGTATCTTTGCACCGCAATTTGAATGCATAAAAGAGAGCTAAATATGACCAAGATAGATGTACTCGTGGGACTTCAGTGGGGCGACGAAGGCAAGGGCAAGATTGTTGATGTGCTGACGCCGGCCTATGATGTCGTGGCCCGTTTCCAGGGCGGCCCCAACGCCGGACACACACTGGAGTTCGGCGGCACCAAGCATGTGCTGCATATCATCCCCTCGGGGATATTTCACAAGGAGAAGACCAACCTCATCGGCAACGGCGTACTCATCGAGCCGCGCATCTTCCGCGGTGAGATTGAGGAACTTGCTGCCAAGGGGGTGGACGCCACGCAGAATCTTCTCATCTCGCAGAAGGCCCACCTCATACTCCCCACCCATCGTATGATGGACGCCGCCAACGAGCAGTCGAAAGGCGGTGCAAAGATTGGTTCCACCCTGAAGGGCATCGGCCCCGCCTACACCGACAAGACCGCCCGCAACGGCATCCGCGTGGGCGACACGCTGAGCCCCGACTTCGCCAACCGTTACAACGCCCTCCGCGATCAGCATATCCGCATGGCCCGCACCCTGGGATTCGACGTCGAAGCTTTCCGCATCGACGGAATGACCCTCGCCGAATACGAGCGCGAATGGATGGCAGGCCTCGATTGCCTCAAGCGCTTCCGCCTTGTGGCTAGCGAGTATTTCATCAACCGCTGCCTCCGTGAAGGTCGCAAAGTGCTGGCCGAGGGAGCACAAGCCATGATGCTCGACATCGACTTCGGCACATATCCCTTCGTCACCAGCTCGAACACTATCACCGCCGGAGTTTGTACCGGACTCGGTGTGGCCCCGAGCGCCATAGGCCGCGTCATGGGCATCACCAAAGCCTACTGCACCCGTGTCGGTGCCGGTCCCTTCCCCACCCAGCTCGACGACGAGACTGGCCGCCTCCTCTGCGAAATCGGCCACGAATACGGCGCCACCACCGGCCGGCCGCGCCGCTGTGGATGGATTGACATCCCCGCCCTCCGCTACGCCTGCATGATCAACGGCGTCACCGACCTCTTCGTCACCAAACCCGACGTGATGAACGACTTCGACACCGTAAGCATGTGCACCTCCTACCGCATCAACGGCCGTGAAACCGACGAAATCCCCTTCGAGTACAACACCGCACCCATCGAGCCAGTCCTCACCCCCTATCCCGGCTGGAAACAGAGTCTCGACGGCACCCCCTCCTACGACCGACTGCCGGCTCGACTGCTCGAATTTCTCGCAGCCATCGAGCGCGGCACCGGCGTAAACATCGCCGCCGTGAGCATCAGCCCCGACAGAAAAGATGTACTCTTCAAACAATAAATGCAAGAAAACAGCGTTATAGGATACTGAATAAGAAAACTCCACGATATGAAGAAAATAATCATCGCCCTGCTCATAGCAATGCCGCTGCTGGCAGGAGCACAGACCAAAATCAAGGAGATAGCGGTGCCCCACTCGGTCAAGTTGGCCCTCGAAAAGACCTACGACTCCTACAAAGTGCGCACCTGGTACCAGGCTCCCGGACAATACATCGCCGAGCTGGTCATCGACGGGCAGAACGGCCGCTCCTACTTCACCGCCAACGGCGAGTGGCAGTACAGCACCTTCCCCGTAAAAGCCGAAGAGTGCCCCACCCTGATGAACACCTATTTCGTCAACAACTACCCGGGCTACCGCATCAAAAGCATCGACTACGTCGAGGAGATGAGCGGCGACAACTACTACCGCATGATAATCGTCAGGAAAGGCATCGCCGAGAGCGACTGCGAGATGATTTTCGACACCCGAGGCAAACTCATGAAGAGCAACGCCCCCGATCCCGATGCCGTCAAGCGTGACTACTACACCCACACCAACCCCGACGCCTCGGAGAAGAAAGTGACCGAAGAGACTGGCACCGAGAAGAGCCGTCACCGTGGCCGCCCCGCACCGAAGGTCGATGAGCCCCAGGTCGAGCAGTTCACCCCCAGCGACGAGATCGAGGCCCACTTCAAGAAAGCTATGGGTAAGCGTGTAAGCGCCGGCCCCGAATGGGTTATGCGCAACGGCGAATATGCAGTGGCCTACTTCAGCAATGCCCAGAAAGTCAAGATGGAAGCCGTCTACAAACTTTCCGACAACCAGCCCATCATGAACGGCAAGACCCTCGCTAAGGACCGATACAACAGCACTATTCTAAAATACCTGGCCGAAAAATTCAAAGGCGAAAAGTACAAAATCGAGAAAATGGTCCAGTACGAGTTCAACTCGAAGTACCGCGACCCAATCGACGGTAAGAAGCCCAAACCCTACACCTACGTAGTGGTCAGCCAGAAAATCAAGGGCAGCCGCGAGGTGAAATACACCCGCATGGAATTCGACAGCCGCAACGCCTTCATCGGCCTCATTGCCCAGCCTCTGGACGAGAAAGACGTGCAATAACGTTAATGGCCGCGTCGACCGACGCAACTCCATTGACCGAAAGAGTCAAGCGGGCGCCACTCTCCTTGAGATGCGCCCGTTTTTCGTTTGCCTGGGCGAACCGTATGACATCCATAAAGCGCTCGCTCTTGTAAAACGGATGCTGCTGGCTCGAAGGGAAGTGCAGCACCATACGGCCCTGTTTGAGCACAATTTTCTCAATGCCGAACTCCGCCGCCATTCGGCGCAGCGTGACCGTGCGCACCAGCTCCTCAGTAGCCTTCGGTAGCGGGCCGAATCGGTCGGCCAGGTTACTGCGGTAGGTGGCAAGGTCCTCCTCAGTGGTGAGGTCACTTAACTCACGGTAGAGCAGCAAGCGTTCGCTCACTGAAGTCACATAGTCGTCAGGCAAAAGAACCTCGAGGTCTGTCTCCAAAGTCACAAGAGAGGAATTTGGAGGTAAAAGTTGGTTAGTGCCGACATTATCACTTAACTCATCACTACTAACATCTAACTCCATATGAAGTTCCTCCAGAGCCTCGTTCAAAATCTTGTGGTACATTTCGTAGCCCACCTCACTAATGAAGCCGCTCTGCTCAGCACCGAGAATGTTTCCGGCACCACGAATATCAAGGTCTCGCATGGCTATATTGAAGCCGCTGCCTACTGCTGCGAACTCGCTGATAGCGCGCAGGCGCCGCTGCGCGTCAGTAGTGAGTGTCAGGTAAGACGGCACCAGCAGGTAGCAGAAAGCTTTGCGGTTCGAACGGCCCACTCTCCCGCGCATCTGGTGCAGGTCAGCCAAGCCGAACTGGTGAGCATTATTGATAATCATCGTGTTGGCGTTGGGAATATCCAGACCGTTCTCCACAATCGAGGTAGCCACCAACACATCAACCGCACCGTCGAGAAAGCGCATCAGTGTTTCCTCGGCGTCCTTACCCTCCATGCGGCCGTGTGCCATTGCCACACGCGCGTCGGGTACCAGCCGCTGCACCATCCCAGCCATCTCAGGCAGGTTCTCCACACGGTTCGATATGAAAAACACCTGCCCACCACGGCTTAACTCGAATGCAATAGCGTCGCGGATAAGCTCCTCGTTGAAGTCAGAAAGTTCTGTCTCGATAGGCTGGCGGTTGGGCGGCGGAGTACGGATGACGCTCAGGTCGCGGGCACCCATGAGCGAGAATTGCAGTGTGCGCGGTATCGGAGTGGCAGTGAGGGTCAGACAGTCCACACCTACCTTCATCTGTTTCAACTTCTCCTTGACGCTAACACCGAACTTCTGCTCCTCGTCCACGATGAGTAAACCCAGGTCCTTGAATTTCAAATCCTTGTTAGTAATGGCATGGGTGCCAATCAGTATGTCAATCTTTCCGTTGGACACATCCTCGTAAATCTTCCGTTTCTCCTTTACAGTGCGGAACCGGTTGAGGTAGTCCACGCGGACAGGCATGCCGGCAAGACGCTCGGTGAAGGTATTGTAGTGCTGGAATGCCAGTATGGTCGAAGGAACGAGCAGAGCTACCTGCTTCGAGTCGCAGCAGGCCTTGAAGGCGGCGCGGATGGCCACCTCAGTCTTGCCGAAGCCCACGTCGCCGCATACCAGGCGGTCCATCGGCACCGGTTCCTCCATGTCGTGCTTCACCGCCAGAGTGGCTTTCAGCTGGTCAGGGGTATCCTCATAAAGGAACGACGCTTCCAACTCGGTCTGCATCTGGTCGTCGGGGCTGAAGGCAAAGCCTTTTGATGCTCGCCTCTTGGCGTAGAGGGCGATAAGGTCGCGCGCTATGTCCTTTACTTGCTTCTTGGTGCGCTGCTTGAGCACCTGCCAGGTGTTGCTGCCCAGCCGATTCATCTGTGGCGGCTCTCCCTCGCGACCCACATAGCGGCTAATCTTGTGCAAGCCATGGATGCTAATATAAAGCACGTCACCACCCTTGTAAATGAGGCGTATGAGTTCCTGCGATTTGCCGTCGACCACCGTCTTTTCCAACCCACTGAAACGGCCCACACCATAGTCGATATGCGTAACATAATCGCCGGGCTGCAACTCGAAGAGTTCCTTGAGGGTCATCGCCTCGCGGCCTGCGTTGGGAGTGCGGACGGTGTATTTGTGATAACGCTCAAAAATTTCGTGGTCGGTGTAGCAGAGAAGGCGGTGGCTGTGGTCGATAAAGCCGTGGCTGAGCTGGAAATCCAGCGTTGTCGGCATCATCGGCAACGCCGTACTCTCCAGTATCTTCACAAGCCTCCGTTGCTGCTGCTCGTTGCTGACGGTGATGCAGATATTGTAGCCCTCGTCGGCATGCTGTGCCAGGTCTGAGGTAAGCATATCGAACTGTTTGCCGAAGGCTGGCTGCGGCCCGGAGTCCACATGCAGTCTCTCGGCCTGAGTAAAATAACGGCTGTTACCGTATTCCACAACCTTCAGTTTAAGCAACGCCTCCAGAAACACGTTGGCTCCGGTATTGAGCGACTCAATACGCTCGGCGGCCAGCATAAGGCCCTGCGTCCACACAATATCGTCCGATGAGAAATAGGCCAGCAGCGACACCCTGCCGGAATCACCGCGTTGGCAGCCGGCGTCAACTTCTGGTTCCTCAGACCTCACTCCCGACTTGCCAACAATATCCACGCGGTCCAATTGCTTAACCGAGAGCTGTGTGGCGGCGTCAAAAGTGCGTAGCGAATCCACCTCGTCGTCGAAGAACTCGATGCGTACCGGATATTCCGATGCAAGCGAATAGATGTCAACAATGCCGCCGCGCACAGCGAACTGGCCACCCTCCACTACGAAGTCCTCGCGTTCAAAACCCAGTTCCTGCAGGCAGTCAATAAGCGAGTCCATCTCCAACTGCTGGCCACGCACTATGCGGACGGTGTTCTCGCCCAATGTCTTGGGTGCCACAACCAACTCGGCAAGTGCGTCGGGCCACGAGACCACGGTGCAGCGCTCGCCGGCGACAAGGGTCTTCAGCGTCTCGCCACGCATAATGACATTGGAATTGTCCACCTCGTCGGGGTCGTCGCCGTAGGCCTTGCGGTAACTCATCGGGAAAAGCATCACCCGTTCAGTCAACGGCTCAAGATCGCTGGCCATATAGAAAGCCTCCTCCTTCGAGGGGGCGATGATAATCTGGTTCGCTGTACGCATCCGCTCGGTAAGGGCAGCAGCTACAACAGCAGGCATCGAACCAGTCATTCCGTCCAGATACAGACGTGCCTGACGCGGCGCCAAGGAGGTCTCAAGTTGGGCCAGCAACGGGGTGGCCGAATAGAATTCTACAAGATTCATCCTTCCATTTTTCAAAAAAAAAGCGGTGCAAAAATACGAAAAAAAATGCAATCGCGTTATTTATAAACTAAAAAACCTTAAATTGCAAACTGTAAACCGTAAACCAATGAACACAACCATCCTATGGGCCGACGACGAGATTGATCTCCTCAAGCCCCATATAATGTTCCTCGAAGAAAAAGGCTACAAAGTAATTCCTGTCTGCTCCGGCAGCGACGCACTCGACGTGCTGGCCGACGAACAGCCCGACCTCGTATTCCTCGACGAACAAATGCCTGGTCTCTCCGGCATCGACACCCTCCGCACCATCAAGCAGCGCATGCCGCGACTGCCCGTAGTAATGATTACCAAGAGCGAAGAGGAACACATCATGAACGACGCCCTCGGCGGCAAGATATCCGACTACCTCATCAAGCCCGTCAACCCCAATCAGATACTCCTCACCGTCAAACGCCTCACCGCCCAACGCTCACTTGTGTCTGAACATTCCATGATGAGCTACCAACAACAGTTCCGCGGGATTGGGATGCAACTCGGAAGCAGTATGGACTGGCAGGAGTGGATGGAGATGTACCGCCGGCTGGTCTACTGGGAGCTGGAACTCTCGCACACCGAAGACGAGAACATCCACTCCATCTTCCTCGACCAGAAACGCGATGCCCAGCGCCAGTACTGCCGTTTCTACGAGCAGAACTACATCGACTGGCTCACCGGCACCACCGACGACCGCCCCCCCATGAGCCAGACGGTACTCAAGGAACGGCTATTTCCAGTGCTCAGTGCTCAGTGTTCAGCGAGCACTTTCCTTATCGTCATCGACAACTTCCGCTACGACCAATGGGTCTACGTGCGTCAGGCCGCCGAAGAGCACTTCCGTATCGAACGCGATGACCTTTACTACACCATTATCCCCACCACCACCCAGTTCGCCCGCAACGCCATGTTCGCCGGCCTCATGCCCGCCGAAATCGAGCGCAAATACCCGCAATACTGGGTCAACGAAGATGAGGAGGGATGGAAGAACCAGTATGAGGACCAGCTGCTCGACGAGAACCTACGCCGCCACGGCCTGCAAATCAAGCACACCTATAATAAGGTACTCAACGCACAGTACGGCCGCAAGCTGGTAGACCGTGTGCCAGAACTTATGCGCTCGCCACTGAACGTCATTATCTACAACTTCGTAGACATGCTCTCCCACGCCCGTACCGACAGCGACATCGTGCGCGAACTGGCCTCAGACGAACGTGCCTATCGCTCGCTCACCCTCCAGTGGCTGCAGCACTCACCACTGATGGACATGCTCCGCACACTATCTACCGAGAACGTCAACATCGTCATCACCACCGACCACGGCTCAGTGCGCACCTCCCGACCCGTCCGCGTAAAAGGAGACCGCGACATCAGCGTCAATCTGCGTTACAAGCAGGGCCGACTCCTCGATTACAACGAAGGCGAAGTATTCGCCGTGCGCGACCCACAGAAAATCTTCCTCCCTCGCCGCCACGTCACCTCACCCTACATCTTCGCCCGCGAGAATGACTTCTTCGCCTACCCCAACAACTACAATCAGTACGTCCAGTACTACAACGGTACCTTCCAGCACGGCGGCATATCCATGGAAGAGACCCTCGTGCCCTACATCCTACTACGGCCGAAGGGGATCTAATGTTTGGTGGTCAGTTGTCTGGCGCCCACTTTTTTTTACAAATAACAAGCACCTGGCAAACAGACACGACTTCAGCCACCTGATGCACTACCCCGCCGACCTGCCGGCCGACAAAACCCTGCCTCCGCCGGTGATTGCCGTGTCACCACTGAAACGGACCGTAACGGTATTTCATGTGAGGAACGAAGTTGAGAAACACGCTATCATATACTATAACTTCAATTCCTACAATTATAAAAAATAAATTTGGCTATGTCGAAGTTGTTTTGTACTTTTGCATTTTATAATATCCAATATTTGAAGGCATGAAACGACTGACTATCATAGCGCTGCTGTTGGCGACCGCGGTTGCCGACGCGCAGTTTATAATCGACAAGGGAACGGAGAGCCGCCATATCGACGACGATCGCATGGTCGACGCCAAGTTTATCGGACGGACAGAGGAGGGCATGATATGGGTGAGCCAAGCCCGCAACGGATGGCAGGTGGTTGGCGCAGACCATCAGATGGAGCCCACCCGCACCCAGGGATTGAAGACCAACGCCGAGGAGTTGCTTGCCGCTACGATGAGCGGCGACACAGTGACGCTGGTACTCGCCGACTGCTCGCACCGTCAGCGCACCGACTTGCTGATTGCCCGCTGTACCCCGCTAGGCGAATGGAAGGTAGACACACTGCAGACTTTGGCCCACGGCAAGAAGGACAACTGCCTACTTTGGGGTGCCGTATCGCCATCAGGCAACAGGATAGGTCTCTGTTCGATTGTGGAGTATACCGAGAGCAAGCAGTATTCCGCCTTCATCACGCTGCTGACGGCCGACGGCATGAAGGAGTTCCGCCATGAATACCCACTGGGCACGATGGATCAGCTGCGGGTAACCGACGACGGACGCATTGTCACCATCGGCACGGAGCAGGACGGGATGACGCTTCATGTCATCGTCAACTATGCCGACCGCAGCCATGCAGAGACCAACGAAGCGCTGGTCACCTGCGAGCCGCCACGCGAGCTGCAGATTGCTAATATAATCGGCAGCCGCATGATTGCCATGGGCACTATAAGCGGCAGCGGTTTCCGCGGGGCCGAGGAGTTCTGTGGCGGCACCGTGGCGCTGGCCTACGACTTGGCCGAGGCTCGTTTGGCGGGTTTCACTATCCGCCCGTTCCATAACGAGGACATCAATATCCTCTACAACAAGCCCACAAAAAAGGTTCAACGCGACCTCCTATGCGAACACGCTACTCCCCTAGACTTCATTCCACTGCCCTACGGCGCCGCCATGGCTATCGGGCGCAATTTCGAGAAGATCTCTTTGGCCGATAACGGAACCGAGGAGCATTCTTTCTCGCGCGTGGGCCTGCATATCATGGCGGTGGACACCGCCGCCAACGTTCTCTGGACACGCAACCTGCGCCGCAATGACTGGCAGAAAGGGAACCCTGACCTGCTCAACGTGGGCTTCGCCACTATGGGCGACACACTCTGCATTGTCAAGAGCGAGAGCCGCAAATTGCCCGCAGCCTACGAAATCGGCAAGGAGGCCAAAATGCTCAAGATGGGCGACAAGAGCAACATCGTGCTCTATACCATAGCCCCCGGCGGTGAGGTGCACAAAGATATCCTCGAGGCCAAGAGCAAACACTCGGTGCTGCATCTGACTAAGCAATTTGATATCATCACTGTGCACGGCTCACGTCTGCGGCATATCAAATTGAGTCGATAAATGCCTATCTCCGTCCACGGCGCCCGCGCCAACAATCTCAAGAATATCGACCTCGAACTTCCGCAGGGTAAGTTGATTGTAGTCACCGGCCTAAGCGGCAGCGGCAAGTCGAGCCTAGCTTTCGACACTATCTTCGCCGAAGGACAGCGTCGCTATGTGGAGAGCATGAGCTCGTATGCCCGCCAGTTTCTTGGTAGGATGACCAAGCCTGATGTGGACTATATCCACGGGCTGGCGCCGGCAGTGGCCATCGAGCAGCGTGTCAGTTCGTCGAACCCACGTTCCACCGTCGGAACCCAGACCGAGATCTATGAATACCTCAAGCTCCTCTTCGCCCGCATCGGCCGCACCTACTCGCCTGTGAGCGGCATGGAGGTGAAACGCCACACGGTAAGCGACGTGGTGGACTATATTCTTGGCATCGGTGAACGGGGCAAGGTAATGATTCTTGCGCCGCTCGAGGACTCTAAGGAGCGACCACTTAGGCAGCAACTGGAGATACTGCACCAGGAGGGCTATCAGCGCGTGATGGTGAAGGGTACTATAGTGAGGATTGAGAACCTTGACGGGGTAGAGCTTGACGACAATGCGCTACTGATAGTCGACCGCGTCGAGGTGCGACCAGACAACGACCAGCAGGCCGCCCGCATCGCCGAGAGCGTTCAAAGCGCCTTCTTCGAAGGCCGAGGCAGTTGCTGCGTCAAGTCTGAGTTTGGAAGTCGGAGTTCAGAGATAGCTGACGCATCAAGAGAACTTCGGACTCAAAACCCCGTGGCTAGTTCCACGAACTTGTCGAACGAACTCCGAACTTTCAGCAACCGCTTCGAGGCCGACGGCATCACTTTTGAGAAGCCCAACCCCAATTTCTTCTCGTTTAACAACCCTTACGGAGCCTGCCCCACCTGCCAAGGCTACGGCAACATTATAGGCATCGATGAGAACCTGGTGGTGCCCAACAAGAGTCGCTCGGTCTACGAGAACGCCATCGTATGCTGGAACGGCGACAAGATGCAGGACGTCAAGCGCGAGTTCATCCGTCATGCCGCCGACGCGGGCTTCCCAATCCACACGCCATATTACAAACTCACCCAAGAACAGAAAGACTATCTCTGGCACGGCAAAGGGGTGTGGGAAGGGCTTAACGGTTTTTTCCGGTGGGTGGAGAGCCAGAGCTACAAGATACAATACCGTGTTATGCTGGCCCGCTACCGTGGACGCACCACCTGTCCTGACTGCCACGGTCACCGGCTGAGAAAAGATGCCTCATACGTAAAAGTGGCTGGCCGTTCCATCATCGAACTGACCGATATGCCGGTGCAGCAGTTCTCCGAATGGATTGCCAGCCTTGACGGCGCCCTTACCGACACAGAACTCAAGACCACCGACCGACTGCGCACCGAACTGCGCCACCGCAGCCAGTATCTGCTCGACGTGGGACTTGGCTACCTCACTCTCGGTCGTGAAAGCCGCTCGCTCAGCGGTGGCGAGAGTCAGCGCATCAACCTGGCCACCCAGTTGGGCAGCTCGCTTGTGGGCTCGATATACATCCTCGACGAACCCTCGGTAGGCCTCCATAGCCGCGATACCAACCGTCTAATCCACGTGCTCAAGCAGTTGCGAGACCTCGGTAACACCGTCATAGTGGTAGAGCACGACGAAGACATCATCCGCTCGGCCGACTGGCTGATTGACATAGGTCCAGGAGCCGGAAGTCACGGCGGCGAGGTTGTCTTCAGCGGCTTACCCAAAGACCTCAAGCAAGCCAAACGCTCGCTGACAGCCGACTACCTACTGGGGCGCCGCACCATCACCATACCTAAGGAACGGCGTCGCTGGCGCGACCGTATCAGTATCCACGGTGCCTATGCCAATAACCTGAAGAATGTGGACGTTGACATCCCCCTCGGGGTGCTAACCGTGGTCACTGGCGTCAGCGGGTCGGGCAAAAGCAGCCTGATACGCCGTGTGCTCTACGACGTGATGCAACGCCGTATGGACGGCAACGCCGACTATGTGGGCTCATGTGTCGAACTGACTGGCGACACTGGCCGTGTCACGGCAGTAGAAATGGTGGACCAGAACCCCATCGGACGCTCCTCGCGCAGCAATCCCGCCACCTATATGAAGGCCTTCGACGAAATCCGCACCCTCTTCGCCACTCAACCCCTTGCGAAAGCGCGTGGCTACAAGAGCAGTTTCTTCTCGTTCAACGTTGAGGGAGGACGCTGCGAAGAGTGTCAAGGCGAGGGCACGGTGACCGTCAGCATGCAGTTCATGAGCGACGTGCATCTGGTATGCGACGAATGCCACGGACGCCGCTATAAGGACGAAGCCCTCGAGGTGACCTACCGCGGCAAAAATATCAACGACGTGCTCGACCTGTCGGTCGACGAAGCCGTAGAGTTTTTCAACGACAACGAGACAAAAAACATCTACCAACGGCTAAAACCGTTACAGGATGTGGGTCTCGGCTACCTGACCCTCGGGCAGTCCTCCTCGTCGCTTAGCGGGGGTGAGGCACAGCGAATTAAGCTGGCCTCATACCTTGTCAGGGGCGAGAACGTCAATCCAGTGCTCTTTATTTTCGACGAGCCCTCCACCGGACTCCACTTCCACGACATAGAAAAGTTGCTAGCTGCCTTCGATCGGCTGATAGAGAAAGGGCATTCAGTGGTGGTCATCGAACACCATCACGACATTATCAAAAGCGCCGACTGGGTAATCGACCTCGGACCCGAGGGAGGCTCGGAAGGAGGTCAGGTTGTCTTCGCCGGCACTCCCGAGGACCTGCTCAAATGCAAAGAATCCTACACAGCAAAGTATTTGAAACTATAACATGCAAGATTACATCAAGAAAACCAAGCATTACGCCGCCATCGGCCTTTGGGGGGCGGTGGGGGCGGTGATAGTGGCCGCAGTGCTCTGCAATGTGTTGCACCCAATGGCCGGTGCCTCACGCTGGATGGTCATTGCAGGAACAGTGCTGGCCATTTTGTCGGTAAGCATGATGCTCCTGTCAGTACGCCGTCAAATACCACAACTGCGGCAGTCGGAAAAACTCGAAAAGAAACTGAGCGGCTATGCCCAACACGTGCGCGACCTATACATGACGATGCTTGCCGTGGTGGTGATACTCTGTGTGTTTACCTTCCTCAGCGGCAGAACCGTACTACTTATGCTGGCTATGGTAAGCACACTGGTACTGTTCCTCAACTATCCCAACATCTACCGCATAAAAATCGACCTCGGCCTTACCGACGACGAGGGCCGTTCGCTGTTCGGTGAACGGTACATTCCAGACGACCATACCCCTGCCGATGAGCAATGATACCATAGTGGCAGTTGCCACCGCACCGGGCACTGGCGGCATAGCCGTAGTGCGCATAAGCGGCAATTCCGCACTTAATATTGCCCTGAAGCACTTGTCAACCAAGTCATTGAAGCCAAGAACGGCCACCTGGTGTCGTTTCGGTGAACTGGACGACGTGGTGGCAATATGGTACCCTCGCGGATACAGCGGCGAGCCGACGGTGGAAATCTCCTGCCACGGCTCGGTGTATATCCAACAGACAATCCTCCAATCTCTTGTCGACAGCGGAGCTCGAATGGCAGAACCTGGCGAGTTCACCATGAGGGCTTTCCTCAACGGCCGGATGAATCTCTCGCAGGCTGAAGCTGTTGCCGACCTTATCGAGGCGGTAACACCGGCACAGCACCGGCTGGCTGTAAGCCAGCTGCGCGGCGGTTACGCCGAACAACTGAAGGCTTTAAGGCAGGAATTGCTCGATCTTACCAGCCTTATGGAGTTGGAGTTGGACTTTAGTCAGGAGGATGTCGAATTTGCCGACCGCACACATCTGAACCAACTGATTGCAGAACTCGACTCACATCTCACGTCGCTCATATCTTCATTCGCCATGGGTAACGCTGTAAAACGCGGCATACCGGTGGCAATAGTGGGGCGTCCGAACGCCGGCAAGTCATCGCTGCTCAACGCATTACTGCATGACGACCGTGCCATCGTAAGTTCCGTTCCAGGCACCACACGCGACACTGTCGAGGAGACTCTCAATATCGACGGACTGACATTCCGCTTTATCGACACCGCCGGCCTGCGCCATAGCAACGACCCCGTGGAAGTCCTCGGCATAGAACGGAGCAGACGCGCCATTGACGAGGCCTTGATTATCCTACACGTAATCGACTCAACCGCAGCGGATAATGCGGAAGAGCCGCTCAAGGAAGGCAAGGATACAATATTGGTCTACAACAAATGTGATCTCCTTAGTTCGGGAGAAACCATCCGCCGCCCCGCCAACGCCGTGGAAGTATCGGCCAAGACGGGCTATGGAATTGATGAACTTAAAGTATTAATGCTCAGCAAAATGAGCGCAACAGTCACCTCCGACGTGATGCTTACCAACGTGCGCCATCGCGACGCCCTGCGCCTTGTGGCACAGGCTCTTGCCAACGTCAAGGCGGGTCTGGAAGCCGGAACGCCTACCGACCTAGTGGCCGTAGATTTGCGAGACGCCATTTACCATCTGGGAACCATCACTGGTGAGATAACCTCCAACGACCTGTTATCCAGCATCTTCGGAAGATTCTGCATCGGTAAATAACTATTTTACAGTACATTAAACCCACCCTCGCCTGATCAACGCCTGATCAACGCCTGATCAACGCCTGCCCTACTCCTACCCCTATTTTTTTTCTTCGGAGGCCACACAATAATTCGCGCGTCACGACGTTATAAATAAAATTTATAAAAAATGAGACGCCTAATCATAGCCTTGCTGATGATGCTTCCGCTGGCGGCATTCGGCAAACCCGCATACAAGATAACCCTCGACATCGACGGCAACCGCGACTCGATGATGCTCCTCTGTTTCTATTATGCCAACACAGAACGCATCGCCGACACAGCCTTCAACGACGGCAAGGGCCACTTTGTGTTCGAGGGCGACCGGGAACTGCTCCCTGGCCTCTATTTCTTCACCAACAACAAGAACCGCTACGTCGAGTTCGTCATTTACCACGAGAAGCCCAACTTCCGCTTCTATACCGACGAGCGTTCCTGGACGATGAACATGCGCGTCAAAGGATCGAAACAGAACGAGGTGTTCTTCAACTACAAACGTGCAACCGAGACCATCTACCGCGAGATTGAGGAGAGCAAGAGCATTCCCGATTCGGCTGCCCGGGCGGAACGCATCGACCAGCTGCAACTCAAGATCGACACTATCTCGATGGATGTCATAAAGCGCCATCCCGAGGCAATGATTTCGAAGATGATGTACGCCATCAAGGACATCGACGTGCCCGCCGAGAAAGCCGACGGCACCAAGATGACCCCGCGCGAACGCTACGACTACGTGATGGACCACTACTTCGACCACATGCCGCTCGACGATGACTTCCTGGTCCGCACCCCCAAGCCCGTCTTCTACCAGCGCGTGATGGACTATGTGGAAAAATTCATGCGCGCCTGGCCGCCCGAGATGATCTGCCCCAGGCTCGACACTCTCATCGACCGTTCCGAACCTTCTGTCGAGGTCAACAAATGGCTAATCTACAAGATGACCGACTACTTCCTCCAGAGCAACATCATGGTCTACGACGAGGTCTACGTACACCTCGTCATGCGATACTTCGCCACTGGCAAGGCATCCGAATGGTTCGACCCCTCGGCCATTGACGAAAACGTCGAGCGCGCCACCAAGTGGGAACGCCTCCTCGTCGGCCGCGAAGCCCCCGAACTCATACTCTTCGACACCAACCACCTCGCCTACTCACTCCACCGCATGCGCGGCGAATACACCCTCCTAGTCTTCTGGAGCCCCACCTGCGGCCACTGCCGCGATATAATACCCGCCCTCTACCAGGTCTTCAACGAATACCAGGATTCCCTCGACCTCACCGCCTTCGCCATCCTCAGCGAACCCGACGAGGGCACCATCAAGAAATGGAAGAAATTCCTCGCCGAGCACGGCATGACCAGCCGCCGCTGGATCAACCTCAACGGAGCCGAGGCCAACGTCGACTGGCGAGAGGTCTACGACATCCAGTCGACGCCACAGATCTACCTCATTGAAAACAAAAAGCACACCTTCGTGGCCAAGAAACTGAACGCACAATTATTCAGAGACATATGCAAAGGACTTGTAAAACAATCGCAACAATAGCCGTCCTCGCCTCACTGGCGCTCACCGGCTGTAAAGACAAAAAGAACATGGAGAACCCCTTCCTCTCACCCTGGAACACTCCCTACGAGATTCCTGACTTCGGTCGTATCAAGACCGAACACTACATGCCCGCCTTCCGCGAAGGCATGGCACAACAAAAGGCCGAAATCGAGGCCATAGTGAACAACCCCGAGGCACCCACCTTCGAGAACACCATCCTCGCCTACGAGTACAGCGGCCGCCTCCTCAAGGAGGTCAGCGGCGTCTTCTTCAACCTCTCCGAGTGCGAGAACAGCCCTGAGATGGAAGCCATCGAAGAAGAAGTCACACCCCTCCTTTCGGCCCACGGCGACGACATCGCCCTCAACGCCGGCCTTTTCGCCCGCATCAAGGCAGTCTACGACCAGCTCCAAAGCGGCAGCCTCGACCTCAAGGCCGAACAGGCCCGTCTCCTCGAAGAGACCTACAAAGGATTCGTCCGCAGCGGCGCCAACGTTCCCGAAGAGAAGCAGGCCCGCTTCCGCGAACTAAACGAGAAGATAGCCTCGCTCACCATGCGCTTCGCACAGAACGTTCTGAAGGCCACCAACGCCTACAGCAAGGAACTGGAAGACGGCACCAAGGTAACCCTCGACATGCCCACCTGGGAACCCTTCATGCAGACCTGCCCCGACCGCAAGCTCCGCGAGGAGGTATGGCATGCATTCACCGACCGCTGCAAAGAGGGCGAATACGACAACACAAAGATAATCGACACCCTCGTCAACCTGCGCCTCGAGCGAGCCAACATCCTCGGCTTCCCCACACATGCCGACTGGGTGCTCGACGACTGCCTCGCCAAGAATCCCGCCAACGTACACAAATGCCTCATGGACATCTGGACCCCAGCCCTCAAACTCGCCAAGCAGGAGCGCGACCTCTACCAGGCCATGCTCGAGAAAGACGAGCCCGGTGCCAAGCTTCAGCCGTGGGATTGGCGCTACTATAGCGAGAAACTCCGTGCCGAACGCTACGCCCTCGACGATGCCGAAGTGCGCCCCTATTTCTCGCTCGACAGCGTCCGCAAAGGCGCCTTCATGGTGGCCAACAAACTCTACGGTCTCACCTTCACCGAACGCACCGACCTGCCCTCCTATGACAAAGAGGCCCGTGCCTTCGAAGTCAAGGACGGCGACAATGTAATCGGCATCCTTTACATGGACTTCCACCCCCGCGCCAGCAAGCGCAGCGGTGCCTGGATGACCGAATTCCGCGGTCAATACCGCGACCTCGACGGCAACAACATCATCCCCATCATCCAGGTGGTCTGCAACTTCACCAAACCCACCGCCGACAAGCCCTCACTGCTCAACTTCGACGAGAGCGAGACCCTCTTCCACGAATTCGGCCACGCCCTCCACGGACTCCTCTCCAAATGCACCTATCCCTCACTGGCCGGCACCAACGTGCCGCGTGACTTCGTCGAACTCCCCTCGCAGATTATGGAGAACTGGTGCCGCCACCCGCAGGTGATGAAGACCTACGCCAAACATTATCAGACCGGCGAGGCCATCCCCGACGAACTAATCAAGAAGATTGAAGCAGCCGCCACCTATGGCCAGGGATTCATAACCACCGAGCTCCTCGCAGCCTCGCTGCTCGACATGGAATACCATTCCATTAAGGATAACAAGTACATCGACCCGCTGGCTTTCGAAGAACAGTACCTCAACAGCATCGGCCTTATACCCGAAATCATCAGCCGCTACCGCAGCCCCTACTTCCAGCACATCTTCACCACTGGCTACGATGCCGGCTACTACTCCTACACCTGGACTGCCATCCTCGACGCTGACGCCTTCGAGGCCTTTGCTGAGAGCGGCGACCTCTTCAACCCCGAACTGGCCGCCAAATTCCGTCACCTCCTCGAGAGCGGCAACACCGTCGAGCCCATGGACCTCTATCGTGCCTTCCGAGGCAAAGACCCCTCGCCCAAGGCCCTACTTAAACGCAAAGGAATGCTTTGAAAACATAAATCAAAAATACTATGGAAAGTTACAAACGCCTGACGCGCAGCATCACCGACCGCAAGATTGCCGGCGTCTGCGGCGGTGTCGCCAAATACCTCAACGTCGACCCCACCGTCATCCGCATCCTCTTCCTTATCGCCCTTATCTGCGGTAGCCTAGGCTTTTGGGCCTACCTCATTATCTGGATCGCCGCCCCCGAGGACAACCGCCTCCAGCAATAACCAGCCGATGAACCTGGGTCAAGTATATACGAAAAGAATCGTCGCCGACTTTATGGTGAGCCTGTTCTCCCTGTCCGGCCATTCGCGTGTACTTGACCCATGTTTCGGGCACGGCGTTTTCGTGGAAAGCCTTCTTGCAAATACTGGCTTCATCGTGGATGGCGTGGAAATAGACAGAGCGTCGTTTCGCCATTTTGCCAACCCAAACTCCAAACGCTGCACTTTGCGTCATGAGGATTTCTTCGACATAGAGAAGCACTACGACGGCATTATAATGAATCCGCCTTATGTGCGCCACGAAGAAATTGACGCACTTGCACCACTGGGAGTCACAAAAAAGAAGCTACAAGCTGTATGCAACCAAGGAAAGATGTCAGTATCTGGCCGTGCTAACCTTTACATATACTTCATTCTCAAGGCCGTCACGCTGCTTCGCGACGAAGGCGAGCTGATAGCCATCTTCCCCAACACATGGGTCAATACCCCAGTCGGACGCCAGTTCCAGGAGCAGTTGCATCACAACGGAAGCATTACCGACTTCATTGAAATCAAAGGCAACCCCTTCGAAGGCTCTCCAATGGTGGATGTATGTATACTAAAGTTTGTTAAAGGATTGCACAAGACTCCCGCATACAAGCATCTGTATATTGACGGTGATACTCTATCGGTCAAGGGGAATCGCAAACCTAAAACAAAACATTCCAAAGGCCTTGTGCAGCTCAAATCTATAGCGACAATACGGCGCGGGATTACCACTGGGGCAAACAGGATATTTGTCAACCCGCCGTTAATATCACAATGCCATCTTGCGGGAATAGTATCATCGCCAAGGAATATCAACGGTTATTCCACTAAGCATTGCAAGACAGACAAACTGTTAGCCCTTTCCAAGACATGTCGGCTGAACAACGAGGAACGTGATTACCTACAGAACTGCGCCGCAGAAATCGTAAAGCAGGGGAGACCAAAGGCATTGAAGAGAATGATTGAACGCAACGATACATGGTATCTAATCCCAGTGCCTGATGCTGCACAGATTGTGTTCCCATATATCGTGCGGAAGAACATACGGTTCATCCTGAACGACGGCAAGCGTAATGTGCGTGACAACTTCTACATGATAACATCCAAACACAATCCCTTGCTACTTTTCGCCCTACTTAACAACTATCATGTATATGCTCAGCTGGAACGTTGCGGAAAGACTTATGGCAGCGGTGTTCTCAAAATCCAAAAGTATGATTTGGACGACATTGTAATACCGGCCATTGAATCCATCAATCAAGACGACCAAAGCCTGCTTGTGTCGATGGCCCAAGAACTTATCGCCACCTCTGACACAACGGCCATAGACCGAATATCCGACCTGCTCTATCCATATTTCGGCACTCGCAATGTCCGCAAACAATACGATAACCTGAAAAACAAACGTCTCAACGGCTATGGGAAATAAGGTTGTCAGTCTATTCTCAGGAGGTGGCGGTCTCGACCTCGGCTTCAAGCAAGCCGGTTATGATATTATATGGGCCATCGACAACAATAAGGATGCCGTCAACACCTACAAAAAAAATGTAGGCGATGAGATATTTTGTGGTGACCTCATGGCTGTCGACATAAACATAATCCCACATGCCGACGTGGTAATCGGTGGACCTCCGTGCCAATCGTTCTCCCTTGCCGGCAAAAGGCAGTGTGACGACGCCCGTGGCCAACTTGTATGGCGCTATCTGGATATAATCAAAAAACTATCCCCAAAAGCATTCCTGTTCGAGAACGTAATAGGGCTTTTGTCGGCTAAGGACAGTAAAGGCAACAAGATTATAGATAAATTACTGAAAGCATTCGGCAAGATTGGATACAACGTCACCTGGAAACTGGTAAACGCAGCCGAGTACGGCATTCCGCAATTAAGGAAACGCGTGATTATCGTTGGATTAAAGAAAGGCAAATTTGTATTCCCGGAAACAACACATTCAGAAGACGGAGCCAATGGCAAACACAAGTATGTTTGCGTGGAGAGTGCCATAGGCGATTTGCCCGAAGTTGGCACTTCAGAGATGGTGACAGAACACGAATATCCCACGATGAGCCAGCTGGACAAATACATCTGCGCCCATGTCAAACCTGGGGGCAACTATATGGACATCCCCGACGACGTTCCGTCAGCAAGGATACGACGTCTGAAACGAGAAGGCGGCCATACAACCTGCTACGGCCGCATGCGGCACGACAAGCCTGCATACACGATTAACACCTACTTCAACCGGCCTAATGTCGGATGCAACATCCACTACAAGTACGACCGTATAATAACCTTAAGGGAAGCAATGCGCCTGCAGACCTTCCCCGACAACTATGAGTTTGTATCAACATCCAAACAGGGTAAAAACTTGATAGTGGGGAATGCCGTACCACCTAAACTGGCTTATGTACTGGCATCAAAACTGAAAGAATATCTCAAATGATATGTGGCTGACTAATACAGACAAAGAAGTTGAGCGATTTCACCCAGTATGCATCGAAGCCTTCGAAGGGGCTTTGCAGAAGTTACATCTCGAAAATATCTATGAGGTTCAGCACCACAGGCATGTAGGCACTATCGAAATGGATGTAGTTGTCGCGAACAAAGCCACCAACAAGATATTGTGTGTGGTTGAAGTCAAGCGTACCGTTGCCGCAGTCAACAGCACACGCTACCAGTTTCAGGCAATGAGTTATGTACAGTCCATGCGCGATGCCGAACTGGAAAGCAAATACTACATATTGACCAATCTGGAGAGTTCCTGCTTGTTCAAATACGATCAGGGGCGGCCCAACGTTTACGAACAGATTATCGAACCGGGCATTACAATGACCCACCGGTTCCATGAAGTTGACAAGACGACCTTTATGGCAGACTTGACCGCCCATTATGCCCACTTGTTGACGACAATAATCAATGACAGCGGCCGTTACCTGCTCACATTCAAAAGTTTTGTCGACGAAATACAGGACAGGAAGGACAGCAAGTCAGAATGGAACAAGACACTGGCAGGACTTTTCTACGAGTATATCCGTGGCTCGTTCTCAAAAATCAACCGCAAAGGTCTGAGAACCATATCAAAACTATCCAACAAGGTCGACCTTGTATGCCGAGAGGCTCTGAAAATCAACTTTTCTGACATATTCTCGCAGTCTTCTGACACCGACGACCGCAATATACATACGAGCAAGGTCCTCCTCAACCAACTATACGAACTGGGCAGAACATATGTGGATGCCGACGAACTAGCCAATATCATGCACCGTGTTATTTCGGAGAGACATCGGCACGAGGGTGAGGTACCTACCGACACCGAGCTTGCAAATGCCATAATGTGGATTGTAAAGAGTGTGACAGGTGAACTCGGTGCCAACGAAAAGATTATGGATCCCGCCGCAGGAAGCGGCAGTTTGATTTGTGCCGCGCTGAACGTATTCAACAATATTACTCCATCACAGATAGTAGCCAACGACATCAATGACAAACTACTACAATTGCTATCGCTCCGCATTGGACTAAAGTTCGCTTCGACGGTTGAAAAGAACAACACTGCCAGTATCACAGCAATGAACATTGCCGACATGCCAGCCTCGAGCTTTGACAATGTCAGGATTATAGTGATGAATCCCCCATATTTGTCGGCAGTGGGTGTCTACTGCACTGAACGGAAAGCAAAACTGTACCAAAGGATTCGTAGTGCAAAAAAGTCCGAGCCAACAACAATAGGCGGCCAGATGCCGCTGGAAGGACCTTTTGTGGAACTGGTGTCTGCTTTAGCAAAAGAGGATACAATTATAGCCACAATCATACCGAACACCCACTTAACAACGCGCGGTGACGCCAGCGTCGCTATCCGAAGAATGCTGCTGGACGATTTTGGTCTGCAGATGATTTTCACATATCCGCAAGAAAACCTGTTTGAAGATGTAGCACAAAACACCTCTGTCCTTATCGGAATAAAGGGTTCTCATCCAGAAAACATACGCTACCTATACAGCAATGAGATACTTTCTGAAATTGATACAGTCTCAATCAAAGAAGCACTGAACTCGAACTTTAGCCGAAGCGGACTTGAAAATATCAACCAGCAGTTTGAAGGTGCATTGATACCCGTGAAGGAACTTCAGGACACAATTGCATCTGGATGGCATATCGGCAATATGACAAGGGAATCAGCACAGAATTTCATCAAGTACAACTTGAATACTGCGAAATGCCTAGCAACACTGAAAGGAAGTGAGTACAGCTATTTGCGCGGGAAAGTAGGAAACAGCGGATGTACGAAATTGCTCTTCTTGAAGCCTGATTCCACACTTACAATTAAGGACTCTTTGAAAGGGCATACCGCCCCTGGGGTTAACAACGCCAAATATAAAGACTTATTCATAGGCGACGGGGATTCATTATTTGTGAATGTGGCTGGAATGGATGACAGCGAGATTGAAAACCATGTCAAAGAAATAATGCAGTCCGAGAATTCCAAAGGTAAGAAACAACGGCAAGACAACAAATCAATGCAGGAATATATCAAAACTCTGAAAATGGAATCTGGGCATATCTCTCCTGCAGACTGCGTGTTGCTTCCAAGAATGATTCGAAGCAACGGACGAGTGTTTATTACCGAGAAACCAACCTATGTGTCGACCAATTTCTTCGTAATCCAAGCCGATAAGGAACGAGCCAGATTGCTGGCATCGTGGTTCGCCTCCGTATTCTACCAACTAGAATGCGAAGCCTATGGCAACAATCGAAAAGGATTGCGAAAACTGGAGAAGGAAGACTATGAGACATTGCATGTTCCCATCACCAACCAATTGACAAATGAACAGCGGGCAATAATAACTGCCACTCCAATCAACGAGTTTATAAATCTCCGCCAACCGAGACTGCGCGAGATAGATATGGCGTGGGCCAGGATCCTGTTCGGCGAACGTGCAGAAGAGTTTGCAGAGGAAGCGTTGTCGCGGTTGGCTGTTTTGGTTGCAGACCGTGAGAAATGAAAACTAAAAATCAAATATCAAAATTATGGTATCTTTTATTATCGCTATCGTACTGCTGGTGCTAGGTTACTGGCTGTACTCGAAACTAATAGAGCGTGTGATAGGAGTCGACCCGCAACGTGTGACGCCGGCAGTAGCGCACCCCGATGGGGTGGACTATGTACCGATGAAACCGTGGCGCATCTTCCTCATCCAGTTTCTCAACATCGCGGGTGTTGGCCCAATTATTGGCGCCGTGATGGGGGCTCAGTTCGGAACCGCCTCGTACCTCTGGATTGTGTTTGGATGTATATTCGCCGGCGCAGTGCACGACTTCATCGCTGGCTTCATTTCCATCCGTCAGGACGGCGCCTCGCTGCCTGAAATCCACGGACGCTATCTGGGCAACGGTATGAAGCAGTTCATGCGCGGATTCACCGTGGTGCTTATGATTCTAGTGGGAGCAGTGTTTGTCAACACCCCCGCCACCCTACTCACCCAGGACATCTTCGTTCCCGAGGGGTTGCGCCATATCGACCACAATGTCATCCAATACTTCTGGGTGATACTCATTTTCGTCTACTACCTGCTGGCCACCCTGCTGCCCATTGACAAGATTATAGGCAAGATATACCCTGTGTTCGGAATCCTGTTGCTGGCTATGGCGCTGGCCATTGTTGTTGCCTTTGTAGTCTATCAGGTGCCCCTTCGCGAGGTGTGGGAAGGCTTGGAGAACAGCCACCCGAAAGCCGATACAAACCCCATCTTCCCGATGATGTTCATCTCGATTGCCTGTGGCGCCATCAGCGGATTCCACGCCACACAGTCGCCTCTTATGGCGCGCTGCATGGTGAACGAGAAGCAGGCTCGACCCATCTTCTATGGCGCAATGATTGCCGAAGGCGTTGTGGCCCTCATCTGGGCTGCCGCTGCAGCCTATTTCTTCCACGACCATCCGGAACTGTGCCTCGGTAAGAGCGGCGCCGCGATGGTGGGAGTGATAGCCAACAGCTGGTTCCCGCCCGTCATAGCCTTCATTACCATTCTCGGTGTGGTAAGCGCAGCTGTCACCAGCGGCGATACCGCCCTACGGTCGGCACGCCTTATTGTGGCCGACTTTATGCATGTAGACCAGAAGCCCGTACCCAAGCGACTGCTGGTGGCACTGCCTGTCTTTGTGCTGGCTGCCGCCCTGCTGGTATTCTCGCTGGCCAACCCCGCCGGTTTCGACTATATCTGGCGCTATTTCTCATGGGCCAACCAAGTGCTTGCTATGGTAACGTTGTGGGCCGTCACAGTTTTCCTCGCCCGCCTGAAGAAAGGCGGCTGGTACTGGATTACTCTTATCCCGGCCCTCTTCATGAGCATGGTGACCGTCAGTTTCCTCCTTGTTGCCTACAAAGAGGGGCTCGGGAGCTTACTCCCCCGCCCTGCTGGCTACGCCATTTCCGCCGCTATCACCCTAGCACTGGGCATCCTCTTTTTCGTCCGCAAAGATAAGAAAAACGACACATCAAAACAATAATTCAACATAAATTGCGTTAGATTTAGGAAAAAGTTGTATCTTTGCATTTTGAAAACAATGAAAACCATGAAGAAAAATATCGCTCTGATTCTCGTCCTGCTCATTGCAGGCACTGCAATTGCAGGCCCTCGTCCGCGTAAGAACTCGCGCACCGAAATGGGCATCCACGGCAATGCAATCTATGTGATTGAGTACACCTACAACCTACGTGGGGGTGCCAATGGCGGCCGTCAGCTCATCTGCATCGACAGCATAACCTTCGACAAGCGCGGCAACTTCGCCGACAAGTTCCGCACCAAGGCCGACGACTACACCTGGTACAGCTACTTCTTCGACGTCAACGGTTACAGCTTGGGTTGGAACGAGTACAACCGCGAGAAGATGCTCACCGGCCGTACCGCCTACCTCAACGACCGCGACGGAAACCGTATCGAGCGCACCGTCTTTCTCGGCAACCAGATGACCAAGAAGGAAAGTTCGAAGTTCCAGAACGGTCTGAAGGTCGAGGAACAGAGTTTCGACGCTGACGGCGAGATGACCGAAAAGCGCACCTACAAGTACGATCAGTACGGCAACTGCACCGAAATGGAGTTCTACAACCGCGACGGCGAGTTGATGCAGCACTACCTCTACAAATACGACGCCCGCGGCAACCGCATCGAGTGGCGTTTCTATGATGCCGACGAGTTCCTTTCGGCACTGACCACATACTACTATGACGACCACGACAACCTCATCGAAGTCAGCTCGTTCAACTATGACGAGCACCTCAACTGGAAGCACAGCTACGTTTACGAGTACGACGAGGACGACAACTGGGTGCGCCAGACCATCTACCGCAACAACGTGCCCTATCAGGTCATCGAGCGCGAAATCGCCTTCCCGGTAGAGTAAAAAGAGACGAAGTTACCGGTTACCAGGTTACCGGTTACCAGGTTACCGGTGAATTGGGTTACGCAGATTCTTATGCGTAACTCGGGGTTTCAAACTGGCCATTACTAGCCGATAAACTAAAAGATACGCATTATGCGTATCTTTTTTTTGCCATTTCGGACAACATTCTTACCTTTGTACCAACTTCAAAACCCAAAGAGTTCTTTGATACGATTGAGAAATTGGTAACTATCCGGTAGCACCTATCATGCAAATAACACCGTGATAACATAGGGGCAGGTAGCACTCCGCAGCATTGTGATACCGGCTTAAGACGGACTTAACACGGAGTCATCTCGGACCTGATACGGAGTCATCACGAAAAAAGCGACAACTGCCGTACCCCTTGGGCACAGTAGTGCTGATAGGGGCAGGCATAGGGGTCGAGGCAGTGCTGGCCAGTGGGAGTGTCAGGTTCTCCATGCAAGAGTATCTCTTTCATGGCGACGATATTATGTTCCACCTCCGAGGCCTGCTCCGCAAGGTCGGAGGAAAGGTCTTCTTTAATAAAACCTCCATTCCCGTCGTTGAAAACCAACGAGAAACTATTCACAACACGGCAGTGCGAAATCACATAATACTGCACTGCAGCGTCGTTTCTGTAGGTATCGCTTAGTGCAGTGCCACTCTTCACCTCGTAGATGTCGAGCGAGCCGTCGGCGTTCTTGTGTACCACGTCGGCAAGCACGAGGACATCGTCGTATTGGAAACCCGCCTCGAAGATATCCACCTCTTCTTCTTTCTCCAACAGTTGGGTAGTACGCTCAGGATAGGCGTCGACGTTGCGTTTCATTTCCAAACTGATGTCCACTCCATTGGGGAAAATGTCCTTGAAGGCGTACTCGAACTCACGGCCGCGGTCGAAGCGGCGCATCTGTTCGGCAGTGTAGCACGCGAGTCGAGGGTTGTGGACATCGAGCCACAAAGCCCTGTCGCACTGCAGGCCACGGACATATTTGCTCTTGCTTAGCAGATGAGGCATAGGCCAACAGGATTAGCAAAAAAACGACTTGGCCTTCCCGAGGGTTTCGGGTGTGCCCACGTCGAGCCAACGGCCAACCGGGTGCATAAAATAACCGATACGGTGACTCTTGGCCAACTCCAGATAGCAACCGAATACAGGATAGGGATGGTCGTCGGGGGGCATGAGCGGGAATAACTCGGGGCTCAGCATCGATACACCGCTGAACGGCAGCGGAGTGAGCCCAGTTTCGTCCATCTGCCCATAGATGCCCGCCAGGTTACCTTTCCGGTCGAACAGCAGCTTGCGGGTTGTCTCGCGGCGACTGGTACACAGGGTCACCAGATTGCCGCTCGCGAGGTGGTGGCGTTCCAACGCACACAAGTCAATATCAGAAAGAATGTCGACATTATGCACAAGCACAGGCTCCTTGCCCGAAAACAGTGGTGCCGCATGCTTCAGTGCACCACCGGTATTGAGGAGCAACTGACGTTCGTCGCTCACCAAAACCTCGCAGGACCACTCGTGTCGTTGGATGAAGTCTATAAGCATGTCGCCAAAATAGTGTACGTTGATAACACAGCGCTTCACTCCTGCCTCCACCAGCCGCTGCATGGTGATTTCAAGCAGCGTCCGCCCCTCTATCTCCACCAGAGCCTTGGGGCGGTCATTGGTGAGTGGCCGCAAGCGGGTACCAAGGCCAGCAGCAAGGATAAGTCCTTCCATCTTCTATTCTATTTAATATTCAACTCGGTAAGAAGTTCGCCGACATCTTCGCAGACGATGATTGAGGGCCTGACACCCGAACGGAAGAAACCATTGCTGCCCATAACGTCGACCTGTTGCAGGAACGGGGCGAAGAAACAGGCATGGTTGAAGAGGGCCATCGGCTTGTCCATCTGCTTCAATTGATTGGCAACCAACACCTCAAGCACCTCGTCAAGAGTACCTATACCTCCCGGGAAAGCCACGAAAGCGTCGCACTCACGCAGCATCCACTCCTTGCGGGCGGCCATGGAAGCAACCCGAACCAACTCGGTAACGCGCTGTGAATTGATGATTTCCTCGCTGAAAAGCGTAGGTATTACGCCAATGACGCGACCACCAGCCTCGAGAGCCGCACCGCTTACAACACCCATCAAGCCCAGATTGGAGCCGCCATAGACGAGGGTATGCCCCGCCTCTGCGATACGACGGCCCAGTTCATGCGCGGCATCGGCAATGCGAGTGTCGGTCGGAACCGACGAGCCACAGAAGACCGCTATATTCATATCTCCACCTCCTCACGGAACTCGGGGATGGAAATATGGCGCCAACCACGGGAACGGAGGGTGTCGGCGAAGTGCCTCTGGGTCTCCTCCTCGCCATGCACGATGAAGAGATTCTTCACCTTACGCTGATCCTGACAGGAGATATAACGTATCATCTCCTCGTAATCGCCATGTCCGGAGAACGAATCGATACGGCGCAACTCGGCACGAACCTTGTGACGCTGGCCGAATATCGAGACCTCCTCGTCGCCACGCATAATCTTGGCACCCAATGTGCTAGGCTCACAATAACCGACACAGAGTATGGTAGTGGCGGGATTGTCGATATGGTTGGCCAGGTGGTGCTTCACACGACCGGCCTCCATCATGCCGCTGGCTGCGATGATGACACACGGCTTGTGGCGGATATTCAACTGTTTGGACTCCATCACCGACTGGATGTAGTGCAGACGGTCGAACCCGAACGGGTCGGGATCATTTTGGCAATAATCGGCAATTGCTTGGTTGAAACACTCGGTATGGAGCCGCATGATATTGGTGGCGCTGACGGAAAGCGGGCTGTCGACAAAGACATCGATATCCGGCAGCAGCTTGACATGCTCCAAACGATCAAGGGCATAGATGATTTCCTGGGCACGGCCAATGGCGAAACTGGGTATGATAAGCTTGCCTTTCTTCTTGGTGCAAGTATCCAAAACCGCCATAAGCAGCTCTTGCTCAGCATTTTCAAGACTCTCATGCAGCCGATCGCCATAGGTGCTTTCCATGATAAGGTGATCCACCTGCGGGAACGGCTCGGGGTCTTTGAGTATCTGCTTGTTGTAGCGACCTATGTCACCGGTGAACCCGAGACGTATCTTACGGCGGCCATCCTTGATTTCAAGATAGACAAACGCCGAACCGAGGATATGGCCGGCATCGAAAAACTCGACGGTCACCTCGCCTTCGATATTGAATTTCTTGTGGTATGGAACACTGATAAAGCACGACATACAGGCCTGAGCGTCCTGCTCGTCATAGATAGGCTCCACGGGTTCGAGACCCTGTACCTTGCGTTTCTTGTTGAAAGTCTGCGTATCCTGCTCCTGGATGCGTCCGGCATCGGCGAGCATAATGGCACAAAGGTCACGGGTGGCGGGGGTGCAAACCACCGTTCCACGGAAGCCGTTCTTATAGATATAGGGAATCAAACCGGAGTGGTCGATATGAGCATGGGAGAGAATAAGGTAGTCAATCTCTGAAGGTTCAAAGCCCAAGTCGCGGTTCATAGCGTCGGTCTCGAGACCCTTGCCCTGGTACATGCCACAGTCGAGGAGGATTTTCAGCCCGCTCTTGGTAGTGATAAGATGCTTGCTTCCAGTAACCTCGCGGGTGGCACCCAAGAATTGCAGTTTCATAATTCAGTTTATTGATTATAAAATATTTGAATCAACGTCAGTCGACCAGCACCTTGCGGGCCGGCGAACCATCGACGGAAACGAGATAAACGCCAGCGGAAGGGGCTCGGAGCACCAGCCGGTCGGAGTGGGAACGGCCGTGGAAAAGGCGGCGACCCTGGGTATCATAGAGGCTTATCGACCGGTTTTCAACGCCCGAAACCACCACATAACGCCCTTCGACGGCAGCGGTCCATACTGGAGCGGCGGCATCGTCGATGCCGGTGACAACGGCGAACAAGGCTGTAACCGTGGTATTTGACATAAGCGTCAGGCGACGCGGATTGTCTACCGAACCGTCATCCCACCCGGTGAAGCGGTAACCCTCTATCGGCAACGCCCCGATTTCCAGTTCTATACCGGCGGGAACCAAGGTGCTTCCGATACCGACACCACCCGTCGAACCCAGCACCTGCAAGCGGAAATAGGTCGGTGTGACGGTGTCAACCAACTGCACGGTATCGGTAAGCCACATAGTGTCATAGAGAACAACCGTGTCAACGTGGACAACCGGCACCGTGATAGTATCATACAAAACAACCGTATCGTGCTGAACAACAACGGAAACCACCGTATCTCGCTGCATGGGGTAGAACATGGCGGTGAACGAAGTGTCGCGGTCGAGGGTGACGAGGCGAGGGTTCAGGGTGTCGCCGTCGTGCCATAAGGCGAAGAAAAAGCCGTCGGCCGGATTGGCGGCGAGGGTGACAACGGTGCCGATTGCGTAGGTTCCCGAACCGGTCACCGACCCGCGGTCGCCGTGGTTTGGCTGCGCAACGACCGTGGCGTTGCAGGAACCGTAGGGGGCCAAATCGAAATCGGCCCACCCCGTGGCAGCGGCATAAGCCACTGTGGCAGTGCATGGAACGTAGAGTGTACAGGCGGAGGTGTTGACATTCCCGAAGGTGGTACCGGCAACCGTCGGGGGCACGGTGGCGGCACAGGAGATGGCGGTGAGCGAAGTACAGCCGTACAACGCCGTGACACCCAGCGAGATGAGTGTCGACGGCAGGGCTATGGAATCCATCGCGGAGCAACCACTGAAGGCAGCTTGACCGAGCGTCGCAACCCCTTCAGGCACAACAACCGAGGTCAAGGCATAACAACCGTAGAAGGCATATCGGCCAACGCCGACAAGATGGTAGGTGGAATCGGCATAGACAACCGTGGCGGGCAGCGTCAACGCGCCCGACGGCTTGGTGAATCCGTTCCAGCCACTTGCGTTTGCCGAACCGGGGCAAGTGACATCCACACCGCCATCCACTATGTTGAAATAGAGTGTTTGACCCGTCGGCGCCGAAGCGCTGAAGTCGTATGCATGGGCCGTCAGAGTGGCAAAAAGCATGACGGCCGCCAAAATAATCCTTTTCATAATACCAATTAACGGCCTCGCGCAGGATTTATTGCATCGGCAAAGACAAAATTCCCAGAAATAGCCAAAGCACTGACTACCAATGTTATATAATGTTAAAATTTACATAACTCACAGAATACCAGTATCTTTACCCCACCTTCGCCTGATCAACGCCTGATCAACGCCTGACCAACGCCTGCCCTTCTCCGACACTCATCCTGGCTTTCAAAAAACATTTTTTATAATAAATAGAAAAACTTTCGTATCTTTGCAATTTACTCCACGCTCGAAGGAGCGACGTATATTATTTACAACCAACGCAATAAACAAGAAGACAACTACCAACTATGGATAAGAAATCAATCATCGGACTGATACTGATATTCGGTATTTTCGTGGGCTACATGTTCTGGATTGCCCCGTCGAAGGAGGAAATTGCCGAACGACAGCGCGTTTACGACAGCACTATGCAGGCCAACCTCGAGGCGCAGCGCCTGGCCGACTCGCTCGAAGCCGAGAAGGCCCGTGTCGACAGCCTGGCCGCCGCCGGCGACACCACAGTGCAGCAGATTGCCGGCCGTAAGGTGCAGGACATGGGTGTGTTCAACGCCGCCACGCAGGGCGAGGTGCGTAGCTTCACCATGAGTAACCACCTGATGACCGTGGAGTTCAACACCCTCGGCGCCCGCGTCGACCGCGTGGTACTTGCCGACTACATGACCTACGACAGCAACGAGCTGGTGCTCATCACCCCCTCGGAGGACAATATGAACCTTGTTTTCTCGACTGAGGACAACCGTGTAATCAATACCAAAGACCTGGTGTTTGTGCCCTACCTCGGCGACACAGACAGACCTGTTTACAACAGTCTCATCGACAACGAACTCTACCTTGACCTAGAAGAGACTTTACGCGTCCGTTTCCGTGCCGAAATCGACGACAGCGTCAATCACGGCTACCTCGAATTCGCTTACACCCTGCACGGCGACAGTTATGAGGTTGACTTCGACATCAACTTCGTTGGCCTGCAGAAGGTTGTCCGCAACACCCCATATATGGACTTCCAGTGGCAGAACCGCATGCTGCGCCAGGAGAAGGTGAACAGCGGAAGCCGCGGCAAGAGCAACCGCAACAGCGACCGCGAGCGCTACTACAGCAGCATCTACTACAAAGGCCCCAAAGAGAAGAACCCCAGCAACGTGGGTATGGGTCAGGACAAGCAGAAGCAAGTGAAGACCGAACTCGACTGGGTGGCATTCAAGGACCAGTACTTCGCAGCCATCATAAATGCTGAAGGCGGAGTGCCTTTCGAGAACGCCGACCTGCAGGTTTCGACCGACAAGCGCGACACCGTCAGCAACTACCTGACCGATATGTATGCCGTCATCGGCCTGCCCTACAGCCAGGAGCACCCGCAGATGAACCTCAGTTTCTACTACGGGCCCACCAAGTTGCGCGACCTGCGCCACATGCATCGCGGATATGACCGTATGCTGCCACTCGGCTGGACCGTCATCTCGAAGAGCATCAGCCGCTACCTCATCGTACCGGCTTTCAACTTCCTCGAGCGCTTCAACTGGAACTACGGTATCATCATCATAGTCTTCACTCTCCTCATCCGCCTCGTGCTGCTGCCACTGGTCTACAAGAGCTACCAGGGCGGCGCCATAATGCGTGTGCTCAAGCCCGAGATGGACGCCCTCAACAAGAAGTATCCCAAGCAGGAGCAGGCCATGCAGAAGCAGCAGGAGATGATGGCCCTGCAGAAACGGGCGGGATACAGCCCTGTGGCGGGCTGCCTCCCTGTGCTCATCCAGATGCCGTTCCTCACCGCTATGTTCATGTTCTTCCCGCAGGCTATCGAGCTGCGCCAGAAACCCTTCCTCTGGTGCCCCGACCTCTCCAACTACGACTCCATCCTCGACTTCGGCTTCAACATCCCGCTCTATGGCGACCATATCTCCCTCTTCTGCCTGCTGATGTTCGGCATGCAGTTCTTCTACACCTGGTATACCATGAAACAGCAGGCCGGCACCCAAAGCATGCCCGGCATGAAATTCATGATGTACTTCATGCCCTTCATGATGCTCTTCATCTTCAACAGCCAGAGTGCCGGACTGAACCTCTACTACCTCATCTCGCTTACCTTCACCATGTGCACCATGATGCTCATCCGCCGCTTCACCAGCGAAAAGAAGGTCCGTGCCCACATGGCCGCCTACGATCTCAAGCATGCCAACGGCAAGGGCACCAAGAAGAGAAAGAGCAACTTTGCCAAACGTCTCGAAGAGATGCAGAAAATGGCCGAGCAGATGCAGAAAGAGAAAAACAAACGATAATCAACAACAACTAAAAAAAACAATACCATGGTTGTAGCACTTGTTACCATTTTCATCGTCGGATACTTCTTCATCGCGATGGAGCATCCGTTCAAAATCAACAAGACGGCCACCGCACTGGCCCTCGGCACCATCATCTGGGCCGTCTTCTCGTTCTGCAGCACGATTGCCCGCCCCGACCTCGACCTCGAGTCCTGGCGCGGCTTCATCAGCGGCAACCTCATCGAGAACCTCGGCGAGACCGCCGAGATAGTCTTCTTCCTCCTCGGCGCCATGACTATCGTGACGCTCATTGAAGACTATCAGGGCTTCCGCATCATCACCGACAAGATTACCACCACCGACAAGAAGAAACTCCTCTGGGTCATCAGCATACTCACCTTCTTCCTCTCGGCCCTGCTCGACAACATGACCACCGCTATCGTCATGGTTGCACTGCTCCGCAAGCTCATTGCCGACCAGAAGGAGCGCTGGCTCTACGCCGGCATGGTCATCCTCGCCGCCAACGCCGGCGGCGCCTGGAGCCCCATCGGCGACGTCACTACCATCATGCTCTGGATTGGTGGCCAGGTAACCACCATCAACATTATCGTCAAGACCATTATCGCTAGCCTCGTCTGCATGGTGGTGCCCGTCCTCATCATCGGAGCCACCCTCAAGGGCGACATTGAGCGCCCCGCCGAGAGCCAGAGCGGCATCGAGGTGCCGGTCAAGTACCGCCGCCTCATCCTCATCATGGGTATCTGCGGCCTCATCTTCGTGCCTATCTTCAAAACCATCACCCACCTGCCACCCTACCTCGGCATGCTCTTCTCGCTGGCTATCCTCTGGATTACCACCGAAATCATCAGCCGCAAGCAGGAGAAGAACGGCCACAAGTTGCCCACCGCCGTCTCCACCCTTGAGCACATCGACACTCCCACCATCCTCTTCTTCCTCGGCATCCTGATGGCCGTCAGCTGCCTGAAGGTGAGCGGTATCCTCGGCAGCCTGGCCGCCGCACTCAACGGCGCATTCGGCACCGAAGCCCCCGGATTCTTCTTCATCGACCTCATTATCGGCGTCCTCTCGTCGGTGGTCGCCAACGTGCCGCTCGTGGCCGCCGCCATGGGCATGTACCCCCTCGAGGGCATCGACGCCATCTTCATGCAGAACCACCCCTTCTGGGAGTTCCTGGCCTACTGCGCCGGCACCGGCGGATCGCTCCTCATCATCGGCTCCGCCGCTGGTGTGGCCGTCATGGGCATGGAGAAAATCGACTTCATTTGGTACCTCAAGCGCATCACCCTCCTCGCCCTCGCAGGCTATATCGCCGGTGCGCTGGTGTTCATCGCCATGGACCTCACCCTCTTCGAAAGCATACCTTGGTTGGCTAACCTGAAATGAAGAACCTCTGGCTTGAATTCAAGCAGCGCCCCCTGTGGCGCAAGATATGCGACATCCTGCTGGTGCTTTTCGCACTGGCGGGTGTCGCCATCATAGGGGCCTGGGGCCTCTACCAACTGGGCGTCACCAACAATCGTGGTGCCGTCGACAAGAACTACCGTTACCTCATGTCCGTCAGCGAGGTCAAAGGCCTCAAAGATGCCAAACTCACCCAGCAGCAAATCGACGAGCAATGGGCCCTGCAGTACGGCCGTCTGGCCGCACTCGCCCGCTTCTACCCCGAGAACGCGCGCCTGATGCTCCGTGCAGCCCAGTTCAGCGACGACCCCCTCGTGGTAGACCGTATGGTGGCCGCTGCCGCCATATATATGGAGGAGAACGACAGCATCGACCGTCTATCCGACGCCATCGCCGGCATTCTCACCTCAATGCCGCAACAGCAGCGCGGGAACATCATCCCCTGGATGGACGGCCCCGAATGGCCCGCCCTGCGCGACGCCATCACCCGCGACACCGCCCTCATCCGCGAGGCCGGCCGTCTCACAGGCGTCGAACCGCGCCTTATCGTCAGCTGCCTCATCGGCGAGCAGATACGCCTCTTCAACTCCAAGCGCGAAATGTTCAAGAAATACCTCGGCCCCGTCAAAGTGCTTAGCGTACAGAGCCAGTTCAGCTATGGAGTCAACGGAATAAAGGACTTCACCGCCGAGGCCGTCGAAGAACACCTGAAAGACCCAACTTCGGAGTATTATATGGGGGCCGCCTATGAACACCTGCTCGACTTCGAGACCGATGACCACGTCACAGAACGCTACAACCGACTGGTCGACTACCGCAACCACCTCTACAGCTATATATACACTGGATGCATCCTCCACCAGACCATGCTGCAGTGGCGCCGTGCGGGTTACGACATCAGCGACCGCCCCGACATTCTCTTCACACTCTTCAATGTCGGCTTCTCGCAGTCGGTGCCCAAACCCAACCCCATGGCCGGCGGCAGCCATATCAAGGTAGGCGACCGCGACTACACCTTCGGGGCCATCGGCTTCGACTTCTACTACAGCGGCGAACTGGCCGAAGCATTCCCCTTCCACCGCCAGCGGTTCAAGAACGCCGAACGCCCCCTCACCCCTGAAGACGTGGCCCGCATACAGCAGAACATGAGCGACTGCGCCCGCCCCGAACGAGGACTGGAATACCGACACGACAGTACCGACCAGGCTTCCGTCGCCGAGCAGCCCGACCCCTTCGGAATCGACCACTCGAAAGTGGTGCCCATGGAACATACAGCACAATGAACATAACACACACCGAGATATGAAAAAAACAATCCTGACGGCACTGGCCGCAATCACCATGATGCTGACCATTTCGTGCAACAAGTTCGATATCCCCGGCACCCGCTGGCAAGGTACTGCTGCCGGACAGGTATCCATGGGAGGATTCGACGCCACAATCGGCAGCCACGACACCCTTACCTTCACCAGCGAAACCGCAGGCAATCTAGTTCAACGGCCATTCTCCGAAGCCTTTGGCATGGTGACAGATGGCGAAAGCACCACCACTAACTTCACCTACACGTTCGACGGCTCGGAAGGCACCATCACCTTCAACCAAAAGAGACATCCCTTCAGTTACAACTCCAAGAGAAAGGAACTGACCCTCCAAATCATCACCCCGGGCGAGGAAGGCTACGACGAGTACATCCAGACCTTCTCCAAGCCTGAAGTCTCCTTCAAAATGTATTAACCCCTTAAATATTAAAATTATGAAAAAAGGATTTCTTTTCACCCTGGCAGCAGCACTCATGATGTGCTTTGCCGCCTGCAACCCCGACGACCCCACGCCCGACAATCAAGGCGGCGACGACAACAACAGCAGCCTGGTGGGCAATTGGAAGGTTGACCACATGACCTTCAACGGCCAAGAGATGACCCCGGAGAACATGGTGCTCGTGATGAACGCCAATGGCACTGGCGAGGTTCTTGAAAACGGCCAGCATAACAACAACAACTTCACATGGAGCGTCAACAACAATGAGCTCACCGTGCACCCCAATGGCGGTAACGAGTACAGCTTCACAATCGTCAGCATCAGTGCCACCGAGGCCTCGCTGACCGGCAACGTAATCCCCGGCACCGACATGCAGGGCGACGTCACCATGCACCTGACCAAAGTCAACGGTGAGGATCCCGGCCCCGGTCCCGGCCCTGGTCCTGAGCCCAATCCCGAGGACTTCCCCGCCGGCACCATGTGGACCTGCTCCATGGATGAAACTGAAACCGAGACAGACGAAGACGGCACCTGGACCTACGTCACAGACGCCGACATCATTATGGAGTTTGCTTCAACCGGCAACAACGGCACCTTGGACATTGTCGGTACTATAACGATAATGATGAACGGCGCGACCGTCTACTCCGACAATATCGATGAAAGCGACACCTTCACCTGGACATACAACGAGGCCACCCACACTGGCACGATAACCCAGAGCGGTGTCGACGAAGGCCAGCCCTACGAGGAGACCCTCGATTTCACCTACAACCCCTCCAACGAGACCATAGTCATCGTATATACCGACGACGAAGATCCCAATGCCGACCCAATAACCTACGTCTTCCAGCGCACCCGCAAATAACAAGACCGACACAGAGAAAGAGAGGGGCCTCCGTATGGAAGCCCCTCTCGCATTTTTGTATGCACCGATGACTAGTTAGACATCTCCTTTAGCAACCCTTCAAGGTTGGGTGTGAGGATAATCTCGGTGCGGCGGTTGATGGCCTTGTGTTCGGGGCTGTCGTTGGCCACCTTGGGAGCATACTCGCCATGACCGCAGGCCTCGATACGCGCAGGATTGATGGCAGGACCGTGCTGAAGAAGAAGTTTGACGATGGCCGTGGCACGCATCACACTGAGATCCCAGTTGTCCTTCACGGCAGTCGAGCCGCGGTATGCGTCGTTGTCAGTATGGCCTTCAACCATTATCTTCAATGTCGAGTCGGCCTCAAGAACTTTGGCCAACTGCTTGATGGCGGCGATACCGTCCTTGCTCACCGTCCAACTGGCCGATGGGAACAGCAGTTTGTTCTCCATCGAGACGTAGACCTTGCCGTCCTTAGTCTCAACATTCAAGCCCTTGTCGGCGAAACCGGTGAGAGCCTTGGTAACCGATGTACGCACCGCCTCCAGCTCGCGCTCCTTAGCCTCAAGCTGGGCGCGTGTGGAAGCCTCTTCCTGTTCCAACTGACGCTGCTTGGCAATCAACTGAGCCTCTCGGGCCTGGAATTCGCTACGCTGAAGCTGGAAACTTTCCTGCTGCTCCTGCAGTTCGGTCTGGCGAGCCTGCAGTTCACGCTCGCGGTCGCCCAATTCTTTGGTGCGGGCAGTAAGCAGGTTCTGCGCACGGGTCAGGTCACGGCTCTTGCCGGCCACCTCCTGCATATAGTTCTCCATAGTAGTGTCGTAGTGGTGGCGCATCTGCTCGATGCGGCGAGTGAGGCTGTCCACCTGACGCTCAGCATTGTCGCGCCGAAGGGCCACGTCGCTCATATCGCTCGCAAGTGCCTGGTTCTGACGGGTAAGCGAGGCATTCTCCTCTTTTATTTCCAACAATTCCTTCTGGGTAAGGGAGTACTGGCGCGAGGTCTGGTCATACTTGGCCTGCAAAGCCTCCATCTCGCTCAACGAGACGCACGACGTGAACGCCGCGGCAGCCACAACCCCTAAAATAAGTGTTATCTTTTTCATATTCACATATATTATTTAATGCTATAACGACGGCAATCACCGTTTTCGTATATACAATAATGTTTTTTTTGCATTATAACCGAAAAAATGTGTATCTTTGCACCGCTTTTCATAACTATAGCGATGCACCTCTTGCGCACCATACACCGCTGGCGACTACGCCACCAGAACGAGCAGATATTCATGCTTCTGCTCTCGGTGGTGGTAGGTCTTGCCTCGGGTCTGGCGGCCGTGGCATTGAAAACTTTGGTCCACTATGCCGGCCGTGCCGTGACCCATATCGGAGCCATGACACCAGTTGGAGGCAACCTAGTGATGTTTTTCTTCCCCCTGCTGGGCATCCTTCTTACCGTGCTTTTCGTGCGCTATGTGGTTCGTGGCGACATCGGCCACGGCCTCCCGTCTGTACTGCTGGCCATCAGCCGCGGCCGCTCCGAACTACCGGCAAAGAACATGTACACATCGCTCGTAGCCTCCACCCTCACCGTTGCATTCGGCGGATCGGTAGGCCTCGAGGCGCCCATAGCCTCCACCGGCTCAGCAATCGGCTCCAACATCGGCCGCTTCTTCCGCCTTAACGCAAAAAACACACGTCTGCTTCTAGGTTGCGGTGCCGCCGGTGCCATAGCCGGAATATTCAAAGCTCCTTTTGCCGGAGTGCTCTTCGTGCTCGAAGTGTTCATGTTCGACCTCACCGCCACCACCGCCCTTCCGCTGCTCCTTTCGGCCCTCACCGCATCCACTGTGGCATACTTCCTAATGGGTACCGGCGTACAGTTCCGCTTCACCGTCGACCAGCCCTTCGCCCTTTCGCAACTTCCCTTCTACATAATACTCGGAGTCTTCTGCGCTGCTGTGTCGCTCTATTTTCTACGCACCACCGACCGCGTCGAAGGCTGGTTCAACCGGTGCCGCAGCCCCTGGCTCAAAATGGCCATAGGCGGACTGACCCTTGGACTGCTCGTCATGCTCTTTCCTCCCCTCTACGGAGAAGGCTACGGGATGCTCACCGAACTGCTCCACGGCGATTCTTCCAGCCTCTTCGCCGGCACTCTCTATTCTTCTCTATCCGGCAATGCATGGGTCACCATCGGACTTCTCTTTCTACTTATCATGCTAAAAGCCGTGGCCACCGCCACCACGATAGGTTCGGGTGGTGTCGGCGGAACCTTCGGCCCCACCCTTATTATCGGCGGACTTTCCGGCTACTTCATCGCCATGCTCTGCAACCAACTGGGCTTGCCACAACAGGATACCGCCAACTTCGCCCTCGTTGGCATGGCGGCCGTCATGACCGGCGTGATGCATGCCCCCTTTATGGCCACATTCCTTATAGCCGACATCACCGGAGGCTACGGCCTATTGGTGCCACTGCTCACCGCATCGGCAGTAACCTACCTCTGCATATCCCCCTTTGAACGCCACTCCATTTATGCCCGCAAACTGGCCGAACACGGCGACCTCCTGACCCACGACAAGGATGCCTCTGCCTGGCGCCTGCTCAACCTGAAGAGCCTTATCGAGACCAACTTCGTTATCGTCCGCAGCGGCGGAACATTGCGCGACCTCGTGGAGGTTATCCAAACCTCGCGACGCAACATATTCCCTGTACTCTCTGAAGATGATAAGTTCCTAGGGGTTATAGTTCTCGACGATGTGAGGAAAATTATCTTCCGGCCCGAATTGTACGACACCGTAATTGTCGACGACCTGATGCATCCCATGAGCGAGGGCGACTTGGTGCGAAGTAGCGATTCGCTAAGCGATGTCGTAGAAAAGTTCCGCATCGGCGACCGCTACAACCTCGTAGTCATCGACGATGACGGGAATTATCTGGGATTCCTCTCCCGGGCCAACACCTTCAGTGCCTACCGCCGCTTCATCAGCGACACAAGCGACGAATAAAACCCTTTTCTATAAATGTCATAATACTGCACGTTGCAATCACCGACGCGCATACTAACATTATTTTCTTCATCGCCTGTGCTTCTTTTATTTCAATATCCTGCGGGCGGTTAGGTAACGCTGCTTGTAATATGGTTCGGTGCTACGTGAGATGATGACACCCGCGCCCGTCGAGGCGTGGATAAAGCGGAAAACACCAGTTTTCTGGTCGGTATCAACCACAATACCGGTATGCCCAACAACTTTTGTCTGATGGCGGCCACCAAAAAAGACAAGGTCACCAGGCTGAAGGTTACGTGTGTCGCTTACCTCTACACCCAGACGGGCTTGTGCACCGCTCCAGCCCGGCAGGTCATACCCAAACTTGCGGTATAGGTAAAGGGCGAAGCCGGCACAGTCGAAGGCCTTGGGAGAACGTCCACCGAAACGGTAAGGCGTACCCAGATATTCTTGAGCCACAACCACAAGCAAGGCACCTGTATCAACTTTAGCCACATTGTAGGGCGGCGGCACATTGATGTCGGCAATAGGCGGTACGATATCAATATCCCAGCAACGGTGCGACATAGTCGGCCGCTGGGCCACTCCCATAAAGCAAATGCATAGGAGAACCGCTATGAGCACACCACGTTTCATGCGGCAGATTCTTTCTTTTCGCTGTAAAGGTCGAGGGCCACAACTGCAGCTGTAAAGGCCCAGAAAGGCACGGAAAGCTTGTCGGTGTCGAGGAAGTTGTTGAACACGCCGTGGACATAGTATGTCAGCAGCGAAAGGGTAAATGCAAGCGCCATACGGCCTATGCCCGGATCGCGAGCGGTACGGTAGACACGCACACCGGTGGCGAAAGTGGTGAGAAACAAGGCGGCAACAAGTAGCACTCCAGGAAGCCCCTGCTCAGTCATTGGGCCGATATACTCACTATGGGCGTTGCCAAGGTCGCCGGCATTGGTGCTTATGGTCGAAAGTTGGTAACTCTTCTGGTAACTGCCATAGATAAACTGGTATGTACCAGGGCCGATGCCGACCACAGGGCTCTCCTTGAAGAGACGCATAGCCGAGGCCCAGCGGTTGAGACGCTCAATATTCGAGGCATCGGTAGAAATATTGGAGATGGATTTTATCTGACCTGCAAGGTCATAGCTGGAGTCCTGATGGTTCTTGCCAAGCTTGTATAGCACGTCACTCTGGTAGAAGAAAAAGGCACCCACACCGATTCCGAATAGAACCACCATCCATTTTACCTTCATTCCCAGACGGATAAGCACATATACTCCGATAGCGGCCACCACACTTATCCACGCAGCACGGCAATAACTGAAGAACAAGCCCACACACATAAGTGCCAGCAACAGAAGTGAAAGCACTCGCTGCCAGCCCTTTCGCTCGTGGGCGAACACCATATGGAAGGCAGCTGGAAGCATAAGCGCAATGGCACAACCGTAAGCGGTGTGGTCGTTGTAGAACGGCGACATAACGTGATGCAGGGTCTGCAAGTCGCTGAAATTACCGAGCGTCTTACTTGTAGCGATGAGAATGACGGTGCCAAGACCTATGGCATAAGCCCAGAAGAACTGGGTGATACGCTGACGGTTACGGAATATCTGGGCGGCAGCGAAGAAGAACGGTACCACAAACCAGATACGTGCGATGAGGTATTTGAACGACACCCACGGCAGTCGCGAAGTGCAACTGGTGATGAGCATCCACGCCAGGGAGGCCAGCAGCAATATTGATACAGGGTGCCGCAACAACCGCAGGTCGTAGTTCTTTGCGACCAGAACACGGAAAAAGAAGATGAATGTGAAGAGTATCATCATCGGCTCTACCGGCATAGATAGTTCCATGCCGGGGAACAGAGCCATATTTATGGCGAACGGAGTGAGGAGCGCCATGCAAAGCAGGCCAGTCTCAAGGCGCTGCACGAACAGCCAAACCACCAACAGCCCCAGCGGCACAAGGGTCATCAGGAAACTGCCCTTGTGGTAAATCACCCACAGGCTGGCGGCGGCGAAAAGAAGCGTCAGCCCCAAGGACAGCAAAAGCCCACGGTTATGGCTGAGCCACTGCCTCATTCCTCCTCTTTCTTGGCGAAAATCAGAAGTCCGAAGATACAGATTACCACTGCGCCCAGCGAGCCCGCAAGGACGATGAGCATACGTTTAGGATAGGCCTTCTTGTCGGCCGGAGTGGCAATATCGACGGAATACTTATAGCTAACCGAGAGGTCGCGGTCCACGGCTGTCTGGGCGGCGCGGGTCTGGAGGTCAGCCAACTGATTGCATTTGTCCTTAATCAACTCCTCTTTCCACTTGCCACCATCGGCCTTATCCTTTGACAATGAATCGATTTCAGCCTCCAAGGCGGCACAGGCACCTGCCATAACCTCGGCAGCCGAGACGGCACGGTCGTGGTGAATCTCGCGGCATAGGGTGTCATACATGGTGGCCATATAGTTGGCTATATCGGCCGCCCACTGCGGATCCTGGTCAAGCACACCAATCTCAACACCCAGAAAGTCTGTGCGTTTCACCGTAATATTACCCTTATACTGCTTCTCCAGCTTGGCCAACGGGTGGGCTCCACGGATGGCATAGTGCTCCATCAGGTTGAAATGGTCGCACACGGCATGCATCATCCGCTTCGAAGACAGTATCTGTATGGCATATTCGCAGTCGCGTTCGATACCGTAGTCCATGAAATCCAAGCTGTAATGGTAGTCCATCACAGCCTTCGAGAGGCGGTTCGAGTTGGTGGGGAATATGACCGCACTCGACTTGTAGTATGGTTTAATAATCAGCGAGATACCGAGAGAAACGATGGCCGCCACCACAAAAACGACGAGCAGCACCTTCCACCAGCGGCGGAAGAAGCGGATTGTGGCCTGGTGGTCATAGTCATTGCCAAATGTTTTTTCCATAGTATAAATATATGTTTTCAACTTATAAATGTCCACTAATAACGCATCCGATATTCTTTTATTGCCCGTACGACGAAAAACTTTTGATTTCGACCAGAAACGCCAACTAACTGATACTGTGTGTTATATAATGTTAAAAATCACATAAACCACAGAATATCAGCAATTAAAACCCACCTTCGCCTGATCAACGCCTGATCAACGCCTGATCAACGCCTGCCCTACACCCCCCATTTTTATCATAAAAAAAATGACCTCACGAAAAAAATTTTGAAAAAAATGAAAAAAATTTTGTCAGTATCAAAAAATGTATTACCTTTGCAGTGTACTAGTAAACTAATACACTCGAACAAAAACAAAATATCATCATGATACACAACACATTAAAGAAAATAACAATGGTCGCGATGCTCGCGATTTTCACCTTCAGCGGTGCAGTGAATGCCCAAAAATCGTATGTTGTGGGGCAGGTGACCGATGCCGAGAGCGGCGAGGCGATGCCATTCGTCAACGTAGCCCTCATGCGTCCGGCCGATACGGTGTTCATGCGCGGAGCCACCACCAACGACCAAGGCTTCTTCGCCATCGCCGACGTCGACACCGGCCGCTACCTACTGCAAGCCTCGTTCGTGGGCTACCAACCTCACCACGAATTCCTTGCGGTCAACGAACCGACGGTGCAACTCGGAATCAAGCTCCAGCGCGGCGCCATCCTCGACGAAGTAACCGTAGTCGAGCAGAAGCCCCTCTACGCCATGGATGGCGAGAAAAATATGTACAACACAAAAGAAGACCCATCAATCCAGACGGGTACCGCAAGCGACGCTTTGCAGAACGCTCCCGGCGTTGAGGTCGACGCCGAAGGCAACATCACCCTCCGCGGCGTGTCGAGCGTCGAGATTTGGATCAACGACCGCCCGTCGCACATGAACGAGGAGGCCCTCAAACAGTATATCAAGACCCTGCCCGCCAACGCTATAGAACGTATCGAGGTCATCACCAACCCCTCGGCCCGCTATTCGACCAGCGGCGGCGTTATAAATATTGTAACCAATCAGAAGATTACGCGCAACGAGCTGCTCTGCATCGGCGTGAAAGGTGCAACCACTCCTGCTTTGGGTCCTTGGCTCTCCTACGTGTGGGCCAACGAGAAGGTCGACTTCAACATCTACCTCGGCGGCTATCTCGGCAACCACGACATGGTCAATAACGGCACCTCTACCCTCTTCGACGACAACGGCGACACAAGTCGCTTCATGTCGTACGACAACGTGAACAAGATGCCCTATCAAGGCGGTTACCTCGGGTTCAACACCAACTGGCAGATTGACGACAAGACCACCCTTTCGGCTTGGATGGGAGCTTACCCCTATTGGGACCAGAATTCGTTCTTCGGCAACAGCGGATGGATTGAGTACCAGCCCACGCGCCGCGACTTCGGCTATCTCGACACCACCCTCAACAACGGCTTCAGTCATGGTGCCTACGCCGGTGCCTGGTTCGAGCACCGCTACGACACCACCGGCCGCAAGCTGAGCGTAACCTTCAACGGCAACTACTGGGCCAACGGTGGCTACTCCGACTACAACCGAGACTACAACTCCGCCTCCCTCACCGACTTCCGCCGCCACATGGTGGGCGACATGTTCAACGGAAGCGGCGAACTGGGCGTGAACTACACCCTGCCGCTGAAGCACGACATCACCATCGAGGCCGGCACCGAATTGGGCTATGGTTACAGCCGCAACAGCGAGATCCGCGACAGCCTGCTGCCTTCGGGCGACTGGAACAATATGCCCTATCAGTCGTATGTTTCGAACGGCACCGCCTTCGAACCCAACGTCTATGTGACCGCCCAGAAGCGTTGGGGCGGCTTCACCACCAAGCTGGGCCTGCGTTACAACAACAACTTCAAGAGTGGCATGATCGAGCACCCCGCCGTCGGCGACCGCCAGCGCCTCGACACCCTCTTCTCCGGCCTTGTACCCAGCATCCACCTCAGCTACCAGACCAAGACCTTCGAGAGCTACAGCCTCAGCTACACACGCCGCTTCTCGCACGACGGCGACCTCAGCAGTTACCTGCCCTTCCGCATTTATGAAGACTTCAGCTATAGTACGGGTAACCCCAACCTGCTGATGTGCTACACCCACAACCTCGAGGCCGCCTTCAACAAATACGTCATGGGCTTTGGAAACATCGGCCTCAACGCCTACTTCCGCGCCAACACAAACGAGATAGGCACTATGACCGCCGCCGATATTGATCCAATCATCGGCCCCTATATGGTCAACTACACCTTTTCAGACAATATCGGTTCCTCGCACACCGAGGGCATCGAGGCCAACATCACCTACCGCCCCTCAGGCTTCTTCAACGTGCGCTTCAACGCCTCTCTGTTCAACTACGGCTACAACTACAACGACTTCAGCGACAGCAAACTCAGCTACAGCTTCCGGGTCAACCTCTGGGCCAAAGTATGGAACCGGCTGGAACTCTTTGCCAACGGCAGCTACAGCTCACCGCGCTTGGGTCTCTACAGCCTCACCAACGCCAACAAGCGCTTCGACTTCGGCGCCAGCAGCGACTTCTTCGACCGCAAACTTACCGTCTACCTGAACGTCAGCGACATCTTCGGCTGGAGCAAATGGGGCAGCAACACCACCGCCCCGCAGTACCAGACCACCGGCACGAACCTTTTCAACTCGCAGTTCGTAAGTCTCGGTCTCACCTGGCGTATAGGCAAGATGGAGCTGGAGAGCAAGGCCCGCCAGGGTTCCACCGATTCCGGCAGCACACCCAAAATGTAAATAATTAACAATCAAATATCAAACAACATGAAAATCGTAACAGTTGACACCCTTCAGGGTGAAAGGTATGAAGAGATGGGCATCGTAAGCGGTAGCACCATCCAGAGCAAGAACTTCGTCAGCGACTTCGGGCAGAGCCTGAAGAGCATCGTGGGCGGCGAGCTGGGCAGCTACACCGAGATGATGAACAAAGCCCGCAACAAAGCCACCCAGCGCATGATCGACGAGGCCGTCCGTCTCGGAGCCGACGCAATCATCGGTGTACGCTACACCACCAACAGCATTATGGCGCAAGCCGCCGAGGTGCTCGTGTTCGGAACAGCAATCAGGTATAAGAATTAATAAAACGAAAGCCTTATGATCGAAATCAAGAACCTAGACTTCAGTTACAAGAAGACTCCGGTCTTCAACAACATCAACCTCTCGTTCCCGAAAGGTGCCATCTACGGCCTGCTGGGCGAGAACGGAGTGGGCAAGACCACCCTGCTGAAAATAATCTGCGGCCTTCAGCGTCCGGGGAACGGCACCTGCACCGTCGACGGTATGACCAGCCATGACCGCCTGCCGGAAATGCTTCAGAGCATCATCTTCCTCCCCGACGAGGTGACCCTGCCCGACAACGCCACCCCGCAACAGTATGTCAACGAACTGGCCCCCTTCTACCCCAACTACTCCGAAGGCACCTTCCTCCACCTGATGCAGGAGCTGGAGGTGGAACCCGCCCGCAAGTTCAAGGAGATGAGCTTCGGACAGCAGAAGAAGAGCCTCATTGCCGCCAGCCTCTCGCTCGGCACCGAGTATATCCTGCTCGACGAACCCACCAACGGTCTCGACATCCCCAGCAAGGCCCAGTTCCGCTCCATACTGAGCAAGATAGCCGACGAGGGCAAGACCATCATCATCTCCACCCACCAGGTGAAGGATGTAGAAAACCTTATCGACCCCATCGTCATCCTCTCGCACAACGCCGTGCTGCTCGACGCCCCGGTGCAGCGCATACAGGAGAAGCTCTTCTTCGAGTATGGCGGTGAGGAGCGTCCCGATGCGCTCTACAGCGAGCTGATGCCGGCAGGCTACATGAACGTGATACCCAATACCACCGGTGAGGAGAGTCAGATCAACATCGAAGCCCTCTTCAACGCCGTGCTGCGCAACAAGAACATCATAAAGGAACTATTTAAGTAGTTAAGGAGACAGTAGTTAAGGAGTTAAGACAAATGAATAACTCGTTTGACATTCATCGCTTCGGCAAACTGGTGTGGCACGACGTGCGGCATTGCTCGCCGCGTTTCAGCACATTTGGCGCATCGCTGATATTCATGCTGTGGTTCGTGCCGGTAATGGTGCTGTTCAGCGGAGTGACTGGCCAGGATTGCGGTGCCGGCTACCGCCTAGTAATGGCTGGCGGCATGTCGCTCGCCATGTCTTCGCTGATACCCATGCAGCTTTATGCCAATGTGGGGCGCAAGCATAAGCGGGGCGACATCTACTTCGCCATGCTGCCCGCCAGCAAGTGGGAGAAGTACCTCTCGATTGCGTTGCTCTCGCTGGTCATAGCGCCATTGGCGATGATAACCTACAATGTGGCGATCGACACCCTGCTCACCGCGGTGCACATGCCATTCTACCACAAGTACATGTGGCAGGCCGGCATAGGGCAGTATCTCAACCTCCCGATGCTGTGCAACTGCGTGGTGGCTTTCGTTGGTCCCACCCTGGGCTTCATCTATGCCAACGCCATACGCAGCAAAGGCTGGCGCACAGCGCTGTGCTTCCTGCTCTGGTTCTGGCTGTTAGCAAGCATGTACGGCGGAGTGATAATATTCATGGAGGTGGAAAACAAACTCGCCATGTGGGTCATAGTCACCGCACAAGTCCTGTTGGCAATCCTCCTGGGATTCCTCGGCTGGAACAAAATGAATAAAATGAGTTATTAAAAACCAAAACAACTATGAATAATAAATTCGATTGGAACCGTTTCTGCAAAGTCGTCAACAAAGACTTTCGCAATATGTGGCCGATGTTTGGCCACACGATGCTTATCCTGGCCGTGCTGCCCTTCGCGGTGTGGCTCTTCATGGCCGTCATTGCCGGCAGCGATGTCTCGATGCCGCCCGACATACGCCTGCTGATGATTGAAGGCGCGGCCTACCTGGCCGCCATCATGGCCCCCTCGCGCATGTACCGCACGTGGAACCTTCGCAACGAAGGCATCTACTACGCCATGCTCCCCGCATCGAAACTGGAGAAGTTCACTAGCGCAATGCTCTACTCGCTGATTATCTGCCCCCTGGCAGTATATCTCGGCAGCATGGTGCTCGACATATTCCTCACCATCCTGCCCTTCGGCCACTACCACCAGTGGATATGGCAGTGTGAGGGCGGATTCCCCTTCACCTTCAACATGTCGTTCTTCGAGAATCTGGCCTTAGAAGAAGAAGGCGCCGAAATGTTCGCCAACTTCGGCAACCTCTGGACGCTCGGCTGCTGGCTGGGATATATCGCCACGGTGCTGATGTTCATGTTCACCGCCACACTCTTCAAGAAGCACAAGGTGCTGCAGACCATCCTCTGGCTCTATGTCATTGAGTTCGCCTTGAGCATCATCCTCATGCCGGTGATGATCTACGCTTTCGGCAACACCGACTTCATGGAATGGTTCATGCAGCTGCCCGAACGCTACAGCGAGGTGGATTTCACCAACTGGCTCTTCGGCATCTGCATCGGCTTCAACGTGCTGCTGATAGTCCTCTTCGGATGGCTCAGCTGGCGCCGACTGAAGAAGATGCCGTATTAATTAAGTCAGACTCAAGAACAAAAAAACATAAGAGTTATGAAACGTATAGCATTTATAATAGCCGTCATGGCCACCATGCTGCTGGCCGCCTGCGGCGAGAACACAAAGATTGATATCAAGTACGAACACCCCGAGCGCTATAGCGTCGGCGACGCCACGCTGAATCAGCCCATCAGCGGCATCAGTGTCGACTGGCTCTTCGGCGACATGGAGATTGTCTACACCGACGACTCCGCGGTGCGTATCCATGAAGAGATGCAGGAGGGCTTCCTCCCGCTGACCGACTCGTTGCGGATGCGCTACTATGTGGACGAGGAGGGCGAACTGGAAATACAATACTGCGGCCACGGCAAGTACCGCTACGGTGATTTGAAGAACATCCGCAAGCACCTTGTAATCGAGGTGCCGCGTGGCAAAGTACTTGATGAGATTAGTATCGACGGCGTTGAGACAGGAGTGACTGTCGGGCAGGTGCTGAGCCGCGAGTTGACGGTGGACGGCGTGAAGGTCAGTGTCAATGCCGACTACCCAGACGCCCTGCCTAACGAGATTGATATCGACGGCGTCCAGTGTCTGCTGGCGCTCCATGTGGTGCCCGAGACGGCGGGCCTGAGCATCGAGATGTCGGGCATAAAGCCTTTCCTCTCGTGCGACCTGCCCTCGCGCAAGGAGGGCGAGAAGACCATCGTAGGCGACGGCCGCTGCAAGGTGGAAGCCGACGGCGTTGGCATCAAACTGAGCATCCGCGAACTGAAATAAAGAATGGAGAAACTATGGAATTCAGAAAACAGAAACCGATATACCTCCAGATAGCCGAGAGGCTTATGGAGCAGGTACTCGCCGGCCAGCTGGCAGTAGACGACCGCATGCCGAGCGTGCGCGACGTGGCCGCCTCGATGGGCGTGAACCCCAATACGGTGATGCGCACCTTCGACTACCTCCAGAATGAGGAAATCATCTATAACCGTCGCGGTGTCGGCTATTTTGTGGCTCCCGACGCAAAAGAACGCATCATGGCCTTGCAGCGCAAGGAATTCCTCGAAGAGGAGCTTCCAATCATACGGCAGAAGATGCAGTTGCTGGGCATCAGTTTCGACGAACTAAAACAGAACGAGAAATGAAAGCAAGAGTCCTAATCATAATCGCGGCGGTGGCCGTCATGGCCACCGCCTGCGGCGACATCAAGCGCCAGATTAAAGACCTTATGACCTACCCAACCTCGGCCGAGAGCGTAGGCGAGTGGGCCGAGGCACTGGGGTGCGACGCCGCCCTCGTGATTCCTGACGCCGACACGCAGTATGTGCTCTACCGCCGTTACGGACACAAGAACTGCTTCGCAATGCGCTACATTGTGACTGGCTACCCGAGCGACTGGAGAAGCAGCGGCGGCGAGTTTAGCCTCTCAAACCCCGAGATACCGATGGTGCTTAACCGCATCTCGGACGATGCGTTGACCCTTACCATCGCCGACAGCAATTTCATCCATATCGACAGCATCGCCACCACCGACAGTGTTCTCACCTTCCGCTTCGGTATCGACAGCGTCATGCGCCCGGCAAAGCTCTACCTTTACGGCAAGGCTCGCTGGTCGAAAGACCCTCTGGCCGAGACCAGCATCCAGCAGATGATCTTTTGCGCTTTGGCGCTCGATTCAACGGTGATTGACGGTCTTGCCGCAACCGACAGCGTACAACTTGAACGGAACAAGAACTTACGTAACAAATTTGTGAACATTTTCAGTGACAATCAAGACGACGAAGCAATGATGGCCGCAGAAGAGGCAGAACAAGCAGCAGAAGAGGCGGAACAGGCTCTGGAAGAGGCACTGGCTGTGGCCAACGCCCTCACCTACGACGAGCGCTATGCCGAGTACAGCCACCTCGACAGCCTGGCTTCAGAACTGGGCTTCAAGCATAAGGAATGCACTGCCGACGGCAAGCATATCACACTCAAGGTAAGCGGCGGCGTGACAGGCGGCAAGAAATGCTACGACCGCATGGAGCGCATGTCCGAGGCTGCCAGCAAATGCCACACGACAGAATACTCCGTCGAACACTGCGCCTGGCACAAGCACTGCATCTTCACCGCCCGCTGGTAAAGCGTCGCGAAAAACTATTTTTCCGACATATCGATTTTTTTCGTACATTTGCACAACTGCACATATTGTGTGGTTGTGCATACTTTATTAGTAATCAATAAGTTGAACAGATATAAATATTTAGTATTATGTCTAAAAACAAGAAACTCACCCTGCTGGCAGCCATAGCCGTGATACTGGCAGTTCCCACCGTCCAGGCACAGGAACGCGACACGATTCCGATGCCGACGGTGAACATCGACTCGGTGATGAAGCACATCATCGAACTGTCGTCCGACACATACGAAGGTCGTCTGGCCGGCAGCCAAGGTCACGAACGCGCCATGCGCTATGTCGAGCGGGTGCTGGCCAACTACGGCGTACAGCCCGTCAAGGAGGAGTTCGGACGCCGCCATGCCGACCGCGAGAAACCCTGGCGCGAGCCGTTCAACCTCGAATGCAATGAGGTGGAAAACGCCAAGTTCAACACGTACATCCCTGGCAGCAAGGAGAAACGCGTATACACCCTGGGTAACGAGTTCTGCTGCGCCGGCATGACCGGTCGCGGATATGTCGACGCCCAAATGGTCTTCTGCGGCTACGGCATCGATAACGCACTGTTCAACGAATACCAATTTGTCGACGCCAAAGGAAAGATTGCCGTGGTACTTACGGGTCTGCCCGAAGGACACCGGATGCCTGAACGCGTGGCCGCCCTTTACACCTCGCTGCGCGACAAAGCCCGTGCCGCCGAACGCCACGGCGCAATCGGTATGCTCGTCATAAACACCAGCCGCACCTGCGAGAGCTGGGAGCCCCAAGGTCGCGTCTACTGCGGCGAACTGCCCCACATGCCCACATTCCCAGTGCTGCAACTCACCCTCGACTGTGGCCGCGAGATATTCCACGGAGAAGCCAAAGAACTCGACAGCGCCATAGTAACCATCAACGCCGGCCAAGTCAACTCGTTCGCACTGCTCAAGAAAGCCGAAGTAGACATCAACGCCCGCTACCGCCCCCAGGCCCCGACAGCCAACGTGGTGGGTATACTCGAGGGCAACGACCCAAGGTTGAAGAATGAAATCATCGTAGTTGGAGCCAGTATCGACGGACTCGGCATACAGGGCGAGACCTGCCTCTTCCCCAGTGCCGACATAAATGCCTCGGGCGTGGCCGCCGTGCTCGAAGTGGCACGACTCCTCTCCCATCCCGACTACCGCCCCCACCGCAGTATTGCCTTCGTGCTCTTCAGCGGAAGCGAACAGCAGTACCTCGGCTCACGCCAGTTCGTGGCCGACTTCCCAAAACTACGCCAAGTCGAAGCCTTCATCGGCGCACAGAATCTCGGTGCTTTATGTATCTGGGGCGGTACTCTTCCAAGTGAGAGACTTCTCTTCATTCTGAAGACCTACAAGCCTACTATCATCTGGACAAGACGGGAAAAAGACTCTCGCTCGCGGCGACGCCCGCGCCTTCGAGGCTATCGGGGTGCCAAGCCTCATGTTCACCACACAAAATGGCATGCACCACAACCATGTAACCACCGACATCTGGGAGAATATCGACACCCGCATCCTCGGCATCGCTACCACACTAATAGTCGAGACCGTGGCAGAAATCGGAGAAGGCCTCTACCAAGGCCGTAGCCCCCAGAGCCGTGCCCTACGACAGGAATAACCACCAAACGAAACCATGTTCACACTTTACAAGAAAGAACTTTCCGGATTCTTCTCGTCGCTCATCGGCTACCTTACGATAGCCGTCTTCTTGGTACTCACCGGCCTGATGCTGTGGGTGCTAAAAAGCGACTTTAACATCCTTGACTACGGCTTCGCAAGCCTCGACGGACTCTTCCTTATCGGACCGTTCCTCTATCTCTTCCTCATTCCCGCCATCACCATGCGTTCGCTGGCCGAAGAGCGGCGCGGCGGCACTATTGAGATGCTCATGACCCGACCGTTGAGCGACTGGATTATTGTATGGGCCAAATTCCTGGCTGCATGGACTCTGGTGCTTATCTCTCTACTGCCCACACTGGTGGCCTACTTCAGTGTTGTAGCCCTGGGTGACCCAGTGGGCAATATCGACACTGGTTCGGTTGTAGGTTCCTATATCGGCCTGCTACTGCTTGGCGGTGCCTTCGTGGCCATCGGTCTGTTCTGTTCCTCGCTGTCACAGAACCAGATAGTGTCGTTCATACTGGCTGCCGTGGTATGCGCTGCTGCATATCTCGGTTTCGAGTCACTGCACAACATGGGCATCCTAGGCGGCGCCGACCTTTTCGTCAAGCGGCTCGGCATGATGGACCACTACCAAAGCATCAGCCGCGGTGTGATTGACTCGCGCGACGTACTTTATTTCGCCAGCGTCATGGCCCTATTCCTTATGGCCACCCGCATGGTGCTCCAGAGCCGCAAATGGCACGGCTGGACCAAACGAAAGAACCTCCGACGCAGCCATTGGATCGAGATGGGTGCCACAATCCTCATAGTAGTATTTGTCAATATCATTGGGCAATACCTCTTCGGTCGAGTAGACCTTACGTCTGAACGGCGATATACCCTCTCCAAATCAACCAAGGAGATGCTCCGCGAGATTGATGAGCCGGTACTCTTCCGCGTATACCTCGAGGGCGATTTCCCCGCCGACTTCAAACGCCTGCAGAGCGAGACCAAGGAAATGCTCAACCAGTTCCGCGCCTACAACCACTTTATCGAGTACGAGTTCGTCAACCCTAACAACTTCACTGACCGCGAGGAGCAGCAAGTGTTCTACCAAAAACTGGCTGCCAAAGGCATCCAGCCGACACAGATTGCCTCGGGCGACGGTAACAGCATGACCACCCAGATACTCATCCCCGCTGCCGACGTGCACTACCGCGGCCGCGAGACCTCGGTGCAGTTGCTGCAAAGCCAAAAATATGTTAGCCAGGCCACCTTGCTTAACAACTCTATCCAGAACCTCGAGTATACTCTATCGAGTGCCATCCGCCAACTGGCGCGCGGACGCAAACCCATAATCGGTTTCCTCCAGGGCCACGGTGAGCTGACCGGCGGAGTGCTCTACGATATACAAAAGTCATTACAAGAGACCTACAGCCTCGACTACGTCACTATCGACGGCCAAATACAATCCCTTACCGCTCACAGGCTACAGGAAGGCGACTCAACATACAGCATGTTCAATCTGTTTGACATGCTGATTGTGGCCAAGCCCACGCAACCCTTTAGCGAACAGGACCAGTATATCCTCGACCAGTATATCATGTATGGAGGCAAAGTGCTATGGTTCCTCGACGCACTTGATGCCGATCTCGACAGTCTATCGGAGCGCGGCCAGTTCATGGCCACACGACTGCCGTTGGGATTGGACGAGATGCTGTTCAACTACGGCGTCCGCATCAACCCCGACGTGCTGATGGACATGCGCTGTCGACCCATACCAATACAGGTGGGCATGGTGGGGGAAAAGCCTCAGTTCCAGTTTCGCCCGTGGTACTACTTCCCCGAGATTGTACCCCTCTCTGAACACCCCATAGTGCGCAATCTCGACCTCATCAAGACCGACTTCCCGTCAAGTATCGACCTTATTGACAACGATATCAAGAAGACTATACTGCTTACCACCTCGGAATATACCCGTGTAAAGAACGCGCCTGCAATGATTGACCTGGCTGACGCCGATTTCGATGCCGACCGCCGTCTCTACAACCGAAACTCCGTACCGGTAGCCGTACTGCTTGAAGGTCAATTCAAATCGATGTGGCGAAACCGACTGACGCCCGAGTTCACCTCGCAGGCCGCCATGGGCTATCGCGAGCAGAGCGACGACAACAAGATGATTGTCATTTCCGACGGCGATGTAATTCGAAACCGCTACATTGCCAACGACGGAACAGTGCTGCCTGTGGGCTATGATTACTATACACAGACACTCTATGCCAACAAAGACCTTATCCTCAACGCCGTCAACTATCTGGCCGGCGACGACGGGTTGATGGCTTCGCGCTCACGTAACATCACCCTCCGCAAACTTGATGTTGTGAAGGTTCGTGAACAGCGCACCAAATATCAAGTGCTCAACATAGTACTGCCGGTGGTTATCCTGGCAATTGCCGGACTCGCCATAACTCTTATCCGCAGAAAAAAATACAACAAGAAATGAACAAAAAGAACTTGATAATCATTGCGGCAGTAGCCGTAATAGGGATAGTTGCACTGATTGTTGCACTGCAAGGGCACAAGAAGGCCACTTTCGACCAAGACTACAACATAGAGAACATCGCCGCCGTTGACCGTATCTATCTGGCCGACAAACAGGGCAACGAGACACTGCTTGAACGCGACGCCGACTCGTTGTGGACTGTCGTATGCGACAACATGCATTACCCTGCAAACCAACCAATGATTGACCTGCTGCTAGAGACACTGCATACCATGCAAATCCGCCAACAGGTGAACCGCAACGCCATCCCCAACGTTATCAAGGACATCTCGGCACGTGCCATAAAGGTGGAAGTCTACGGCCGTGCGCCGCGTATCAACATCTTCGGCCTGCATTTGTTTATGCACGAAAAGAAGTTAGTGACCTACTATGTTGGCCGAGAGACTCAAGACATGATGGCCTCATTCATGTGGCGTGAGGGCGACAAAGTGCCCTACGTAATTTATATTCCAGGATTCCGCGGATTCCTCACCCCTCGCTTCGTTACCGAACCTCTTAAATGGCGCAGCCACACCATCGTTGACCTAGACGTGAATGCCATAGACGAAATCAACATGCAGATACCGGCCATGCCCGAAGAAAGTTTTTCCGTGCGCAACAACGGCGACGGATTCGACCTCATTCCTGCGGTCACCGGCAAGCCTGTACCACAATTTGACACCGTGCGCGTAGCTCAGTTACTCTCATCGTTTGCATGGCTCAACTTCGATGAGTTTGCCGCCATTGTACCAAACGCAAATGACAGTTCGTTACAAGTCGCCCCTCGTGCCGTGCTTACAATCACCGATACTGCAGGCCGACAGACAGAGGTGCGCACCTACATCAAATACACCAACCCCGACGACTATGAGGCAATGCCCGACACGGCAATGTACAACACCTTCGACCTAGACCGCCTATATGCTATAATCGACAGCAAGGACACCGTGCTGATACAATACTTCGTGTTTGACCGCATACTGCAACCCGTCAGTTACTTCCTAGGGCACGACAAATCACTCTTCGCCCGATGAGACCTCTGATACTCATAACCAACGACGATGGCGTCAACGCCAAAGGCATCCGCACCCTTACCGATGTGGCCATGGAGTTCGGCGATGTGGTAGTTATGGCTCCTATCCTCAATGCATCTGGAAAGAGCCATAGCCTTACCTCCGAACGTCCGTTACGTGTCAATGACATAAAAAAATCCCCAGAACTAAGCATCTACGCATGCGACGGCACTCCTGTGGATTGCATAAAACTGGCCGTGGAATATTTCTGCCCGCGGAGACCTAACCTCGTACTGTCCGGCATCAACCACGGCAGCAATAGTTCCATCAACGTGCTATACAGCGGAACGATGGGTGCAGTAATCGAGGCCACGGCACTTGACATTGACGCAATCGGATTTTCCCTGCTCAACCATAATCCCGAAGCCGATTTCAGCAGCAGCTTACCTTACGTACGCCATATCATCGACAAAGTACTCAAGGACGGTTTGCCAGACAACGTATCTCTCAACGTGAATATCCCACGACTTCCAGCCAAGGATATCAAAGGCATACGTATCTGCCATGAAGCAAAAGCCCGTTGGCTCGACAGTTTTGTGCAACGTACCGACCCATTGGGCAGACCATACTGGTGGCTTACCGGCAAATTCGAGTGTATCAACCCACCCGAAAGCAGCGACGAATGGGCCTTGGCCAATGGTTACGTCTCAGTAGTGCCGACATGTCCCGACTTCACCCACTATGAATCTATCAACAAACTGAAACATCTGGCTTTATGAAAAAATTCTTTGCCCAAGACAAGATACTGACAGGATTGGTTGCCGGTCTCTGTTCGGAATTTGGATTTATTATTGTACTCGCCGTAGTACTGCTTATCGCCGGAGAGCCTATAGGTTCACACATACGCTGGTTCGGCGGGATGTTCATTCCTCTGATACTGGTGCTACGCCACTATGCCAAGGGGCGCGAACATTTACGGGTGGTAAAGACTCTTATTGTGGTTTTCTTCGTCACTTTTTTAGCATTCATCACCTATATGATCAAAGCTAGAATAATAGTGTTTCAATGAGATATTACGTCATAGCAGGAGAAGCCTCGGGCGACATGTACGGTGCCACGCTGATGCGCACACTGCGCCAGCGCGACCCGCAAGCCGAGTTCCGCTTCTGGGGAGGCGATGCTATGACTGCCGAATGCGGAAACCAACCGGTACGCCACATCCGTGACCTGGCAATCATGGGTTTCGTCGAGGTGGCCATACACCTGCGGACGATACTCGGGAACATCTCATTCTGCAAAGACGACATCATATCCTATCACCCTGACGTCGTAATAGGTATCGACTATCCAGGGTTCAACCTGCGAATAGAGCAGTGGGCGAAAGAGCACGGTTTCCATACTGTTCACTATATCTCACCCAACCTTTGGGCATGGAAAAAAGGTCGCATCAAGAAGATGCGCCGTTCGCTCGACAAGTTATGCTATATTCTTCCCTTTGAGGAGAAATTCTTTGCCGAAAACGATATGCCGCAGGCGGTATATGTCGGGCACCCCCTATTGGATCAGATTCTTTCCAAGCAATATTCAGACAACAAGAACAATGATGGCAAGCCAATAGTGGCCTTGCTTCCCGGGAGCCGCCGTCAGGAGTTGAAAAACAGTCTGCCTTTAATGGCCTCCTTGGCCGCACGTCACCCTGAATATCGATTTGTGGTGGCGGGGATGAGCCTGCTAGGCAATGAACCATATACAAATCTGCTGCCAAAAGACAGCCCTATTGAGATAGTATTTGACAAGACATATCCCCTGCTGGCTTCAGCCTATGCTGCCGTAGTCTGTTCCGGCACAGCCACACTTGAGACCGCATTGTTTAATGTGCCGCAAGTTGTATGCTACCGTGCCAACGCCATCTCCATCGCTATCGCAAAAGCCATAGTGGGCCGACGCATCAGTTACATCTCGCTGGTCAATCTTATTGCAGACCGTCCAATAGTGACCGAATTGTTACAGGAGGACTTCAACCCTGGCAGACTGGAAAAAGAGTTCAACAAGATTACCGCCGATACTGCCAATCGTGAACGAATGCAACAAGAATATGCCGGCATGCGCACACTTTTAGGCGACGGCGGGGCTTCGGAACGTACAGCAGATGCAATAATCTCACTACTGAAATGAAACGCCTGCTGCTCATACTCACACTACTGACTCTTGGTCTTAACGCTCATGCCGACCATGTGCGCGTACGTCTCTTCACCGCCAACACTATCCGCACCCTTAACGTATCGTTCGACTTAGGCAACTACAACCTCTATGCCAACGACACCATCCTGCTCGAGGATATGGTGGGGGAAGGACGCTCTGTGCTTGTGCGAGTGGAGGACAAGATGTTACATGTTTCGGTCAACGACGACGACTATGGACGCTACAACAGCATACGTCTTGAGGCCACCGATACCGCATGCATACTTTGTATCAACCCGGAAGGTGGCAAGCAGCGTACCTACGAGGGCAACCTCGAGATAACCCTACCCCCGAGCGGCAACATGCTGCTTATAGGCGACGTGGAGTTCGAAACCTATATCGCCGGAGTGGTACAGAGCGAAATCTACGGGCAACAAAGCGACATATTCCGAATCCAAGCTATCATCAGCCGCACTTGGGCCTTACGCAACCTAGGCAAGCACAAAGCAGACGGATATAACTTCTGTGACGGCGTCCACTGTCAGGCCTACCTCAACCGCTGTATCCGCCCTGACATCATGCTGGGCGTGATTAAAAGCAGTGGTGAGACCCTCGTAGACTCCTCCGGGAACCTTATTGAGACTCCGTTCCACAGCAACTCTGGAGGGCAGACGGCCAACTCGGAGGATGTATGGCGCACCGCCCTACCCTACCTTCGCTCGGTCGAAGACACATTCTCCTACTCCATGCGTCAGACAGACTGGACAAAAACCATAAGCATTGACCGCTGGCTCAGCTACTTCAGCCGTACCCACAAACTGAACACCTCTGACAGCGCCATACGCGACAGCCTGCTGCATTTTGCTCAGCCACGCCGCAAGGTGCGCATCGAAGGGGTGCCTCTGACTCGAGTGAGAACCGATTTCCAACTGAAGTCAACATTCTTCTCTGTCGAGGTGGACAGTGCTCACGGCAATGTGATACTTCGCGGACATGGTTACGGACACGGCGTGGGTCTTTCGCAGGAAGGTGCCATACGCATGGTTGGACTTGGCATTGCCTACGATAGCATACTACGGCACTACTATACCGGCGCACAAATTCATCAGGACCCAACAGCCAACCGCAACTACGTGGAGCAGTATGCCGACCGCATTGCCCTCATAATTGAGGAGGACAAGAACAGCAAAACCCAAGTAAAATCGAAGAAGGACGACTGGCTGGGGCGCCTATTCCGCCTGCGCGACCGTGAAGAACGAGAGGAAATCTATATTGAGGAGCAGCAGGACAACGAACAGGGATGGGAATACGATTGGTAACAAACAAGGAATCAAAATAACATGAAGAAAATACTACTGATTATCGCAGCGATGCTACTTACCGGGAGCCTTACGGCCCAGGTTCAGTGGCATTCCATCGAGGAAGCCTCGACAGCCAAAATCGGCAGCAAGATTTATTTCGTCGACTTCTACACCACGTGGTGTGGATACTGCAAGAAGATGGACCGTGAGACCTTCAAGGACCCCACTGTGGCGAAGATTCTTAACAAATACTTCTTCCCTGTCAAGTTCGACGCCGAAGGCAACAACACCTTCACCTGGTTCGGCCAAACATATCAACCTGCAAGCGGTGGCCGCAACAAGGCCCACGAGTTCGCCCGTGGAGTTCAGGGATACCCCACATTCGTACTCTATCGCGCCGACGGAACTCCCCTTCAGTCCATCCCAGGCTATGCACCGGCCAATGAATTCATTGTCATTCTCTGGTATTTCGCTAGCGGCGACTGCGACAAATACCCCTTCGACCGCTACCGCCAGATGTTCGACAAGGAAATTCGGCCCACAATGGAAAAAGAACTGCAAAAATAGTACGCCATGGGATTATTCAGCCGTAAAGAAAAGAACGAAGAGCGCCAGACTCTCGATAATGGACTGGCGAAGACCAAAGAGAGTTTCTTTCAGAAACTGACCAAGAGCATCATCGGCAAAACGACCGTCGACGACGACGTGCTCGACAATCTCGAAGAGACCCTCATCACTAGCGACGTGGGTGTTGAGACAACACTCAAGGTTATTGACAAACTGCAGGCCCGTATCAAGCGCGACAAGTATATCTCCACCACGGAACTCAACTCAATTCTTCGGGCCGAAATAGCCCAGTTGCTTCGTCGCCCAACTGCCGACCGGTTTCCTGCCACCTTCGACAGCCCTCTGCCGGCAAAGCCCTACGTAATCCTAGTGGTAGGCGTCAATGGCGTAGGCAAGACCACTACCATAGCCAAGTTGGCCTACCGCTACAAGGAGGCCGGACGGCAGGTGATGCTCGGTGCCGCCGACACCTTCCGTGCCGCCGCCGTCGAGCAGCTGCAACTGTGGGCCGACCGCGTGGGTGTTCCCATCGTCCAGCAAGGCATGGGAGCCGACCCCGCTTCGGTGGCTTATGACACCTTGCAAAGTGCACTGGCCAAAGGTAGCGACGTGGTGATTATCGACACTGCAGGCCGACTCCACAACAAGATAGGCCTTATGAACGAACTGGGCAAGATACGCAAGGTGATGCAGAAACTGGTGCCCGACGCGCCCCACGAGGTACTGCTGGTGCTCGATGCATCGACCGGTCAGAACGCTGTGGAACAGGCCCGCCAGTTCACACAGGCCACCGATGTCAACGCGCTGGCCCTTACCAAGCTCGACGGCACCGCCAAAGGCGGCGTCATAATCGGCATAAGCGACCAATTCAACGTGCCTGTACGATACATAGGCTTGGGTGAAAAGATGACCGACCTGCAGCTCTTCAACCCCGACGAATTCGTCGACTCCCTGTTCGAACAATGAGAATCAACATCATCACACTGGGCTGTTCGAAGAACACCGTGGACAGCGAGAACCTCGCCGCCCGCCTCACCGCCGAAGGCCATTCCGTCTGTTTCGACAGCAACGCCACCAACTTTGACACCGTGGTAATCAACACCTGCGGTTTCATCGGCGACGCCAAGGAGGAAAGCATCAACACCATCCTCGAAGCCATACGCTGGAAGAACGCAGGCCAAGGCTGCAAGAACGGACGCCGCCTTATCGTGTGCGGCTGTCTGGTGGAGCGTTACCGCAAGGAACTGGAGGCCGAGATGCCCGAAGTGGACGAATGGTACGGCGTCGACTTCAGCGAAGCCACTCTAGGACGCCCCCTTTCTACTCCAAAACACTATGCCTACCTAAAGATAGCCGAAGGCTGCAACCGCTCGTGCTCCTACTGTGCCATCCCGCTCATCCGCGGTGCACATCGTTCTCGCCCAATAGACGATATCGTGGCGGAAGCCAAGGCCCTCGTAGCAAAAGAGGTGAAAGAGCTGATTGTTATCAGTCAGGACACCACCTGGTACGGCCTAGACCTCTATCATCGCCGTGCGCTCGGCGAGTTGCTTGACAGGCTGGCCACAGAAAGCGGCGCACCATGGATACGCCTACACTACACCTACCCCGCCTCGTTCCCCGACGATGCCATAGCGGCCATCGCCCGCCACCCGAACATCTGCAACTATATCGATATCCCGTTGCAGCATATCAACTCCAATGTGCTACGCTCGATGCAACGCGGCATCGACCGCGAAGGCACCCTCGCGCTGCTCGAAAAATTCCGCACCGCCCTGCCCGACGCCGCCATACGCACCACCCTTATCGTGGGCTATCCCGGCGAGACCGAGGCTGAATTTGAGGAGTTGAAGGAGTTCGTGCGTCAGGCCCGCTTCGACCGTATGGGATGCTTCGCCTATTCGCCCGAAGAAGGTACGCCTGCCGAGAGCCTCGGTGACCCCGTACCCGACGAGGAGAAACAACGGCGCGTAAGTGAACTGATGGCTGTGCAGGAAGCTATATCGCTGGAGAAAAATCAAGCCAAAGTGGGGCGCACCTACCGTTGCATCGTCGACCGACGGGAAGGCGACTATCTCGTCTGCCGCACAGAGTACGATAGCCCCGAGGTGGACGACGAGGTGCTGGTCACAGGCCAACGCCGCGGAGTGCGTACAGGCGACTTTGTAAACGTACATATCACACAGGCCCTGGAGAACGACCTCATGGGAGAACTTGTAGAATGAAACACATCGCGAAAGTTACTTTCGCGGCATTGCTGATTCTTTTCAACCTGCAACTCGCCGCACAGGACACCACCTACCGCCTCGACGAGGTGGAGGTTAGCGGACAGCAGGCACCGAAGACTCTTCGCACCGTGGCTCCGACCCAGGTGGTCAACGCAGAAAAGATTGAGCAGCAGGGAGCCTTGCAGTTGAGCGACGCTTTGAGGCAGATGGCCGGTGTCACCCTTAAAGACTACGGCGGCATCGGCGGCATCAAGACAGTCTCGGCACGTGGACTGGGCAGCCAGTTCTCAACACTCACCATCGATGGTGTGCCTGTGGACGACGCACAGAACGGTCAGGTTGACCTCGGCCGCTACCTTTTGGGCGGCGCCGCATATGTGAGCCTCACCCACGGCGGGCCGCAAGGCCTGCCGACGGCACGAGCCTTCGCCGCAGGCAATATAATCGACATGGCCACCGCCGAGCCCTCCTTCTTCCTCGCCGAACGCACCAACCTCAAAGCCGCCATGGAGCTGGGGTCGTTCGGCATGATGTCGCCCTCGCTGCAATGGGAACAAAAGTGGAGCCGACGGCTGAAGACCACCGTCTGGGCCAACTGGCTCAAGAGCGACGGCGACTACCCGTTCACCCTCTACTATACAGCCAGCCATGCCGACAGCAGCAGCCGCGAGCGGCGACTCCACTCGGCCATGCAGATGCTTACCGCCGACGTGTCAGCCTTCTACACCATCGACTCCGTGAGCCGCCTGACGGCCAAGGTTCACCTTATGCACGGCACCCACCAGTTGCCCGGCCCCGTGCAATTCTACCGCCAAACGGTCAGTGCCGAGAACACCGCCGAGGAGGTGGCCTTCGCCCAAGCGAAATGGACCCGCAGGAGCGGCCGTTGGAACCTCCAAGTGGTGGGCAAGGGGCAGCGCCTCTACGACCGCTACGAGGACTCGGCCAGCGTACAGACCGCCGGGGGCTACCTTATGAACGAATACCTTCAGCATGAGGGCTACCTCAGCGCCAGCGCCCGACTGAAAGCCACCGCCTGGCTCGACCTCACGGCGGCAGCCGACGGGAGCCTGAGCCACCTCAGCACCAATCTAGCCCAGCGCAACGACGTGACACGCA
>CAJOFL010000001.1:131705-134134 GCA_905233895.1 uncultured Bacteroidales bacterium | reverse complement strand
GCCACTACCGCCCATCAACCGACCTTACCATCCTCGTTCGCAACTGGAACCAGATATGAAACAACTTTTAGCCATAGCCCTTATACTCATTCCGCTGGCAGCTAACGCGCAGCGCATCCACGCCTTCCTCTCGTCTGGCGTAAGCGTCTCGCAAATCGAAGGCGACGAACTGAAAGGTTTCCGCCACTACGGCTACACCGGCGGTGTGGGCGCCCTCGCCGCAATAAGCGGCAACAACCGCTGGGGCCTCAGCGTAGAGGCTCTCTTCAGCCAGCGCGGCTCCTACGACAACAGCGGCGACCCCTACAGCATGAAACTCACCCTCAACTACGTCGACATACCCCTCTTGCTCCACTACCAAGACCCCTACGGAGGCATGCTCCTCGGCGCCGGATTTGTCTATGGCCGCCTTGTCCAGCAGCCCAACGGCATAATCCTCTACAACCCCAACAACCTCGTGCCCGACACGAGCGACATGACCTTCCTTCGCAACGATCTCAGCGCCGCCATCGACGCCCGTTTCTCCATTTGGCGCGGCCTCCAGCTCAACATACGCTGGCAATACTCCATCCTTCCCGTCAAGCGCGACTGGACTTTCCGTCAGGCCGACGGCATCGAAGTAACCCCGTCGGGCAACCAACAGACCCGCTGGGTTACCGAAAGCAACAACTGCCGCAACAACACCCTTATCGTACGCCTCATTTACCAATTCTGAACCGCCATGGCCACAGCACTCTTCCCCGGGTCGTTCGACCCCTTCACAGCCGGCCATGAGGCCATCGCCCGCCGCGTGGCGCCGCTCTTCGACCGCCTAATTATCGCCGTGGGCGACAATAGCGACAAGCACTGCATGTTCACACCCGACGAGCGGGTCGAGATAATCCGCCGCACCATTGGCGACCTTCCCAACGTGGAGGTGATTTCCTACAGCGGCATGACCGTAGACCTCTGCCACCGCGAAGGGGCTAAGTGCATCGTCCGCGGCATACGTACCGCCAAGGACTTCGAATACGAACAGACCATCGCCAGCGTCAACCGCCGCCAAGATCCCACTATCGAGACTCTCCTGGTCATGGCCGACGCCGAACATATCGACATCAGTTCAACCCTCGAACGCGAACGCCTGCTGCACCAATGCTCACAACCGACGACATAGTCTACCTCAAAGGCGTAGGCCCCGCACGAGCCAAAGTGCTGGCCTCCGAGCTGGGCATCCGCACTGCTGGACAGCTCCTTGAGCATATCCCCTACCGATATATCGACCGCTCGGTGCTATCCACCGTAGCTTCGCTCTCCGACGACAATTCCATGGTCATGCTGCGCGGCACCGTCAGTAACATGCACACCGTAAGCACCGGCCCCCGAAGCGAACGACTCACCGTCGACCTCTACGACGGCACCGGTACCGTGCAACTCGTCTGGTTCGCCGGCACCAAATGGGCACGTGAGCGACTGAAGCCCAACGTGGAATACCTTGTCATGGGCAAGCCCACCCTCTACAACGGCAGCTGGCAGATTTCACATCCCGAACTGGAGCCTTACAGCGCCGTGGGCGACGAACGCCATCCGCTCTTGCCTGTCTACAACACCACTGAGAAGATGAAGCAGCACGGCCTCGGCACACGTGCCCTTTCACGCATCACCGAGACCCTCGTCACGAGCCTCGCTCCGATGGAAGAAACCCTGCCCGACGACATAATAGCCAAATACCACCTACTGGGCCGCGACACCGCCCTGCGGGCAATCCACTATCCCGAAAGCCAGGCACAACTCGACGCAGCCCGTACACGCCTCAAGTTCGAGGAACTATTCTTTCTCCAGCTCGACTACCAGTGGGCTCACAACGAGCGACAGCAACACTCCGAGGGGCGCATATTCAACCATGTGGGCGACTGCTTCAACCGATTCTATGCCCAACTCCCGTTCCCCCTCACTGGAGCCCAAAAGCGTGTAGTTAAAGAAGTACGAGAGGATATGCGTACCGGCCACCAGATGAACCGGCTCATCCAAGGCGACGTCGGCAGCGGCAAGACCCTCGTAGCACTCATGTGCATGCTCCTGGCATTGGACAATGGCTGTCAGGCCTGCCTCATGGCACCCACCGAAATCCTCGCCACCCAGCACTATCAGACTTTCCTAAAGATGCTCAACGGCCTGGACATCAGCGTAGAACTGCTAATCGGCAGTGTACGCCCCGCCGAGAAACGCCGTATCAAAGCCGGTATGCTGAGCGGCGAAACCAAGATAGTTATCGGTACCCACGCACTCATCGAGGACGACGTGCATTTTGCCAACCTCGGTCTTGTGGTCATCGACGAGCAACACCGTTTCGGCGTGGAACAGCGCAGCAAACTCTGGAGCAAAGCCACCCCGCCGCCACACATACTGGTGATGACGGCCACCCCCATACCGCGCACCCTCGCCATGAC
>CAJOFL010000001.1:100641-131643 GCA_905233895.1 uncultured Bacteroidales bacterium | reverse complement strand
TCCGCTGGTGTTCCATTTCCTGAAGCAACAGATTGATGCCGGGCGGCAGGTTTACTTTGTCTACCCCCTTATCCACGAAAGCGAGAAGATGGACCTCAAAGACCTTGAGGACGGCCTCGAGATGGTGCAGAACTACTTTCCACGGCCACAATATGCCACCTCGATGGTCCACGGCCAGCTGACCGCCGAGGAGAAAGCCTTCGAGATGGAGCGCTTCAAGCAGGGTAAGACCCAGATAATGGTAGCAACAACGGTGATTGAGGTCGGCGTCGACGTGCCCAACGCCACCGTCATGGTCATTGAGAACGCCGAGCGTTTCGGCCTCAGCCAACTGCACCAGCTTCGCGGCCGCGTGGGCCGTGGTGCAGAGCAAAGCTACTGCATCCTTATGACCAAGGACAACCTCTCCTATACCAGCCAGGAGCGCATACGCACCATGTGCGCAACCACCGACGGATTCCAGATTGCCGAGGCCGACCTGCGCCTGCGCGGGCCGGGAGACATACAAGGATTGCAGCAGAGCGGTGTACTCGACCTCAAGCTGGCTTCCATCGTCGACGATGAACCCCTCGTAGCCGCCACCCGCAACGAAGTGCGCGACCTTCTAGCCGCCGACCCGACACTTGCCGTCCATCCTCTGCTTCAACGCTATATCGAACACTCTAAGAACAAGATGCTATGGGGGAAGATTTCATAAAGTGAAAAATGAAAAGTGAAAGAGACATAGTATTAGTTGCAGAAGAGGGCGCATCGCTTTCCAGCGGCAGCCTGCGGCTTTACGCATTGCCCTTTGGCTGCGTGGACCTATACAACTATGACCCACTCAACAAACGGGCCGCTGTAGGCATCATGGTTGCCAAGGAGCACCGCCGCAAGGGTTTCGCCCTCGAAATGCTGCGCCAACTGCAAACGCTAACCACTACCAACTACCAACTACATACTCTCTATGCCGATATAGCCGCAAGCAACACCGCCAGCATCGCCCTTTTCCAAAAGGCCGGCTACCAGGAGTGCGGCCGCTTCAAAGAGTGGCTCAATGTCGACGGCCAATACATCGATTCCATACGCATGCAACTGATATTATGAAGAAAAAGACCATAATAATTCTAGCAGTACTGGCTTTTCTAGCCATACTCGGAATATTAGCCATACTCGGGATACTGAATTCCCACGTCTATACTACAGAACCTGTGCGTCTCTATCTGCCAGAAGACAAATCTACAACATACAAAGGCCTCTGCGATGAATGCGACTTCAACGACGCCTTCCGCCTTATGGTCAAGGTCACCGGCATGCAAGGCAAACGTGTGCATCCAGGTAGCTATGTGATTGAGCCTGGCATGAAGAACTTCGCCCTACTCCGCAAACTCCGCAACGGACAGCAGGACCCCTTACGGCTCACCATAGGGAAGTTCCGCACACCGCAGCAACTCAACGACTTCCTCAACCAGAAGCTGATGCACAACGACTTCGACATCACCCTCGACAGTTTCTACCTTATCCGCCCAGACACATACGAGTTCTACTGGACCGTCACACCAGCACAGTTCATGCAGCGTATGGAAAAAGAATTCAACGCTTTCTGGAGTGAGGGAATTGGCCCAAACGGCGAACTAAGAGTCGACTTAATTGAGTTTGGCCATTATGAGTACAGCCTTAAGAACATCATAATCCTCGCCTCGATAGTGGAGGAGGAGACCAACCACAACCCCGAAAAGCCGCTGATAGCCAGCGTATACATCAATCGCCTAGAGCGCGGCATACCACTTCAGGCCGACCCAACGGTGAAATATGCCGTGGGCGATTTCACCCTTCGTCGCATCCTCAACAAGCACCTCGCCGTCGAAAGCCCCTTCAACACCTATCTCCATACCGGGCTTCCGCCAGCACCCATCTGCCTGCCGTCGAAAGCCTCCGTCGACGCCGTGCTCAACGCCCCTGAGACAAACTACCTTTACTTCTGCGCCAGCGACAAGATGGACGGCACCCACCGCTTCGCCGCAACCCTGGCTGAACACAACCGAAACGCCGCTCTATTCCACAGGGCGCTCAACCGTATGGGTATCCGATAACACACAAAACATACAAAAAAAATGCGGTCGAATGTAACATTCGGCCTTTTTTTTACGTCTAATATATAAAAAAAGTGTATCTTTGTAAATTAAAGCAATTATGAACATGAAAAGCAAAATACATATAGTCAGCGTATTACTCATCCTGTCTGCTTTCTTTGGTAATAGCAAAATAGTTGCGCAGGAAGTATCAAGTCCATGTCCAGAAGTACTTATCGAGCAGAAGTACGACCACATCCCGTCGCGCTACTACCGCCAACAAGGATGGGATACTGCGGCCACCTGTGCAGAACCCACCATCACACTCAAGGCCGAGCCGTATATCCCAGTGCAATTCTTCAACGGTACGTACCTTGTGGAGTCCATTCCTTACAACCCGCCTGACACGACGTTCGCCCTTGGAACCCGCGTGGCCGCAAATGTTGACGACAATTTTGCGCAAAGTTCAATCAATATTCCGTACCCCTTCTACTTTTTCGGCATACAGAAGACATCGTTCATCCTCGGAGCCAACGGTTGCGTGTCATTCAGTTCGACGGCCACACCTAATAGTTATTGTGCCTATAGTTACTCCGCACCAATTCCGTGGCCAGACGGTACGAGCGGCGCCCCAAGTTCAACATCAAATGTGCGCGATGCCATCTATGGTGTCTATGAGGACACCAATCCCCAATCCTCCGGCACGCACATTGCTACCGACTGGGGCATTTACTACGGCATTCAGGATGTCTTCCCCTGCCGCAAAATCATCTGCTCATGGAAAGATGTGATTCAGTATAGCAGCAGCTGCAACAATATGCACTGCACCTATCAGATTGTGTGCTACGAAGGCTCGAATATCATCGAGGTACACGTTAAGCAACGCCAGGTATGCACCTCATGGAATGGCGGACGCGGCATCATCGGCATACAGAACGCAACCGGCCAGCCACAGGTGAAGGGCAGCAACCGCACCGACCCCAACTACTACGTGCAGAACGGTGCCCCCGCAGCATTTTTCCCAACTGGCTACAATCCTTTCACAACCACTGTCAACAACATTGCCTTCCGTTTCACTCCGCAGGGAAATACCTTTAAGAATGAGAAGTGGTACCGCATATTTACCGACGGCCGCGACTCAATCGACCTTCCGAAATTCGACCCCATAACAAATCCCAACGCCGTCAACGACACCAATGGCTACTACATCGCAATGAACGATAACAACACAGCTCATCCCACCCTCACCCAAGCTGTAGTTAGCCCCACTTGCGTCTCCCAATATGTTATGGAGCTCCGTTTCATGAACGCCAACCAGGACTGGTATTTCCTCCGTGACACAATCACTATCGGTATAGACACCGTCAACGACATGAACCTCCGCCTTCAGGGCGCCAACCCCGCCGACACCGTGCGTGACATTTGCTACGGTGAGTCGCAAACCGTCACTGCTTCATTCCCCAGTTCGCAGGACATCCAAACCATAAATTGGTCTGTCCTTCGTGTGCTCGATAGCGTGGAACGCCCACTGCCGACATCGGTCTACGGAGTTGACGGCAGCCGCCTCAACCTCACACTCATGCCCGACAACCGGATGGACACCCTGCCAACTAACAAGATCGACTCCATTTACATTCAATGCGCTATCACATTTACCAGCGGCTGCGCAAACTACAAACGAGTCCTTGTCCGCATATTCCCCAACTTCGACACCACCGAGGTGGCAGGTATTTGCCGTGGTGAAACCTTCCACTGGAACCCATCAGGAACCAACCAACGTAACTTCAACGACAATACCGACCCGAACGTAATCTACGAAACCCTCACTAGCCAACCTGGCTGCGACAGCATCGTCAGGCTCGACCTTACGGTGTTCGACGTAAGCCACACCACAGACCACATCATGGACTGCAAGCCCATAACATGGATCAACGGCAAAGTCTACTCCCAGAACAACCAGGATCGCTACGACATCGACACAATCATCCTGAAAAACCGTTACAACTGCGACTCCATCGTCCACCTCGACTTTACCATCCACCCCCTTACTGCCAAGATTCAGAGCAGCCTTGACCACTTCGACCTTGATCACCTCGATGTTGTACTCACCGACATCTCGACTGGTGGCGACTCCCGTGTATGGAAATTCCCCACCGCCGTCAACCAGACAGGTGCCACGGCCTACTATACCATTCCAGTCACCGAGACCGAGGCCAAAATATGGCTCGTAGCCCACAGCCCCTACGGCTGTTACGACTCCACCTCAATCACCATCCCACTCAACATCGAAACCTTCTGGGTACCCAATGCATTCACCCCCGACAATCCTACCGGCAACAACACCTTCTCCTCCATTAGTTCGGAGACACTCAAAGAAGAGATGTACATCTACAACCGATTTGGCCAGATGGTGTTCCACTGCGAGGGTGTTGACTGCGAATGGGATGGCAAAGATATGGACGGAAAACCCTGCCCTCAGGGAGGATATGTCTATGTAATACGCTACACCAACAGTTTTGAACCGAACGTCACGCGCATAAAGAAAGGCGCAGTAACCCTCATACGATAAACCAGCAATGAAGATAGCAGTAGTAGGCGCCACAGGCCTCGTTGGTCGCGAGATGCTGACCGTGCTTGCAGAGCGCGGCTTTGGCAATGAAGAAATCATTCCAGCCGCCTCCGAGCGGTCAATAGGGAAAAAGATAGACTTCGCTGGACGAACCCTCAGTGTAGTCAGTGTGGCAGACGCTATCGCAGCGAAACCAGACTACGCCATCTTTTCGGCCGGTGCTGCAGCCTCGCGTCAATATGCACCACTATTCGCCAAAGTCAGCACCACCGTGGTCGACAATAGTTCGGCCTGGCGAAAAGACCCCAAAATACCCCTCGTGGTGCCCGAAATCAATATATCAGCCGTAAAGGACAGCGACCGCATCATTGCCAACCCCAATTGCAGTACAATCCAGATGGTGCTTGCCATCTCCGCCCTAGAACGTGAATACGGCATCCGCCGCCTTGTAATATCCACATACCAGAGCATCACTGGCACCGGCATCAAGGCTGTCCGCCAGTTGGAGGCCGAAGAACAAGGTATCGAGCCTGCAGAGCGGGCGTACACCTACAGCATCCATCGGAACCTCTTCCCCCATGGAGGCGACTTCCTGCCCGATGGCTACACCACCGAGGAGCAGAAACTGGTAGACGAAACCCGCAAGATATTTGCAGACCCCTCAATAGCCATTACCGCCACAGTGGTGCGCGTACCTGTTGTCGGAGGCCACAGCGAGGCGGTAAATGTGGAATTGCTCAGAGACTTCGAACTCAACGATGTTCGCCGTCTGATTGCCGAAACGCCCGGCGTTATCCTCTACGACGACCCCGAAAAGAACCTATACCCCATGCCCATTCTCTCACATCACCGTGACGAAGTATGGGTAGGCCGTCTCCGCCGTGACCCTTCGCAGCCCAACAGCCTCAATCTCTGGGTAGTAGCCGACAATATACGCAAAGGCGCTGCCACCAACGCAGTACAGATAATGCAGGAGCTCATTAAACTTCGCAAATAAACCCTTTCACTATGAAACGCATACTCCCCATCATACTCACCCTAATGACGCTGGCCTCATGCGGCAAGAAAACACTAGTCGATGACGAACGTACCTTTGCCAACAACCGATGGAACCGATTCTCGCCCGAAGTGTTCGATATTCAGGTTAAAGACATCCAAGACTTCTATAACATTGACCTCACTGTAAGCATCGACACACAGGTCTACAGATACGAATCGGTTCCTGTTACGGTCAATCTATACAGTTCCAATAGCGAACGGCGAATGTTCTACGCCGATGTACCGCTGAAACTCAATGGACGGTGGCGCGGCGAGGTAATTGACGGCCGCCGCGTGGCGAGCAAACATATACGCACATTCTTCAGTTTCAACAGCAATGGCGACCACCGTATGGAGGTAGGCCAGGCCACTAGCCAGTACGACTTGGAAGGCATCCATTCCATCCAGTTGAAAATATACAAAGTGGAACTCGACTACCCAGACCTGTGATTGACAGTAGCATCAACCCCAATATTGACCGCATTGCCACGCGGCTCAAGACCATTCCAGAGAATCCTGGAGTCTATCAGCATCTTGATGCCGAAGGCAAAGTAATCTATGTGGGGAAGGCGAGAAACCTTCAACGCAGGGTGAGCAGTTACTTCTCGCACTACGACGACAAGAGCGCCAAAATCAAGATGCTTGTACGCAACATCTGCGACATACGTGTCACCGTAGTAGCCTCGGAGGTCGACGCCCTTCTGCTCGAAAACAACCTTATCAAGCGTTATCAGCCCCGTTACAACTCGATGCTCAAGGACGACAAAAGCTACCCATACCTGCTACTGACCGACGAGGAATACCCGCGCCTGCTTTACACCCGCCGACACTCTGAAGGGCGTCATCCAAAAGGCCATTTCTTTGGCCCATACCCCAACGGACGCATTCTGCACGAACTGCTTGACATCATACGTCAATTATTCCAATACCGCACATGTAACGCTATGGGCAAACGGCCCTGCATGAAGCACCAGATCGGACTCTGCGGTGCACCATGTGTCGGGCTCCAGTCGAAAGAGGACTATCAGGCAACCATCGAGAACATACGCCGCATATTGAAAGGCGACTTCGGTGACATACTGGACGAATTGAAAGCCAACATGTTCTCTCTCGCCGACAAGCAACAATATGAGGAGGCTGAAGCAATCAAGCACAAAATACACTTGCTGGAAGAATACCAAAGCCGTTCTACCGTGGTAGGTACTAATATAAAGGATGTTGACGTGGTATCCATACTCAGCGACGAACGCTATGCATACGTCAACATGATGCGCGTGAAAAACGGCACTATCATATACAGCTTCTCCAACGAAATAAAGAAACAACTTGACGAGAGCGATGCCGAAATACTGGCCACCGTCATTCCTGAATTGCACCAACAGACCGAGAGCACAGCTTCGGAAGTTGTACTCCAGATGCCGGTGCCCGACCTGCCGGACGACTATCTTACGCAGACCGTTGAACCTCGTGGCGACCGACGCAAATTGCTCGAACTGTCGCTACGCAACGTGGAGAGTTATCAAAAGCAATGCCGCCACCAGAGAGCTTTGACTCAAGGCGATGCCGCCCCACAGGCTGTCAAACTATTGGAACGCATCCAACGAGCCCTCCAACTTCCCACCCTTCCGATGAACATCGAATGCTTCGACAACTCTAACATACAGGGCGCATACCCTGTGGCGGGCATGGTACGTTTCACAGGAGGCAAACCTAACCGAAAAGAATACCGCAAGTTCAATATCAAGACCGTAGAAGGTCCTGACGACTACGCTTCGATGGCCGAAGTAATCTTACGGCGCTACAAACGCCTGCACGACGAAGGGCTGCCTCTGCCAGACCTGCTGATAGTCGACGGAGGAGCTGGCCAGATGGAGGTTGCCCGCGAAGTGATACACGACAAACTGCACCTCTCTATACCCATAGCCGGTCTCGCCAAGGACGATCGGCACCACACTAACGAACTCCTCTACGGATTCCCGCCAAAGGTTGTTGGCCTCAAACCGACCGACCCCCTCTTCCATCTGTTGGAGCAGATACAGAACGAGGTACACCGCTTCGCCATTACCTTTCACAAGGAGAAGCGTTCGCGCGGTACTTTCCGTACAAGCCTAACCGACATACCCGGAATCGGTCCAAAGTCAGCACATGACTTATTGCTACGCTATGGCTCTGTAAAACAAATATCCATCCAGACACTCGACGACCTTGCCGCAACCATAGGCCCAGTAAAGGCTCGCCAGTTATATAACCACTTACACACAACAACATGAAAGCAATTGATATATACAACCTCTGCCTCAAACAGGTTGAGGAATACCACAAGACCGATTCGGTTGACGCCACGCTCCACAATCCTTATCCAGGCAGCACCTACGAAGCGTTGCTTTGGGAGAAGTCGTGGGTTGATACGGTGCAGTGGCATCTGGAAGACCTCGTCCGCCCCGATGACGTCGACCCAGTTTATGCTTTGCAACTCAAGCGACGTATCGACCGTTCAAACCAGCACCGCACCGACCTTGTGGAGCGCATTGACGACCATTACATGGCCGAGTACGGCAATGTAATGCCGCTACCAGATGCCGCTATCAACACCGAAACTCCTGCCTGGGCCATCGACCGACTTTCCATCCTGGCTCTGAAGATATACCATTTCAATATTGAAGCACACCGCGGCGACGACGCACACCGAGCCAAGTGCCAGGCCAAACTGGACACCCTACTCACTCAGCGCGCCGACCTTACTGCCGCCATTGACCAGTTGCTTGCCGACCTGGCCGCCGGCCGCCGCATTATGCGCCTTTACCGTCAGATGAAGATGTACAACGACCCATCGCTCAATCCTGAACTCTATAAGAAGTGAAGCACATTCTGGTCATACGCCTCTCGGCCCTCGGCGATGTGGCCATACTGGCACCCATACTTAAAGCACGGGCTGCCGCCAACCCTGACGTGCATTTTACCATAGCTGCTCCGTCGTTGCTGCAACCGCTATTCGAAGGCATTGACAATATCAAGTTCCTCGGAGTAAACAAAAAAGACGGCACACATGCAATCTACCGACAATTGAAATCTGTCAAGGCTGATGCCATAGCTGACCTGCACAAGGTGAACCGAGTGGGCTACGCGCTGATAATGCTACAGACAGACCGCCTACTTCACCTTAAAGCCCCCCTGCCACTCTGCCGTATGCGCAAGGGCCGTCTTTCCCGGTGGACGTTTCTGCACCACATAGTTCGTCATCCACGTCGTCCACAATGGCAACGCTACAATGATGTGTTCGACCGCATGGGGCTTGCAGCAGGAGCTCCGCATACTCAAATTCATCTCCAACCATCTACTCCCTTAACTATAGGCATTGCACCTTTTGCACAGCACAAAGGTAAGATATGGCCTATTGAGAACACTGAAAAACTTGTGGAAATGCTCTGTATGCTCAACTGCAACGTAAAGCTCTTTGGAAGCAAATCTGAGGCGCCGCAACTGGAAGCCATCGCCTCGCGAAATGAGGGAGCCGAATCGGTTGCAGGCCGGCATACCTTCTCCGAGGAATTGGAGATAATACGCAGCCTCGACCTTATGGTCAGTATGGACTCGTCAAACATGCACTTCGCTTCAGCCGTAGGCACACCAGTTGTAAGTATTTGGGGCGCCACACACCCCGACTTCGGATTCTACGGTTTTGGCCAGCCACGAGACTTTGCCATCTGTGCAGGACTCAAATGCCAGCCATGCTCTGCCTACGGCAGCAAGCCCTGTCGCTACGGCAACTACCGCTGCATGTCTGCAATTACTCCAAACGACGTCATGCGTAAAATCCTAGAGATAGGAAAAATATGCGATGCCGACGGAAAAACCCATAGTACTAATACGTAATTTTGCATCGTCAACAACAAGATGCAATAATAGCGGTCAAATTGCGTTAAATCTATAATAGACAATAACAAACATAAAAAAAAACAACAATGAAAAAAACAATCCTTCCCATCCTTGCCGCCATCTTTATGGCATTTGGCCTGACCTCGTGCGAGCATCAGTCCATGCGCTCGGTCGAAGTAACCATCATGCCCACCGACTGGGTGACCTCATCTCAAGTGTCGTACTATTTCGCCACGATGCGTTGGGATGAACTTGACGCTGACGTGATTGACTACGGCATGGTTCATGCCTACCTCATCCAGAACGGTGCCCAGAACCTTCTGCCACTGGTAACCCCAATCACCTACTATAACATCGACACAGACGGCGATGGCTTCGGCGACACAGATGTAACAGTGGCCGAGAACATACGCTTCGATGTAGAGTATGGCAAGATTACCTTCATCATCGAAGACATGGACGGCTTCCTGCCCGGCGACATGGCCGGCACCGCCCCAATGACCTTCCGCATTGTGGCCCTCGGCGACTGATGCCCGCGATATGAAGCATATATCAGGAATTATTACCACCCTCAACGAAGAGCGCAACATCGAAGCGGCCATACGCTCGCTTCAGCAAGTATGCGACGAAGTAGTAGTGGTTGACTCGGAAAGCACCGACCGCACACGCGAACTGGCGCAGGCGGCCGGTGCCTCCGTTTACATACAACCATATCTGGGCGACGGAATACAGAAGAATGTGGCTCTGAAGTATGTGAAGAACCTATGGGTACTGAGCATCGACGCAGACGAACGGTTAACACCAGAACTGGTGGCCAAAATTGAAGCCACGGATTTCGACAACACTCCCTACGACGGCTTTGCCTTGCGCCGCCGCAACCTGGTGGGTAGCCGTTGGATAAAGTCATGTGGATGGTATCCCGACTGGCTAGTACGTCTCTATCGCCACGATCGTCTGCGTTTCCCCGAAGTAAAGCAACATGCCACTGTACCGACCGTCAACACTCAACGGTGGCGCGCCGATTTGCTGCACTACCGTTACAAGAATATCGGCGAACTTTTTGCCAAGCCGGGGCGCAATTACAGCACCCGCGGAGCAAAAATCCTATGGAGCAAGGGCAAACGCGCCCACTGGTGGTCGCCCCTATGGCACGGTGGAGCAGCGTTCTTCATGAATTACTTTATCCGCGGAGGTATCCTCGGCGGAATTGACGGTCTAACGCTTAGCAAGTCAATAGCCATCAACAGCTACCTAAAATACGCCAAGCTGTTAGAATACCAACGTGATCCTTCAGTTAGAGAGGCCGAGGATTTCACGAAGGTCTGGTAGTCACGGAATATTATTTATGGGTGCGGCGGTAGGCCTTCAGCGTATTTTCTAACAGGCTGACGATAGTCAATGGACCCACCCCACCGGGTACGGGAGTCGTCCAGCTGCATAACTGGTCGACCTCAGAATGTTTAACATCACCGATGATACGGTAACCGCTCTTCTTCGTGTCATCGGGCACACGGTGGATACCCACATCAATCAGGACGGCGTCAGGCTTTACCATGTCAGCGGTGATAAACTCAGGCTTGCCGATGGCAACCACCAAAATATCGGCCTGACGGGTGAGTTCAGCGAGGTTGCGGGTGCGGCTGTGGCACATGGTGACGGTGCAGTCGAATCCCTTGCGGGAAAGGAGATTTGCAACAGGAGTGCCAACAATATTGGAACGGCCGATGACGACGCAGTGCTTGCCAGTGGTCTCAATACCATAGCGCTTGAGGAGTGTGCAGATCCCCATCGGAGTGGCCGGCACGAAGCATTCCTCGCCGAGGACCATACGTCCGACATTGACGGGGGTAAATCCGTCGACATCCTTGTCGGGCGATATGGCATCAATGATGCGCTGCTCGTTGATATGCTTGGGAAGAGGAAGTTGAACGATGAAACCGTCGATGTCCGGGTCGTTGTTTAGGAAGTTGATGGTGTCCAACAGCTCACGCTCACTGATTTTCTCGGGCAGACGGTAGACACTGGAGGTGAAGCCCACCTCACGGCTCGACTTCTCCTTGTTGGCCACATAGGTCATGCTTGCACCGTCTTCGCCGACGATAACGGCAGCCAAATGGGGGGCACGATGGCCGGCGGCTGTAAGTTGGCGCACCTCGTTGGATATTTCTTCCTTTATCTGCAAGGCAAGGGCCTTGCCGTCCAATATCTCTGTCATGGTGTTAGGTATTATCTTCTGCGGCGGACGGGCATCTTGCCACCGCTCTTTGTCATCATTTTCATCATCTTGCGGGTGTCCTCGAACTGCTTGAGAAAGCGGTTGAGTTCCTGGATAGTGCGGCCACTTCCGACGGCAATGCGCTGCTTGCGGCTACCATTGAGGCACTGCGGGTTCTGCCGCTCGTATGGAGTCATTGAGCCAATCATGGCCTCGATGGGCTTAAAGGCATCGTCGCTAATCTCCACATTCTTGGTCAGTTTGTCCATGCCTGGAATCATACCCATGAGGTCCTTCATGGAACCCATCTTCTTGATTTGGGCCACCTGCGAGAGGAAGTCGTCGAAGTTGTAGTCGTTGTGTATGAGTTTCTTCTGGATACGACGGGCCTCAGCCTCGTCGTATTGTTCCTGGGCACGCTCGACCAGACTAACCACATCGCCCATACCGAGGATGCGATTGGCCATTCGATCGGGGTGGAACACGTCGAGTGCATCCATCTTCTCGCCGATACCGACGAACTTAATGGGTTTCTGAATGGTATAGCGGATAGTAAGTGCCGCACCGCCACGGGTGTCGCCGTCGAGTTTGGTGAGCACAACACCGTCGAAATCGAGGCGGTCGTTGAAGGCCTTAGCGGTATTGACTGCATCCTGACCGGTCATAGAGTCGACTACAAAGAGGGTCTCCTGGGGCTGTAGTTCGCGCTTGAGGGCTGCAATTTCGTTCATCATCTCCTCGTCAACTGCCAGACGACCGGCAGTATCGACGATGACAACATTTATGCCTTTAAGTTTGGCATCTTTGACGGCGTTATGTGCAATGCTAACTGGGTCCTTGCTACCTTCCTCGGTATAAACGGGTACGCCTATCTGCACTCCGAGGGTCTGCAACTGGCTGATGGCCGCAGGACGATAGACGTCGCCGGCAACAAGCATAACGCTCTTGCCGCGCTTGGTGCGGAGCATATTGGCCAGTTTGGCGCTAAATGTAGTCTTACCTGAACCTTGGAGGCCGGCAATGAGAACCACTGCTGGCTGCCCCTTGACATTGATGTCGACTGCCTCAGAACCCATCAGTTCTGTGAGTTTTTCGTGGACAATCTTCACCATCAACTGGCCAGGCTCGATGCTGGAGATGACATTCCGTCCCATAGCTTCGGACTTCACCTTGTCGGTGAATTCCTTGGCGATGGGATAGCTCACATCAGCGTCGAGGAGGGCTTTGCGCACCTCCTTGACAGTCTCTGCCACGTTGATATCGGTAATAGAGCCTTTGCCACGGAGGGTGTGCAGCGCTTTTTCTATCTTGCTACTAAGGTTTTCAAACATAGTTTACTCGACATTGAGAAGGTAGTAGTTCTTCTTGCCTTTCTGGACGAGGATGCAGCCGCTGGCAAGGATGTCGGCGGCGGTAAGGGTGCATCCTTCAGCCACTTTCTGCTTGTTGACTGAGATGGAGTTCTGCTTCAGTTCACGACGGATTTCGCCCTTGGAGGCGAACATGCCGACCTCTGCGGCCAGGTCGACAAGCGAGGCACCGGCCTCGATAAGGGAGCGGGCCACAGTGAATTGCGGTACCCCTTCGAAGACGGAGAGAAGGGTCTTGCGGTCGAGGGCATTGAGCTGGTCAGTAGTTGCGCGTCCGAAGAGGAGTTCGGAGGCGGCAATAGCGGTGTCGTAAGCCTGCTGTCCGTGGACGCGGACGGTGATATCCTTGGCCAGAGCTTTCTGCAGGATGCGCTGCTCTGGGGCTTCGGCATGTTGTTTTTCCATAGCCTCAATCTCTTCACGGTTGAAGAGGGAGAAGATGCGTATATAACGGGCAGTATCGACGTCGGAGCAGTTGAGCCAGAACTGGTAGAACTTGTAGGGCGAGGTCTTCTCTGGGTCGAGCCATACGTTGCCGCCTTCGGTCTTTCCGAACTTGGTACCGTCGGCCTTTGTGATGAGGGGGCAAGTCAGAGCGAAGGCTTCACCACCTTCCATGCGGCGGATAAGCTCGGTGCCGGTGGTGATATTACCCCACTGGTCGGAGCCGCCCATCTGCAGTTTGCAGCCTTTTGTGCGGTAGAGGGTTAGGAAGTCGTAGCCCTGAAGGAGCTGGTAGCTGAACTCGGTGAACGAGATTCCGGTCTCCATGCGCTTCTTGACGGAGTCCTTGGTCATCATGTAGTTGACGGTGATGTGCTTTCCAACATCGCGGATGAAATCCAAGAAGAGGTAGTCCTTCATCCAGTCGTAGTTGTTTAGTATCTCAGCGCCGTTGACAGGGTTGTCGAAGTCGAGAAAGCGCTCGAGCTGGTGGCGGATGCACTGTACGTTGTGCTGAATCTCTTCCGGGGTAAGGAGTTTGCGTTCAGCGGCTTTGAACGAGGGGTCGCCAATCATTCCGGTGGCGCCGCCGACGACGGCGAGGGGCTTGTGACCCGCCATCTGGAGGTGCTTGAGGAGCATGATGGAGACGAGGTGGCCAATATGGAGCGAGTCAGCGGTGGGATCAATACCGACGTAAGCGGTGGTGACCTCTTTGGCAAGCTGCTCTTCGGTGCCGGGCATGATATCGTGGATCATCCCGCGCCATTTGAGTTCTTCAACTAGATTGGTGTTCATATTATGCTGTGGTAGCAGTATATATAATATATAATGTATTCAATTAATATTAAAAAGGAGGCACTGCCCGTGGGCGTACCTCCTTTGATTGTTGACTGTCCTTTGTGGCGCCCTCACATTTAGCGGACCATCATCTTGGCAACCGCCGTACGGCCGCCTACGATGATGTTGATGAGGTAGAGACCCTTGTTGAGGCCCTCGGTGCTGACGGTGAAGGTGTTTTCGCCGGCGTTAACGGTACCAAGCTGGCGGGTGGCAACCATGCGACCGTTGAGGTCATAGATGCGGAGGGTGCCGTTGCCGCTGAGGTTACCGTTGATGGTCAGGTGTGCGTCGCCATAGACGGGGTTGGGATAAACCTTAATCTGGGCGGCGGTGTTGCCGACGACGGTGGGGATGTCGAGGAGGTCGACAGAGTCACAGACTTCGTTGACTGTATCAGTGACATACTGCATGTCGACGAAGATACCGCGACCGTAGGTACCGAAGTACATGGCGTTGGGCCATTTGGTCTTCGCGAATACCATCTGGATGGGGTTGATACCATTGTGCTCCAGGTGGTGATATACGGGGAACTCGGTCTGCTGCTGCTTCATGGCGGTGACGGGAATGCCATAGAGCGACTCGTAGGGGGCCCAAACGTTACCGTGGCGGAAGTAGGCGCCATCGGCGGTACCAATGTAGATGTCGCCGGTGGTACGCTCAACCATCGAGCAGAAGGCGGGGATGTCGGTATGCCCGGTGATGCTCATCTGGCTCACAGTCCAGTTGTCGGCCAGGCAGTTCTCGATGACAGCGACGTTGGTATAGTCGGTGCTGTAGCCCTCGAAGGTGATGATGAGGCGCTCTGTGTTGCCGATGGTATCGGTGCGGATGGAACTGATCTGGCGGGGGAACTTCTTGTTTCCGTTGACACGGAGAGTGTCGTGGGTGAGGATGGTGACACTGTTGAGGAGGGTACCGTCCTCAAGGCGGCCGCGCGGAGCGCTGAGAGCCTGGCTGAGGTCGCGGTACTGCTCGTTGGTGTGGCAGTTGTACTTGGCATTCTCGAAGCCGCGGACGCGGATAAGCATCGAATTGTTGTTCTTGATGTCGTTGACAGCGATGAAGACGAAGCGGCCGTCGCTGCTCATGCTGACATCGCGCGGACGGTAGCCGGACTCATCCTCCATGTCGCCAAGGATGGTGGCGCCGGTCTGTGCCTCATAGATGGGGTACCAGATCATGAGCTGGTCGTAGCCGTTGTTGGGGTTGTAGACCTTGGTGAAGTCGGTGACGCGGGGCGAGATGCAAACACGCCAGATGCTGGCGTTGTTCGAGTCGCGGCCGATGATGAGACCACGGGCAGCGATGGGGTTACGCAGGCTGAGTTTTTCGGAGGCCTTCTGGCTACGGGTGAAGATATGCTCGAAGGGGTAGTCGGAGTGAGCGCGGCTGGTGAAGAGGGTCTTGTCGCCGCTGAGGATTTGGAAGTTGGCACCGTGGCCGGTTCCAACGGCGAGGGTGTCGATAACACGACCGTTCTCGTCACGGACGAGGACACCGCCGGTGGTCATACCGTTGAGGCCCATCCAGACGGTATCATAGTTACCGGTCGAACTGTTGCGGCGCAGGATGTAACCAAGGGTATCGAGGCTGACGGTGATGCTGTCGTCGAAGGCGGTGTTATTGGTGGTCTCCCAGAGGTAAATGTTACCGAGGGTGGTGTTGTGACCGCCGAAGTAGTCCTTGGTGACATAGTCGTAGTCGTAGGTCCAGGTCTGTGTGTTGGTGTAGTCGAGGTAGTCGGCATAGGCACGGCCATAGTCGCCCTCAGCGTTGGACATGAGGAGCTGGCGACGGCTCTGCGGTTTGACCTGCTGGAACATCGAAGCAGCCACATGACCACCGTTGCCAGAGAAGATGATGTTGGCGTCGTGGTTGAAGGAACTGCGCTCCTGTTCGTCATACCAGACGGGGGCAGAGGCGACACTGTTGTGGGCCAGACGGGCCTCGATGAGGTTGACGGCGTTGGAAACGGCGCCGGCGATGATGGTGCCGTCGGGGCTGACGGCGAGGTCGTTGACCTGAACGGTGTTGAGGCCGGCGTTGAGGTTCTCAAAGTAGCTGAAATCTTCGGTGGAATAGACACCGCCGTCAGTGGCGATGTAGTAGGACATGCCAGTCTCGCTATTGTAGATGGGGAGAATCTGATGGATACCGGAGTGGACAGACATGATGTTGTTGAAGACGGAAGCCATGTAGTCGCCATAGTTGAGCTCATCCTCGCAGTAGGAGGACTTGGTCCACTGGTAGTAGGAACCTTCCACATAGCCCTCACCGCTCCAGATGGTGGAGCCGGCGATATAGATGCGCTTGGGGTTGCCCGGGTCGACAGTCATGGTGCCGCACACGGCGCCCGAGTTGAAGCGGAAGGGGGTGACGGTCGAAGTGGTCAACGTGTGCCAGGTCTGCTCATTGGTGGTGAGGTAGAGGTTTTCCATGCTGCCGAGGGTGTCAAACACCATAGCGTAGAGGTAGCTCGGGTCGGAGACCGACGAGGCCAGGCGGATATAACCGTTGGCGGGGCCGAAGGCGCTGTTGGAGGCCGAGATGTTGACGCAGTTCGAAGTGCCGAGCGAAGTGGCGGTGATGTCGCCTATCTTGTACAGCTGGTTGCCCACCGAGAAGTAGGCAATACGGCGGGCACGGATAATCTGAAGGTCGGTGATTTCGCCGGCAAACACCTGGGTAGGCTGGACGGTGGCCCAGTCGGCCGACGAATTGACGACCCAGCGGTAGAGTCCGTTGCCGGTGACGGCGAAGAGATATAGCTTGCCGTCGCGGTAGATATAGTCAATCTCCTTCACGGCAGCGAAGTTGTGAGTCAACGTAGTGGGCTTTGTGCCGGGAATCAGGCTAAAGGTCGAAGTCTCGGGATTATAGCGGTAGATACCCTTGCCGAGGAGCGACATGCGGCCGTACATGGAGCCTACCTGGAAAGTGTTGTCGCCAGTGCCGATAAAGATGCTGTTGTCCGGAACCTGAATCATGGCGCTGATAGGCAGCGTGACAGTCTGACCGTCGATAGTGCAAGGCACCTGGTGCCAGGTGTTGTGGTTCAAGGCGAGCGAAGCATCGCGACCGATGTTGTTGTAGAGCTGGGTAAGGATTACGCTGTCAGCCGACTTAACGAAGAGGCCGCCGCCCATGGCACCGGCATAGACGGTGGTGCCGTTCGTGTCACGCTGGTCGAGAACCAGGCTCGAGATGTGGCCGCCAACATTCGCGGGACCCACCTCGTGGAACATAGACTGGGCGCAAACAACGCCGCCTCCCAAAGTCAAAATGCCGACAAACAAGCCGAGTAGTACTTTGTTGATTTTCATAAGTTATTGTTAATTAATTTATTATTTTATTTTCCAATCAATTCTTAATCGTACAAAGATACACATTTTTTTAATAATACACATATTTATTTCACTTTTTTTGAAAAAAACTCCCAGCGGGCACTCAACATCCCCCAGCAGAATAAACAGCGGTAACAAGGGGCCAAGTAGGTGACAAGTACGGAATAAGTAGGTAACAAGTACGGGCTAGGTACGGGAAAAGTCGGAGTCAACACGGCGTTAACACGGAGTCATCTCGGAGCAACCCCATCAAAACACAGAGCCAACAAGGATTTAGCAAAAAACATAAGACATATACAACTGATAACAAAACACTTAGCTGCACAGCAAAACAGGCTGGCCAGTACCATTTCCACCCCCTTTTCAAGGGGTATCAGGCAACATTTTTCACCATAGTAGTTGGCGGCGGATTTTTTTATATAAAAATAAGAGTTGGGCGTTACAAAAAAATTCGTATATTTGCACTTTGTAATCAGTCGGACAACATACTCTATAAAATGAAGAAACTAATTGTATATATGGCTTTTGCACTGATTGGTGCGACCTCGGTGGCAGTGGCTCAAACTCAGCAAATCACCCTCGAGGACATCTGGACCAAACGCACTTTCGCACCCAAAGGTATCGGCAGCATCCGTTCGATGGCCGATGGAGAACACTATTGCACCATGAGCCGTACAGGCATTGCCAAATACAGCTACGCCACAGGTGAGAAGGTGGAGGACATCTGCCTCTTCGGCGGCCCTGATATGCGACTGAAAGCAAAGCCCCTGCCCCCGTTCGAGAGTTATGAGATGAGCGCCGACGAGCAGAAGATACTCCTCAGCGCCGGTTTCGAGCCCCTCTACCGGCACAGTGGCGTGAGCGACTATTACGTCTACGACGTCAAAGATAAGACTTTCACCAAGATAAGCAACACTGGGAAGCAACGCCTGACAACCCTCTCTCCCGACGGCACCAAGGTGGCTTTTGTGCGCGACAACAACCTCTACTGGATGGACCTCGAGTCGCTCAAGGAGCACGCTATCACCACCGACGGTAAGGTTAACGAGATCATCAACGGCACCACCGACTGGGTCTATGAGGAGGAGTTCGCTATCACTAAAGGCTTCCAGTGGAGCCCCGACTCGAAGAAGATTGCCTACATGCGCTTCGACGAGAGCAAGGTGAAGGAATACAACATGCAGATATGGGGAGCCTTGTATCCAGAGGATTACAAATACAAATACCCCAAAGCCGGTGAGGACAACAGCAAGGTGGAACTCTGGATTTATTACCTCGATGACGACGAAAAAACACGGTGTGCATATACGGACAAAATAATCGGTTGGGAATATATTCCGCGTTTCCAGTGGACTCCATGGGGAAACTTGGCATTTATGTGCATGAATCGCCTTCAAAACCACATGCAGATATCCACCAACTACGGTGCCTGCCTCTACACCGAACAGTGTGACACTTATGTCGAGGTGCCCGACACATGGCAGTTCGTCTCCGTCGGCAAAGGTAAGAAAGCCCAGCCTATGATGCTCATCACCAGCGAGAAAGACGGATACCGCCACATCTACCTTTATGACATGAATGGCAACCTCGTCCGTCAAGTAACCAGCGGCAATTATGAGGTTTGCGACGTTGTCGGTGTCGACACCAAAAACCAACGCCTTTACTACACCAGCCGCGAAGACGGCGCCATCAACAAGAGCCTCTTCGTCATTGGCTTCGACGGCAAGAAGAAGGAACGGCTCAACCCGCCCTGCACCGGCACCTACAGCGCCACCTTCAGCCAGGGATGCAAATACTACATCCAGACCTGGAGCCATGCCGCCCACGCCCCCGTCTACACCCTTCACGACGCCAAGGGCAAGCTGGTGAAGACGCTGCAGGACAACGCCGAGTTGGAGCAGAAGATGAAAGACTACGGCGCACAGAACAAGGAGTTCGGCACCTTCAAGACCTCGGGCGGCACCGAGCTGAACTGCTACTTCATTCTCCCGCAAGGCTTCGATCACAACCAGAGCAAACAATACCCCGTGCTGATATACGTCTACGGCGGTCCCGGGAACCAACAGGTCTCGAACAGCTACGGTTACAGCGACTACTATTGGTACCACATGTTGGCGCAAAAGGGCTATGTGGTCTTCTGCTTCGATGGTCGCGGTACTGGCGGACGCGGTGCGCAGTTCAAGAAGCAGACCTATAAAGACCTAGGCCGTATGGAGTGCGAGGATGCCATCGAGGCCGCCCGCTGGCTGGGTCAGCAGAGCTGGGTCGACAAAGACCGTATCGGCATCTGGGGTTGGAGTTTCGGCGGCTACCTCTCGACGCTCTCGCTACTGAAGGGCAACGACGTCTTCAAGATGGCAATCGCAGTTGCTCCCGTGATGAACTGGCGCTACTACGACAACATCTACACCGAACGATTCCTCGCTCTTCCAAAAGACAACGCTAAAGGATACGACGAGAACTCGCCGCTCAACTTCGCCGACCGACTGAAGGGCAACTACCTGCTCATCCACGGAACCGGCGACGACAACGTCCATTTCCAAAACTCCGCCGAAATGGTAGAGAAACTTGAGAATGCCGGCAAGCAGTTCGAATTCCGCATCTACCCCAACAAGAACCACTCCATCTACGACGCTACAGGTAACACCCGCCTCAACCTCTACCAACTTATGACCGACTTTATACTCAGAAAATTATAATACAATGAAGAAGATATTGCTACTAGGCCTGATGGGCCTGATGGGATTTATGGCTCAAGCGCAGTTTGGCGACTACGGTATCAAGCTGGGTCTCGGTTCCGCAACCATCGACGACGACCTGACCACCAAGAGCAACATTCTAGGTGCATCGGTGGGAGGCTACATCAACTATACCTTCCACGAGAGCGAAAGCATGCTTGCCGAAGTGTTCTACCTCCAGACAGGACTTAACCTTATCCGTAGAGGCAACAACTTCGAGGAGATAATGGAGAACGGTACCAACCTGATGATACGCGAAGGATACATCCACGCTTGGTATGCCCAGATACCATTTCTGGCCTGCGTACACCTCGAAATGCCTATCCGCCAGGCCGGCCACTCGATTGGATTCTTTATGGGTCCGGCTGTCGGCATCGGATTAACCGGCGTATATTCTGAACGGAAGGTATCTCCCTATGTATCGTCGCTTGAAAGCAACTACGACCTACGCATCCACGGTACCGCTAAAGACCGCGACCCGTTCAGTCACCTCAACCGTATTGACGTAAGTGCTATCCTCGGTTTGAGCTACGAGTATCGAGACCTAACCATTACAGCCTACCTCGACCACGGTTTCCTGGCAACCTCGACCGGATACGACGTGTTACGCATCATTGAACGTCTGCAAACCGGCAATACCGACATTAACATACGTATTCCCAATGGAACCAACGTGGCCTACATGGTCAGCGTTGCCTACCGATTGGGGTCGTTCAACAAAAAGTAACATTAGAACCACCTAAATAGCAATGCAAGTACGTGTCAGATTCGCCCCATCGCCCACGGGGCCACTCCACATCGGCGGTGTGCGTACCGCCCTCTACAACTACCTCTTCGCCCGGCAGCAGGGCGGCAAAATGATTCTACGCATCGAGGACACCGACCAGACACGCTTTGTTCCCGGTGCCGAACAGTATATCATCGAAGCCCTTACATGGCTCGGAATTGAGTTCGACGAGGGTGTGCATATCGGAGGCCCTTTCGGCCCTTATCGCCAAAGTGACCGCAAGCCCTTGTACCGCCAATATGCAGAGCAACTTATCAACGACGGATGGGCATACTATGCCTTTGACAAACCTGAGGCATTGGACGCCAAACGCAAGGAATACGAAGCCCAGAAGAAGACCTTCCAGTATGACTGCACTACCCGTATAGATATGGAGAACAGCATATCGCTGCCCGCCCAGGAAGTGAATCGTCGCCTTGATGCCGGCGAACCGTATGTGGTGCGCTTCAAGTTCCCTGAGAATATCGACATCACGGTACATGATCTTATACGTGGCGACGTTACCATGAACAGCCGCCTGCTTGACGACAAGGTGCTATTCAAATCCGACGGGATGCCAACTTACCATCTGGCCAATATCGTCGACGACCACCTTATGGAGATTTCGCACGTGATACGTGGCGAAGAATGGCTACCGTCGGCTCCACTCCACGTGATGCTATACCGCGCCTTTGGTTGGGAAGACACCATGCCGCAATTTGCCCATCTCCCCTTGCTGCTCAAACCGGAAGGCAATGGTAAGCTCAGCAAACGTGACGGTGACCGGTTGGGATTCCCCGTCTTCCCCCTCGAATGGCACGACCCCAAGAGCGGCGAAATCAGCAGCGGCTACCGCGAACAGGGTTATCTGCCACAGGCCGTAGTCAACATGCTTGCCCTTATGGGATGGAATCCAGGTACCGAGCAGGAGATTATGTCCATGGAGGAGCTGATAAAACTCTTTAATATCGGTCATATCAGCAAGAACGGAGCCAAGTTCAACCTCGATAAAGCCAAATGGTTCCAACACGAATACTTCCAACAACTCTCCGACGAGCAAGTGGCCGATATGCTTGAGAAGCAACTGACGGAACACGGCATCACCGCCGACCGTACCTATGTGGTGAAAGTCGCCGCCCTTATGAAGGAGCGCATCACATTCCCGAAGGAACTATGGGATACTTGCAGTTACTTCTTCGTAGCCCCTACCGAATATGATCCTGCTGCCATAAAAAAACGATGGAAAGCCGGAATGACCACCCATATGGCCAAAGTAATCGAGATACTTGACACCGTGCCTTTCGAATACGATGCCATTCATCAGGCCCTCCTTGAGGATTACATCAAAGGCAACGAACTCAACATGGGTTCAGTTATGAACTCGCTGCGTCTGGCTGTGGTCGGCAAGACTGTCGGTCCAGATATGCTAACCCTCGTCATGATGCTCGGCAAAAGCGAGACCATCAACCGAATACAGCGCGCCATCAACACCATAGGAGAAATAGAAAACTAATAAATACAACACATGGAAAACAAGACAAGCAAGATTCTGCTCATCTGCAACGCCGTGCTACTGCTCGGCTTAATCGGCATCTACGTTCTGCACTTCACCGGTACAGGCACCAAATCCAAATACAACGCCGATGCCACTGCCCCCCTCCAGAAAGAAGGCGGTCTCACAATCGCCTATGTCAATACCGACACACTGCTGGCCAAGTACCAGTACGCCATCGATATGGAGAAGGAACTTCTGGCCTTCAAAGACCAGCAGGAAGCCGCAGGTCGAAAGCAGATGGAGCAATTTCAGAACGACTATCAGGACTATCTGAAGAATGGTGCCAACCTCACCCTCACACAGCAGCAGCAGAAAGAGGCCGAGCTGAAGCAGCGAGCCGAGCGTATGTCTACACTTGAGCAGGAATTGACCGCCAAAATCATGGAACGCCAAATGGCCGAAAATACCAAACTGCTCAACGCTATTTTCGCTTTCATCCGTGAGTACAACAATGAGAACCAGCAGTTCGATATCATCCTCCGTAAGACCTTCAACGACTCCCCCACCCTCTACCTCAATCCTGCAATGGACATCACCGACGAGATTGTCGACGGTCTAAACGAGGAATACAAGAACCTAAAGAAGGATTAAGCGAACAAGGCTCTGAAAGCCTCTTCAATCACACTTACCGGAACAACCTCGATTTGAAAACGTTTCAAGTCGAGGTTTTTTGCATTATATTTGGAGATGAATATACGCTCGAAACCCAGTCGGTCAGCTTCGGAAATACGTTGTTCCACTCGAGATACTGGACGAACCTCGCCGCTCAAACCCAATTCAGCAGCGAAACATGCACGTGGAGGAATAGGAATATCCACATTCGAAGAGAGTATGGAACAAGCAACCGCCATATCTATTGCAGGATCGTTAACTTTAATACCACCGGCAATATTGAGGAACACATCTTTTGAGCCCAGTTTGAAGCCACAACGTTTCTCAAGAATAGCTAGCAGCATACTCAAGCGACGCATATCAAATCCGTTGGCATTGCGCTGGGGAGTACCATATACCGCACTGGAAACCAACGACTGAACCTCTATAAACATCGGACGAGCCCCCTCCAATGTAGCAGCAATTGCAGCTCCACTTAGGTTCTCATCGCGTTGTGATAGTAAATATTCACTAGGATTGGGAACCTCACGAAGACCGTTAGCCTGCATCTCAAAAATACCGATCTCAGCAGTAGAACCAAAGCGGTTCTTAAGTGCACGTAGCACACGGAAGCCGTAGTTACGGTCTCCCTCAAACTGGAGAACAGCATCGACAATATGCTCCATAACCTTGGGACCGGCCAATGTGCCGTCCTTGGTTATATGGCCTATGAGAAGCACCGGGGTACCAGTGGTTTTCGCATAGTGCTGGAATTCAGATGTGCACTGGCGTATTTGACTAACGCTGCTAGCTGGCGAGTCAACGGCGTCGCTCACAATGGTCTGTATTGAGTCCACAATTAGCAATTCTGGCTTCACCGAGTCAATATGTTCAAAGATACGTTGCGTGGAGGTTTCGCTGACGACATAGCATTCGCCACCTGCTCCAATACGGTCGGCACGCATCTTGATCTGCTGCTCGCTCTCTTCGCCGCTGACATAAAGTAGACGTATCTCCTTCATGGCAAGAGCGGTCTGAAGCAGAAGTGTGGACTTACCGATACCCGGTTCACCGCCCAACAGCAACAAAGAGCCTGGCACGATTCCGCCACCAAGTACACGATCGAACTCGCCGCAACGGGTACTGAGACGAGTGGTTTCACTGTAACTGATCTCCTGTATGCGCTTAGGAACAGAGACTGGCTCATTGCCTGCCAATAGTTTGGTAGGGGAGACTGTCTGAACAACCTCCTCTACAAAAGTACCAAACTTACCGCATTCCGGACAACGGCCAAGCCACGAGCTGCTCTGGTAGCCGCATTCCTGACAGAAATAGTATGTCTTGGCCTTGGCCATCAACGAGGCTCTAGTATGCACAATTACCCGTCGAACCCACCGGCATGCGGTAACGGGTGCGGGAAGTGCCGAAATTGTGGATGTAACCGAAGGTGAGCGACGGCATTCCGACGCCATAGTAGACACCCGAAGGTCCTACGCCGCCAGAAATGCTTGGATGAACCAACATATATTTCAGGTCGATGAAGAAATCGCCCATCTGGTCGATATAACGGCGGACCATGATACCGGCATCGCCCGACATTTGGTAATTGATATTTCCATAACGCCAGATAGCACCGGCACCAAGATATGGCAGCACATTCCACTTCACACCGCGCTTGTAGTTCAGCACATGCGTGAGGTTAACCATAAGGTCGGCATGGAACATCGAGAAGGTATAGGCATCGCCCGCCTCTTGGGTGACAGTATCATAGATTTCATGTGCGGAAAGGCCGGTAAGTTCAAACCGGATAGTCCAGAAGTTACTGAAGTTTCGGCCGAACATGATTTCCGGAGCCACACCCATCATCTTCAACCCACCGTGGTTGGGATTAGCGAACATATCGAACAACGAATAGTTGGGACCTATACCGAAACCAAGGAACCAATCTTCAGCCGTGGAACGCGACTCGAACTCGGTGCGACGATTGAAAGGCGACTGGAAGAAACGAAGGTTAAAACCGGCCGTAAGAGAATGCATACGCACACCAGTTTCGCCGCCGCCGTCGAAACCGTCGTCGAGCAGGTATCCCTTGTATTCCATAAAGAGATCGAACGTTTCACTCAAACGGAAAGGCATATGCAAGCCAAGCATGGTATGCACCGAATGGTCGGTGGGATGACTGCGTACCCCGTCACTATATCCGCCGCGGAAGAAGAGACCGAGACCTATCATAGGATAGACATTGAAACGCCAATGTTTGATACGGAAGAAGGTAGCGTTGAAATCCCACAAGAATTCCACGCCTGCCGAAGCAAAAGGCTCGAAATTCCTGCCCTCAGTCAGAGCGGGAGCCGTCATAAAGTTGAAGCTTCCACGCAGAGCTAGGGGGCTGAGAATCCACTTACCAATAGCGGCACCGGTGGAGAAGCCCGGACCCACTGTCTGGTCAACATGGTGGTACATCGAGACACCACCGCCCCATGTCATGAACATATTCACGCCGAAATCGGTACCCACCTGGGCTCGGGCGCCGGCAAACGTGACCAGCATCAAGAATGATATGATAAACTTTTTCATAAAGCCTCGGAGGGTTTAGTTAATATTGCTGTTTACGGGCATACGGTAACGTGTGGTGGAATGACCGAAGTTGTAGATGTAACCCAGCGTTGCCATCACATAGCCGACGCTGAAAATGCCGCCGCCGCCAGTGTTGCTGCCGGCGAATCGCGGAGGTACCATAACATATTTCAGGTCGACATAAAAGTCGCCCATCTGGTCGATATAGCGACGAGCCATAAGACCAGCGTTGGCGGCCACCGTGAACACTGGACGGCTACTATAACGCACAATGGGGCCTGCACCAAGGTACGGCAGGAAATTCCATTTCACACCTCGGTTGAAGTTGAGCAGATGCGATGCGTTAAGCATAAAGTCGGCATGAAGGTAGTTGTACGTATACCAACGACCCGGACGGCCAGTCGAGTCGGTCAGTTGAGTATAACGCTCGCGAGCGAAGAAACCGGAGAGCTCGAAGCGGATAGTCCACACATTGCTGTAGTTGCGACCGAACATACCTTCGGGGGTGGGAATCCACAGCCTTCCGACACCATCGAACATATGCTCGAAGCTGAACGACGAGAAACTCATACCGGCACCGAAACCGGCAAACCAGTCGTCGCTGGTGCTACGCGACTCGAAAGCAGTACGACGGCCGTATGGGTTGTCCGACCAGCGGCGGGTGAGACCAATCGTGGCGGTGTTCATAAAGTTGTTCTTATAACTGCCATCGAACGTCTGCGGCAGGAAGAAGCACTTGTACTCCAAAAAAGCATCCCACTTTGAGGCTATACGTACCGGGAAATTGAAGCCAAGCATTGCCTGAAAATCGTGATCGGCATTAACACCCGAACCGCCTGGTGTATAGGCAAGTCCGAGACCGATAAGCGGATAGACAGGGAAAGGCAACTGGATGGCCTTGTTGTAGACATGGGAGAATGTTGCGTTGACATCCCACATAAATTCAGCACTTCCGAAAACAAAAATGTTGCTGTTTCCAGAATTCTGCTGACGATAGCTGGGTGCCATCACCACGTCGCCAGCGAGGCGGAAAGCCAACGGTTTCATCAACCAGCGGCCGAAATACAAGCCTCCCGCAGGAATTCCAACACCAGCAGTGCCGGAATGCATGTAGTACGCTCCGCCGACGCCGAGCGACCAAAAGAAGGTGTTGTCGGCATAGGCGGCCTCGCGCTGGGCATTGGCCCCAAGGCAGGTGGCGGCAAGCACCAATGTGAGTATCAGTTTCTTCATGTCTTATACGTTGATACGTTTATACGTTGATACGTTGCTAGTTAGGCTTTGGAGCGCTCGGCAAACTCCTTGCCAGAGACCTTCTCGACAGTGGGCTTAAGTTGCTCCTTGAAGATCTTGGCCAAGTTGGCGGCATAGAGGCGGTCAACCACCTGCTGGATGTTCTTGCGGTCGGCAGAAATCGAGCGGGCCTGCTGCTCGAGGCGTTCCTCAATCTTCTCTTTGGTCTCGCCCTCAGCGGGCTTGTCGCCGCGACGAAGGATATCCTTGATATAGTCGACAATCTGGTTGTTGGTGGGTTCCACAGGGCTGATTTCCTCAAGTTTCGACTCGATGAGCTCCCACTTCAGCGCGGGCACATATTTCTCCGCCCAGTCGGCCTCGATAGTCTCGGGAGTAACATCCTTGTCGCCGCGCGAAGCGAACCAGCGCTTCAGGAAAGCCTCGGGCAACGGGGCGCTAAAACCGTCGACCAACGCCTGGCGCACCTGGTTTACATAGAGGTAGTCACTCTGCTCCTCGTTGGCCTTGTCAATCTCGGCACGCAGGGCCTTGCGAAAAGCCTCGGCGTCCTTAATCTTCTTGTCTGGGAACACAAGCTGGAAGAGGTCGTCGTCAATCTCGTGCGGGATGATGCGCGAAATGCCGCTGAGCGTCAGTTCAACATCCGATTTGAACTTCTTGGCGGTGGCGTTGTCCACGTGCAAGGCACGCTCAATGTCGGCCACCGGGAAAGCCTTTGCCATGTTGAAGACAATCTTGTCCTCGGCCTTTTTGCCCTCGAAGAGGGGCAGCAACTCCTCATCCTTCAGGTTGATGAGATTGAGGCTGACAAACGTGTCGATACCGCCTTCCTTGACGGCGCCCTTCTTGTCGAGCTCAACAACCTTGCCATACATAATGTCGCCCTTACCAACAGTTTCGGGAGTCTCAAACTTGCCGTAGCGGTTCGAGATATTGCTAATCTCGGTGTCGAGCTCCTTCGGGGTAGTCTTGATTTGGTTGTAAACAACATCGACCTTCGCCCACTCAATATCGAACTCGGGAGCGACAGCCATGTCGAAGTAGAACGTGAAGTCTTTGCCCTTAGCAAAGTCCACATCGCCGGTCTTCTCGTCGTTGGACATCGGCATGCCAAGGATATGCAACTTCTCGTCGTCGATATATTTGAAGAGGCTGCTGTTCAGTTCATTCTGCACGGCATCTCCCACAACGGCACCTTTGTACATGCGCTCGATAAGGCCCATCGGAGCCATACCCTTGCGGAATCCGGGCACCGTGGCCTTGTGCTGGTAGTCCTTAAGCTGCTTTTTGACAGATTCAATGTAGTCCTTTTCCTCTATGTCAACCTTGACACAGAGTTCCAAATCACCAGTTTTCTCTCTTGTGATATTCATCTTGTTATAATTTATTTTATTAGTTTATAATCATTTAAGGCCATAGCAATCACTATGGACAAAATGCAAAGTTACAAAAAAATATTGGATTGTGGGAATATTTTTTATAATATACCGAAAAACGACAACTCTCAGCCAATCAGCGCAATACGGCACATAATTTCACATAACAATCAGAAAATCAACAGCTAGACCCCACCTTCGCCTGATCAACGCCTGACCAACGCCTGATCAACGCCTGCCCTCCTCCGGCCATTATGGCATCCAAACGACCCTGACGACAGCAACTATGCCGTCAACATGTATTTCCCGAACATAAATACCTGACATACAGACAACAAACATAATACCGTCGCAGCGAACGGCAGCCCAACTTCCTGCACTTTGTCGGCAGATATATGTACCACAGGGTGGCTAGATGAAACCTTGGATGGAGTCTTTGAGCAGGGCATGAAGGCCGACGCCGGGGCGGTCCGACGGGTCGCCGGGCACCCGCCGGTAGAGGTGGGCACGGCGCGCAGCGAATACTCCCAGTCCTCCATCGATATTGGTGTAGACGGCGTGGCTCTGGTCGATGCCGCTAGCGGAACCGACGCTGCTGAGGTAGGCGTAGAGTTCTTCGTTGCAACCAGTTATGTAGATATCAAACAGTTCGGGGTATATCTTCGTGTTGGTGTCGCCATCGAATTTCTCGTGCAGTTTTTGGAGGAAGACATCACGCGAGTAGTAGATATTGTATGTGCTGACGTAGGGCGGTGTGCAGAGGCGTGTGTTGCATGGGAGGTCAAGGTAGAGGGTGTCGCCGCCGAGGTATTTGTAGAGGTAGTAGAAGCGTATCATTGGCTGGTAGAAGCGGCCATTCGACATTGAGCGCCACTCGATTTTACAGTTTTTTGTCACCGAGAAGCCGAAAGGTGTGTTGGCATTGGGGGTGAGCACAAGGGAGCCTTCTTGCCTGCCCAGGAGTGAGGTCTGCGCCTTGGCCAGCATGGAGCCGTCGGCGGTGCGACGGATGCGGAGTTCGTAGGTATAGCTGTCATAGAGCAGGCTGTAGTCGTCGGCAAGTCTGCGGTAGGTAACCGCCGTGTAGGCCGGCTGCCCTACCGATACGAATTCGCCCTCGTCGCGGTCGACCACTGTGTAGTCGAACGGTATTGAATCTATCTGACGGCCGTTTTTGTAAACCAGTATGGATACCTGAAGCGCTCCTTGGGGGTAGTTGATTGAGTCGCTGATACGGCCGCCGCTGTGGATGTCGCCTTCGGTGAGGTAGCAGCGCTCCACGCGCACCCAGCTGATGCTATCGTCCTGGTCGAGCACACAGTAGACCACCGGCACCTCTTTCCATTCGGCATTGGGCGAGAACTCCACCTCGCAACTTGCAAGAAGGGTAATGAAAAGGAGTATAAGGACGGAAAGGCCGGCACGGCGCAGCGGACAGGCTATCTTTTTCCAATTATTCATTTCACATCTCAATTTTTTCGTTTACAGAAATCTCGTCCATCAACAGCCATGGGTTCAGGCCTTTGCCGCGATGCCACTGGGGGATGGCTCCGATGGTATGGGCGGTGATTTTCACAAAGCCCACTCCCTTACGGTCGGCAGGTATGTTGAGTTCCACCACCCGCGGCTGGCTTTCGGACTGTGCTTCGGGGGCGAAGTTCTGCTGCACGGTGACGGTGTCGGAGTAGTCAGTGCCGTCGACCGAGAAGGATAGCGTCACCGCCTGTGGGGCGAAGGCCCATACGGCGGGATTGTGAGCGTAGCGCAGCACTACCGATTCGATGTCAAGCGGCTTGGCCAGTTCGACCACGGTAACCACGTCGTTGCCCGAGAAGCCCAGCCAGCCTCGCGAGAGGTTGGTCACATCGCCCCGCTCACCGTCGAAGAGCAGCTGGTCGGCTCCTACGTTGTAGGGCGTGTTGGGCTTGCGCGAAAAGGTGGTACGCGCTATGTAGTCATAGTTGAATTTGCGCGACGCGACGAACGACGGCGGCGCATTTTTCACGAACACACGGGCCTTGACCACGGTGGTGGCGTCGATAACGAACGGTTTTTTGTAGAGCAGCGATTCCACCGTCGGGTCGCTGCCGTCGGTGGTATAGCGTATGTCACCGGCCGCCTGAGCGGTAATCGTAACCGTAAGCGGTTTGGCAAATCGCACAGCATTGGCCTTGATTTCAGGTGCTTCTGGTATTCCCGTGTTCACTTTTGGATAGACCGTAGTCGACACCCTGCACATTTCAGCCACCGAATCCACCATGCCGTCGACCACCTTCAGCACCAAGCGCAACGAGCGTCGTTCGACCGTCGATGTTCCAGGCACCAGTACCAGTCCTCCGGGATGCTGGCGAAGGGTGAACACCGTGTCGGCCAGTCGGGCCATCACGGCGGT
>CAJOFL010000001.1:99402-100602 GCA_905233895.1 uncultured Bacteroidales bacterium | reverse complement strand
CGCTAGTGGCTAGGGTATTAATCTCAATGTCACGCCAACGTCCGTCGGCAATAAGCATATCGTGGGCATGTCCGTACCAGCGCATTGCCTGGTGATCCTGCCAACGAAGAGCCTGTATCACCGGTTCTACAGCCTGACGGCCCGCAGGCGGTGCCACGAAGGTGTAGTCCACCGTAATGTCGCCTGTGCTGCGCACGGCGTAAGTCTCACGAACATCGCAAAGGGTACGCCCGTCTTTCCGTGTATAGCGCACCATGGCGTCGATGCATACGGTGGCAGAATCCACCACCCTGTAGGCCGATGCCAACACATGGCGCTCGCAATCATATGCCCCTTCGAACAGGGGTTCGGGCGTTGCAAGCACCCTAGTACGCGAAGCGTCGTACAAATACAACCGCTTGTCGAAACTCACATTGTAGTTGCCGAAACGTATGTCGAGCACTCCGGCCGAATCCTCGGTCAGCATCAGCGGCGCTCCCCCACCCCGGAAAAGCTCGGCAGCGGGCTTGTGCATCGGCAGCGGAAAGACTGTATGGCTAACAGGAACGGCACGGCTGCTTCCTTCAGGCCTCTGGCTGATGTCGAACTTGATGAAGGGCTCCTCGCCCGGCTGCAGATCGAGTTGAGGGATACGCATACCCACCTTACCGCTTTCGCCAGCCTTTACAGCCAATGGGAGCTCGCCGGATATAATATTGGGTCTAAGGTTGGTATAGATGGAATATTCCAGCCGGAAGCGCGAGAAATCGGCAAAATCGCTGTTGTTAGTCAGGCGGAACTCGCCCTCGCCACCGCCCAGACGTATCATTGTGATGGCAAATGGGGAATAGAGATTGCGAAGGTCGTAAAGCATTTCCGACGAGAGGGGCCACGCATCAAGGAAACCGCCCTGGAGGGTGTAGTTGTTCTCCACCATGCGCCACAGAGGTCCGAGGGCCGAAAAACGAGGCGCGTCGGTGCTGCGGGCCATCACTACTGGACGGCCGGCACCCGATGCCAGGCGTTGCAAATCGGCCTCGGTTGGGAATGTCGGGGCTATGATGTCTGTATTGTCGCCGGTTTGGGCACCCGAGAACATCACCGGACGGCTTTTGTCCAACGCTTTCAGACGTTTGTAGGCGGCGGTCATGCAAACCCCGTTATCGCGTGTGTTGCCCAGCGACCAGACGATAATCGAGGGGTGGTTGCGCAGGCTTTCGT
>CAJOFL010000001.1:0-99377 GCA_905233895.1 uncultured Bacteroidales bacterium | reverse complement strand
AGAAGGGTATCATATCCTGCTCGGTGGCCACCACCCGGCGGCCCGACGAGGCGGGCGTGAGGTTTGCGTCGGCCACCACATAAAGGCCGTAACGGTCGCACATCGAGTAAAACCACGGCTCCATGGGCGAGAACCGCGTGGTGCGCACAGCATTGACACCGGCCAGTTTCATAGCTTTCAGGTCGCGTTCCATCTGCAGCCGACTGGCCTCGCCTTCGGTATGCTCGGTGCCGTAGGTGACACCGCGCAGCGTGACCGGCTTGCCGTTGACGAGCAGAATCCCATCGGCCACCTCCACGCGACGGAAACCGAACGGGGAGCCAATAACTTCCTCCACATCCATGTTCTCGTTGCGAAGGCGCACCACGGCGGTGTATAGCGCCGGACGCTCGGCTGTCCACGGCTGCACATCGGGCCACGTACGGCTAATATCGGTCTTCTCTTCACTGCTCTTATTGAATATCACCCATCGACCCATACGGTCAACCTGATGTCCTTTGGGGTCAACAAGTTCCACCTCAAGATAATAACGACCTTTGCGGCTGCTGTTGAAAATCGTGGCGTCGACCGTAAGCGTACCGGTACCAAGGGCTGCGTCATAGTCGGCCGAAAGACCCAGGTTGCTCACCTCCGGATCATTACGGAAAAGGATAAAGGGGGTACCGTTGAGGCCCACAGCAATGGCTGAATCCTCGAGCAAGGCACCTGTGGGATGCTTCAACGCCTCGACAACAAGGGTATTCGCCTTGCCGTACTTCAGGAACGGCGTCAGCAGGAACTCGTTCCACTGGCGCGAGTCATCGGCATAGCCCACCTCCTTGCCTCCCAAATAGACTCGGCAGGCGTGGCCACACCGGACATTGAGGTAGACACGGTAGTCCTTCCAGGTTCGCTCTACGTCTAGTTGCCTGGTGTAGAGCACCGAACTGTCAGTGTTCTTTTGTCGCCACGTTCCAGCAAGTTCCATATAATATGGCGACTCGCGCCATGCCTCACGGGCAATGCTTCTTTCTTCATCGACCGGCACCGTCAGCGGACGGGCCGGAACAGGCTGCGCCATGAGGGCAGTCGCCCCCATCGCCGCCATAAGGAACGCGGCAAACAATCGTTTCATAACAGGTTTAGAAATACATAGTCAGACCACCTCCGACGGTATGGAACGCTAGGGGGTCAGCAATTTCAGGAGTGTTGTGCATGTCATAGCGGGTCACCACGGCCGACTGCAACAGACGGTAGTCCACATGCAGCCCAATCGCGAAACTGCGATCGATGGCATAACGGGCACCCACGCTGGCACCGAAATAAAGGCCACCCTTGGTAATCTCAACCCGTGGCGGGGCACTCGAACTGCCCAACGGCAGGCAATAACCGCCCTGAAGCACGGTATAGGGGGTCAGGCGCGAACGCATGAAATGGCTCCTGAGCTCAATATAGGCAGGCATCTGGGTGAAGGCGCCCGTAGGGTCGGAAATATAGGTAATACCTATACCCACACCTGCCTCTTTGCTGAACTGGAAGCCAGCCGACATTGACAGGTTGACAGCACCCAATGTGTCGGCACGACCGTTCAGGCCTGCCTCACGATTGAGGTTCATCAGGTACGACCCGTCAATAGTGAAATACGGACCGCGCCACTTATACTCGATATGGCGCTGGGCGGCTGCCGTGCCCAACAGGCACAGCAGCGCGGCAGCGACAAGAATCATTCTCTTCATGCGTTCATCGGCTTGAGGTCCTTGCTGACGATGAGCGTAGCCTCAGTGGCGGCCTGGACCTGCTCAACGGTGAACTCGGGGTTAATTTCGGTCAGAACGATACCCTCGGGGGTAACCTCCATGACACCCATCTCGGTGATAATCATATTCACACGGCCTTTGGCAGTGAGAGGAAGGTTGCACTTCTTCAAAATCTTGGGGTTACCCTTCTGGGTATGCTCCATGGCGACGATGACCTTGCGGGCACCCACCAGGAGGTCCATGGCACCGCCCATACCGGGAGTGAGCTTGCCAGGAATCATCCAGTTGGCGATGTCGCCGTGTTCATCCACCTGCATAGCACCGAGCACACTGACTGCCACATGGCCACCGCGGATGATGCCGAACGAAGTGGCACTGTCGAACGTGGCGGCACCGGGAACAGCAGTGATAAATCCACCTCCGGCATTAATCATGAACGGGTCTTCCTTGCCCTCCTCAGGCGACTTGCCCATACCAATCATACCGTTCTCCGACTGGAGGATAACGCTCACGCCAGCAGGCAGGTAGTCGGGAATCAAGGTCGGCAGACCGATACCCAGGTTGACAACGTCACCGTCGTGCATCTCCTTTGCGGCACGGCGGGCAATGAATGCTTTGATTTCGTTTTTGTCCATAATGTTTTATTTTAGATTTTTCCTTTTTGATTTCTCATTTCCACCCACGGGCAACCATCTCCTGCGCGATAAACGAAGCCTCGTCGTCAGCAAAAGTGTTGGGTCCGAAACCGGCATCATAGCCAAGTTCCTTGGCCAACTCGTGGCTGATACGCGGACCGCCGCAGATAAGTATCACCTTATCGCGCAGTCCTTCGGCTTCAAGCATCTCCACCAGTTCGGTGAGATTCTTAATATGCACGTCCTTCTGGGTAACCGTCTGGCTGACAATGAGGGCGTCAGCATGGAGTTCGATACCCTTGGCGATGAACTCCTCGTTGGGCACCTGGCTACCGAGGTTGTAGGCGTCGATCATGTCGTAACGCTCCAGGCCATAATGGCCGGCGTAGCCCTTCATGTTCATGATGGCATCGATACCGACCGTATGGGCATCGGTACCAGTCGAGGCTCCGACGATGACAATCTTGCGGCCGATATGCTCACGGATATATTCGTCGCACTCATGCATCTCCATCGTGGTGCTTTCAACCTTGGGAACATGGATGGTGGTGTAGTCGACCGTGTGGGTCAACGAGCCGTAGCAGTTCATGAAGCAGAAGCCTTCGGTCAGCTCTTTCTGGTAAACCACCAGTGGATTCTCAAAACCCATCTTCTTGAGCAACTGCTTGGCGGCCTCTTCGGCTTCCGCGCCCGCAGGCACAGGCAGGGTGAAACTCAACTGCACCTTGCCGTCGTTCATTGTGTCGCCGTATGGCTTTATCTTGGTGAGGTCGAGGGTTTTGTCGTAATCCTTCGCCTCCATCGAGTACAATCCTTCGCTCATCTTTCTAATTATGTTATTGTGTTATTGTGTTATTGCGTTAGTGCTTGCTGCATCAGCCACTCACACATTAACGCATTTACACATTAACGCATTATTTTTTACCTTTCATTAATTCAACAAACGGGTTAAAGTAATGCTCGCCCTTAAGGGTTACGCCGTCAAGGCCCTTACCACCGTTCTTCGGACGCTTCACGTTGGCGAAAATACCCTTCTCGAGCGCAGTAAAGAGACCTTCGCTCTCCATTGCCTCGAGCAGCTGGGTGGCCTTATGGAGCACCTCCTGCGCACGGCTCTTGATGATGCCGCCTTCCTTGAACTCGACCTCTTCGCCGATATCCTTCATATTGTTGAAGATATACTTGGCGTTCTCAATCGAGAGGTAACGGTCGCTCATAAACGGGGTGTGGATAGCCTCGGTGGGCATACCGAGCAGCTGAAGTCCTTGGTGGGTCCACTGGCCAATGATGTTGAACAGGGCGTCCTGGATATGGCCACGGAAGATATTGCCGGTCATAAACTTGGTCGGCGGCATATACTTCAACGGGGCATTGGGGAATATCTCGCGGAGCATCTGAGCCTGAGCCAGCTCATAAAGGAATCCGTTCTCCAGCATGGGATCCATCTCGAAAGCATGACCGAGACCCTGCTGTTCGCTGGGCAGACCGGCCATAAAAGCCAGTTGCTCGTTGATAAAGTCGCTGGCCAGCACCGTGTGCGCCTCCTCATAGGCGTCTGCCGTGGTCAGGTAGTTGTCCTCACCTGTGTTGATGATAACGCCTGCAAAACCGTTGATGATACGGCTGAAATATTGGTCGATAAGGGTACGCTGCATGTTGATGTCGCGGAAGAGGATGCCGTAGAGGGCGTCGTTGAGCATCACATCGAGGCCTTCCAACGCGCCCATGGCGGCGATTTCCGGCATGCAGAGACCTGAACAGTAGTTGCAGAGGCGGATATAGCGGCCCACTTCCTCGCCCACCTCATCAAGAGCCTTGCGCATTATGCGGAAATTCTCCTGGGTGGCGAAGGTGCCGCCGAAGCCCTCGGTGGTGGCACCGTAGGGCACATAGTCGAGCAGCGACTGGCCGGTGGTGCGGATAACGGGGTGTTCTTCACCACGGCGTAGCAGAGCGCGTCCTCGTAGATATTGCCGGTGGCAACGATGATGTAAAGATAGGGCTTCGAGCCCTCGCCAATGGTCTCGATATACTTCTCACGGCGCAAGCGGTTGCTGCGAACCTTCTCGACAGTCTGGTTGATGACAGGCTGTAACGCCTTGTCTATATCGGCTCTGGGATGGACGGGCAACTGGGTGATATCCAACTTCCCGGCACTGATAGCCTCGGCAATCTGCTGCGGGCCCATGCCGGTCTCCACCATCGCATTGCCCACATAGAACATCACGCCCTGGCCAAGCACACCCTTGCTCTTCAATTCCTCGACGACCACGTTGGGCATCGGCACCTCGTTTTCGTCGATACCGTCGATACCTAGGAAGCGGCACAAGGTGCGCTCCACGGCCACCGTAGTATAGTCCTCGACGAAATCCTGCACCTGTCCGGCGATATTCCTTGCCACCGAACGCGCATGCTCAACCTCGTTGAAATCAAGTCCTACTTTACTTTTCTGCATTGTTTTATATATTGTTTGATTATTTTTTTTGCATTATAATTCGGACTGCAAAGATACGAAATATTTTTGAAACCGAAAAAAATATTACAATTTATATATAAAAATACGGCCGCCCCTTTATTCGGAGGAGTCTTAAATTTAAGATTTCTTAATACTTTTTCGTTAACAAATCTTAACGAATTTTTAAAAATGACACTATAAAGCCCTGATTCACAACACGTTTACCCCACCTTCGCCTGATCAACGCCTGACCAACGCCTGATCAACGCCTATATAAGCCTTATCAGCACCTATAAAAAACGAAACGTCAGGTGGCGGGAGTGGTGGCGGTAGCGGCGGGCTTTTTCTTGGGCTTGGGCATGCGGATGTCGGAGAGCGAGTGGTTGCGGTGGATGCGAATAAAGTCTACGTAGCCGCTGATGCCGCTCACATGACCCGTCTCGGTATATTGCCAGAGGGTGAACCGCGTGGTGGGATAGCCACGGTAGTTGGCTATAAAGATATGGTAATTGGCGTATTTCTTGCCTGAGAAATGCAACTTGTAGACCTTCTCCGAAGTGTAGATTATGGGCTTGACCCCATACTCTTTCTCCATGAGTTCCAGCAGTTTGTCGACCCGTTCCATGTAGAGGCGGCCAGAGTGGTGTCCCTCGATGTCGAGCACCGGCACTAGGTCCTGCTCGCTCTTCTTGATAACCTTGCGGATATTGCCCATCTGCTGATAGGCGGTGGTCTTGCTGCTGTAGAGATGGTAGCTGCCGACAAGGAGACCGGCCTTCTTGGCCTTGGTGATATTGGTGCGGTACATGGGGTCCTGGATGGAGGTGCCCTCAGTGGCCTTGATATAGACGAACTTGATGGTGGAGTCCTTGGCCACCTTGGTCCAGTTGACGGTGCCCTGGTATTTCGACACGTCGATGCCGCGAGTGCGGACCTGTGCCTGTGCGGCGATGCCGCACAGGCACAGTATCAGCACCATTAACTTACAGGGAAATCTCATCGCCCGAGGCATTAAAGTATTTGTATTCCAGAAGGCCATAGCGTTCCGACTGGCGTATGTCGAGCCACATGCGGTAGCGGCGCATCCACTGCCAACGTATGCTGCGCAGCCCTCCACGGCGGAGGTAGGCATGGATGTAGGGGTGCGTAACGATGGTCAGGCGGCGCTCGTTCTGTGCGGTGGACATGTATTTGAGGTTCGACTCAATCTCATCCACCACCACGAGGCTCTGCTTGATATGGCCGGTGCCGTCGCAGAAGGGGCACTTCTCCTGCACGTCGACCTCGACGGCGGGGCGCACTCGCTGGCGCGTAATCTGCATCAGGCCGAACTTGGAGAGCGGCAATATGGTGTGGCGGGCCTTGTCGCGCTTCATCTCCTCGGTCATCACATCGAACAGTTTCTTGCGGTTCTCCGCCTTAGCCATGTCGATAAAGTCTACGATGATGATACCACCCATGTCGCGCAGGCGCATCTGACGGGCAATCTCGATGCCGCTCTCAATGTTCACCTGCAGGGCGGTGTCCTCCTGACCTGTGCCGGCCTTGATATGGTTGCCGCTGTTGACGTCGATGACGTGCATGGCCTCGGTATGTTCCACATAGAGGTAGACGCCCGAGCGGATAGTGACGATACGGCCGAAAGCCCGGCGGATGTCGCGCTGGATACCGAACTGCTCGAAGATGGGGGTCTCCATCTTGTAGAGCTTCACCATGTCCTCCTTCTCGGGGTCAATGCTATGAAGATAGTCGCGCAATTCGTTGTAAATATCGGGGCTGTCGGTATGGATGAAGTTGAAGTCGTCGGTCAGCAGATCGCGTACGGCGGCGGTAGTGGCGCCCGGCTCGGCATATATGCGCTCTGGGCCGGCGACATGCTTCAGCCGCTCGGTCATGCGCTGCCAGCTGTCCATCAGCTGCCGCAGGTCGGTGTCCAGTTCGGCCACCGATTTGCCTTCGGCCACAGTACGTACGATGATACCGAAATTCTGCGGCCGTATGCTCTGCACCAGTCGGCGCAGGCGGTTGCGCTCATCGCCGCGCTTGATTTTCTGCGACACGGAGACCTTGTTCGAGAATGGGACGAGCACCAGGTAGCGGCCGGCAATCGAGAGGTCGCCCGAGAGTTTCGGGCCTTTGGTGGAGATGGGTTCCTTGGTAACCTGCACCAGTATGGGCTGGCCAACCTTGAGCACATTGGCAAAATTGCCAACCTTCTCCAACACAGGCTCTATCTTAAAGTTATCGAGGGGCGAGTTACCGCCGTTGGCTTCGCCGGCAGAGAATCCGCCGTTCATCGCCAGGCGCATATACTTGGCTGCAGAGTTGAAGTCCAGGCCGAGGTCGAGGTAGTGCATAAAGCCCTCCTTGTCACCACCAACATCCACGAAGGCGGCGTTGAGGCCCGGCATAATCTTCTTCACCTTGCCAAAGAAAATGTCGCCCACCACATACTGCGATGAGGGCTTCTCCTTGTGAAGTTCGACAAGACGCTTGTCCTCCAGCAGGGCAATCTGTACGCCGTCGTCTTGGGAAGATATTATTAGTTCTTTTTCCATTTAGTTGCGATGTAAACAAAAACAAATTACATACCGCGTATCAGATACGGGTGTGTAATTTGTTTTAGTCTTAAAAGCAGAAGGAATAATTACTTATTTCTTCTTATGTCTATTTTTGCGCAGGCGTTTTTTACGCTTGTGCGTAGACATTTTGTGACGTTTGTGCTTCTTTCCGTTAGGCATTTCTAAACGAATTTACTTATTTAACTTTCTTTTTGACATCCTGCATGAAAGTCTTGGCGGGCTTGAAAGCGGGGATGTTGTGGGCGGGGATGATGATGGTGGTGTTCTTGCTGATGTTGCGGCCGGTCTTCTCAGCACGTTTCTTCACGATGAAACTGCCGAAGCCACGCAGATAGACGTTTTCACCCTCGGAGAGGCTCTCCTTAATGGCGGTCATGAATTCCTCAACGGTGGCCTGGATGGCGACCTTCTCGATACCGGTTTTCTGAGCTATTTCAGCTACGATTTCTGCCTTTGTCATTTTTGTTACTTTTTTATTGTTATTAACTGTATTTCAAACAAAATCGGAGTGCAAAAATAATACTTTTTTTTCAAACGGAAGATATTTTTTTTTCAGATACTGAATATTTTAACACTCAAAAAGGTGATAAAATATTATAAATCAACACGCTATGCTTTGACATTTTTTTTAAGGCAAGGAAGCCTTGAAGGGGATGAAAACGGGTAAAACGGCGGTTATACAGAGCTGTTTTTTCGATTATTACCACTCAATGTCACCCACATCACGGCGACGGCGGCAATGGTGCATCCGACGGTCAGCGGCCAGGGGAAACGCAACGGCGCCTCAGGGTCGATGTCGAGCACCCCGCGAGCCACGAGCCAATAGAGAACCACCACGATGGCATTGTTGACGAAATGGGCCAACATATTGGGCAGCGGCGAACGGCCATAGGCGTAGAGGTAGCCCAGCAACACGCCGAGAACGAAGCGCGGAACAAACGAAAACAGCTCGCCGTGGGCGATGCTGAAAACGGCAGCGGCCACCCATACGGCGGCATGGCGGTTGCGGAACCAGCGCTGAAGAAGGTTCTGTATGCCGCAACGGAAGAAGAGTTCCTCGCACACGGCGGCCGTCAACGCAACCACCAGAAGGTTGGCCACGAGGCCTCCAACCGTATCGGCCGACATCAAAGTATCCAACACCCCCTCGGTCTGTTCCTGTATTGAACGGAGCATCCGGCCAACGGCACCGAGATCCCACGAGTCATTCCATTCCGTAAGCACCTCGTTTACAGGCACCACAAGCAGCATTGCCATTACACCAGCGAGTGCCACACCCCACGTACGGCCACTTATTTCCAGTCCATAGTACTCGCGCGCGCTACCTTTATAATATATAGCGGTCATCACCAGCACCGGCACCGCAAATGCGAGCAACGAGGTGATTACCTGGCCCCAACGGAGGCCGGCGGGAGTTGTGACGGGAACACCCATCAGAGGCAACAATAACACGAAGATACTGGCAACCAACGTCATGCCAAGCGCAATAGCCAACATGACAAGAAGTTGCATGAATGGGTGGGTGGATTTATTCATTTTGTGACCCCGGCGGGATTCAAACCCACGACTTTCGGAACCGGAATCCGACGTTCTATTCAGCTGAACTACGGGGCCAAATTCGTTTTCGACAACCATAATAACACTGAAAAAAATATATTATTGTGCCGTTTTGAAAAAAAAAATCCAAAAACAGCCAAACCTCTGTATTACAATGTTATATAATGTTAAAATTCACATAACCTACAGATTATCAGCCATTAAAACCCACCTTCGCCTGATCAACGCCTGATCAACGCCTGATCAACGCCTACCCTATACTACTTGGAGAGGTGCCGTTGTTATCGTTCTATCAATTAATGGTCAGATTACGCTTGATGGTTTGGTCCAACACTGCAAACATATTAATTTTCAGACCAAAAAGCAAAATATTTTTCGTTTTTCAGTAAAAGTTCGTATCTTTGCAGTCGGAACCAGACCTGCAAAAGCATGAAACGGCTGCTGACAATCCTGGCCATACTACTGGCAATCAACCCCGTGTATGCCCGTCACGAGCATGACACGCTGGGCTTCGGTGCCCCCGTGAGTTTCACGGAAAACCTTGGCCAGTGGGATGCCGCCGTACGCTACGAGGCACAACTGCACAACGCTGCCCTCTTCCTCGAGGAGAGCGGCCTGACGGTGGTTCTTCGCGAAGCTGTTACCCACCCCGCACCGCACCCTAAGCGGCCGCACTACCATGCCTACCGCATGTCCTTCAGCGGAAGTCTCGGGGCCACCCCCGAAGGCGAGGGCCGGCAGGCGGGCTACTCAAACTATTACCTCGGGAATAACCCAGCCCGCTGGCGCACCGGAGTGCAGAGCTACTCGGTGGTGCGCTACCGCGACATCTGGCCCGGTATCGACATGGAGATTTACACTGCCGCCAACGCCCTGAAATACAACTTCATCGTCCATCCCGACGCCGACCCTTCGCAGATTGCGCTCGACTATGATGGTACCGACGGCGTCGTGGTGCAAGAAAGCAGCGGCAACATGATAATCCGCACCTCGGTGCGCTATATCGTCGAGTCGAAACCCTACGTCTACCAAGCCTACGGTGCCGGCGACCAGCAGGAACGCAAGAGCCGCTGGCGCGTGGAACGCACCAAGGATGGCTATCGGGCCACTGTGGAGGTGGGCCACTACGACCACAGCCGCGATCTTATCATCGACCCGGTGCTCATGTTCTCCACCTACACCGGCTCCACCGCCGACAACTGGGGTACCACGGCGGCCTACGATTCGCACAAGAACACCTACACCGCCGGACTGGTCTTCAATATCGGCTACCCCACCTCGCTCGGCGCCCTCGACACCACCTTCAACGGCAACGCCGACGTGGGCATCTTCAAGTTCGACACCCTCGGCAGCCAACGTCTCTTCGCCACCTACCTCGGAGGCTCGCAGGCCGACATGCCGCACAGCCTCTTCGTCAACGCATTCGACCAACTGCTCGTCTTCGGCACCACCGGAAGCACCAACTTCCCCGTGACCGCCGGCGCCTTCCAGACCATCCACGGCGGCGGAAGCGCCCTTTACTATGAGATTCCCCAACGGAAGCGACATCTTCGTGAGCCGCCTCTCGGCCGACGGCTGCCAACTGCAAGCCTCCACCTACGTGGGTGGAAGCGGCAACGACGGTCTCAACTACCGCCAGCGCTACAACCAGAGCTACCAGATTATCATGTCCGGCAACGACTCGCTCTACTACAACTACGGCGACGGTGCCCGCGGCGAGATTATCACCGACAACCTCAACAACGTATACATAGGCACCACCACCGAGAGCACCAACTTCCCCACCACCTCAGGCGCCGTGCAGCACAACTGGAGTTACGGGCAGGACGGCGTGGTGTTCAAACTCGACCACAACCTACGCAACATGCTGTGGTGCACCTACCTCGGCGGTGTGGGCGACGACGCCGTCTACAGCATCGACCTCGACTCGGCCTACAACCTTGTCGTCTGCGGCGGCACGTCGAGCAACAACTTCCCCACCACCGCGGGCGCCTACCAGGCCTCCTATGGCGGCGGTTCGGCCGACGGATTCGTCAGCAAGCTCAGCAGCGACGGAAGTCGCCTCATGGCCTCCAGCCTGCTCGGCTCCCGATTCTACGACCAACTCTATTTCGTCCGCACTGGCCGCCACGACGAGGTGTTCCTCTTCGGCCAGACCAAGGCCACCGGCAACACCATGATTTACAACGCTGGATATAGCGTCTACGGTGCCGGCATGCTTCTGGTGCGCATGCTGCCCGACCTCTCCGGCCTCCGCTGGAGCACCGTGTTTGGCACCGGAGGGCGCGTCAACCTCTCGCCCACCGCCTTCGCTGCAGATATCTGCAATCGCGTCTACGCCGCCGGATGGGGGCGCGACTTCGTGGGCTACAACGGAGTGCAGTGGTACACCCAAGGCACCCACGGAATGGAGACCACCCCCGACGCCTACCAGGACTCGACCGACGGGCAGGACTTCTACATCATAAGCCTCGATGCCAACGCCAACAACCTGGAATACGCCACCTTCTTCGGCGAGTTGCACCAAGGCAGCAGCACCCACGGCGGCGGCGACCACGTGGATGGCGGCACCTCGCGATTCGACCGGCTGGGAACACTCTACCAGTCGGTATGCGCCTCGTGCGGCGGCACCAACGGATTTCCCACCAGCGCCAACGCTTGGAGCGACAGCAACCGCGCCTCGAACTGCAACAATGCCGTGTTCCGCTTCGAGGTAACCGACGACTTCCCTGTGGCCGAATTCATACCCCCCGAGACGGGATGCGCCCCTTATACCATCCAGTTCCAGAACACCGGCCGCGGAACCTCCTACCTCTGGAACTTCGGCGACGGCACCACCTCGACCCAACGCAACCCAACGCACACCTATACCGCCGGCGGTATCTACACCATCACACTCATCGCCTCGATGCCTGGCGGATGCTCCGAAGCCGACACCCAACGGCATACCGTACAGGTGCTTTCGCAGACCGGAAGCCTGCAGCAGCCGCGCCTCTCGTGCAACGGCGCCGACATACAGATTGGACCACAGCCTCAACTGGGCGCCACCTACGTATGGCTCAGCGGCGAAGTGAGCGACCCCACCGTGGCCAACCCCTGGGTACATAACGAAGGAACCTACATCCTCCGCATAAACGCCACCGGCTGCACCCAGATTGACACCTTCGTGGTGCAGACACACAACCTCATAGCCTCCTACAGCCTCACCGCGGTCTCCTGCCACGATTCGGCCGATGGAAGCGCCCTTTTCCGCCTCGGTAGCGGCATCGACCCCGACTCCATCAATATCAACATAACGCCTGCGGTACCATGGCGCTTCGACGGCGGCAACCTGCTGTTCGAGCAAATGGCGGGTGGCAACTACAGCGTTGTGCTGACCGGCTATGGCTGCACCTACGAGCAGGGCTTCACCCTCCGCAATCCCGAACCGCCCCGCTACACAAAGGAGACCTCCACCCCGCTCTGCACTGACAGCTGCACCGGATGGATTCACATACAGTACAACTTCAGCGGCATACCGGAGACACCCTACCTCGACACCATTATGGAGGGCCTCTGCGAGGGTACCTATATCACCGACCTCGTCACCACCGAAGGCTGCCCCATCTCCGACACCACTGCCATCCTGCGCGACCGGCAGCTCGACAGCAGCCTCAACGCATGGGCCGACAGTTACCAGATATACCTCGGCGAGAGCGTTGGGCTACATGTGACAGCCGAAGGAGCCGAGGGAGTAAGTTTCATCTGGAGTCCGGCTGCCGACATCGACCGGCCCACTGCAGCCGACCCCATTGCAACACCATCCGACACCGCTGTGTGCTACACCGTCACTGCCACCACACAGAACGGCTGCTCGGCACAGGATACCGTATGCCTCCATTGCAGCACCGTCATCTGCGGCGCACCGCTCTTCACCATCCCCAACGCCTTCACACCAAACGGCGACGGGGTGAACGACCGCGTATGCTTCAATACCGATGAAATACTGGAGTTCCATATCGCCATCTTCAACCGCTGGGGCGAGCGGGTTTATGAGAGCGACGACCCCACCCAGTGCTGGGATGGAACCTATCGCGGCAATATCTGCATGCCTGGTGTCTACACCTATACCTGTCATATCCGTTGCCACGCCGACCTCGAGAACGACTTCAAAGGCGACATAACCCTGATAAGATAAATTCTAAGAGGAATCAACGTATTAACGTATCAACGACCAATGAAGAAAGACCAGTTCGTAATTGCCTGCCTCGAACGCGAGGACGATGCCAACATCGTGCTGCCAATGGCCCGCCACTGCGCCAACCGGTTGGGCAAGGGTATCATTGTGCTCAACGTGTCGGCCGACGGCGATAACGACTGGATCACCCGTTTCGGCCATCCCTACATAGGTCTCCGCGGCGATTGGAAGACAGCCATCGACGGGCTGCCTACCGCCTTCGGCGGAGTACTGGCCGTCACCGCCCTCAATCGTGAGGCGCCGCGCTCCAGCATCACTAATCCCAACACCCTGCTCCGAACCTTCGCCGACTGCAAGATTGCGTATTTAGTTACCAGTTGCCAGTTACCAGGAACCAGTAACCAGTGGCCGCAGGCAACATTCTTCTCACTCGACCATCGGCGGGAAAGCAAAGAAAAACTGATATGGGCCTCGTATATGGTGCGGTTCTTCGGAAGTAAACTGAACGTCGTCACACCCGACTACCGCGATGCCGGCTTCCGCGAGAAGCTACGCAACAACCTACAATTCACCCAGAAGATGTACCGCTCGCTGGGAGTAGACTACACCACGGAAATTATCCCCGCATCCAACTTCCACTCACCCGACCTTACGCTTGTCAACTCCTCACTCCTAACGCCCGAATCCTCGCTTCTTGTGGCGATAACTACAGACAAGCGCGACCGCGACTTGGGAGACCTCGTGGCCGGGCCTCAAGAGCTGCGTCTGCTGAAGCAAAGCACCGTTCCGATACTCTTCCTCAACCAACGCGACGACCTCTATGTCCTCTGCGACTAATAATCCGAAGGTTGCTTTCTGATATAGAACCAGACATCACCAGAGAGTTGGTTATCCTCAGCGATGTAGCGCACAAGCACATACTTGCGCCGGTTATAGAAACGCTTAACGTAGTACCCTTCGAAATCAGATGCCATGATAAACGCCGCATCGTCAAGGCTATGCACATGCAGCGGTTGGCGGCGCGACCCGTCGCCGGTGCTCCACACTGCCGATAGCAGCATCTGCAACTGCCACCACGTGTCGTTGGCCTTACCCTGATGGCGGCCGAAACGGCTCACCTGCAAGTAATAGCGATGATTGATCATTGTCATATCCAGCGGTTTATCCACGCCGAAATATAGGCAACGGATATGGTCGATGGTGATTGTGGTGTCGCATCGGTCGAAACGGGCTTGCAGCGAGTCGAGGAAAAATGGTCCGCCAACCTTCTTTATCTCCTTGTTGATACGGCGGTAGTTGGGTGCCTTTGTTGTGCCGCCATTTTGCGACATGAGCGGCAACGATATAATTGCCAGCAGTATAAGTATTACAATGCGTTTCATATTCATACTGCAAATATACGCATTTTTCGCGGTTGAAAACTTTCTGAGGACGTATTTGCATTTTTTTCGTACTTTTGCAGCATGATTTCAAGCAAAGGCAACGAACTGAAACCGCGCATCGGATTCTTCGGACGGCGCAATGTAGGCAAGAGCTCACTGGTCAACTTCATCACCGGCCAGCAGATTGCTATCGTTAGCGATACCGCCGGCACCACCACCGACCCCGTGCGCAAAAGCATGGAGATAGGCGGCATAGGCCCTGTGGTGCTTATCGACACCGCCGGCATCGATGACGAAGGCTCCCTCGGACGTCAGCGTGTGGAGAAAAGCATGGCGGCACTCGCCGAGGTCGACCTCGCACTACTGCTCTACACTGAAGGCAACTATGGCGAGCCGGAGGAGATGGTGGAGCGCTGGTGTGCCGAACACCACACCCCTCTGCTCAAGGTTCTCACTAAAGCCGCCCCGATCGACAAGGAGCAACTCATAGAACAGATTAAGCGGGCATTGCCTGAAAGCGCTTACCGCGGACGTTCTCTACTTGGCGACGTGGTGCAGGCCGGCGACCACGTGGTGCTGGTCACTCCCATCGACTCCTCCGCCCCCGAAGGGCGCATGATACTGCCGCAGGTGCAGGTGCTGCGCGACCTGATGGACCTCCACGCCGTCGCCACCTTCTGCCAACCAGCCGAACTGGAAGCTGCACTCGAGTGCAGCCCCCGTCTGGTCGTCACCGACAGCCAGGTGTTCCAGAAGGTTGCCGCCATAGTACCCGACGCGATGCCGCTCACCTCGTTCAGCATCGTGCTGGCCCGCCAGAAAGGTCTTTTCCGGGAGTACCTTGAAGGTACCCGGAAGATCGGCTCGCTGAACGACGGCGACCGAGTGCTGTTGCTTGAAAGCTGTACCCACAATGTCACCTGTGAGGACATCGGCCGTGTGAAGCTGCCTGCCGCCCTAAGGAAAACCACTGGCAAAAACATCCTGTGCGAAGTTGTCGGAGGACAGTCTCCCCTGCCCTCCGACCTATCGCAGTACTCATTGGTGATACAATGCGGTGGCTGCGTCATCACCGCCCAACAAGTGAAAGCCCGCCTGCTGCCCGCATTGGAAGCTGGTGTACCGGTAAGCAACTACGGTCTCGCCCTCGCCTGGTGCGGCGGTATATTCGAACGTGCAACTAGAATATTCCAACAATGATAAACATAAACAAGAAACCAAACCTTTCGATAATCGTGGCGCAAGCCGAGAACCGTGCCATAGGCCTCAATGGAGACATGCCGTGGCATCTCAGCGGTGACCTCAAGCGATTCAAAGCCCTCACCATGGGCCACCCCGTAGTCATGGGGCGCCGCACATGGGAAAGCCTGCCCAAACGGCCCCTTGCCGGACGCCTCAATATCGTCTTCTCGCAAAGCGAGGAGTTTGCCCCTGAAGGAGCCGAGGTGGTGCGCTCGGTGAACGACCTCTTCCAGCTGCTGCGCGACTGCGACGACGAGGTCTTCATCATCGGCGGCGGCCGCATCTACCGTATGCTCATGCCGTGGGTCAACCGACTCTACATCACATGGGTACACCGTGACTTCCCCGAGGCCGACACCTTCTTCCCTGTAATCGACCTCTCCGAGTTCACCCTCGTACACCAAACCGAACGTATGGTAGACGAGAAGAGCGACCTAGAATTCTCCTACGCCGAATACGACCGGAAAGATGGTTTACAGTTTACGGTTTAAGGTTTAATGCTTAAAGTTTAAAGGATTGAAGACAACGATCATCAACATAGGCGACGAACTGCTCATCGGGCAGGTGGTCAACACCAACGCCTCCACCATGTCGAAAATGCTCACCGAAGCCGGCATGGAGGTACGCTGCACCGTGGTAGTGGGCGACATCTACAACGACATCTGGAATGCCGTCGACGAAGCCATAAACGAGAGCGACGCGGTGCTCGTCACCGGCGGCCTCGGTCCAACCAAAGACGACATTACCAAGAAACTGCTTTGCGAATACTTCGGCAGTGAACTGGTGGAAAACCGGATGGCCCTCGAAAACGTGCGCCGCATCTTCGAGAGCCGAGGTTACGAACTGACACCCGTCAACCGAGCTCAAGCCCTTGTGCCCCGCTGCTGCGAGGTTCTCAACAACGACCTCGGTACCGCCCCCTGCATGTGGTTCAACTCCGACGACAAGGTGCTGGTGTCACTGCCAGGTGTGCCCTTCGAGATGGAGTGGCTTATGCGCAACCGAGTCATCCCTAAACTGCAGGAAACCTTCCATACCGACATAATAATCACCAAGAACATCCTCGTCCAGGGAATCGGCGAATCGTTCCTGAGCGACCTTATCGAGCCGTGGGAGTTGTCTCTGCCGAAGAATATCAAGCTGGCCTACCTGCCTGTAGCCGGCCTGACCAAACTGCGCCTCACTTACCGCAGTAACCAGAATAATCCGGACATTCCAAGCACCCTGACCGATGGCCTCTACGCCCTTGCCGGACAATATATAGTCGGCGAAGACTGCGAGACCCTCGACGAGCTGGTACACAAGACACTCATTGTCCGCGGACTCACCCTTGCAACCGCCGAAAGCTGTACAGGCGGCAATATAGCCCGTCTCTTGACCGCACAGGCCGGTGCTTCTGCCTACTTCAAGGGCGGTGTAGTAGCCTACAGCAACGAGGTGAAGGAGAGAGCTCTTGGGGTGCAACACAGCACGTTGGAAGCCCACGGAGCCGTAAGCGAGGAAACGGTAAGAGAGATGGCTGAAGGGGTGCGCCTGCGGCTGGGAGCCGACCTTGCAATAGCAACCACCGGCATCGCAGGACCAGACGGAGGCACAGCGGATAAGCCTGTCGGCACCGTATGGATTGCAGTCGCCGACGCGACACACACCGAAGCCAGCCTTCTACACTTTGGAGCCAACCGCCGTCAGCAGAACATCGACCGCAGTACCAACCAGGCCTTTGCCATGCTGATCCGTATGTTGACCAGCAAATGAGAAACGACACTGGTCAGATTATTTTACAGCAATAACTTGATTTACTGTAGTATACAGCAACAACAAAGTGTTATTTGACACAAAATCAGCGCATTAGAAACCAATGTCCGAGATAAGTCCGTGACAGGTCCGTGATGAAGCAGTGTAAACAGGCTTTGGAATGCTACCTGTTCCTATGTTGCCCCCATGCCACCCCTATGTTACCCCAATAAAAGCACAAACCAACACTTGACTTCCAACTCAACCGGTAACTGGTAACTGGTAACCGGTAACTTGCAATGCAATTCCATTTTTTCTGTTTTTTTGTGTACCTTTGCAGGCTGAAAAAAGATGACACAATATGCCTAGAGGACTGATATCTATATTGTTGCTTGTGGTGAGCAACGTCTTTATGACCTTCGCATGGTACGGTAACCTGAAGCTGGAGCAGCTGAATATCACCAAGGATTGGCCGCTGATATTGATTATTTTGCTCTCCTGGGGTGTGGCCCTGCTGGAATATCTGGTGATGATTCCCGCCAACCGCATCGGCTCGCAGGTGACCGGCGGCCCTTTCTCGCTAATGCAGCTGAAGATTATCCAGGAGGCCATCTCGCTGACGGTGTTCACAGTGATTGTGGCCACCGTATTCAAAGGCGAACCTATCCGCTGGAACCACTTCGTGGCCTTTGTATGTATTATCCTGGCGGTGTTCTTCGCGTTCCTGAAAAAATGAGTCTGCGACTCATTTTTTAGTCTACAAGTCTAAGAGTCTACAAGTCGACGGGTCTACGAGTCGATGTGGCTATATTCCGCCACGTCGACTTGTTGACTCGTTGTCTCGTTGACTTGTGACTTGTCGACATCGTCGACAAGTCACTCGCTGACGTAGACGCGGCGGACGCGGGGGGAGACGGCGGTGAGGAGTTCGTAGGGGATGGTGCCGGCAGCGGCGGCGTTGCTCTCCAGTAGGTCGCCCTCGCCGAAGAAGACTGCACGGTCGCCCTCGGAACATGGCACATCGGTGACATCCACGAAGCACATATCCATACACACTTTACCGACTATCGGAGCCTTCCGGCCACCGATTATCACATGCCCCTTTCCACCAAGATGACGGTTCAGCCCGTCGGCATAGCCTACGGAAAGGATGGCCAGACGGGTGTCGCGCGCGGCGACCCACGCACGGTTGTAGCCCACCGAGTCGCCCTTGGGGATAAGTTTTATCTGCGAGATGCGGGTGACCAGACGGCTCACCTCCTGCAACTGCGCCTGCACCTCCGGCTCAGGGCTTATTCCATAGAGGCCTATACCCAGGCGAACCATGTCCATTTGGGCCTCGGGGAAACGGGTAATGCCTGAGGAGTTAAGGATATGGCATATAATGAACTCACGGGTGTCCAGTCGCTGCTTGAGACCATCGCAGCAAGCACGGAAGTAGGCTATCTGATTGCGGGTGAAGTCGTCCATAGCGGGGTCTTCGCTGCAAGCCAGATGCGAGAAAATGCTGCGGACACAGAGGAAATCCTTTACCTCATTCAGTTTCACGGCCAATGCGGGAATATCCTTATTGGTATAACCCAAGCGGTGCATACCAGTGTCGAATTCGATATGTATCGGCACCCGCTCGCCATGTGCGGCAGCGCATGCGGCAAACGTCTCCAAGATGCGGAAAGAGTAGATATCAGGCTCAAGGTGGTAACGGACTATATCGTCGAAGGCCGACTCCTCGGGGTTCATAACCATGATAGGCACCGTGATGCCACCTCGACGGAGTTCAACGCCTTCGTCGGCATAGGCCACGGTGAGATAGTCCACCCCACTCCACTGCAAAGCCGATGCAACCTCCACCTTGCCGGCACCATAAGAGGCGGCTTTTACCATCGCCATCAGGCGAGTGTTGGGGTTCAACCGCGAACGGTAGAAGGCAAGGTTGTGCAGAAGCGCGTCGAGATTGACTTCCATGACCGTCTCGTGCGAGCGGCGTTGAAGCAACTTTGCGATACGCTCGAAACCGAAGACACGTGCTCCCTTCAACAAGATGGTCTCCGAGGAGAACATCTGCCGGTCGAAACGGGCGACAAATTCCTCGGTCGAATCGTAGAAGGTGGCATCGACACCCTCGAACAGCCGTTTGTTGCGCCCCAGAGCGGGTCCAATGGCCACTAGGCGGCTCACCCCCTTGCTGCGGAGCAGTTCAGCCACCTTGGTGTAGAGTTCTCCTTCCGGAACACCCGTCTGCATCATGTCGCTCATGACGACCGTATGCTTAAGGTGGCGACGGTCGTGCTGGAGGGTATCGAGGGCAATGGAAAGGGAACCCATGTCGAGCGAGTAACTGTCGTTGATGAGCAGGCATCCCGATGTTGCCTCAATCATCTCGAGACGCATCTCGACAGGTGCAAGCCGACGGCATCGTTCGGCGATTACTTCAGTACTGTATTCCAACAGGCTCATCAGGGCTACACAATGCATTGCATTCTGCTGCGAGGCGCGGTCGGTGAAGGGTATCTCGACGCTGAAGGCGACACCATCGGCCGAGCGTCGGATATTGAGAACAGAACCGTGACCCGCGATGTCGGCGGACAGCAGCTGCAAATCGCAATCGGCGGTCGAGCCCCATGTGTAACAATGCATTATGTGCAAGGAATCCTTCTGTTTAGCAACCATCGAATGGATATCCTTGTGGTCGGAACAATAAATCAGTTCCCGGCAATGGTCGAACAACTGTAGTTTTTCTGAAATCTTCTGTTCACGCGACTGGAAGTTCTCGTCGTGGGCCGAGCCTACATTGGTGAAGATACCGATGTCTGGCTTGATCACACGCTGGATACGCGACATCTCGCCAGGCTGTGAAATACCTGCCTCGAAGATTCCCATATTGTATTCAGGCGCAAGCTGCCATACCGACAGCGGTACACCAATCTGCGAGTTGTAGCTCTTTGGGCTTACGCAGATACGTTCGTCATCACCAAGCAGTTGCACGAGCCAGTCCTTGACGACAGTCTTTCCGTTGCTGCCAGTTATTCCAATCACCGGTGCATGGGGAAAGGATTCACGGCGGCTCATAGCTACTCGCTGCAGCGCATCCACCACATCGGCGACATACCAGATATTGGTGTCGGGCAATTCAGCACTGCAATCATCGGGTACAATGAAGTTGCGTACACCGCGCTCATACAGGTTGGACAGGTAGCGGGTACCATCGCCTTTCTTTGTCCTAATGGCAAAGAAAAGGGTTCCGGCGGGGTCGGTCAGTGTGCGACTGTCGGTGAGCAGTGTGTTTATCTCGGCATCGGCGTTAGCCAACTGACACCGTGAGGCATTTACTTCACGTTCTATTGCTTGAGCTTTCATTCTTTACGCTTGATGATATGATAGCCTATCTGACAATCGAGGCAACGCTTTGCAGCACAATAGCAGTTGTTCAGCTGCAACGCGGCCTGAGTGTGGGCTGCATCGGGAAGGTTCATTCCCGCAGCGCACCAGCGGCGGATGATATTATTGTTCTCGGGTGGCAACTGCTGCAACAGGCCGACGGACTGATCCTTGTATTGCTGCTGCCCGTGGGTGGCACCGTAGACAAACAGGAGCGGCACCCATGCATTGATGAGGAGCATGGAGGCCTGTGCCTTTCCCAACCGCTTGACACTAGCCTTTTCCGACAGATGGTCGAAACGGTAGTGGTCGTTCCAATATGGAGCAGCCTGCTGGTTGAAAAGGGCAAGCATCTGCTTGGAGTCGGTGATAGACAGAAGTTTTGAGAAAAGGTTGCTTGATTCGGAAAGGAGTCGGGCAAACTGGCTTATACGGATAGTGGGGAAACTTGAGGGGCGGAGACAATAGAATTTCCACAGATGGCTGGCCATTGGAGAAAGCCCGGCACCCATGCGCAATGCATTGTAGTCCGACTGCAGCTGGCGGGGGTATTCGTCTTCAAAGTAGCCATCAAGCAGGCCAGCCTGCCCCATAAGCACCGCCTCTATGCGTTGCGGATCGTCCTTCCATCGGGCCAGCAGGCGCTGGTCGACCGACTTGGCGAGCATCTCAAACGCCATTGCGTTTACACGGCCGCCGAAGTATCGAGCCATCAGGCAATAGCATGTCTGCTCCCAACCACCGTGGTTCTCCTCAAGAAGACGGTAGACAACGGCAGTCTTCTGCTCAATGCGTTCAACTAGAAGACGATCCAACCAGTTGTCGACCACAAAAGCCGGAATCCCTGATACACTGTCGGCACAGGCGATACCGTCGTCGGCCACACGACGCATGAGGGTATTGTAACGCTCAAAAAGCAACGGGTCGAGGAAATGCTTGAGTTCCACCGTCGTCGGCTGTTTGCCGTTTTGGAGGGTTATCTCGGAATCATGCTCATAGACAACATGAAGAATGATGCTGTTGTAGGCCTGGTCTTGCGAGTGGCGATGGGTATTCCAGTCGGAAGTGCGGACATGCACCTCGATATTTCCGGCCCATTCGATATTTCCAACGACGATACGGGCGTTGAAAAAATCGGGGCCTGCGTCGCGGTTGAGGTCACCTGTACGTATAACCCTGACGGGGCGTCCGTCGGTGGTCGACAGCTGGCGCCCCATCAGCCCATGTTGCCATACGTATTGCAGGAAGGCCTCAGTCATAGAGCATCAATTGAACATTTCCTTCATCTTGTCAAAGAATCCGCGTTCCTGCTTGGAAGGATTGGGCTGGAAATTCTGGTGGGAGTCAAGTTGCTCAAGCAGTTTTTTCTCCTCCTTGGTGAGGTCCTTCGGCACCCATACATTGAGGCTTACCAGCAGGTCGCCGCGACCGTAGCCGTTGACCACAGGAAGTCCTTTGCCGCGCAGACGCACCACACGGCCCGACGGGGTGCCAGGTTCTATCTTTATTTTCACCTTACCTCCGAGGGTCGGGATTTCAATTGAAGCGCCGAGTGCGGCCTGACTGAAAGTGATGAAAGCGTTGTAGTAGAGGTTGGCATCCTGACGCTCGAATAGTTCGTGTTCCTGCTCCTCGATAAGCACAATTAGGTCGCCTGCTATACCACCACGCGGAGCGGCATTGCCCTGGCCATGCATGGCCAGCTGCATGCCGTCCTGCACACCGGCGGGAATATTGATAGTGATAATCTCGTCACTCTTGACGATACCATCACCGTGGCAATCGTGACATTTGTCCTTGACGATACGCCCTTCGCCGCCACAATGAGGGCAGGCGCTCTGGGTCTGCATCATACCGAGTATTGTGCGCTTGGTTTCGGTGACAACGCCCGAACCGTGACAATGGGGGCAAGTCTCGGTCTTGCCGTCCTTTGCACCGCTGCCGTTACAAGTCTTGCAGGGAACAAATTTGCTCACCTTGATTTTCTTCTCGCATCCACGGTCAATTTCCTCGAGGGTGAGTTTCACCTTGATGCGGAGGTTGCTTCCCCGCAACACACGCCGCTGGCTTCCACCGCCGAATCCGCCGCTGAAACCGGTGAATCCGCCACCAAAGAGGTCGCCGAAGATACTGCCAAACTGCGAGAATATGTCGTTCATATCCATACCTCCCTGACCGTAGGCTCCATCGACACCGGCATGACCGAACTGGTCGTAGCGGGCCTTCTTGTCAGGATTGCTAAGCACATCGTAGGCTTCGGCGGCTTCCTTGAATTTCTCCTCAGCCTCCTTGTCGCCAGGATTGCGGTCGGGATGGTACTGGAGGGCCAGCTTGCGGTAGGCCTTCTTCAGTTCGTCGGGGCTGGCGTTCTTGTCGACGCCAAGTACTTCATAATAGTCTCTTTTCGCCATAGTTCACATTCCTTTCTCAACAGGCGACAACGACCTTCGCATAGCGGAGAACCTTGTCGTTAAGGTAGTAGCCCTTCTCAACCACGTCGACCACATGGCCTTTCTGGTCATCGGACGAAGCGGGAATCTGGGTTACCGCCTCATGTAGGTTCTCGTCGAAAGTCTCGCCTTTGGCATCCATAGCCTTGAGTCCTTTTTGCTCAAGGATTTTCATCATCTTGTTATAAATCAACTGTACTCCTTCGTCGGCAGTGGCGGCAAGTGCACGCTCGAAATCATCGACCACCGGCAGGATGGCCTTCATCATCTCGCGACTGCCGTTAATCAGCAGGTCGGCCTTTTCGAGATTGGTACGCTTGCGATAGTTCTCATATTCAGAATAGAGTCGCAGGTATTTGTCGTTGAGGGTAGCCAGTTTCTCGCCCAGTTCCTGCAGTTTGTCTTCGTCGGAAGGTTCCTGTGCAGGAGCTTCAGGGCTGTCAGTCGCAGTGTCGGCAGTGTCAGTAGAGGCAGGGGCTTCGGGCTGCTGATCGACAGCCTCGTCGATGGGTATCTCTTTATCTTTCTTGCTCATATATATTTTTTATTTAATGTCTACCTATTATATAGCAAAAAGTCTGCCAACGGCAGACCGACTGACATTTTGTCACCATACGAAGACTTCCGACGGACGCTTTGGACGGCGGGCGGTAAGCCAACGGAAATCCGGAAGCCGTTTCCACTCGTCGGGAAGCTTGCCCAGGGGGTATGTCAGCATATCGGGCTTGTCGCGGGTGACTACGCGCGTGGGGGCACGGTTGGTATCGAAATATATTCGTATGTCGGTACCTCGGCCCACGTTGACCCCAACCAGCACAGTTCCCATGGTGTCGTCTTCCTCTGTGAGGTAGTAGACCATCTGGGCGTTACCGAGGACATCGGCATAGAGGGGTTCGCCGTCGGCGAAATAAACAATACCTTGACGACCTTTAAGCTGGTTGAACTTCTCTCTGTCGGCCTGCTGGATAGCAAAGCAGTTGCTACGCAGATAGGCGCGGCGGACACCAGCGGAGTCATGATGTAGTTCGATGGTGTCGGCAGAGCACTGATAATGCTCGTACCAGAGCACTGGATCCTTGAAGAGTGTCAGGATGGAGTCGGGAGCAATGTAGTAGGCCGAGTCACACATAGCCTGCGCATCGCGACGGAACACCTTGACATGGTAGTTGGCACGAACGGTCTGCAACTGGTTGCTGTCGTTGTTGACCACATAGATAGTATCGGCATGAAGGAAAAGGGAGTCGCCACGATCAATGAAAAGCACGTGGGCACTGTCGGTTACAAAAGAGAAGCCTTCGGCCTGGTTGGTTTCGCCGTAACGGCCGGTGCAGGTCATTTCGTTGACAGAGTCGACAATGACCACATTACCCATCGCACGACCGTAGTCGAGAACTTCGTCATAGTAGAGTGTGTCGCTGTCGATGGTACGACCTTTGTTGTCGACATGCGAACGTCTGTAGGAGATGGCAAAACGGGTGTCAGTGTTGTAGTCGCCGAGTTCGCTGTAGATAGTCGAGGAATCGCTATAGATGTGGGTAGGTGTCTCAAAATGAGCTATCTCAGTCTCGGTATCATACTTGAGGTAGTCGGTCACGAGGAGCATCGAGGAGTCGCTGAGGTGGACATCGTCGTAGATATAGAATATTTTGAATTCAGAATTATAATAACCCTTGCGGCTGTCGAGGTTGCGGTCGCGGCTGACGGCGTGGCCCCAGAGGTCATAGTAGGCCATCGACTCGTTACGCTCGTAGGTGAGATGGTTGGCCTTGAGAATAGTGGAACCATCAATAAGCACCACGGTGTCGGCCCAGATGTCTAGAATACGGGAGTTCCCGTCGTAGTATAGGCGGTCGCCGTAGATAAAGGTGGTGTCGGTAAGTGTGATATGGATGCGGCGGAAGGCGGTGAAACTGTTCTCGACGGTGTTGTAATGAGCCGAGTCGGCCTTGAGTATCATACCGTCGTGGGTGGCAACCACACCCTGGTAAAGAATCCACACATCGGGGTTATCCTGGTCGCGAGAGCCCATGCCTGAGTGGTACTCAATAAGTTTCTGCCCCACGGCCGAAGGCAGCAGGGCAGAAACCATTATCATTATCAGGCAGAGACGTTTCATTCGAACGTCAGCGCCTTATTTGGTGCGGGAACCGAGACGGTCCATGGCGCAGCGGAAGCCAATCCAGGAAGTGGACTTGTCCTGATCGAAATAGCGACGGGTGCTGGACTGGAGGTAGTAGGAACGGTCACGCCAGCTGCCGCCCTTGACCACGCGCACTTTGTTGTTGATAAGCGACGAGGTGGGATTGTCCTTCTGGCTGTCGGTCTGGCGACGATACATATTGTTGGTCCAGCCATCCTCGCCAGTGAGCGGGGCATCGCCGACACTTTCGCCATCTTCCTCTTCAGCGAATTCGTTGTCATCTTCCTCTCCGCCTTCCTCGTCATTGGAGGCTTCTTCGCTGTCCTTCCAGTTTTCGAGCAAGGAGGCACGGTCACCGTCGAGGTAGTTTATGTTGTTTGCCTGACGGTAGTTACGGCGGTTGTTGTCGGGAGCGACCTCGATGTACTCAATCTTGCCAGTCTCCTCGTTGATAAAGACAGCGTTGTCCTCGTCAAGGCGCGGGGTCAGGTAGACGTTACCACGATAGGGGTCGAGGTCGTCGGCACGCATCTGTCCGACGGTCTTACGATAGACGTCCATGCACCACTCGCTGACGTTGCCGGCCATGTTGTACAGACCGTAGTCGTTGGGGAAGTACCACTTGACGGGGCAGGTGTAATCCCAACCATCGTTGAGGTTGCCGGCCACGCCCATGGCATCGCCGCGGGTGCGCTTGAAGTTGGCCAGGAACTGACCGTAGTATTTCTTGTTGGCGGAGCGCAGGCTCTGTCCGGCCCAAGGGTAGGACTTGTGCTCGGTGACGCGCTCGTCATAGGTGTTGCCAATCATGCCAAGGGCTGCGAACTCCCACTCAGCCTCGGTTGGGAGGCGGTAGTAGGGATAGAGGATGCCGTCGCTCTTGCGCACCTGACGCTCTTCGCCGCCGTTTGCAGGGTTGAGGTCGGTGAGGCCTTTGCGGGTTTCGCCGTCGTAGCGGCCGGCGAGGTAAACGTCGGTACGGAAGGCGTTGGTTCCGATGTTCTCCTGGTCAAGCAGGAGGATGCCACGGTCGACGAGAACTTTCTCGTTGACACGGTCGGTACGCCAGCGGCAGTACTCCTGTGCCTGCTCCCAGCTGACTCCGACAACGGGATAATCGTTGTAGTTGGAGCTCTGGAAGTAGTAGTCGACAAAGCCTTCACGCCAAGCCAGACGGTCACGCCAGGCGGCGGTGTCGGGCATGATAGCGGCAACCATCTCGGGCTGCTCTTCGCCATAGGCACGCTGCATCCAGTAGACAAACTCACGGTAAGCCAGGTTGCTGACCTCGCATTCGTCCATATAGAACGAGGAGACGGTAACGGTGTGGGCGATATTGTCCCACTTGTAGTGGTCGTCCTGAGCGACGTGGCCCATGACAAACGAGCCGCCTTCAATGAACACCAGGCCAGGGGCCGTGGGCTGTTCCGTAGCCGAAGAAGCGTCAAAACCGCCCCACTTGGGATCGTTGAGGTTCCAACCTGTGGTGGCCGACTTGCCCTTGCCGCTGCCGCACGAGGCGAGCATCATCAGGGCCGCCACCATAAGAAATGAGAACTTTGCAATTTTCATATTCCTGTTTTTTGTGTTATTCCTATTAACGTTGTTTTCTTTATTTTGTTTCAACCGTTGCGTTCTTTTTAGGATTATTTAACTTAGAACGACGGGCAACGGATGGCGCGAACTTTCTTCTTGTGCTCTGGCACCGGCATGAGGATGCCGAGGGTCACCTCGTGGGCACCGGCCGTGGCGTTGGCCAGTTTGCTGACTGTCACATCGTAGCTGTAGCCCACCTTGAAGTAGTCCTGCTGGACACCGACCTGGAAGATGAAGGCATCGGGGTTCTCCACACCGTGGCGGAACCACACACCGACCAAGAATGGCATCCAATCGAGGTAGACACCGTAGTTGAAGTAGTGAAGACCGCCCTGATACTGGTAGACGAGATTGGGCGAGATGATAGGTGTGCCAAGTTCAAGGGATGACTGGCGACGGCGCTCTTCGGCCACGTTAATCAGGCCACCTGCGTGGACGGTAAACTTCATCGGCACACGGTCCTCGGAATAGAAGGCCACGTTAGGTTGCGTGAGGTGCGAGGCGGCAACGCCGGCATACCACTGGCGGCCGAACACAAGCAGACCAGCATTGAAGTCGGCGGCCCACTGGCTGAGCTTGTCGGGGGGCGTGGCACCGGTGGCATAGGAGAAACCGAGTTCTCGGTCAATTTGGTCGGGGAAGCGCAGATAGTCGTCCCAACGGAGGTTGGTGTTGACGAGCGAAGCCTGAAGAGCGGCGCTGACATACACTTCACGGCTCACCTGGAAGCGGAAGGCGTACATCACACCCAACGAGTTGGTGGAGAGAGCTCCGTGGTCACCGACACGGTCGGTCATCACGATGGCGCCGATGCCACCATGAAGGTCAGGCACATATTGGTCGTAAGACGCAGACACTGTGGTGAATGCACTGACCAAGCCAGGCCACTGGCCACGATAGGAAAGCGAGATGCGCGGAGCAACCACCGAACCCGCAAAAGCGGGGTTCAGGTAGAGCGGGTTGGCATAGAACTGCGAGAAGCCGATATCCTGTGCGGCAGCCGTGGCAGAAGCCACCAGCAGCACCCCCAGAAGGGCTCCTTTCAGTCTTGTTTTCAGTCTTGTTTCAATCATACAATAGGCCTATAATTGATTTGCAATATTACGAATATTTTTCGAAATATACATTATTTTATCAAAAATATTTTCTAAAATACTGAATATCAACATATATTTTTTTGAACACAAATCGTTTCAACACGCCAAAAACGCCGAAATAGATTACGTTTTTACGGTTTTTTGACCATTTTTGGCAACCCGAAACCGAGGGTTTGAACCCATCATAAGGGCAGGCGTTGGGCAGGCGTTGATCAGGCGTTGATCAGGCGTTGATCAGTAGAAACACCCCCTATCCAACTATAAATGAGCGGATTATCGCACTTTTATCATTACAATTACTTGTATTCCAACGCATTAGCGTTTTGGAGAATCAACCCTGTAATTTCGGGAAATCCATTACCTCGAGATCTTTAGGCTGCCCGTCGATGGTGAAGCGAACAAGCGTACCCACCCGATGGAACCCCTGACGACCGGCGGCACCAGGGTTAATATGCAGGAAATCATAGTCCTTATCATACATAACACGAAGGATGTGACTATGCCCACACACAAAAATATCGGGCTTCGAGAGCTCCAGTTGGCGGCGGATTTCGTAAGGGTAATGCCCTGGCCATCCACCGATATGGGTCATCAAAACACGAAGTCCGTCACAGACAAAGAAGTCAATTTCAGGCAGTTCATAATGGAGCGCAAAGCTGTCGCAGTTGCCCCATACGGCGCGAACGGGTTTGAATCCGCGAAGTTCGTCCAACACACCAGGGCCGATATCGCCGGCATGCCACAATTCATCACAGTCGCGGAAAAAGCTGAAAACCTGCGGTGCGAGGACACCGTGGGTATCAGAAAGGACTCCAATACGTTTCATTCGTTGGCGCCGATTTCCGTAAGGTTCTCCTTAATCATCTCCTTGAGGTAGTTGATGATATGGATATCGTTGAGGCTCATACCGTCAAGAGCCTCCTTGAGCTCATCCGTATCAAGCACAAACTCATCGTTATCAGTGCGGTAAGTGATTACGAAATGGATATCTTCGTGGGCCGACAGCAGCATTACCAACGACCCAGCCAGGTCGCCCATCGGCGGACGATCCCAGTGGTTGTGCTGGAACCAGAATTCAAGGCGGGTGCCGACACCAAGTTCCGACGTGAGTTTCATTCCTCCACCGCAGTTCTCGGTATTCATTTTAATCAGCGGAAGGCCCAAACCGACCTTGCGAGTGGTGCGGCTTGTAGTGTATGGGTCGGTGACACGGGCCAAAAACTCTGGAGACATACCCTTGCCATTATCCTCGATAGTGAAGTGAAAATCATTATCTTTCAGACTGTCAACGATAGTCAGTTTGACATCCTTTGAGTTGGCGGCCGTGGAGTTCTCCATCAGGTCGTAGACGTGCATTGCCAGTTCTTTCATAATTTCTGAGTTTTGCGGATGCAAAAATACACAAATATTTTCAATCCGAAATAATAAAATATTAAAACCGACGTTTATAACGATATTGAACAAAGAACGAAAGACTGTGCAACATACAAAAAAGACACTACTAACGATACTGACACTCACGCTGTTGGCATCCTGCACAACCGAGGGCGAGTTCACCGAACCGTCGTTCATCCACCTCGACAGAATCGACGTTGTGGCATCGACCGGAAGCGGAATCGGACATGGCGACGCAGGCTTTTACACCTCGGATATCGTGGCTGCTTACGTCGTTGCCCACTACACCGGTGAGATGACAGTAGACACCATCGGCCTCTTCCGCACCCCGTTCACTACGCCAATCCTGCACAACGGTAATGTTGACTATCTGGAATTCTACCCCGCCGTAGAGATGAGCGGCATTTCCGGTGCCCTGCCATTCTATACATTTTACAACAAAATTCGCATCTCCGACACCCTACTCCGCAGCGGCGACACCCTATATTTCGACACCCTACACACTATCTACAACCCGCAGACCGACATCCCGATGCTTTACGAGCCATTCGAACCCACCGAAGCCAATGTAGCGATGGACTCTGTCGTTGAATGGGTGCGTCACGACCGCGACGGGGCTTGTGTGGGCGAAGGCTACGGACGTGTAGCAGTCATCCCCGACAAAACCAACGTTCCGTTCGCTATTGACCATACTTTCCGACTTTTCGATGCCACTAAAGTTTGCTACCTTGAGTTGGACATTAAGACCACCAACACCGTTGAGGTATATATGCACGCCGCCTATACCGACGGCGGCGCCGAGCAGCCTCTGTCGGTAATGCGCATCAACCCAATTGACAACTGGCAACACATGTATATCAACCTTGGCCGTACATGGTCAGAATTTAACCACGCATCCAAATTCCGCTTAAGTTTCGCTGCCCTTAACCCCGACAGTGAAACCGGCGAAGTGCTGATAGACAACATAAAAGTACTCTCCACCAGCGTGGTCTTCTAGCACTACTCTCAACAATGAAAAAAAGACAAACCGCAAAATATATTGTATTTGACACCCTCTCAGCAATGCTGGCATGGGCTGCGTTGTTCTTGTTCCGAAAGTTGTTCGTGGAACAAATGGGCTTCCATGATGCCGGACAAGTGTTCTGCGACACCAACTTCTGGCTTGGCCTCGCACTTGTTCCTGCTGGCTGGCTTGCCCTCTATGCCATGCAGGGTTCCTACCGCAACGTATTGCGCAAAGCCCGTGTCAAGGAACTGATCGACACTGCCGTGGCCACTGTTTTGGGCGTCACCGTCATTTTCTTCGTTCTACTTATCGACGACGAAATCACCACATACCATAACTACTACGCTTCATATCTATTTCTGCTTGTAGTTCACTTCTTGCTGACCTATGTTTTGCGCGTAGCCGTCACCACACAGACTGCCCACCGTGTACATACACGCCAAATAGGATTCCCTACCCTATTGGTCGGAAGTGGCATAAAAGCCTACCAGACATATATTGACTTAGAGAACCAAGAGACTTATTCGGGGAACCTATTCATAGGGTATGTCACAATAAGCAATACCGAGAACCCCCAGCTTGATTGCGTCATGCCGTGCCTCGGCAACCTCAATGACATCCGCTCGATAATCGAGCAGCACCATATTGAAGAGGCCATCATTGCCGTTGACGATGCCGAACAACAGAGCATCAGCGACATACTCCATGCCTTGTATTTCTGCGGAGACATAATCATCAAGATTACCCCCGATGCCCGAGACCTTATTGTCGGATCAGTAAAACTCAACTCCATTTTTCATTCCCCTCTAATTGTCATTAACAACCGACTGATGGAGGAGTGGCAATACTCCGTCAAACGTATTGCAGACGTAGTCATATCAATACTGGCACTGGTACTTCTTTCCCCCATTTTCCTTGTTACCGCCATCATTGTCAAGGTCACATCTCCTGGTCCAATTTTCTACGCCCAAGAACGCATCGGTTATCATGGCCGACCATTCAAAATGCATAAATTCCGCTCAATGTACGTGGATGCTGAAGAATGCGGCCCCGCACTAAGCAAGGACAATGACCCGCGTATCACCCCATTTGGACGATTTATGCGCAAAGTGCGACTAGATGAGATACCTCAATTCTACAATGTTCTCAAAGGCACGATGAGTCTTGTGGGGCCACGACCTGAGCGACAATTCTACATTGACCAAATTGTAAAGCGTGCACCGGAATATCTACTTCTGCAGCGCATCAAACCCGGTATAACATCATGGGGTCAAGTCAAGTATGGCTATGCCTCAACTATTGATGAAATGGTTGAACGTCTACGTTACGACCTCCTTTATCTCGACAACATGTCAATCACTACCGACATCAAAATACTGGTGTACACAGTCATAATCATCTTCCAAGGCCGTGGAAAATAACTTCGTAAATTTAAGATAACTATATGAAACAGAAACTAGTAATCATTGCCGCTGCGGCCGTTCTCGCATCCGCTTGCACACAGCCCAAAACCGACATTCCAGAGTTGCGCAATATTGAAGACACGCTTTCATGGATAATGGGAGAGAACATCGCAACCACGATGCCTGCCGAGACCTTCTTCAATCTCGACAAAGACATACTCATTGCAGCTTTCGAGCACACTGTCAAAGGTTTACCACAACCGATTGACGACACAACATACGAAGGTGGCCTGCAATACATCTTGTTACAAAATTATGCATATCAGAAGCACTTGATTGCTGAAAAACGACACAACGCCGACTCTATTCAAAACATATTCTTTCGCAATTTGCAGGCAACCAACAAGAATGTAAAACGCCATCCATCTGGTTTCTTCTATGAAGTAGTAAAATCAGGTAGCGGACCTAATGCCCATTATGCCCAACGCATTCTATTCGACTACCGCAGTTTCACGCTAGATGGCAAGCCATTCGACCAAACATATGAACGCCGCGACCCCATAATACATGTGGTGGGAGAGCCCATGTTCCCTGGTCTTATCGACGCTTTCCAACTCATGAACAGCGGTAGTATCTACCGCTTCTATTTCCCATATCAAATGCTTGCAGGAGACCATACTTCTGGCAACGTAGAGGCATACACCCCGATGATTTACGAAATCGAATTACATGAAACTTATCCAGATTAGTTTTTAAACACGAAAAACACGTTCCCAAAAGATATCCAAACCATGACAACAACTACGCAATCTCTGACACGCACAGCCATATTGAATTTAACGATACTTACAATAGCATGCCTTATCCCAGCAGCATCACACCTACTGGCAATGCCACTATATGTTCTTAACCCAATGCTGGCACTACTCATGGCCTCCATACTTATTGTGCGAGACGGGCGCAACGCCCTGCTCATGGCGGTTCTCCTACCATCTGTTTCATTCATCTTTACTGGCATGCCCTCAGCACTCAAAATGATTTGCATGATAACCGAACTTGCCACGGTTGCCACTCTATTTGACTGGCTTAAGCGACGCTGGGCCGTACTGCCTGCCATGCTTATATCTGTGATTGCTGCAAAAGTTGTTTATTACGCACTGAAAGCGCTCATCATTGCCCCGGCTGTTCTTGTTAGCACACAATGGACAATCCAGTTACTGACCATCCTACTATGGACAGGCATTTTCTCAATACTGTACAAGAAAGCTTAACTACATGAGCAATATAGCGGTAATACTAGCTGGGGGAAGCGGCTCTCGTATGCATGACAAAGCCGTCACCCCAACAGATGCACGAACAGTTTTGCCGAAGCAGTTCCTGCCGCTGTCCGGACGCACCGTTATCGAACATTCCATTGACACATTCAATCAACATCCTGCTATTGATGAAGTCGCTATAGTAGTTAATCCAATGTGGCGAAACATTATGGAAGAGATTGCCAACCAACGTCGTTGGCAAAAACTCAACCATATTATTGACGGTGGCTCTGAACGATACTTGTCCACATTAAATGCCATCATGGCCTTTATCAACCGCCCAGACAACACCAATATTCTGTTTCACGATGCCGCACGTCCACTGGTTTCAACCGTAATAATAGACCGCGTTATTGCAGCTTTGCAGCATAGCGAAGCCGTTGGTGTAGCTATTCCCAGCACCGATACCATTTGGGAAGTACACCCTGACATGAGTGATAATAATGGAGACAACATTGTGGCGCGCATCCCAGAACGACGCATTATGTGGCAAGCTCAGACTCCTCAAGCATTCCGACTACCTCTTATCCGCGACGCTTACCAACGAGCATTACAGGATCCACAATTCACCGTCACTGACGACTGCTCCGTTATCCGCAGATATATGCCATGCACGAAAATCGTAGTTGTCGAAGGTGACGACCGCAATTTGAAGATAACCACATCTAACGATCTAAAACGGATAGAATATTTCCTTTGAAATGGTAGCAGCATTTGTAACAATACGAATGAACAGCACACGGCTGCCTGGCAAGAACATCTTGCCATTTAATGGTCATCCGTTGGCATGGCGAATCTGCCAGACCCTTCTTAATTGCCACCGAGTGGATGAAATTTATATATTTTGCAGTGACGAAAAGATAATGAACTACGTTCCACCTTCGCCACGTCTAATATTCCGTCAGCGAAGCAAAAACCTTGACGGCGACGAAGTGACCATGCACGAGGTCTACGATTCATTCTTTTCCGAGGTTAATGCCGACATATACGTCGCAGCACTAGCCACTGCTCCATTTATTTCTGCTGACGCAATTGACCAAGGCATTAAGGCCATTGCCGAAGAGGGGTACGATTCCTCTCTCTCAGTACGTCGAATGCAGACATTCGCTTGGTACAACAACCGCCCACTGAATTTCAGCACTTCGCGTGTGCCACGAACCCAAGAGTTGGCACCACTCTATATCGAGACTTGCGGTTTTTACGCCTTCCGCCGTGAAGTATGGCTGCAACACCACAGACGAACGGGAACAAACCCCTGTTTTGTGGAAGTAAGTTTACGCGAGGCCGTCGATATCGACACACCCGAAGACTACCAATTTGCACAAATGATAGCTCACGAACAATGACACCAAACAAAAAATTCATATTTATTGCAGGCCCCTGTGCCATTGAATCAGAGGACAATGTCATGTACATGGCATCTTCTCTTAAGAAAATAGTTTCAAATTACACCGAACTTGATTTTTACTTCAAGGCATCGTGGGACAAAGCCAATCGCACAAAAGCCACCAACTACCGAGGTCCTGGGCTAGAAGAAGGCTTGCGTATATTACAGCGTGCAAAAAACGAACTCAACGTCAAAATAGTGACCGACATTCACGAGTCCTGGCAAGCAGCACCTGTTGCTGAAGTGGTCGACATGCTGCAGATTCCGGCATTCCTAAGTCGCCAGACTGACATGTTGCAGGCAGCTGCTGCCACAGGCAAAATGGTCAACATCAAGAAACCTCAGTTTTCCAGTCCAGAAGAAATGAAAAACATGGTTGGGAAGATGGAATACTATGGCAATCGGAATTTCATGCTTTGCGAACGTGGCAATTGCTTTGGATACAATAATCTTGTTGTCGATATGACTGGCTTAGTGCGTATGAGCAAATATGGTTATCCTGTAATCTTTGATGCAACACATAGTGTACAAATCAGTGGTGGAGGGTTCAATTATGGGAATAGTGGGAAAAGCGAATACGTACCTTATTTGGCAAAAGCGGCAATGGCGACCGGTGTACTTTCCGGACTCTTTATGGAGGTCCACAATGCTCCAGAGCAAGCACTATGCGACGGAAGTTGCATGCTACGCTTAGAAGAGTTACCTCCTCTTTTGGACCAATTAATGAAAATCCGTGAAATATGTTGCTGCTGAATACCATACGCCATGACACTATTTGGGGAGGCCCAAAGATTGAACGATACACAGGTGTAGTCGGGAGCACCATAGGACATCTTTATTCTCTCTATTGCCGTGATGGAATCTCCAACGAAATACTTAACGGACAATGGGCAGGGCGATGTCTCAATGAAGTGTTCCCTTTATTCCGTGATGACATAAGATTAAGCAAATACAAATACTTCCCACTCACTTTGGCACTCACGGAGGCCGACCAAAACTTAAGCATTCAGGTACACCCAGACGATAACATGGCTGATAGTATCCACTCAGGCACTAGAGGGAAACGCGAGTCGTGGTATTTCATTGAAACACCTGACTCGGGCTCCATCATAAACGGTTGCACATGCCGTAACGAAGACGAAGTTCTGGCTATGATTGCCGGAAAGCGATTTATGGAAATGGCAGACACTCTTCCTGTCAACGCCGGTGACTACGTTTTTGTTGAGCCTGGCACACTACATGCCATCACTGCAGGTAGTCTCGTATATGAAATTGAAGAAGGATCTGACCAAACCTACCGGTTCTATGACTATGACCGTCGCGATGAGCATGGCAATCCGAGAGAGTTACATATTGAGCAAGCCTCCATTGCTCTGCATCCGAAACTAAAGTCAAGAACATGTCAATACCCTGAAGATGGCGAAATTGCAGAGGCCACATACGCAACACGACTTATAAAAAAACAATACCAGTACACAAACGAGAGTGCCACCATGGAATGCTTTACATTTATCTCTGGTCGGATGCAGGCCGACGGCTTTAATGTAAAGCCCGGTTCTACCGTTATGCTCTGGCCTAGCGAAACCGTACAAACTAACAATGTAGAACTTGCATTCGTTGCACGTCCGAATATCAACCATTAACCCATTAAACCAATCTAACAAATGATTTACTCGCCTTCGCTGATGTGTTTAGAACCGAGCAACCTTAGGCAGACCATTGCCGATCTAGAGCATGCCGGTGCCAATCGGTTACACCTTGATGTAATGGACGGCCAATATGTCTCCAATTTTGCCATGGGTCTCGGCGACGTGAAAGCTGTGTGTAACAACACACGTCTCGAAACCGAGCTTCATCTTATGATATTGAATCCCAGCCGATACATTGACCTCTTTGCATCAGCTGGTGTTGACATCATCTATTTCCATCCCGACGCCGACAGGCACCCGACAATGGTCATTCAGAAAATTATGGAAGCTGGCAAAAAACCAGGTATCGTGCTTAATCCCGGCACATCCATCGAAAGCGTTCGTGAGCTTCTCTATATCGTCAATAATGTTCTTGTCATGGGCGTAAACCCTGGTCATGCCGGACAGGTATACCTTTCCTATGTCGACCAAAAACTACTACGATTGCTGGACCTAAAAGAACGTTTCAAACTTGAAGTAATTGTCGACGGTGCATGTTCACTAGAACGTATGCGCAAATGGAGTGCCGATGGAGTGGATGGTTTCGTCCTAGGTACCGCAGCATTATTCGGACTCAACAAGCCATACAAAGAGGTCATTGATGTAATAAAAAAGAACTGTGGCAAATGAATAACGGGAAGATTAAGTTATTAGTGATGGATGTCGACGGAACTCTGACCGACGGCAAAATCAATATGGGTTGTAAAGGAGAAGTATTCAAGTCGTTCAACATCAAAGACGGCTACGCCATCAACGAGATGCTGCCAGCCGCAGGCATTGTTTCTGCAATCATCACTGGGCGAACCTCTGACATCGTCGCCAATCGTGCCGCAGAGCTGCACATAGATGAAGTTCACCAAGGTAAGCATGACAAACTTGACACACTGCATAACTTGATGCAGAAATATGGATGTACACGTGAAAACGTAGCCTATATCGGCGACGACATCCTCGATATTGTATGCATGCGTGAATGCGGCTTAGTCGGCTGTCCTGCCGACTCCTGCCGTCAGGTTATCGATATCGCCGATTTTGTCGCCCCCCATCGCGGTGGTGACGGTGCCGTCCGCGACTTTATTGAGTTTATACTGGAACGTAAGGATTAATCCACAAGGACATCCCGCCTTATCCTGCGGTCATTGTAGTACCTATTCAGAAAATAGTCCACCCCTTCGAGTCGGGATTGGACGTCGTCATAGCACATAAACAAACTCGAGAGTTTTGCCTTAATCTGGTTTTCATTGATATAATTCTCCAGCTGAAACTGTTCTGCAAATTGGAAATCGTTATCTCTCATATAATAGAGATTGACCAAATAGCCAATATGCCTCATAATTTCCCAGTCCAGCGATGCGCGCAAATTCCCTCCTGCCATTGCCTTGCGTCGTAACCATACTGCACTATTGTTAACATTACGCATATTAACCATCAGACGCGCAAAATCATCTACCCTGTTACGATCTATGAGTTTTGCAATTTCTTGTGAAAACAGCGACGATGTTTCAGGCCATTTAAGATTACCCAGATGAATATCCTCTACTTTACTCTTCCCATTTGACAAATCATCCCTAATTTGGAGCATCACTTTAATATTGGCCTCGAGATGCCTTATAAAGTCAAGGAACTCTGAATAATACAGTTTAACGGTCGCGATCTCGTTATCCATCAACAAAGCAAGTTTACTCCTTTCTGTGTACAGAAAAGTAAAGACTGCCGTAAAAACTGTGAACAATCCTGTAATAATAACTGAATAGTTCTCTACAAAATCAGGTATATTATGTACTTTTAATAGTAGCAAAAGCGACACACACAAAAGGAAGAGGCCAAGGAATATCCACGTACGGACAATCCATCGGTTGATATTTTTGTGTTGCACTTGCCGAGGTATGTCGTAACTGCCCATCAACTTCAATATTACTTTGTCAGCGTCCTCTTTTTCTCTGCATTCCAACTTTCCACATACCACCTGCATCTCTGCCGCCATAGAATCTTCATTGCGTTGACATTCGCCACATTCTATTAACTCATAGAAATTACTTCTGCTGTCACTGCATCTGCTACTTTCAAAAATAAAACGTTCCTTTTCCTCCATTGGACCGCCCATTGCGAGCCGACATAGGTTATTAACAAAGAAACGCCTATAGATTTTTGTAGTCAATTCTGGATACAAATTCTTTTTTTTGTAGTCGTCCAGAATGCCTTCAATCTTACTAGCTTTCGTGGTAACAAAACGCTGCAGCAAAGGCATATAGTCATCGCGTAGGGAACTCTTACATGTTTTGCATAAGTCAACCAACGCAACAAGCATTGCCGTACGGTAATATCTGAAATCATCCACAGTCGGTTGGGCGGTTATGGATTTCTTATTTTTGAAATATACATGCGTTCTGCTCCACACTACATCTATTTTTATATCCTTTAGCAACAATACATAAAAATCCAGAAAATCTTCGTAAGCCTTATTCGTTGTGAAAAAGGCCTCAGCACCTCCTCGATTTGCCATTGCCAAATCAATATCATCAAGGTATTGCCTCATAACATACCTCGTATAAGACTTCGTCCATCCAATACTATCCAAGTCCGCAATGCTCTTTTTAGTCTTTCCCTTCATGAGACAACGTGCATATTTGGGGCATACAAGATGGCGCACCAATCGGCGATGAGACTTGCCCTTGTCTCCAAGAATATCCAGACCCACATCTCCCTTCTCAACGAATGAAGTAACAACTATGCCCTGTGGTTTTATGCGCCGTGCGATATTACGGACCGCACCATTTCGCAAGCGGTCATCCTGGTCAAGAGTTATTGCTATGTCATTGTCGTCAGCAGACAATGACACGAACAGCCTGCGGAGTCTAAGCATCGCACAAGCGGACCCCTCTCCCCCAGGGCTATTAGTCTGTATCCAACACTTTCCTTCCTCGCCAATCAGGTTTATCAACATTGCGTTCCTGTCCTTGGCATAATTCATGTATGCATCAAATTGCTTATGACTTGTATCGTCATTTATCAGTAGCACCAGATCGCCCCTGTACCTATCCCTGTTTCTTTTGACCGACATTAACGCGCCTTTCAAGCCATCCAGAAAATCGTCACTCTGAAACACATCCGGGCAATAAAGTCTCATCAGGACATAAACCTTTGGTATATTTTTTTTACAACGCAAAATATTTGTTAGTTTCATTTTTTCAACTTATTTCAATTTCGGTGCAAAGATACACATTTTTCCACTAATATACCTAAAAAAACGTTTCTTCACGAACATTTTTGAATATTTATCTGACGCACAGCGTTTCCAAGACAATTATCACAACAGCATATATATCAACCTATTAGCACAAAAGAAATTATCGTATGTTTTTTATTTATTGCCAATTACATTTTTTATTGTATCTTTGCATCCGAAGAAACCACATAATATTGACGAGAAATATGTATACACTTCTCTTCTTGTCGGGTGGAACCGGAAGTCGGATGCAGAATTCCGTTCCCAAGCAATACATGCTCTTGGCTGGCAAACCTGTAATCATGCACATTCTTGAACGTGTTGACCAAATCAACAGCATTTCCGATGTAGTAATTGTCTGTGCTAAAGAGTATGAATCCTCCATATCATTGATGCTTGACCAGTATGGAGTGCATGTTCCTGTTCGGTTTGCCCCCGCAGGCGCAACAAGGCAGGAATCCGTGCGCAATGGCCTTGCACTCGTCACGAACGACGATGTCATTGTTCACGAAGCTGCCAGACCGTTCGTGAAGATTGAAGATTTCGAGCGCTTGATTGCCGTCAAGGAGCGCAACGCAATGCTTGGCTACAGCATTCCGTTCTCGGTGCTGAAAGGGCATGAATATGTCGAAGGCCTGCTGGACCGGTCAAGCCTGGTAAACGTACAACTTCCGCAGAAGTTCCAGACCTCACTGCTGCGCGAAGTGCATGAGAAGGCAGCCGCCGATGGCTCGGAGTTCACAGAAGATGCCGCCATGGTATACAAATATCACCCAGAGGTGCCAATCAAGATATGCGAAGGCATGCCATACAACGTAAAACTCACAACCCGTATCGACATGCTTGCCGGAGAACAGATTTACGACGATATATTCAGAAGGAGGAAATAATACTATGGCTACTTGCATCATTACAGGCATTGGCTCCGGCATCGGAAGAGCCACAGCCATAAAACTGGCACAGTGCGGTTACTATAGCCATTATGCACTTATTGGCCGAAACCGTGAAGACATGGACGTTACGGCAAAGGAGATGGCCAAATACATTCCTGCCGAAAGCATGAAATTATACTATATTGACCTTTCCACTCCTGAAGAGATACCCAGCCTTGTCACTAATATAGCCAACGACTTCGGTGACATTGAAGCCTTGCTGAACATAGCAGGCTATACCGACCCGCAACCGCTACTGACTACCACTCTCGATAGTTTCGAATTAACCTACAAGGTGAATGTATATGCCCCATTCATGTTTATGCGTGAATGTGTAAAGCATATGCGCCAAAATGGTGGCAAGATTCTCAACGTAGCCTCTACGGCCGGCATGACACCGCGTCCAGGCTGGCTAAGTTATGCCTCGTCCAAAGCAGCAGTAATCTCAATGTCTGAAACTCTAACAGCCGAACTGTCGGAATACGGTATTATGGTATACTGCGTCTCACCAGGTCGTTGCGCTACAAAGTTACGTCGCCGCCTTGCCCCAGACGAGGATCCCACAACCATCATGCAACCAGAAGAAGTGGCTGATGTTATTTGCAACCTCCTAAGCCCTGAGGAACGCTGTCTTGACGGACAGAACATCGTCATCCGCAAACAAATGAGAAAATAGAGTGTTGGTATGTCGCTGCTGGCTACATTGAAGAAGAGGAATGTGGAGTCGCCGTTGATTTACGAGTTCCGCATTCTGTTTCATTATCCTGACGTGATAAGGACGCATGTTCCCTTTTTGTACCACTGGTGGATAAAATGGGCGAGGAAGCGCACGCTGCGCGGTACAAGAAAGCTGCAGGGCAAGGAGCAGCTGGAGGTGGCATTCATCCTAGCGGTGCCTGGAATGTGGAAGTTGGACTATGTGTTCAAAGCGATGCAGGAGAGCGAGAGGTATCATCCGTATATCGTCATCATTCCATACACTGTCTTTAAGAATTACTCGGAGGAGGAGAACGAGAAGACAATGCGCCGCACGGCCGAGTTTGCGGAGGAGAGGGGTTTCGAATATGTAATTCCACGTGACGAGAGGACGGGGAAATGGGTCGATATTAAGAAGACTCTGAACCCCGATATAGTCTTCTTCACCTGTCCATACAAAGATATGGAGAGGAAGTACCACGCGTATCATTTTGTGGACAGGCTGACATGCTATGTATCGTACGGTTTCACGTCGATGAAGCTGTTCAAGAACAATTTCGACAAGCTGGCCATCAATATGGCCGGATGCTATTTCCTGGAGACTCCGATCCACAAGCGTTTTGCGGAGCAGTACAGTCACGCGAAGGGGAGGAACTGCTATGTGACAGGTTACCCTGGGTGTGAGGTGTATCTGAGGAACGACTATACTCCAAAGGATGTGTGGCGGAAGCAGGAGGTGGCGAAGAAGCGCATCATCTGGGCTCCGCATCACACGATTGACGGAACATTCACTGTTTCGACGTTCCTGGATGTGTGTGACACGATGCTGGAGATGGCTGAGAAGTATGCCGACAGGGTGCAGTTTGCCTTCAAGCCGCATCAGTTCTTGAAGTTCAAGCTTATCGAGATGTGGGGCGAGGAGCGTACGGAGGCCTATTACCGCAAGTGGGTGGATATGCCGAACTGCCAGCTGGAAGAGGGCGACTATAAGGACCTCTTTATCGGGTCGGATGCGATGATGCACGACAGCTGCAGCTTCACGACGGAGTATCTATACCAGCGCAAGCCTGTGATGTATCTGCTGAAGAATAATCCGGAGGAGGTGTTCAACGACTTCGGCATCATGTCGTTCGGGCAGCATTATCACGGCCGCACACGCGAGGAGATAGAGCATTTCATCGAGGATGTGGTGTTGGGAGGTAACGACCCGATGAAGGAAGGGCGCGAACGGTTCTTCGAGGAGTATCTAGGGCCGTATAAAGGCAAACTGCCGTCGGAGAATATCATGACGACGATAGAGGAGCTGATTGAAGGTGAGAGGTGACTAAATCAATACTGAGCGGAATTTGTCAACCATGCGGTCGGCGGAGTATTGGCTTGTGAATATTTGTCGGCTGTAGGTGTTGAAGCGAGGACGGGGCCTGGCGCAGAAGTCGTTGATGGCAGCGATAAACTCGTCGGCGGTGAAGCAGCAGGCACCGGCTTTTGAGTAGTCGAGTTCGTAGCCGCTCCAGGCTTCGGGGGTGCCTATGATATTCTTGCCGAACATGAGGCTTTCGCAGGTTTTCACTTTCATTCCGCTGCCTTTGAAGATGGGCAACACCATGATGTCAGCGGCGAGGAAGAGCGGGTCGAGGTCGGGCACGTTGGCGAGTATCTCGATGTCGGACTGCATCCAGTCGGCATCTTTCAGTTTTTCCATACCTTTGCCTACAATCTGCATGCGGATGTCGACATGCGGGAGCACGTTGCGGACGAACCACTCGATGCCTTCGACGTTGGCGGGGAAGTAGGCCCCGAGGAACATGCACTTCGGTGGAACCGAAGTGAGTGTTAAGTGCTCAGTGTTAAGTGTTAAGTGTTCGGTAGACATGCGGTCGACGAAGGCGACGGGGATGAGGACGTCGGCGCGGCGGTGGTAGCGGCGGAAGAGCTCGTCGTCGTCGCGGTGGGAGAGGGCTATGGTGCGGTCGGCATAGCGGCAACTCCAGCGGTCGTTGCGGTCGGCACAGGACACCACGAGCCAGCGGAGGGGATTGAGATGGAAGGTGAAAGATGAAAGGTGAAAGGTGAATTTCGAATATTTGGCGGCGAAGTAGACGGCTTCGACGTTATGGAAGAAAGCCACTACATGGCCGCGGTAGCCGGTCTCTTTGAGACGTTTGGCAACAATGCCGAAAACGGAGCGGTCGACAAAGACTACGTCGTAGTCCTGCGCCATGGTGACAATCTCACGGACACGTTTGGGTGTTAGTCCGAAATAGTAGCCGAAAGGCATATTGAGGATGCCTTGCAGGTATTCCAGCGGGGTGCGGCGGTGAGCCTCGTCGTGGATGAAGTAGGTGTCGACATTCTCCTTGCCGGCAATCTGTTGAAGCACCACGAGGTTCTTCTCGCTGCCCTGTTCGCCGCCTTCCGGCACACCGAGGGTCTTCTTGTAGCGGATTATCAGAATCTTCATGCCTCTTTGCGCTTGCGGTAAACCAAGAATATCGCGCCACCAGCCAGCAGCACCAGTAGTACTGAGCCTATAATGGTGACGGCATTCATCTTATGGAACAGTGGGGCCTCGTCCTTAAACTCAATAACATGGTCGCCTTCCGGGATAACCATGCCGCGGAGGATGTAGTTGACCCGGAAGTACTCGGCGGGCTTTCCATCGATATAGACGCGCCAGTCGGGCTCGTAGTATATCTCACTAAAGACAGCCAGTTGGGCGATCTGCGAGTGGGTGGTGTACTTCAGATAGTCGGGGTTGTAGGGCTTCTGGTGCTCCATGACGATGGTGGCGGTGCTGTCGAAGGCTAGCGAGAATACAGTGTCATCCTCAACAACGACTGATTTGCCGATTTCGTCAAGTTTTTTCTCGTCGGCCCAGTTCACCACTGCCTCGGTGGCGGGATTGATGGTGTTCAGAGCCAATATCTCGCCGTTGGCATCGCCTACCATTCTGGCGCTCCCGACGAACCATGCGTTGCCCAGCGCCTGGGGATTGCGCTGCACCTGCCCGTTGTTAACGACGACATAGCGAGCGTTGAGCATATTGAGCACATTCATGTTGATATGGCGCGAGAGGTAGAAGTCGATAATATCCTGATAGCGGCGCATTTTGACAGCGCTGTAGCCGCCAATCTGGTGGTGGAATGCGGCAGGCTTCGAGTCATTGAATGTGTTGGTGGCAAGGTTGAGCACACGGTAGTCGCAGTCGCCGTATTGGTCGGCCATCTGGTCGATAACGGGATCCCACTGGTCGGGGCGCAGGCGGTCCTGCATCTCGGTGATGTAGTTCTTGTCGTTAAGATAACGGCGGTCGACACCCCAAAGGTCGACGACCACGAGGAGTATCAGGACAAGGCTTACGACGGTAGCCGAAGTAGTCTGACTCTTCTGATTACTCCGGTTGCTCCGCCAGAGGTAGAACCACAGCGCACCGAAAGCCAAGGCCACAAAGAGGAGGCTGCGCCATGTGTCGGCGGTGAAAAGGTGTTTGCGGTCCTGGATGAAGATATCCTGAATCCGCGGCCACTGCTCGCCGTACTGTGCGGCCATCTGGCTGTCGGCACTTCCGCTGAAGGAAAGCGATCCGCTGACCAGCAAGCCGACGAGGAGCATCGCAGCAGTGACGCCTCCAGAAATATATAGCGCCAGTTTCTTACGCTTGGCATCAACCTCGGAGGAGAAAAGTTCGCGAATACCAAGCACTCCCAGAAGCACCATGCAGACATTGGCCAGGACGAGGCTCATACTGGGGGTGCGGAACTTGTTGTAGAGCGGCAGGTGGTTGAAGAGCCACTCGTTGAAGGGCATAAGGTTACGCCCCCACGACATCAGGATGGCCAGTATCGTAGCGGCCAGAATCCACCAGCGTTCGGGGCCTTTCACCAGAATGAGACCCATGATGAAGAGGAACACCACTATGGCGCCAAAGTATACGGGGCCTGAGGTGAAGGGCTGGTTGCCCCAGTAGAGGGGTGCCTGGTCGATACGGAAGTTTTTGTACGAGGCGCTTTCGGTACTCACGGGTTCACCGCTGCCTCCGCCCATGGCACCGGGCACAAGGAGGGTGTAGGTCTCTCCCACCCCATAGCTCCACGAAAAGGCGTAGTCGATGTCGAGTCCGCTCTTCTTGCCACTGATTGAGGCAGGCTCACCGTCGTGGTAAAGGTCTTCGGGGGTGACGGTGATGGCGTTGCCGCCGCGCATAGTCTGCTTGGCATATTGCTGGCTGACCATCAGCGAACGGGCATTGCCAGCGAAAGCAAGTGCGCAGCCGAGGAGCAACACACCCAGTCCGGCGGCGAAGCCAGGCAGGCGCTTGTCCTTGAGCGAGTATATGAAGTGGACAAGGCCCAAGAAGAAAGCTCCTATAATGGTATAGTAGGTAATCTGGATGTGGTTGAAGTTGAGCTGCAGTCCAAGGGCAAGTGTGAAAAGGAGGCCGCCCCAGAGCCAGTCTTTCTTTTTGTCGCAGCCCTCCTTGGGCTTACGGAAGCAGAGTATCATGCCGGCCAGGATGGGAGCCATCATGGCCATAGCCCACGCCTTGGAGATATGTCCGGCTTCGACGATGATTATGTTATAGCTTCCGAGGCCGAAGGCCAACGAGCCGAAGAGCGCCAACCACGGGGAGCAGCCCAGGACAATCAAAGCAAGGTAGAAGCCAAGCAGGTAGAGGAAGAGCACACCGACACTGCGGCCGAGACCAAGCACTTCGAGGTTAACCACGGCGCGGAGGGGTGCGAAGAGGCTCTTCATCGGCGGGTTGCCGCCAACCTGGTAGATAGGCATGCCGCCGAACATCGAACTGTTCCACAGAGCATATTCACCGGTCTTGGCATGGAAATCCTTGGTTTCTTTGACCATAGCCTCAAATTTCTGGGTATCGCCCTGGCGCACCACCTTGCCGGAGAGGGCCGGCGAGAAGTAGATGCACGCCACTGCGAACATGGCCACTATCATTGCCAAATGTATCCAAACATTCTTTTTCATATCCTGATTTTCCTGTTTCTCATTAATGTTTTTTCATTTCTTCATGGTGGGGTACTCCACACGGACGTGGTAGATGCTCATCATCTTGTTTTTCAGTATCTGGCGAATACGGGCCAGATCACCGTAGGTTAGCGGACTGTTGTCGAGCTGGCCCTCATTTACCTTTGCGTCGATAAGGCTGTCAATCATCCGGTCGGTGTTCTCCTTGGTGTGCACCTTGAGGCTGCGGCAGGCGGCCTCGACGGTATCGACAATCATTACTACTGCAGTCTCGCGCGAGTAAGGACGCGGACCGGGATAGCGGAAGAGGCCCTGGTCGAAACCGCCGTCGGGATGGCGTTCCAGTTCCTTGGCATAGAAGTAGCCCGTGTATGTGGTACCGTGGTGGGTGCGGATGAAATCCTGCACCTCGGACGGGAGGCGGTACTTGCGGGCCAGGTCGAGGCCGTCGGTCACGTGGCGAGTGATTATCTGCGCACTCTCGCCGTAGTCCAGTTCGTCATGTGGATTGAAGTCGGACGACTGGTTTTCGGTGAAATACAGAGGGTTCTCCATCTTGCCGATGTCGTGGTAGAGGGCGCCGACTTTGGCAAGGAGGGCGTTGCCGCCGAGTTCGCTGACCATATCCTCCGAAATGTTGGCCACCTGCATCGAATGCTGGAATGTTCCCGGAGCACGGCGCGAGAGCTCACGCAGGGCGGGATGGCCGGTGCTGGAAAGTTCCATGAGGGTCAGATTGGTGGTCATGCCGAAAAGTTTCTCGAAGAGGTAGATAAGCGGGTAGGCCATCAGGGTGAGCAGAGCGTTGAGGAAGAACATCAGGTAGCGTTCGGGGTTGATGAGCTGCAGGTTGCTCTCCTGGCTGAGCACACCAAAGGTGTAAATCATAGAGTAACTGAGGAATATCACACCGGCGAGTATAAAGAACTGGCTGCGCCTATCAAGTTCGCGAACGGTGATGATGCTCATTATGCCGGTAACCAACTGGTAGAAGATGAATTCGTAGGAATTGGGCACCAGGCTGGCGAGGATGATGACAGTGGTGAGGTGGATGTAAAGGGCAACACGCATGTCGAAGAAGACACGCATAAGGATAGGCACAATACATATCGGCACCAGCAGCACCCAGGCGTCGTTCACCCGCACCACCAATGCCGTGAAGGCCGCGATAAAGATGATGACAACCAGCACGAAGGTCACCTTACGGTTGTCGCCGAGGATGGAGTGACGTGTGTTGAGGAGGAAAAGGTAGAGGGCAGTAAGGGCCATAGCGGCCAGCATAATCTGGCCAAGCAACTGGCCAAAGAGGCTGTAGCTGTCGGAAAAGCGGCGGTCGTTCTCAGCCTCGAGGCTGGCAATGACCTGAGCCTTCTCCTCGGTCACCTCCTCGCCGCGGGCCACAATACGCTCGCCAGCCATCACCATGCGGCTGCTGTAGCTCACCTGCGAGAGGCGCGAGTCGAGTTCGAGCGAGGTGCGGGCCTCGTCGAGAACGATGTCGGGCACCAGTACACTGTCGCGCAGGAGCGACGGCTCAAGGTCGGCCTCGCATATAAACTCGCGGGCACGGTGCTCGCTGCCCACGTTGCCGTCGAGAAGCACAATGTTGTGCTGACGGAGGTCGCTGGTGCCATGCGGAGTGGCAATATAGCCAATGCGGTAGATGCTATCCATCTGGCGGCGCATATGCTGGCGGTCGGCAGCGTTGAGGTTGCGACCGACGGTGGCCAGTCGCGCGGCGGCCACGGCGTGGGCCGAGTCGTTCACTCGATAGTAGAGGATGGCCTTCTGCCGCTCGGCCTCCTGCTCGTCGTTGATTTCGTCGGTCGATTTCATCACCGCGAAGTCGAATGGTGCCATGAGGTCGGCGTCGCGCCAGATGGCACCCACCTTGTAGTCATAGTGCATACCCTGTCGCGTGTGGGGGAAAATGACCACCACCAGCGTAGCAGTGACCAACATGGCCAACACCCTGTACAACAGCGTCAAGCGACGGATTGTTCCTGATAAAATATTGCTCATTTCAGTCTAAATCGAACTGCAAAAATACGAAAATTTTTCCGAACCTCCGGAAAAAAAGTTCAAGGTGCTAATTAGGGTAGGCGTTGATCAGGCGTTGATCAGGCGTTGATCAGGCGAAGGTGGGTTCTAACCGTTGATACTCTGCGAGTTATATAAATTTTAACATTATATCATGCTATAAATCAACAAGATAAGTATTTTGTTTTAACATTTCAAAATGGCGGTGCGGCGGATATATTCTATATATAAAATCGATGCAAGAAAAATAAATTTTGCCGTACCAATTATTTAACGTATCTTTGCAGTTTGAAATATAACACACAACAAGCAATGAAGAAAACAGCTATAATACTCATCCTCGCGCTGTTAGCCCCCGTATGCGGCATAGCTCAGAAGCTCACCTACGAGAGCGCGCTGCAGAGTTTCGGCTATAAAAACGACGATGGTTCGTGGAAGATAGCCCCCCGCTACCAACGGGCCGGCGAGTTCGAAGGCGGTGTCCGCCGCTGGGCTCCCGTCAAGTTCGACGGTCAATGGGGCTGCATCGACATCGACGGCAACATGGTGTGCCGCAACCTGTTCCCCACCAAGGAGGTGGCCCAAGCCGCCGGCCACGAGTGGGAAATCATGTCAGAACCAGGCAAATGGGTCTACCCCGCCCGCAACGCCAGCGACGGCCGTTGGGGCTACGTGGACTACTATGGCCGCTGGAAATACCAGCCTGTCTACGAAAAAGCCAACCCGCACCAGGGGCGTGACCCGAAGAGCTATGCCTCGGTGCTCAAGGACGGCCGCTGGGGATGTATCGACGGTCGCGGAGTGATGGTGTGCAACAACATCTTTCTCAGCGCCGAACAGGCCGAGGATGCCGGTGCACAATGGGCCGTTGGCCGCAACTACTACACTTGGCGAGTGGCTGTCACCAATCCCAAGACTGGCCTCTGGGGCTTCGTCGACTATCTGGGTCGCTGGGCGGTCCAACCGCTTTATACCGACTACCGCCCCTTCGGTTCGGACAACAACTACCCCTACACCCAGGTGAAACAGGAAGGCCGCTGGGCCAACATCGACCGTAATGGAGCCATTATTTCCACCCCCATATTCTTTACCGCCGAGGATGCCGCCTACGCCCTGCAGCAGTTCGAGCACGGCCGTACCCTCGAAGGCTGGCGCCTGCCGGTAACCAACCCCGCCAGTGGCAAATGGGGTTGGGTGGATTGGAGCGGCGAATGGCGCATCAAACCCATCTACGAGGATGCCACACACTTCGCCAACGACACCGGACTCTTCGCCACCGCCAAACTCGACGGCTACTGGATGGCCATCTCCGACACCGGCGACGACCTCTCGCGCAACTGCTTCGTGCTCAGTATCGACGCCTGGCATGCAGGCAATGAGTGGGATACTGGCCAGGAACTGGGCCATTGGCTCTGGCCTGTGCAGGAGCCTTCGACCGGTGCCTGGGGCTATGTCGACTACAAAGGCATGTACGTAATACAGCCCACCCTCGAGGAGGCCATGCCTTTCTCCTATGTGTGGAACAACCGAGTGGCTCCGGCCAAGATGGACGGCAAGTGGGGCTGTGTGGACCATACGGGACAGTTCGTGGTACACAATCAGTACAACACCTCGGCCGAAGCGCAGATTGCCGGACGCCGTTGGGCCGAAGGGAGGAAGTTCTAATGAAGACACTCATAAAGAATGCGACCATCGTCAACGAGGGTCGCATTTTCGTTGGTTCGGTATTGATTGACGGCGACAAGATTGCCAACATATCGGAAACACCTGATTATTCTGAATATCCCGATTGTTCCGGAATCGACGCCACAGGCATGCTACTCCTTCCCGGAGTCATCGACACCCATGTACATTTCCGCGACGGCGGGCTAGCCGACAATCCGGCGGGCAACTTCGCCACCGAAAGCCGCGCCGCACGTGCAGGCGGCGTCACGTCGGTAATCGACATGCCTAACACCAATCCCCAGACCATCAGCCTCGAAGCCCTCGAGGCGAAGGAGGCGCGCGCTGCTGCCGTGAGTGTCGTGAACTACGGTTTCATGCTCGGAGCAACCGCCGACAACCTCGACTGGCTCCTCTCAATGGAGCCTACCCGATATGCCGCCATAAAGCTTTTCCTCGGCTCGTCCACCGGCAACATGCTCCTCTCAGACCCCGCAATGCTCGACCGGCTCTTCAGCGAGGCCCGCAAACTTATCGTGGCACACTGCGAGGAGGAGGCCGTGGTACAGGCCAACCTGCACAACTTCAAGTTGGAACACCAGGGCAAGCCTACAGAGACTGCAACCCTGCACCCCCAGATTCGCAATACCGAAGCCTGCTTCCTCTCGACATACAAGGCCATCGAGCGGGCCCGCAAATACGGTACCCGCCTGCATATAGCCCACCTTTCGACGGCCACGGAACTCTCGCTGCTTTCCAACTTCGACCTGGGGAAGAAGCATGTCACTGCCGAAGTCACTCCCAACCATCTCTTCTTCGACGACCGCGACTATGCCGAGTTGGGCAACCTTATCAAGTGCAACCCAGCCATCAAGAGTAACGACGATCGGCTGGCCCTCTGGGCGGCCCTTGAAGACGGCCTTATCGATACCATCGCCACCGACCATGCCCCCCACCCTCTCGGTGCCAAGCAGCGCCCATATTTCGACGCTCCAAGTGGCATCCCATCAATACAGCACTCGCTGCAGATGATGCTCGAAGCCGCCATAAGCAACGAAGAGCTGATGACACTCATCGTCGGCAAGATGTGCCACAACCCGGCCCTGCTCTTCGGCATCGAAGGACGCGGTTTCATCCGTCAGGGATACAAGGCCGACCTGGTGCTGGTGCGCACGGGAGTGGAGCAGAAAGTGACCCGTGAAAGCCTCCTCTACGGTTGCGGATGGAGCCCTCTCGAAGGGCAGACTTTCCACACTCGCATCGAGCGAGTATGGATTAACGGCAAAGAGGACGGCAGCGCCGAACCCCTTATGTTCACCCACTAAACACTGAACACCAAACACTGATGAGAATACTGGTGGTCGACGACGAGCAGGACCTCTGTGAAATACTCCGTTTCAACCTGGAGACCGAGGGCTACGAGGTGGATACCGCCACCTCGGCCGAGGAGGCTCTAACCCTGCATGGCCCATACGACTTGATGCTGCTCGACGTGATGATGGACCGCATGTCGGGATTTGAGATGGCCGAACGGCTCCGCTCGCGCGGCGACAACACCCCAATCATCTTCCTCACCGCCCTCGACGGGCACGACGACCAGCTGCGCGGCTTCAACGTCGGGGCCGACGACTATATAGCCAAACCCTTCTCGTTCGACACCGTGCTGGCCCGCGTCAAAGCCGTCCTGCGCAGGACCCAGAACACTCCGATTATTCAGAATGCCCCAAACTCGCTCACCAAAAGGGAACTGCTCATACTACACCTCTTTACCGACAACCCCGGACGCTACTTCACGCGCGAAGAGATTCTTGATGCCGTATGGCCCGACGACACCTGTGTAGGCGAGCGCAGCGTCGACGTGCATATCGCCCGCCTGCGCAAGAAAATGGGTGCCGACGGCTGCCGTATCGTAAACAAAACCGGATTTGGATATGGACTGGTCTGACTGGGCGATATGGCTTCTGATAGCCGCCGTTGCGGCCATCCTCTTCCTGTATATCAGGCTTATGCTCAAGAACAGGCGCCTGCGTCAGCTGGCCGACGAGTCGAACCGCTTGCGCCGCGAGGCCGCCGAGGAGCAACAGCGCAATCGGCAGATAAAGCAGGAGATGACCTCCAACATAGCCCACGAACTAAAGACCCCCGTCAGTTCCATCCGCGGATACCTCGAGATACTGCTCGGACCAAAGCCTGTCGACGACGAGCGCCGACATTACTACCTTGAGCGCTGCTACAGGCAGACACTGCGCCTCTCCGACCTCATCCAGGATGTGTCGCTCATCAACAAGATTGAGGAGAGTGCCGAACTCTTTCCCAAAGAGGACATCGATGTGCGCGCTATAGCGCAGGAGGCCGTCGACGACCTAGCCGACAAAGCCGCTGCCGCCTCGATTACCGTCGAGAACCGACTGCCCGAGCCGATGCCGATTCAAGGCAACCGCGAACTGCTCTATGCCGTGTTCCGCAACCTGATTGAGAACTCAATAGCCTATGCCGGAGAAGGTGTCAGCGTGGTAATTGAGACCTACCGTTCTCCTCTTCCCACCTACCACATACACCTTTACGACACCGGTCGAGGAGTGCCCGATTCCGACCTGGCACGGTTGTTCGACCGCTTCGTCCGCATCGACGATGGCCGTTCGCGACGCAACGGCGGTACCGGCCTCGGTCTATCCATAGTCAAGCACGCCGTCCTCTTCCACGGAGGCGAAATCTACGCCAAGAACCGATCCGACGGTGACACAGGCCTCGAATTCTACTTCTCGCTAAAGTAGATTGCAATGTGAGTTACCGGTTACCAGTTACCGGTGAGCCGTGAGGAGGCATCCACCCTGCTCATAACATCGGGTTACTATAGGAACAGGTAGCAATCCGGTGCGCGATTACCCTATCCTGACTCGGACTTATCACGGAGTCACCTCGGACTTATCACGGAGTCATCCCTTCAAAACGGCGGCGACCGAAAACATTTTTTCAACCAGACTTGCACCGATGGAAAGAAAATTTTTCACCCCACACAATAAATAAATATATTCCTAGTTATACTAAATTAGAAAAAGAAACTTAAAACAACATCACTGATATGAAGAAAATCTTTGCACTTGCAGCCGCAGCGCTGCTCTGCATCGGAGCCGCAGAGGCCCAGAACACATTCAAGGGAATAGTGAAATACAAGGTCGAGTCGACCGGTCAGGTGGCAATGACCATCCCCGACGAGGTGGCCGTTGCTGAAATTAAAGTTTCGGGCAACGACATGTTCACCAAAAGTGCTATCTTCACCAACTCGGAGTACGCCATGATTGGCATCCAGACCGAGTACCTGCTTGTGCAGAACCTCACCCGTACGCTCTGTCTGAACGCCGAGCGCCTTATTGGCTACCTGGGCGGTGAAGGTATCGAACTGAACTACGACGGCAACGGCAAGATGCTCCGCAAGGATGTATACGAGGCCAAAGATTTCGACAGTGTGGACATCGTCGACACTGAGCCGGGCCATTTCTACTACGAATATGTGGCCGGTGAAACCAAGCAGGTAGCCGGAATGACTGCCAAGAAGGTAATCCGCCACTCGTATGACGACGAAGGAGTAGACCACCCGATGGAGATGTGGTACACCGATGAGATAGGCCCGTCAATCAACATCCTGTTCAACGGTATCAAGGGGATGCCCCTGCAGTGCACCATGGATGCAGGCGAAGGACGCGCACTGACCTACACCGCCACCGAGATTGTAAAAGGCAAGGTGAAGGATGTCGACTTCCTGCTGCCCGATGGATACTCCACCATGACGGACGACGAGTTCAAGGATTTCATCCAGGAAATCATCGACGCCTTCGAACTGCTGCGGGATTAACACTAGAAGCAACTGACGGTGGCCACAGTTAAGAAAAAGAGTTCCAAGAAGAAAGGCAAGACCGCTGCGAAGAAGAAATCTTCGGGCGGCTTTGTCGTTTTCTTAAAGAGCAAACGATTCGCCTGTATCCGCGGTGCGGTATATATCCTGTTTGCGGCATTTTTGCTTATCTCCCTTGTGGGGTATTTCGCCACCGACGGCGGAGCCACTGGGCGCTGGCTCGGAATTGCCGGCCACGGACTGGCCGAATTCTTCGCAATCAACCTCTTCGGTATCGGAAGTCTCGGATTCGTGCTTCTGTTCTTCGTCTACGGCATGCGCCTGTGGGAAAGCCCCGTAATGCCGTGGTGGAAGACATTCGGAGCCACGATGTTCTGGATGCTCTGGTGCTCACTGACACTGGGCTACATAGGCGGTGCATGGGTGAAAGACCCCGATTTCGAACGCTTTGCAGGTATTGGCCTCCAGATGGCAGCTCCATTGCACCATTGGCTGCGCTGGTGGACACTGGTGCTGCTGGTGTTCGCTGCCGTTCTTTTCATGGTTCTGGTACACAAGATGCAACTACCGGAGGTTCACATGCCCAAGGTGGATGTCCGGAAAGCGGTGAAAACTGTGGAGGACGGCCTAATCAACGCCGCCACCGACCATACCGACGAAATCACAAAGCCAGTTGCAGCAGCGTCAGTCACAGCCGCCGAATCGGCCACAGAGGCAGCCGTCGACGACCCGGGAGCCGACTTCGACGATGAGGCTATGAAACTTTTCAACAGCAAACCTACTGACATCGAGACGGATGAGCCCAAGTCAGCACCTACAGAAGAGATTCCGTTCGACATTGACCAGGCTTTCGAACAGGTCAACGCTCGAGCCCAAGGCAAGCCGGAAACCACTGACACCGACGGCATAAACTTCACAATCGAAGAGTCGGATCTGGCCTCCGAAACCGATGTGACCGACCAGTCGGAGACTCAGGAACCGGAAAACGAGGATCTGGAACCCGACGACTACCGTCGTCATATAGGCCTCGACGAACCCTACGACCCGCACCTCGACCTGAAGGATTACATTATGCCCGAGACGGATATACTGGAAGACTGGGAAATATCGAACGTCAAGGTCACAAAGGAGGAACTGATTGCAAACAAAGACCGCATCGTGCAGACCCTGCGCGACTATGGTATCGAGATTACCGACATCTCGGCCATTCCCGGCCCGACGGTGACCCTCTACAAGATAAAGCCCGCTCCAGGCGTAAGAATCAGCAAGATAAAGAACCTCGAAGACGATATAGCCCTATCGCTTGCCGCCCTCGGTATCCGCATCATAGCCCCCATCCCGGGTGAGAGCAACGTAGGTATAGAGGTTCCGAACGCAAAACCGCAGATTGTGTCGATGAAGACGATGCTTGAAAGCGAGGCGTTCCAGAAAGCTAAGGAGAAGATGGAATTGCCCATCGCATTCGGCAAGACCATTTCCAACGAATGCTTTGTGACTGACCTAGCCAAAATGCCGCACCTGCTCATGGCTGGTGCCACTGGTACCGGTAAGTCAGTGGGGCTCAATGCCGTACTAGCCTCACTACTCTACACGAAGCACCCCTCGGAACTAAAACTGGTACTGGTTGACCCGAAAAAGGTAGAGTTCTCTCTATATTCCTCATTGGAGCGTCACTACCTAGCCAAGATGCCCGACGAAGAGGAGGCTGTAATAACCGACGTCAAGAAGGTGGTACGCACACTCAACTCGCTCTGTATCGAGATGGACAGCCGTTACGACCTGCTCAAGCAGGCTCAGGTGCGAAAGATCACGGAATACAACGAAAAGTTCTGCAAGCGGATGCTCAACCCCGAGGACGGACACCGCTACTTACCTTATATCGTGGTTGTTATCGACGAATTTGGCGACCTTATCATGACCGCCGGCAAGGAGGTAGAACTCCCCATCGCCCGTCTCGCCCAGCTGGCCCGCGCCGTAGGCATCCACCTTATCATCGCCACCCAGCGCCCTACGACAAACATAATCACTGGAACCATCAAGGCCAACTTCCCCGCCCGCGTAGCCTTCCGTGTCACTTCCGGTATCGACTCAAAGACCATCCTCGACACTGGGGGCGCGCAGCAGCTCATCGGTCGCGGCGACATGCTTATCTCGCTGGCCGGCAAAGACATGATTCGTCTGCAGTGTGCCCTTATTGACACGCCGGAAATCGACAAACTGGTCCACTACATCGGCGACCAGCGCGGCTATGCCGACGGGTTCATACTGCCCGAATACCTCGACGAAAACGAGGAGCCGAACAAGGAATTCGACGCCAAAAGCAAGGACGAATTCTTCAACGACGCCGCCCGACTGGTAGTGGCCTCACAGTTTGGAAGCACCTCGCTGTTGCAGCGAAAGTTACAATTAGGTTATAACCGTGCCGGACGAATTATCGACCAACTGGAAGCGGCCGGTATCGTTGGACCAAGCAACGGTTCGAAACCGCGCGACGTGCTTATCCACGACGAGGTAAGCCTCGAAGAATTATTGAAAACATTATAGCCTATGAAGCACAAAATCATAGCACTTACCGCAGCCGCAGTGCTCCTCGCCACCCTCGCTGGCTGCTCGAAACAGAAGACCTGCCGCTGCTCGGTGCGCGGCACGTCGACGGTGCGCATCATCAAAATCGAGAAGGGCGAATGCACCCAGCTCAGCCATCTCAACTACCACTCGCCACTCGACGAGCAGTTGGTCGACTCATTGATTTGCACCGACTACGAGTTCATGATTGATTCAATCTATAACGACTAAAACCATGACCAAGAAACTGTTACCCTTGGCAGCCCTCGTGTCGCTCGCACTCTGCTCATGTGGCAAGGAGCGCCAGTGCAAATGCATGACCACAGACGTGCCCGACGACGGCATCCTCAAGGTGCTTGTGGTAGACCACAGCCTCAAATGCGAGTCAATCACCGAGATGGGCTTCGAGCAGAAGGTCGTCACCGAAGATGGCCAGACCCTACAGCGGGTTGACATGCACACCGTCTCCTGCCGCGATTACGCCGAAAAATAACCCATGAAAAACACGCCTCGTCGCGACCGTATCAGCCACATGATAGGGCTGATTATTAGGCTATTGCTTGGGGTGATATTTGTCGCGTCGGCAGCAGCTAAACTTTGGTCGATCGACCGGTTTGAACTATACATCTTCTCCTACGGTTTCGTATCGCTGAACCTCTCGTTCCTCGTGGCGCGAATATGCATCGGGGTCGAGTTGGCACTTGGCGTACTGCTGCTTACAGGCTGGCTGAGACGGCTGACATTAACCCTTGTGGCATTGATACTGCTAGCATTCAGCATCTTCCTGGGCTTTGCTGCACTCGTGGGCAGAACAGACTCGTGCCAATGTTTCGGACAACTGGCAGACATGCCGCCTGCAGTGTCGCTCTTAAAGAACGCCTTACTACTGGTTCTCACGCTCTTATGCACACGACTCTCCGCATCCGCCGAAGGGCGACGTTGGCACAGATGGGCAGCTGCCGTAATAGCTGCTGCCGCACTCGCAGTGCCGTTCGCGGTGTCGGTACCGGACAACTGGATGTTCGGCGCCACGGGCGAAATCTACGACGAAAAGGCGCTTGCCGAAGTGCTCGACGAGAAACTGGACAGCCTCGAACCACGCAACAGCAATAAAATCATCGCCTTCGTCACCCCCGGATGCCCCTACTGCCACATGACTCGACAGAAACTCGACTACATAGCGGCACGACACCATCTGCCCACAGAATCAATTATCTACATAGAGCCTGGCGACATTGGAAGCCGTCTCTTCCTCGAGACCACCCGCGGCGCAAGCCCGCTGGTGCTGCTGATTGAGGAGGGTACGGTAAGCGCCACCTTCCACTACCGCAACATAAACGAACGGAAAATCACCCGAGCACTACGGCGATAGGACGGACTTATCACGGACTTAATACGGTGCCACATAGGTTGTGCTGAGGTTGTGCAAGGGGTGAGTAAAACCTAGAGATTGTATTACCCTTGGAATCAAAGATGTTGGATATGGGTAATACCGGTGCGGCGGATGTTTTATTGCGGGGCGTCTTTTTTTTATTTATTTGCAAAAAATTTTGTATCTTTGCAAAGTTATTGTTGTTCGCAAAACCACGCAAGCATAATAAAACCAATATATTAATTATAATCTTAAAAAACAAAAAACAACATGAGCGGATTCTTTGGCGTTGTCAGTGAGCGCCCCTGCATCACCGACCTGTTCTACGGAACGGACTATCATTCACATCTTGGCACCAAGCGTGCAGGCATGGCCACCTTTGACGGTGCGCAGGCTCACCAGAACATCCACAATATCCAAAACTCGCATTTCCGCCCGAAATTCTCGAAAGATTTGGACGAGATGAAGGGCAATGTGGGCATTGGCGTAATCAGCGATACCGAGGCGCAACCCGTGATGGTCAACTCGCATCTGGGCCGTTTCGCAATCGCTACAGTAAGCAAAATCAACAACATCAACGAACTCGAGCAAGAATGTCTGGAACGCCACCAGCAGTTTACCGACTTGAGCATCGGCCGTACCAACCCCACCGAACTAGTGGCATTGCTCATTTCGCAAGGCAAGGATTTCGTTGACGGCATTGAAAACGTATACAACAAGGTAAAGGGCAGTTGCACGATGCTGATACTGACCCCCGACGGTATCATTGCCGCCCGCGACCGTTACGGCCGCACCCCCATTGTCATTGGCCGCCGTGGTAACGACTATGCGCTGGCTTCGGAGAGCCACTCGTACGTCAATCTGGGCTTTGAGACCTGCCGTTTTGTCGGGCCAGGCGAGATAGTGAAGATTACCATAGATGGCGGAATCAAAACACTTCGCTCGGCCGAAGACAAGTTGCAGATATGTTCATTCCTGTGGATTTACTACGGATATCCCTGCACCGAATATGAAGGAATCAACGCCGAAGAGGTACGTTATAACCTTGGCCGTATTATGGGCGAACGAGACGACGTGGAACCCGACTTCGTAAGCCCGATACCTGACTCTGGTATCGGTATGGCTCTTGGTTACAGCAACGGCCGCAAGATACCCTACAAGCGTGGATTGCTGAAATACACCCCCACCTGGAGCCGTTCGTTTATGCCCGTTTCCCAAACCGACCGTTTCTTGGTGGCAAAGATGAAACTTATCCCCAGCCGCGCTATGCTTGAAGGCAAGGAGGTGGTGTTCTGCGACGACTCCATAGTTCGCGGCACACAGCTGCGCGACAATGTGAAGATGCTCTACGACTATGGTGCCCGCAAAGTGCATGTACGTATCAGCTGTCCGCCACTGGTTCACGGCTGCACTTTCCTGAACTTCAGTGAAAGCAAGACCGATCGCGAGCTCATCACACGTCGAGTCATAGAAGAATTGGAAGGTGGCACCGTGCGCAACCTCGAAGCTTACCACAACGCTTCAACCCCCGAATATGCAAAGATGGTGGAGGTGATCCGCCGTCATATCGGAGTCGACACCCTGAAATTCAATACCATCGACGATATATGCGAAGCTATTGGTTTGCCAAAAGAGCGCATCTGTACCCATTGCTTCGACGCATCGTCATACGGCGACTAAAACAATTCGACAACCACTGCACCAAGACACCCTATACAATCCAATGAAACGTCTCGTTCTTGCATTGCTGATAATCTTGCCACTAGCGGTGAACGCACAAAAACCGGTTCTACCGTCGGTATTATCGGTCAAAGACATATTGGGCAACTATGGACTTGACACCGCATGGGTCGATGATACAGCCCGCGCAATGCAGTACCTCAACGAGCAGCCCCAGGACTACGTAGCGCTGACAAATCTTTGCGTTTCAATAAGAACCAAAGCCCAAAGCGTCCTGAAATCAATAGAGACCGACTACCAGTTCCGTGACAGCATCATTTGGATTGACTCCACCACCGTTCTTGCTGACTATCCAATTTACGAGTACCGCCTGCGGAGACTTGCTGAGTTCATGGGCCGTATGAGTATCAAATATAGCAGATTGGAGCAGCAACGCATCGAGGCAGAGAAGGAAGCGGCACGTCTACGCGCCATTGAAGAAGCCCGTCGCCAGCAGGAAGAGCGCGACCGTATCGCTGACGACCTACGTTCGAATATCGAGTTACACCACCGAGCCATCATCACCGCTTGCGACGGGGCTGGAATCAGCAACAAAACTAAGCTGAAGGAGTTGAAAGACCTCTACTATTCCTACTTGATGGTTTACAACAAATACGATCTTTCCCCAAGCCACGCGACTAACGAAGGTATTGCCAAACTCGACGAACTGAACGCTTTCCAGAACGATATGTTGGAGAACGTCCTTGGACAAAACTCACTTCCAAACCAGATTGAGAACTTCAAGAATATCCTGAAAGTCAGGTGCGAAAATGGCAACAATGACGTTTATCGAAGCTACACCAAGGTATTCAAACACACCTCGGTTCCTGTTTCATTCGCCGATGTAAAAGAGTACTCGGATTACGTCAATCGGCTACGCACAATAACGACTATCCAGGCCCGATACCTGCAGACTCTTGAATTGCGCGCCACAATTGCATCCGGCAACGAGGCTATAGCAACACGATATGGAAAAAAATATCGCGATATTGTGAACGCATATCGAGAAGTTCTGTCCACTGTCAATCAACTTCCTTCATTCACTACCAACGCCGAAAGCATTCTTTTCATCAAGAGTCTTGAAGAATTCATCGAAGCTCAGCAAATATACCTTGACGACTACTCATTATTGGAGGACATCTCGTCTCGAAGCGACTCCATAACACGTGGAACGCAGAGCCGTTTCCGCGACGTGGTTGATGCCTATCGCATTATTGAAGGGAACCTGCGACCTATACCCAAATTCAAGGACGCAGAAGGTGCTGTGCAATACGAGCACGAACTAGAAGAGGTTCGCAACGTACAACAATGCTACCTGCAGGTAATCAAGCTCCGCGAAATAATTGCACGTAACGAAGACACCCTAACCAACGCCAAAAAGGACGACCGGATACTCTACAACGGTTACCGACTGCTACGAAGACAGGTGGATCTCAAGCCACAGTTTACAAACCACGAACGCGGTCGTAGTTTCATCGACATGCTCAACGAGCATATAGAGATACAACAACTGTGTTTATCAACGTTGGCTAAACTCAAAGTCATAGATGATAACGAAAACTTCATCACCAGCAAAGACAATCGCTACCGCAATATCAACAAGGCATATCAACGAATCCGCAAGGCATACAACGGCGTTGAGGAAATCACCAATACAGAAGACCTTCGCCGCTACAGCCGCCAATGTGACTACATAATTGAGATGCAAGATGCCTTTATCAAAACTATGCGTAGCACAACTGCCGCTGAAAGCGACAATAAGCTCAAGCGAGAGAACGATATCGAAAAGATCCGTCTCGTAATAGGACTGAAATAACCATGAACACCCGGGAAGAGATACTAAACGAAGCTGCAGTATGCCGCACACTGTTCGAGAATAAGACTCGCGACTACGGCACCTCCTGGCGCGTTATGCGGCTACCGTCGCTGACCGACCAGATATTCATCAAGGCCAACCGCATTCGAAGCATCCAAGAGAGCGGCGAGAACCGCGTGGGTGACGACATACGCGACGAATTCGTAGCAATGGTCAACTATGCCGTTATGGCCCTTATCCAGCAGAAACTGCCCATAGATGCCAGCGGAAACGACCTACCGCTTGAGAAGTCTATGGAACTTTACAACCACCACCTGAACCGCACCCTTGACCTTATGATGGACAAGAATCATGACTATGGTGAAGCGTGGCGCCAAATGCGAGTCAGTTCGATGGTCGACCTCATACTGATGAAACTGCGTCGCATAAAACAAATAGAAGACAATAATGGGAAAACAATCGCATCCGAAGGCGTAGAGGGTGGTTATATGGACATTATCAACTACTCCCTCTTCTGCCTTGTAAGGCTCACGGAAAACAACAGCAACTGAAATATATGGTAAAAGACACAAAAAAGAATTACATTCTCAACGTAGTGGCCCGCTGGGTCGTAGGACTGGTGTTCCTTTTCTCATCGTTTGTGAAGGGGGTCGACCCAATGGGTACCACCTTCAAGGTGCAAGAATACATGACGGCTTGGAGCATCGGCGGTCTCACATTTGAATGGGCACTCCCACTGGCGGAATTTCTTTCGGTGGGACTCGTCTGTGCCGAGTTTCTCATCGGCATGCTGCTAATAACAAACGCCTACCGCCGATTGAGCGCATGGGGCCTCGCCGCCATGATGTTTTTTTTCACAGTCACCACGCTTATAGACGCTATCACCAACAAGGTAACCGACTGTGGCTGCTTCGGTGACGCCGTTAAGCTCACCAACTGGCAGACCTTCTGGAAGAACATAGCACTCGACATCCCGACCGTATGGATTGTCCTCACCCGCAACCTGCGACGCAAACGCCGCTTCGAGCGCGATGGTCTTATCTTCATATTCGCCACCGCCGCAATGATCATATTCGCCATCTACAACATCAAACACGAACCAATCATCGACTTCCGTCCCTGGAAGATTGGCAACAAGATGATTGTTGAGCGTGAAGCGATGAACCACATGGTGATGAAGAACAACGCAACTGGCGAAGAAACGACCGTTGACTACCTTAACGGCCATTGGGATGAGGTTCCGGCAGAATACAAAGATTTCGAGAAATGGGAGATCATTAGCTCCACCAGCGACGAACCGTTCGAGATTATGGCTCCGGGATTCTCCATGATGGACTTCGAGAGCAACGACCACGCCACCGAGCTACTTCCCGCTGAAGACGGACTGATCATTATAACCGTACATCACCTGAACGACATCGACGAAAAGGGTGCTCGTGATATCACAGCGGCGCTTGCGCTCGCTCGTGAGAACGATATTCAGATAGTGATGCTTACCGCCGCTCTACCCGAAGAGGTTCAGTTCTGGCTCTACCAGAACAAGATCAGCGGTCTCGACTATCTCTTCGCCGACGCTACCGCCATCGAAACCATGATGCGTGGCAATCCCGGCTTCATGTTTGTCAAGAATGCCACCGTCATCGACAAGACTAGAAAAATCAGAGAACTGAAAATCGAGAACAACCTATGATACAACGAATCCAAACCCTGTGGCTCCTCTTCGCTACTGCCTGTATGGCATTGTGCTTCCTCTTCCCGACGGCCAGCTACAGTCTCGTAGACCCCGTACTTCCCCAGACGACCGAGGCGCAGCTCGACCTCATTGCAAAAAGCAACCCTGAGATGCTCAACGAGATAGCCAATCTTGAACCGGTAGTCACTTTCAGCCAAAAAGATTCCGGATTCAAGGCATGGCCGCTGATTTTGCTTGCCGGCCTGACCATCGCTGTTTCCACCCTCAGTATTTTCCTTTTCAGCCGTCGAACACGTCAGGTGAAAATGGTTATGGTGGGCTTTATGCTAAATCTTGCATACGCCTTCTTGGTGTTCTTCTGGGCGGTCGACCAGTACGCCGACACCGTGAAAAACTATATGCACCTCAACGATATGACGGTATCCTGGCATATCGGCGCCTACCTCCCGCTCGCATCGCTCCTCTTCCTCTTCCTCGCACAACGGGCCATCCGCAAAGACGAAGCCAAAGTACGTGCTGCCGACAGATTAAGATAAAAAAACATGAACGTCGAAATACTCCATATCGAGCAACTGCCACAAGTGGCACAAACCCTACTGTCCACTTTCCCCGACGAACGTTTCTTTGCCTTCTTCGGTAAGATGGGTGTGGGAAAAACAGCTCTAATCAAGGAGTTGTGCGCCGAACTTGGAGTGGAAGACAATGTTTGCAGCCCGACATTCGCCATAGTGAACGAATACTCCGACCGCCACAACGCCCCCGTATACCATTTCGACTTCTACCGGATGAAATCGCAAGCCGAAGCCTACGATATCGGCTACGAGGAGTATTTCTACAGCGGCAACTACTGTTTCACCGAATGGACAGAGAAAATCGAAGATCTCCTGCCAAAACATTATGTGAGGGTGGAAATCACCGAAACCAACGGAAAGCGACACTTAAGCGCTAACATCATCGACAAATGACAAGAAACAACAATAAAGAATCAGAAGTGCTGGCCCGCCTCGCCGCACAGGCATTGGAAGAAAAGAAAGCCGACGACGTTCGCATCCTTGACCTGCGCAAGGTTCACGATGCACCCTCTGAATATTTTGTAATTGCATCGGGTAACGTTCCGTCGCATGTAAGCGCGTTGAGCGACCAGGTGTTTGAAATCATCAAGAAAGCCACCGGACTGAACCCGCACAAGATCGAGGGCTACCAGAACGCCGAATGGATTCTGATGGACTACTTCGATGTGGTGATTCATATATTCCAGAAAGACAAACGCAACTTCTACCGCCTCGATGAGCTTTGGAGCGACGGCGAAGAAATAGCAATAACTCAAAACACGAACGCAAAACAGTAACTGACCGATATGGCCGACCAGCAAAATAAGAACCAACGTCCTGTTCAGAATCCGAACAACCGCAAGCCCAAAGGCATTCGGGTGATGAACATCATCTATATCGCAATCCTAGTGGCGCTTGCCTTCTCTTTCTTCAATGGTGGGAACTCCTCCTCCAAACAGCCCATCACCTGGGAACGTTTGGAACCTATCCTCGAGCGGCACGATTATGAGTCAATCACCGTCATCAACCAGGAGGTGGCCGAAATCCGCATCAAACGCGAAATCGCCAAACGAGACACCATCACCTACCGCGATATCATCGGCCGCAACTTCACCGGCGGACAGGGTGCCTTGGGATTATATACCTACAATATCGGCAACCTCGAGCATTTCGACAAAGAACTCTCCATCGTTGAAGCCCGTACCGGCAACCATATCAGTTATAAAATCGAGAAACGAAGCAACGCCTGGCGCGAACTACTTGTATGGTTCGGCCCGCTGCTGATGCTCATTTTCTTCTTCTGGATGATGAGCCTCATAACCCGCCGACAGATGGGTGGCGAAGGTAACGGCGGCGGATTCGGTGGTATCTTCGGATTCGGTCGCTCTACCGCGAAACAATACGACGCCACCAAGCAGAACAACGTAACCTTCAAGGATGTAGCCGGATTGGCAGGAGCCAAGGAGGAGGTGATGGAGGTGGTTGACTTTCTGAGGAACCCTAAGCATTATACCGACCTCGGTGGAAAAATCCCCAAAGGCGTGCTGCTCGTCGGCCCTCCGGGTACAGGTAAGACTCTTCTCGCCAAAGCCGTTGCTGGCGAAGCCAGCGTACCGTTCTTCTCTATGTCCGGCTCCGACTTCGTCGAGATGTTCGTCGGCGTCGGTGCCTCGCGTGTGAGAGGACTGTTCGAAGAGGCCAAGAAGAAAGCCCCTTGCATCGTTTTCATCGACGAGATTGATGCTGTGGGGCGCGCCCGAGGCAAGAACGGCCTGACCGGCGGAAACGACGAGCGCGAAAGCACCCTCAACCAACTGCTCACCGAGATGGACGGCTTCTCCAGCACCACCAACGTCATCGTGCTCGCCGCCACCAACCGTGCCGACGTTCTAGACAAAGCCTTACTGCGTGCCGGACGTTTCGACCGTCAGATTTATGTCGAACTTCCCGACCTGGAAGAGCGCAAGGCCATCTTCGCCGTACACATGAAGAACCTCAAGCTCAATAAGGACAAATCCAGTGAACAATATGTCGACCGCGCCTTTTTGGCCAAGCAGACACCCGGATTCAGCGGTGCAGATATCGCCAACGTATGCAACGAGGCCGCCCTTTGCGCTGCCCGCAAGAACAAGAAAGTGATTGACAAGCAGGACTTCCTCGATGCCGTAGACCGCATCGTCGGAGGATTGGAGAAACGCACCAAAGTGCTTACCGACCAGGAGAAGCATACCATCGCCTACCACGAGTCTGGTCACGCATCGGTCAGCTGGCTGCTGCGTTGGGCCAACCCACTCGTCAAAGTCACCATCGTGCCGCGCGGCAAAGCCCTCGGCGCTGCTTGGTACCTGCCAGAAGAGCGCCAAATTACTACATACGAGCAGATGTTCGACGAGGTGACGTCGCTCATGGCCGGTCGAGCTTCTGAGGAAATTGTCTACGGCAAGATAAGCACCGGCGCCCTCAACGACATCGAACGCGCCACCAAGATGGCACAAGCTATGGTGACCTACTACGGCATGAGTTCCGAACTTGGCAATATCAGTTTCTACGACTCTACCGGACAGAGCGAATGGGGGCTCACCAAGCCGTTCAGCGAGAAGACTGCCGAAACCATCGACCGCGAGGTGTGCCGTATAGTCGATGAGGCCTACTCCAAAGCAAAGGATCTGCTCCTCAACCACCGTGAACAACTCGACCAACTGGCCTCGCAGCTCTACGACAAGGAGGTGCTCTTCCGAGAAGACCTCGAGCGCATCTATGGACCACGCCCGTGGGAAAGTACTCTCCCCCATCCCTCCGAGGAGGAAGAGGAGCATGAAACCGAAAACACTAACCAAGATATAGAAGAGGTATGAAGAATTTCTGGGTACGTGCGGCAAGTGCCGTCGTCTACGTGGCACTATTCATCAGCTGCATCTACAGCGGCGACCTTCTGCACAACCGACTAGCGGGCGGCATAATCTTCACCGCCTTTCTCCTTTTCGTGACCTGCGGATGCACCTTCGAGTTTTTCCGCATCGTTGGCAAGCAAGGGGCATCCCCATGCCGCCCGCTGGGCTACGCATACACCAGCATTGCACTGTTGTCTCTAACTGGAATCTCGGCGTTCAATAGTAACATCGGCTTTGCCGCGTTCGGCATCGCTATGACTCTGCTTCCCATCGCATTTGGCCTCTCGGCAATTGTTCAACTTTGGAACCACAGCGAGCAACCTTTCCGCGATGCCGCATATACCTTGATTCCCTTGTTTTACGTAGCTATCCCTCTTGGATTGATGCCGTTACTACATGTAAGCCACAATGTACTCGTAATGGTACTCATCATGGTATGGATGAATGACAACGGAGCCTATATGGGAGGTTCGCTACTTGGAAAACACAAGATGTGGGAACGCCACTCGCCAGGAAAAACCTGGGAAGGTACCGCCATCGGAGTGGCATTCACCATCGCAACTGCCCTTATCGTCGGTCCTTTGTTCAACAACAGCATCGCTTGGTACCACTGGCTAGTGATAGGTCTTATATGCAGCGTCATCGACACACTCGGCGACCTGGTTGAGAGTATGCTCAAACGCTCTGTCGGCATGAAGGACAGCGGAAACATCATGCCCGGCCATGGAGGATTTCTCGACCGTTTCGACAGTCTCCTTATCGCCACCCCATTTGTATTTGTCTATATAACACTCTTCGTTCACTAAGAATGTCAATTGCCGACCAAATACTCTACGAGGACAATCACCTGCTGGCCATAAACAAACTACCCGGCCAAATTACCCAGGGAGACAAGACAGGCGACCCCTGTTTGGCTGACCTTGTAAAGGAGTATATCAAGATACGCGACCACAAGCCCGGACAGGTCTACTGCGGCGTTATACACCGACTTGACCGACCTGTCTCGGGAGTCGTGCTGCTGGCCAAGACATCAAAGGCACTAAGTCGTATGGTGGAGAAGGTTCGGACCCGTGAGTTCGAGAAACATTACTGGGCTGTGGTCAAGAACGCCCCTCCACAGCCTTGCGGAGCATTGGAGAACTGGCTCATAAAAAACGAAGAGCGCAACAAGAGCTATGTATTCGGCACGGCTCGCTCCAACGCCAAGTTAGCCCGTCTCGAATATCACGAAGTCGCTGTCAGCGCCGGCGGATACCACCTGCTCGACATCAACCTCCACACCGGTCGCCACCATCAAATCCGGTGTCAGCTGGCCAATATTGGCTGCCCCATCAAGGGCGACCTCAAGTACGGTGCCGAACGGAGCAATCCCGACGGCAGTATCTCGCTACACGCCCACTCCATTTCTTTCGAGCACCCTGTAACCCATCTCTCTATAACTATTACCGCCCCAAATCCCGAAATCGAAAAAATGTTCAATATATGAAAAAAGCAACAATCTTATTGGCCGTCATTCTTTTGGCTGCAATGCCGTTGAAAGCACAGCAAGTATGTGAGGACAACTTCTCCCGTCTGAGCGTGAACTACCAGACTCCAGAGATGAGGACCACCGACGTAAACATCGATGGCAATATCTTTTGTACCCTCGATATCGAGGGATCTATCCTCGGAGGCAAAATAGGATCACCTGCCTTGCCACAATTCGGCTCGATAATTGAAGTACCTGTCTGCAAAGGTTTCAACGTGACAGTCTCTAATGCTGTCTACGACACTGTCAGTCTTCCCTTGCCAGTTACTCCGGTTCAGCCCAGCCGCAGCAAGAGCGACACCTCTACACTGCACCTGGTCGTTGACCGCAACGCCTACTCCACCGACGCCTACCTCGGGGAAGTGGCCCGTATTGAATATATCGGTATTGCCCGCGACCGCCACATCGCACGATTGGTCTTCTCTCCGGTCCGCGTAAACCCTGTGCAGAACAAGGCCATCGTCTGCCGTAGCGCCACTGTGACCGTTGAATACATCGGCGCCGACGAGGAGGCAACCCTTGACCTCTTCCGCTGTCACTACACCCCCGCCTACAGCATCGGAACCAAACTGAACAACCTCCTTTCACCCAAGTACGTCTCCAATGCCACGCCAGTACGCATGGCTGTACTGGCCCACAGCTCACTGCGCTGCGACAAACTGGAGGAATTCCTCACCTGGAAACGCCAGCAGGGACTCCGTGTCGACGTCTACTACATTGACGAGCTTGGCATCCAGTCCACAGCAGCCATCGCAAACATGCTCACCGGACTCTACACCGGCGCTACCGAAGCCGACCCCGCTCCGGCCTACCTTCTCATTATAGGCGACGTGGCCCAAGTTCCTGTCCACGCCAGCAAACTCAGTGGCAACGTCTATAATGACCACTACACTGACCTCTACTACACCACCTGGTCGTCAGGCGATAAGGTGCCAGACTGCTACCATGGCCGCATCTCAGCCACCAGCAGCTCCTCACTTACCGACATCCTCAACAAGATACTCCTCTACGAACGCTACCAGTTCTCCGACGACAATTACCTGGCCCGCGCAGCCCTCATCGCCGGTGTCGACCAATCATGGAGCGTCAACACCAGCGACAACGCCTACACTTATGCCGACCCAGCCATGGATTATATCGCCTCCTTCTACGTCAATCACGCAAACGGATATGACACTGTCACCTACTACAAGAATCGTACCAACTACGCTCCCAACGGCATCCCCGTCACTGGCAGCAGCCGCGACAACGCCACCGCAACTACCCTCCGCAACTACTACAACGCCGGCGCCGGCTGGATAAACTACAGCGCCCACGGCGACTGGAACGAATGGTCCATCCCCGCATTCACCGTCAACAATGCCAATGCAATGACCAACAACAATATGCCATCCTTCATGATTGGCAACTGCTGCCTCTCCAACAAGTTCGACAAATCGACCTGCCTCGGCGAAGCACTTCTGCGCAAAGGTAATAACGCCGGCGCCGTCGGATACATTGGCGGCTCCAACTATACCTACTGGAGCGAGGACTTCTACTGGGCTGTCGGTGTCCGCAACAACATCAGCGGAACCATGACACCCACTTACACCCCAAGCAAACTCGGCTGCTACGACCGACTTTTCCACACCCATAACGAAAGCCTCAACAACCGTGCCGCTACCGCCTCCAAGATGATGTTCTACGGCAATATGGCCGTCCAGAACTCCGGCTCGAGCCTCACCGAATACTATTGGGAAGTCTACCACCTGATGGGCGATCCGACCCTCATGCCATGGCTCGGCCGTGCCGAGGAACCCTACGTTGTAGTTAACGACGCCGGCACCACCATCTACATCGGCACTGTCAGTGGCGCCTACATCGCCGTAGTCGACCCATCAAACGACATGCAAGTCATCAACGCCGTCTTTGCCGACGCCGACGGTAATGCCACCCTCAGCCTGCCCTCCAGCCACTCCGCACTCATGCTCTCTGTCACCGCCCAGGGGCATAAACCCTTCCACTACACCTTCAACAACCTCGCCATCAGAGAACCCAACGCCGTTAGCGCTGAGGTCTGGCCCAACCCCGCCGCCGACCGCTGCACAGTGGCCTGCGAGAATATGCAAGGCATCCGCATCGTCAACAGCGTGGGGCAGACAGTCCGCACCGTGACCGCCAGCGGAGACCGCACCGAACTAGACCTGCAGGGGCTCGTCCACGGAGTATACATTCTCCGCATCTCCACCCCCAACGGCGAAGCGGCACAGAAAATAATTGTCAATTAAATCAGTATCCCAGAATCTTCAGCATCGACTTATAGCTCTGCTCCTTGGCGAAAAGTTTCGTCGTGTACTCGCCGTCCACGTCGCGGTCGATAATCACATGTTTCGGAGCGGGAATCAGACAGTGCTGAATACCGCCGTAGCCGCCAATCGACTCTTGATAGGCACCAGTATGGAAGAAACCGATATACAACGGGTCGTCCTTCTGTAGTTTCGGGAGGAAAATGGCGTTGGCGTGGCTGTCGGCATTGTAGTAATCCTCTGAATCGCAAGTCAATCCACCGAGGAACACCCGCTGGTACTCGCTATCCCAGTGGTTGATGGGAAGCATGATAAACCTCTGGTTAATACCCCAAGTATCTGGCAGAGTGGTGATAAAACTCGAGTCAATCATATACCACAACTCGCGGTCGTTCTGCTGCTTCTGGTCAAGGATACTATATAGAGTGGCACCGCTCTCACCCACCGTGAAACTGCCGAACTCTGTGAAGATATTCGGTTCCTCCACACCCCGCAACGCACAGATATTTTTTATCTGGGCCAGAATCTCCTCGGCCATGTACTCATAGTCGTAGTTGGCCGCCAGGCTCACCTTGCATGGGAAACCGCCACCGATATTGAGCGAATCCAGCTCGGGGCAAACACGCTTCAGGTCACAGTAAACATTGACGCACTTCGACAACTCGTTCCAGTAATAGGCCGTGTCGCGGATGCCTGTATTGATAAAGAAATGCAGCATCTTGAATCGGAACCTACGGTTCGCCTTCACCTGCTCCTCGTAGAAACTCACGATATCGTGATAACGGATGCCGAGCCTCGAAGTGTAAAAGTCAAACTTCGGCTCCTCCTCGGCGGCGATGCGGATGCCCAACAGCATCGGCTCAGCCGCATCACCCAGCGCACGGTCAAGCGTCGCGAACTCATTCTTGTTGTCCAAAACAGGAATCACATTACGGAAACCGTCGTTAAACAAACCAACAATATTCTCGATATACTGCTCTTTCTTGAAGCCGTTGCACACCACAACCTTTTCCTTATCCACCAAGCCCTGGGCATGCAGTTCCTGAATCAGGTTGATATCGAACGCAGACGACGTCTCGAGATTAATGTCGTTCTTCAGCGCCTCCTCCAGCACAAAAGCGAAATGGCTGCTCTTTGTACAGTAGCAATAATTATATGTACCACGGTAATCGGTCTTGGCTATAGCCACGTTGAACAGACGCTTCGCCCGTTGAATCTGCTGGCTAATCTTAGGCAAGTATGTCACCTTCAACGGAGTGCCGTACTGTTTGATAATTTCCATCAAGGGAATGTCATGGAAATACAACTCCCCTTCCTCAGTCCGGAATTCGTCCTGCGGAAAATCAAACGTCTGTTCAATCAAGTCGTAATACTTGTTTTTCATAACAACCGATTTAATTAGTTTACAACATTTTCACCAATCCGACTCACTCGGATACCAAATGCAAAGATACAACTAAATTCGTTACATTGCAAAATTATTTTACAAAATATCCGCCGCCCCGCCTTTTGGAACCCCAAAAACGGTCAAAATGAAATGTTAAAACAAAACATTCATACCACTCATTTTCAATAATATACAATGTTAAAAATCACATAACCACAACAATGCCAGCAATTTAAACCCACCTTCGCCTGATCAACGCCTGATCAACGCCTGACCAACGCCTGCCCTACTATAGCAGGTGGAGGTGCCATGAAAAAAATTTTGCCGTTTAATAAAAATTTTGTAATTTTGCATTCTCAAATATCGACAATCAACACTGTTTTCAAAAACCAAAACACCATGTTCACAGTAAAAGTAGTCAGCCGTCGCGACGGCAAGCCCGTCAAGGACAAGAAAGTGTCCGTCATATTCGAAGGCCTCTTCCGCGGATGCGCCCGCGACCAGTACACCGACTCTATGGGCGAAGCCCATTTCACCGAAGACAACGGCCGAGGCGACATCTACATCGGCGGCCGCAGCGTCCACCACGGCGAAATAGCCGGTCGAATCGTTATCTACATAGATTGACGTGGCTCCAATCGTACAGTATATCCTGTATGCCCTGCTGGGCATTGGCGGAGCCTACCTGTTGAGAATCATCCTCCGGTGGGGTGTAAAGACGCTAAACCGCACCTTCTACATCCTATTCAGGATACTTTGTTTCCCATTCAGTATACTCAACTGGTTCCAGCGCTTCCTGGCCAAACCCTGGCGAATATTCTTCAAAGGACACAGCGGATCGGACGGCTTCAACCATTTCCGCCGAGGCTTCTGGACAATAATGAAGGTTCCTCTCTATGTGGCACTAACCCCGTTGCGACTCGTCAACGCCGCATTTTACAACATCATAGTGCACCTGGGGTTTGAACTCTTCAACTACATTGCTGAAGTTCTGGACCCCTCAGCCAAAGGCGAAGGCGGCAAAAACATCTTCCTTTGGGTACTGCTGCTGCCCTGGCGATTGTTAAAATACACGTGGCACTTACTCCAAACGCTAGTTGAGAGCATTGTCTGGACGGTAATCGACACCTTCGTGCCGGCCCTGACTCTCTACCATGGCACCAACTACAACGCCAGCGAAAGCATCACCAAATGCCCCAACCGCATCAAGGACGACAGCAACGCCTCGGGTGTCTGGATGGTAGGCAAGGGCAACTGGGCCGGCGACGGCATCTATTTCGCGCCCATCAGGAGTACGGCCGAGCACTACGCACGGGGCTACGACCAGAAAGCCATCATCGTATGCCGCGTGTCGCTGGGCAAAGTGCTCGACCTCGGCATGGCGCCCAAGGCCGTGTTCGACAGTTGCGGCCACGCCAACGCCCACCTCGCCACCGAATGGGGCCTCAAGAACGGATTTACCACCGGCGAGTGGTGGCGAAAAAGCCGCGAATGGTGGGAATACTGCATGTACGACTGGAAGAACCGCTACAACTACAGCTGGCGCATCCGCCCGCTCTACATCGAGGAACTCGGCGACATACACGTCCACCGCATTAGCGGCGGCATGTCGCACTGGCTCTTCAACAAAATGGTTCTGAGTGATTTAGCGAGAACTTTCAAACAAGAAACATCATAAAAATGAAAACATCAATAACAATATTCGTCTCCGGCGCCAAACGCCTCCGCGAACACCGAATGCGGCTCAAGGCACTGGCCAACAACATGAACGCCGAGAACCGTCTGAAGGGCAAGAAAATATCGCTGAACATGTTCTCCTACATGAACCTCGGCGACAACCAGGCCGACTACAACGACTTCATCGAGAACCAGGCCGACATCGTGCTCTACATCATCGAAGACCGAATCGGTGACAAGACCCGCGACGAATTCATACTCGCCTCGAAATCATTCCGTAAGACCGGAACCCCGCGCATGTACGTGTTCCTGAAAGAGCACGAGACAAAAACTGACGAAATCAGAGAAGTCGAGCAGCTCGTCAACGAACACTGCGACTCTTACTACATCGAATATTCCAACCTCGAGGACCTTGAGACCAAGGTCAAGGAACGCCTCAACCAGGAGATTGACAAGCTCGAGGGGAACTCCAGCCAGTCGCCCAAGAAAAAAATTCGCGGACTACGGATAGGTCTCATAGCATCAATCATGGCCATCATATTGCTGCTGTTCGCACTGGTGGGCAAGAACGACGTCACGATGCTTCTCGTCGGCGGCGGCTCGGCATTGAACTGCCTGACAGAATACGAAGGAGTCCGCGAAAGCCATTTCCTGGACGACGCCATCAACCTCCCCGTGCCCACCAAAGCCTCATGGCCCATAATCTCGGGCGAATTCCTACACCAGCACGCACTCCGCAGCAACGACAACGGCAAGCGTTTCTACCCCATCGCCCTCTCGGCCATGGAGGCCACCGATGAGGACTTCCTGATGATGGCCAACAAAGAGCAGTTCACAAGCAAATGCTCAGTGCTCGGCTTACACCTAGGTGAGGACACCCTGACAATCTACGTGAAGAAAAACTACCAGAACCCCATCATTGACGGCAAGACCAGCATAACAACGCGCGAACTGGCATCATTCATACGCGACGTAACCGGAACCAACATCGCGCTCTACACCACCGACGAAGGCAGCGGAACACTGACCTACTACAGACGATTCCTGGAGCCTTACGGGGTGGACATCTCGAAATCCACGCTCGGCAACCAGATAGAACGGTTCTCCGACCAGACCCCCAAAAGCAAGATACGCAAAGACGAAACGCCATACATCATGTTCGGCAGCCGCTACTACGTGGCGAAAGAAGTCTACAAATCCGGCGATTGCCGCGCCATCTCCATAACCCGCGAGGACGGTACCGCCATCAGCAAGCCCATCTACCTCTACTTCGCCGGCTACAACACCGACAACGGTACCTGTTACCAGATACCCGGCAAGATGACCACCCTACTCAAGCAAATCAACCCCGAGTTCGGCAATATCATCAAACACGACAAACTCCCCCGCGACAACGAGCGCGTCATCGTCTACATGGACCAGTACCTCAACAACAACTAATCCCCACGACAACATGACCGGCGAATACACACCCTCCCCTATCGACACCTCAGATATCGTCCTGACAAAAGAGCTGGAGGAACTGACCGAGGAAATGGCGCGGAACGTTCATGACGTATGGGCCGCCGGACGGCTCAACGACGGCTGGACCTACGGCCCCGCGCGCGACGATCAGGCGAAGACCAACCCATGCCTTGTCGACTACGGCGACCTTCCCGAGAGCGAGAAGGCTTATGACCGCGACACCGCCATACAAACCCTGAAACTCATCCTGAAACTTGGATGGACAATAGAAAAAAAGCCATGAACCCAATCAAATCACTAAGCAGCCGGTGGCTTGCCTCCAACACCCTTGGCATCCAGATTCTCGGAGCACTGCTGAAATCCAGATGGCTGATGCTGTGCATGCTGGCCCTTATGGCGCTGGCCCTCCTCACCCAGTATGAATGGGCATTGCGCCAAGTGCTGTGGATTGCAAGTATCACACTCTTAGTCATCCTCACCTCGACAACGTGCCAGACTCTCACCAACATCTTCAATCTCCGCAGGCAAGAGACCCACATCACATGGTGCCAGATTTCCATCCTCATCGTCATAGGTATCTGGATACTGGCATTCCTCATCATCTTCGACATCAAATCCGACTCCCACTACTACATCGCCCTTGGCATCATCGGCACACTGCTGGCGTGGATTTTCCAAGATAAAGTCAAAGGTGTGCTGGCATTCATCCACCTGCGCAGCCACCACCTGCTCTCCATCGACGACTGGATACAGGTGCCTAAATACGATGTCGACGGAACCGTCACCCGCGTGACACTCACCACGGTGACCATCTACAACTGGGATACCACCACATCCACCATACCCATAAATGCACTGCATTCCGACCATTTCATCAACTTCCAGAACATGATGAACGGCAACACTTATGGCCGGCGGATGCTCAAAACCCTCGTACTCGACACCACGTGCTTTCACCCCATCTCGGCCAACGAAGCCGAACAAATCAAAAGCCATGTCGACTTCCGCTACCTTCCGGAAGAGGAAATAAAAGAAGGCGAACTCAACGCCAAACTCTATCGCATCTACCTCTACCACTGGATGATGGGGCACCCGCACGTCTCGCAGCGGCCATTCCTGACAGTCAGGTGGCTCGACCATGTGGAATGGGGTCTGCAACTCCAAATCTACGCCTACATCATGGATAGCGGCCTCCAAGCCTTCGAGTGGCAACAGTCGCAAATCATCGAACACATCATCAATTCGCTCGCCTGGTTCAACCTGCGTCTCTTCCAGAAAATGTCCAGCGACGACGACTCCAGCACCGACCAAAATACAGAAATATGAAAAAGCCACAGTTGGAGAAACCCTTCGAATACCTCACCAGGAAAGACGGCAGCAACTTCCCTGCCGAGACCGTAAAAAACTGGTACATTTCCCGCGCCTATATCCTCGACAAGCTGAACGACACCCTCATCGGCATCGACTCAAACAGCCATCTCCACGCCGTCGTCATGGGCGACTCTCCCCTGATGCTCTCCGTCGTGCGCCAACTGGCTCTTTATGCCCACTTCGCGAACTACGAGGAGACCAACGTTTATGGCAACCCGTCGCACCGCAACCGCACTGTAGTAACCATCGTCAGCAATCGCAACGACATCATACAGGCCCTCCACGCCGAGGAATACCTGTGCAACCTGATCGACCACTGCAAATACACAATCGACGGACAGGTCACAAACAGCGACTCCTTTATCGACATCGAGCTGGAGATAGTACGCGACTGGCAACCTTCGTCAACACCTGACACCATAACGATAACCGAAAAGGAGGTCATCTCGTATGCCAACACTTGCGAGGCAGAAAAAATCTTCAGCATCGACACACGCAAAGCCGTGCTTTCCAGCAGGATATACAACCTGGGAGTAACCATCGAAAACCTTCCCGCCGAAAACATCCACTCCACTCACCGGTACGGGATGGCCATGGACAGCTTCAAATACAACCTGCTGGGCAAAACAATCATGCCCCTTGTCGACGAATCCACCTGGCTTAACAACCCCTTAAAAGTCAAGGGAGACATCTCCAACATATTCTGTTCCGACACATTCGAGGCCAGATACCGCACTATGATTCAATACTGCGGAAAGAACTACCAACACAGCGAACACTGGGACGATTGCATCGAAGCTCTCTCCAAATGCGAACATTCACGCTGGATTGCAGAACGGCTTATAATGGGCTACCGCACACCAACCAATGCTGAACTAATCCGCGACGAACGCACTTTCGGCGACTTGAAGAAGACCTACCGCAATTCTCTGAAAAACAATGCTGAGGACCCCACCCACATCTGCCTGTGTTCTTACGCTGAACTTCGCCGCATCAGCCCCGACGGTCTGAAATACGACAGCTTCATGATACTCGCCATTCCCGTTATCTTAGGCAAACTGAACAAAATCAGAAATCAAAACATCAAATGAAAAGAAAAGCAAGCATACTGGCCATTCTCTTCCTCATATCCACATTCGCAACAGCCCAGACCGTCATTGATCTTTCTGAGGACGAGAAAAACGGTATCAAGCCTTTAATCGCCGGACCTTTAAGGTCTTTTATCTTGAGTCAAGACGGCACTTTCAATCCAGCCTATGTGCCCATGACCATTGACCAAGTAACAAGAATCAACGACAATCAAGTGGAAGTAACGGGGCAACTTAATTTTTCCACTATCGATTGCGGCAACAAAACAGCCCCCTACAAAATAACCATAAGCCGGGAAAAGACGGGAACATTTGCGAAGGTATGCATCTACGTCACGTGTTCCGACGAGGTTGTATTGGGGGGATTCCCCTGCTCTTCCAAAAGGCCAATGAAAAAAAGTCATGCTGAACGCATTCTGACGCTACATTTTTATCCCCAACCGACTTTACCGCCCAGCCTGGGAATACACAGCCTGGCCAATCCACCTGCTCCTGCCGGCGATAGCGTCCGCGACACAACTGACACTATCATGCAAATCGAAAAATAATCTGTAATCATGACGAAGACTATATATCTGGCAGCGGGATGTTTCTGGGGTGCGCAGCACTACCTGAAGCAGATTCCGGGGGTGGTGCGCACGGTGACTGGGTTCGCAAACGGTAATGAACCGCAGGCGGTGACTTACGAGGAGGTGTATACCGACCGGACAGGCTACGCCGAGGCGGTAATGGTGGAATACGACCCTGAGCGGCTACAGCTCGAGCGCCTGCTGGAACTCTATTTCCTTTGTATCGACCCCACGTCGGTGAACCGGCAGGGCGAGGACGAAGGCACACGCTACCGTACGGGCATCTATTATGTGGACCCGGCCGACCGGCTGACGGCCCTGGAGGCGCGCCGACGGGTACAGCAGGGCTACTCGAGCCCAGTGGCTGTAGAGGTGGAGCCCCTCGAGGTGTTCCACCCTGCCGACGAATACCATCAGGACTACCTGGAGAAACACCCGGGCGGCTACTGCCATATACCCGAAGGGTTGTTCTTGATGGCCAAGAAGTTAGGCACCAGGAATTAGGTGGCAGGTGTTTTTTTTTCGTGTATGTGAAAAAAAGTGTGTATTTTTGCAATTTGTTTCGACCACGCGGATATGGCGTAATTGGCAGCCGCGCAAGACTTAGGATCTTGTCCCGCAAGGGGTGGGGGTTCGAGCCCCCCTATCCGCACAAGTGAGGTGAATAGTGAAAAACGGAAAAGGACATACAGGGATTTGTGGAACCTGGCTAAGAAAGGCGGGTGTGTTGTTGCTTTCCCTTTTTTTATACGCGCAGGCGCATGCGGCGTATATTGTGGTTCCAATGGACGAGACTCAGCGCAACCACCTGAAGGCCTACGGTGTGGCCTACTGGGCGCTGGAGCGCGAGGCGGAGGTGACATGGCTGCTCAACTACCGCGGCGGCTCGTTCATGACGAAGTATGCCGAGGGTATAGAGCGCGAGTGCCGCCTGCGGGGGGTCACCTGCGAGGTGATTGCCGACGGGCAGAGCAGCGCTATCCTGAGCCATGTGGCCGATCCAAGCGTGAACATGGATGCGGTGAGGCTGCAGAAGGCCCCGCGGATTGCAGTCTACTCGCCGAAGAACAAGCTTCCGTGGGATGACGCGGTGACGCTGGTGCTCACTTATGCCGAGATTCCCTACGACGTGGTCTACGACGAGGAGGTTATGGCTGGCGTGCTGCCCACCTACGACTGGCTGCACCTGCACCACGAGGACTTTACGGGCCAATACGGCAAGTTCTGGGCCAACTACCGCAACCAGCAGTGGTATGTGGAGGATGTGAGGCAGCAGGAGGCGATGGCTGCGAAGCTGGGCTTCGTCAAGGTGAGCCAGCTGAAGCTGGCGGTGGCGAAGAAGATTCGCGACTTTGTGAGCGGCGGCGGATTCCTCTTCGCCATGTGCTCGGCCCCCGACAGCTACGATGTGGCGTTGGCTGCCGAGGGGGTGGACATCTGCGCCGAGATGTTCGACGGCGACCCAATACAGCCGGGCGCCCAGGAGGCCCTCGACTACAGCCGCTGTTTTGCTTTCAAGGACTTCCGCATAAGCACCAACCCCGCCGAATATGAGATATCGACCATCGACATTGATGACCGTAACCGCCAACGGGCGGTAAGCGAGAAGAACGACTTTTTCGTGCTGTTCGACTTCTCGGCCAAGTGGGATTGGATTCCCACTATGCTGACGCAAAACCACACACGAGTGGTGCACGGCTTTATGGGGCAGACCACCGCTTTCCGCCGCGAGACGGTCAAGAGCGGCTGTGTCATCCTGGCCGAGAACAAAGAACTGGGCGAGGTGCGCTACCTGCATGGCGAGTACGGCAAGGGCACCTGGACATTCCTCGGCGGCCACGACCCGGAGGACTATCGACATTTTGTGGGCGACCCGCCGACAGATCTCTCGCTCTACCCCAATTCACCCGGATACCGGCTGATTTTGAACAATATACTTTTCCCAGCAGCAAAGAAAGAAAAACACAAGACATGAAACACACTATAGCCACATTGGCATTTCTGGTACTGGCCGTTACCGCAATGGCGCAGAACGGCGCGTGGGTGGTCTACGACACCCGCACCTCGGACATCGGAGGCAACAACATAGCCGCCATAGCCCCTGACCAGAAGGGGGTATGGGTAGGTACTTTCCAAGGTCTCAGCCGCCTGAATGGCGGACAGTGGATGGACTATTCGATGTTCAACGAAAAACTCAAGGACCAGTCCATCAACTGCCTGATGACTGACGAACGGGGGGTGGTATGGATTGGAACGGACGACTATGGCGTCATTGAGTTCGACGGTACCCACTGGACAGAACACAGCGCCGAAACACGCCGCCTGAAGATGAAATTCGTCAAGGAGATTGTCAAGGACCAGGACGGTGTGGTGTGGATTGGAGTGACTCTCGGAGGCATAGTACGCTATGACGGCTCGATGTGGGAGAAGTTCACCCCTGAGGACTGTGAGCTGGTTAGCGACTTCATCCTTGACATCGCCGTGGACCGCGCCAACCGCAAGTGGATTACCACCAACGCCGGCGTGAGCGTCTACAACGACCGCCGCTGGACTTCCTACACCTCGCACGACAGCGGCCTGCCCGACGACATCGTGCCGGCCATCGCCATCGACCGCAACAATGTGAAATGGTTCGGTACTCTGAACGGTCTCTGCTCCTTTGACGGCGAGAACTGGCAGGTTTGGAACATGCAGAACAGCCCCCTGCCGTCGAACCAGATCAACGACATCGACATCGACGCCGACGGCCTACTATGGATAGGCACCTCGAAGGGCGCTGCCGTATTCGACGGGGTGGACCGCTGGGTGGTATTCACCTCGAAGAACAGCCCGCTGCCCGAAGGCAATATCTACAAGGTGCGCAGCGACGCGCGCGGCAACCACTGGTTCGGCAACGACGCGCGCGGACTGGCCAAGTTGAGCGGCTTCCACATGCCCGAAAGTTCGTCGGCCACCACCTCGCAACAGTCACAACGTCAACCGGTGACCCGCCAGGGAGCCGGCGACCAGATGCCCGAAGGCGAGGAGAACGTGCGCATCAACCCACACCTTGAGGAGGGCTACGTAACCATCACCATCGAAAGCCCCTCGGCAGCAATCACCTTCACCAACAGCGCCGGCAAGGTGGTCAAAACCATCCCCACCTACCGCAACGGACAGAAAATCAACATCCGCAATATGGCAAAAGGCATGTACACAGTGGGTGTGAAGACCGTGCGTGGCGAGAAGAAAATCAAATTCAACCTCAAATAACCGACAATGAAGAAGTTCTTTCTAGCCCTTCTGGGCATCACGATGGCATTCGGGCTGCAGGCACAGGGGCTGCTAGACCCTGTAAAGTGGACCTACTCGGTCAACGAGACCTCCGCCACCGAAGCCGAGTTGGTGTTCACCGCCAAACTGGACGCCGGCTGGCACCTCTACTCACAATACACTGACCCCATGGGGCCGATAGCCATCAGTTTTGAATTCAACGAAAGCAAAGACTACCAGCGCATCGGCAAGGTGAGCGAGCCCAAGCCGCACGTGGAGTTCGAGAAGGAATTCGGCTGCGAGGTCAAGTCGTTCAGCGGCACCGTGGTGTTCCGCCAGAAAGTAAAACGCCTCTCGGGGAAAGACTTCAAGGTAACCGGCACGGTCAGCTACCAACTCTGCAACGAGGGTAGCTGCATAGCCCCCGAGGACCACGACTTCAGCTTCACGGTATCTGGCGCAAAGGCTGAAGAGATGGCAGCAGCCCCAGCCGAGGAGACTCCGGAAGAGCCAGAGGTCTCAGAGAATTCTGAGGATTCTGAATATTCCGAAAACTCCGAAAACCCCGAAAATTCAGAACCATCCCAGCCCGCCGAGCCTAAAAAGAAAAAACAGAGCCTGTTGCTCATCTTCCTGCTGGCCATCGGCGGCGGTATCCTCACAATGTTCACCCCCTGTGTGTTCCCGATGATTCCGATGACGGTCAACTTCTTCATGCACAGTAGCGACAACAAGCGTAAGAACCGTCGCCAGGCATGGATGTTCGGCTTCTCGATAGTGTTCCTCTTCGCTGTGATGGGTGCCATCTTGAGCGGAATATTCGGACCAGAAGCCCTCTACACCCTAGGTACACACTGGATACCAAACCTGCTGTTCTTCGTCATCTTCTTCGTTTTCGCATTGAGTTTCTTCGGCCTGTTTGAAATCACCATGCCGGAGAAGTGGATTAACAGCAGCGACGAACAGGTGGACAAGGGCGGCTGGCTGGCACCATTCTTCCTGGCACTGACCACCGTACTGGTGTCGTTCAGCTGCACCGGCCCCATCCTCGGCGCCGCACTGGTTGGTCTCACTACCAGTTCTACCGACCGCTGGGTGAGCCTCGTCACCATGCTGGGCTTCGGCATAGGTTTTGCAGCGCCGTTCACCTTGCTGGCCATGTTCCCGCAAGTCGTAAAGAAGATGAAGAGCGGCTCGTGGCTCAACACCGTCAAAGTAACATTCGCCTTCCTCGAACTGGCCTTTGGCCTCAAATTCCTCCAGCAGGCCGACCTCTACTGCAACTGGGGCCTGCTGCCGCGCGACACCTATCTGGCCTTGTGGATTGTCATCTTCGGCCTGCTGGGTTTCTATCTGCTCGGCAAACTGCGATTCAAAGGAGACGACGAGGTGAAGGAAATCAGCACCCTGCGGCTCTTCATCGCTATCGCCGACCTGGCATTTGTGGTGTGGATGATTCCCGGCCTATGGGGCGCTCCACTTAAAGGCATCAGCGGATTCCTCCCTCCAATGGAGAGCCAGAGTTTCAACATCGAGAAGATAGTGGCAGAGAATACGCCCGTTGCCAGCGAAAGTACCATTCAGATTGGCAAATTGCCAGCTGACCGCAAGTATGTCGATAAACTGCACGTGCCGCTGGGCTTCGAAGCATTCTTCGACCTCAACGAAGCAAAAGACTATGCCCGTAAAGAGGGTAAGCCTGTGTTCATCGACTTCACCGGTAAAACATGCGCCAACTGCCGCGAGATGGAACACTACGTGTGGACCGACCCTGAGGTGAAACGAATCCTAAACGAGGAGTTCGTCATGGTGTCGCTCTACGCCGACGAAAACACCATCGAGCTACCCGAGGACGAATGGGTTACCGACGACAAAGGCCGTGTGCTCAAAACCCTCGGCCGGCGTAACCTCAACTACCAAAAGACCGCCTTCAACATGAACGCCCAACCCTACTACGTCATCATCGACGCCGACGGGAAGGTGCTCACCAAGGAGAACTACAAATACGACCGCGACGTACAGAAATTCATAAACTGGCTCAACGAGGGCCTCAACAATTATAACAAACAGTAAATGAAACGTATTGCAGCAAGCGTAATAACGCTACTCATCTTAGGAGCCATCAGCATGGCACAGACGGTAACCAACGACCAGAGCCGTCGTGCGGCCGTAAACTTCTGGAACAGCCACCGTACCGAAGCGAACAAGTCCATCACCTTCGACGAACCCGTACTCTACACCTTCGCCGAAATGCCGATGCTCCGCGTCTTTGCCGTCGGCACTGAAGGATTTGTTATTATCTCGGCCTACGACGGGGTGCAGCCTGTAGTGGGCTATTCGTTCGACTCGCCCGCAAGCGACGATATTAACCCCGAAGCGGCTTTCTGGCTGCGCGGTATCAATGCCGAAATTGCCGACGCCCAATACCGTGGACTCCGCAACGAAGAAGCCACCGAAGAATGGAACACCCTGCTGACGGCCCCCGTGCCGCCGGTTCCCGTATCGCTCCAGAACGTTCCGGCCCTTTTGCAGACCCGCTGGAACCAAAGTCACCCTTACAACAAGTACTGCCCATTCGACGAGAACCATCACGCTCGCACAGTGGTGGGCTGCGTGGCAACAGCAATGGCCCAAATCATGAAATACTGGAACCACCCCTCGACCGGTATCGGCTCTCACTCCTACACCCCTCGCGGAATGGGATGGAACTCCAGCAGCTCCTACGGTGAACAGACCGCCAACTTCGGCGACACGACCTATATCTGGGAATACATGCTGAACAGCTACAACTCGATGATTAGCAGCGATGAGAAAAACGAACATGCTGTCGCCCTCCTCTCCTACCACTGCGGAGTGGCTGTCGACATGATGTACGGCCCTTCGGCCACCGGTGGCAGCGGAGCCTACTCCTCCTGCGGTGAATGGACTACGGCTTGTGCAGAACATGCGTTCTACGAATACTTCAAATACAGCCCCGACCTCGTATATCGTGAGCGCAACAGCAACGTATGGTACAACGGACATTACGTTGAGACCTACTACTATTCCGACAGCGCCTGGAACGCAATGATTGACATCGAGCTGGCCAACGGTCGCCCGATGTACTACGACGGTTCCGACTCAACTGGTGGACACGCTTTCGTGTGCGACGGTTCCGACCTTAACGGTCGCTATCACTTCAACTGGGGATGGGCCGGTTCATACGACGGCTACTATCCCACCAACCGTCTCAATCTCGGAGGTGGCGGCGACGGTGCAAACGCAACCTACACCTTCAATCGCGACCAGGGAGTCATCTTTGGTATCGTGCCCCTCGAGGAACATTTCGACAGCGCTACCATCTACGATACCATCTGCAATAACACCTATGTCTACCGTTTCCACGGATATGAGTTCCCAGCCGTCAGCGACACCCTGCAGGCCGTATGGCTCGACACCGTATTCACCATCCACCTCAACGTACTCAACGCACGTACACTTCGCCTCCAGCCCAACGGCGGAGACGGCTTCGAGCAGCAGTATACCTTCTGCCCCACCGAAGTGCTGGTGATTCCCGAAAACCCATTCCATCGTGCTGGGTATGCATTCACCGGATGGGGTGACAAACGCGCAAACAACAGCGTCATCTACCATCCGGGCGACACCGTCAACTGGCGCAACAGCCGTACCCTCTACGCCCAGTGGCGCGATTCGGCGACCCTAGCAATCACCGAGCCCGACAACGAGTTCGGCATCAACCTCTATCCACAACCCACCGACGGAGTAATCAACATAGTGCTCTCCAACGACGAAGAGGCCGACATCACAATCATCGACGCATTCGGCCGAGTGCTCATTCAAAGACGCACCATTGGCGGACGTGCGAAAATATCGCTCGAACACCTCTCGGCCGGCACCTACACGGTGATGGTCGCCACAAGCGATGGAGTATATAAGAAGCAAATAGTCAAGATATAACGAAAAAACTTCAAGAAAAATTTGGTAGATTTGGGGAAAGTTCGTATCTTTGCACCCGATTTCAGCGATGAAATGCCAGAGTGCGGGGTAGAGCAGTGGTAGCTCGTCGGGCTCATAACCCGGAGGTCGTTGGTTCGAATCCTTCCCCCGCTACCTAAATCAAAAGTGAGCAGGACGCAAGTCCTGCTTTTTTGTGGATACCTGGTGGATTGTACAAAAACTATTCCATATCATTTATTTTACTATTTTTTTTTTCCAAATCCAAGAGGATAACTCCGTGTTAAGTCCGTGATGACTCCGTGTTAAGATAGGGGTAACTCGCACTTATCTGCTACCGAACCCGGTGTTAACGGCTTGTTGGATGCTACCGGTAACCGGTAACTGGTAACTTGCTTTGCAATTGTTTTTTGACCCATGTCAAAAAAAAGTTGTACTTTTGCATTCTGTAGTGAGACATGATATGTCTAAACATATACATATTATATTAGTACTTCTCTGTCTTGCTTCCGGCGTCCAGGCGCAGGAGACACCGACGGACGACGGCTGCATGCCTCCCCTCGAGAAGCTCAGCACAAACGAGCAACACGAGTGGAATGATTTCCTCAACGCTATATGCAAGGACTGGAAGAAGCAGGGACCTTCGGGGAACAATCCGGCACTGACATTCAAAGACTTGAACAGCGAGCGCATTGTGGTCGGCGCCGACTATAACCTGGACGACAGCGCCGCGAGCCACGCTGCGGAGCAGTACGACTGGATGCGAGTGATGGTTATGTACGATGCCACCAAGCGACTCGGCGATATCTTCAACACCGTGGCCAATCTAGGCTACCATGTGGTGATACACGCAACTTTCCAACCGGGAGGCACAACACAATATTACGTCTACAACAACGCCACGTTGCGCCATATCATGTCGCTTGAGAGCCCCATGTCGGCAGCAATCTACGCCGATGCGGTCGCTCGGCGCAAACAGGTGCCCTTCCCTTTCGACGATGGTGTGACATGTACCGGCGTGAACTATTGCAACCACCTGTGGACCATCCACCTGCACTCGGACGAGCCACTTGATGCGGAGTACGACCCATATATCCTCTGTATGGCATACTGCGCCGGAATTGTGGAGGAAAGGGAATTCATGAACTACATCGGTATGGACGGCACCACAGCGCGCTTCGTAATCACCGCGGTGGGATTGACCGACACGTTCTCCTTTGATTTCTCACCGGCGCAACTGCTTGGCGACGAACCTGCAATCGACATCGACCTCGTAGGTCGACGACTGGCTCAAACCACCGCAGCCAGCCTGCCCATGCAGGTCGGTAACGGCACATGGGAGAGCTGTTCGTACGACCAGGAGCTGAAGATGCTTGCATTCACCACGCTGACGGACGAGCTCACCATCCTCAACAACCAAGGACACGAAGGACAATATAAAATCATGATACTTAACACCCTGATGATGAATCCCGAACAAAAGGAGTTCCTCGAAGGAATGGCCGAAGTTGGCTTGGGAATGGAGTTCCGCATGCAGAGCCGCACCACCCGACGCACCTCGACCGTAACCATTACCCCCGACGAACTGCGTGTTTATCTTCTTGAAAGGGAATAGCCCATGCGAATACTACTCATCACACCGCCGCTCACACAACTCAATACCCCCTACCCGGCAACGGCCTACCTCAAAGGGTATTACACCGCGATGGGCCATGAGGTGAGGCAGTTGGACCTCGGGATAGAAGTGGCCGACCGCGTACTGGGCAGCGAGTTCCTTGCAAGCATCGGACTCGACAAGCAGGCTCGGCTGATAGAACCCGTCAAACGCTTCCTCCGCGGGCAGGACGACACCCTGGGCCCGAGGATTGCCAACAGAAGCCTACTGCCTGAAGGAGAACGGTTCGCACAACTGGACGAGGACAATCTGGAATGGTCGTTTGGAACAAGCGGCACCACCGACAAAGCCCTCCATCTGGCAACCCTGTTCATCGAGGACATAACTGACTATATCCGAGAACATATCGACTCTCACTTCGACCTTGTACGCTACGCCGAATACCTCAGCAACGACGCACCCACCTTCGACCCGCTCTACACCGAACTGCAACAAGAGCCTTCGCCCGTCGACCGTATCATGCTCTCGCTTTTGGAGCAGACGGTCGCCGCTTTCCAACCCGACCGAGTATGTCTCTCGGTGCCATTTCCTGGATGCCTTTACGGTGCGTTGCGCTGTGGGCAGTGGCTCAAGGCCAACACTCAGGCCACCGTCGAGATTGGCGGGGGATTTCCCAACACCGAATGGCGCCAACTGACCGACGAGCGCATCTACGAGTTCTGCCACGAGGTGGCTATCGACGGCTGCAAGGACGGCGACCTTTACTGCCCCGATTTCAGCGACTTGCCGCTCGACAAGTACCTTTCCCTCACCGAAATGACCAACCCGATGCACCGCCTATGGAGCATGGGGCGGTGGAACAAAATGGTAATGGCCCACGGATGCTACTGGCACCGCTGCGCATTCTGCGATACAACGCTCGACTACATAGGCCGTTACCGTGCGCCGGAGGCTTCAACAGTGGTGGACCACATGGAGCGCATCGTGAAGCAGACAGGCCGCACGGGATTCCATTTCGTCGACGAAGCACTCCCTCCGAAGTTGTTGCGCGAGGTAGCCGAAGAGATTCTGCGACGCGGACTTACGGTGAGTTTCTGGGGTAATATACGGTTTGAACGGGCTTATACCGCCGAGTTGTGCGACTTGCTTGCGGAAGCCGGCATGGTAGCCGTCAGCGGTGGGGTCTGCTGAAACTCATCGACAAAGGGGTTACAATACAGCAGACGGTAGATGCTTGCCGCAACCTGCACTCCGCTGGAATAATGGTACATACATACCTAATGTATGGTTTCCCGACCGAGACCCTGCAGGAGACGGTCGATGCACTGGAGAATGTTCGGCGTATGTTCGACGAGGGTATTGTGCAGAGCGCCTTCTGGCACCGCTACGCAATGACCTGCCACTCGCCTAGCGGTCACCATCCCGAGGCCTACGGAGCACAGCGCATCACTCTGGAACCCAACCCATTCTGCAACAACGAGGTTGATTGGGAACCACGTTTCGACTACGACATCGACGCCGTCGGCGCCGCCCTCCGACTGGCGACTTACAACTATATGAACGGATTAGGCCTCGATCAGCCACTACGCTCGTGGTTCCCCATCCGCGTTCCGAAGCCCACTGGCGGTCGTTAATCGGGCAAAAAACAAAAAATCATCACACGCGCGCAATAAAACCTAACGAAGCGCGTTATTGCATTGAATAAACAATGCAAAAAACGAATAACAAGATATGAAAAAGGCAGTTATGATTGCGGCAATGGTACTCATTGCCCTCAGCGGAACGGCGCAGCAGGTGGCCTCAAGGGCTAAAGCCATGCGCATGATGAGTTTCAGCCGACCCGAATACCAAATCAAGGACATCAAGGTCTATGCCGACACCATGACCGTATATTCGCTGGCTAACTACGTGATCTACCCCTTCGGCGAATGGGCGTCGGTGGAGCAGTATATCACTGACAACCAACTCTCCTGGTACCGCGACATCGGATACAAGAAGTACTTCGACTCGATGGAGGTGAGCGTCAACCGCATGAGCCGCCTCGACGGCAGTTATATCGATATGTACTACTCGATTTGGACCAACAAGGTGGAACTGCTTGCCGGCTACATACTTGACAACGAGGTGCGACTGGCCAACGGTATACATACCGGCATGACCAAGGACGAAGTGATGAACGTCTTCTTCAAGCGTTATCCAAAATCCTACACGGCCGACATACTGGTGCTCAAAGTGATAAGCGGTGCCGGCGAAGTGGCCGAAATATACACCTTCAAAGGCACCAAGCTGCGCCATATAAAAATCGAGACGGCGTACAAGTACTATTGATGAAACGCACCGCTCTTTTCTTCGGATCCTTCAATCCGATACATGTCGGGCACCTCATCATTGCCAATACCATGCTACAGCAGGAAGGCATCGATGAGGTGTGGCTTGTTGTATCACCCCAGAACCCATTGAAGGAGCGCGGAACCCTGCTTGCCGACCACCACCGACTGGCAATGGCCCGCCTCGCGGTGGACGACAACTACCGCCTCCGCGTGTGCGATATCGAGATGAGCCTGCCGATACCCAGCTACACGGTGGTCACCCTCGCCGCCTTGCATGAGAAATATCCCGACCGCGAGTTCTGCCTCGTCATGGGGGGCGACAACCTGCAGACATTCAACCGCTGGCGCAACTACGAATATATCCTTGAGCATTACCATATTCTGGTCTATCCCCGTCCGGGGTCGGAGCGTTGCCCGCTGGCAACACATCCTAACGTGACGATAGTCGACGTGCCCATGATTGACATTTCGAGCAGTTACATCCGCAACCTGATACACGAGCGCAAAGACGTGCGCTACCTGCTCACCGAGCCCGTACACAAATACTTGACAGAAATGCACTTCTACGAAAATTAACATATCAGCGATATGAAAAAAGCAATCAAAATAATCCTCTGGATAGTCGGCATACTGCTGGCTGTCGTTCTTTTGCTCTCACTGCTGGCCGGCCCGATAGCCAAAGGAGTGGTCAACGCGAACGGCGAGAAATTCGTCGGTCGGCAGATGCACCTCAACCATGCAGGGATAAACCTCTTCAACGGCCACATAAACCTGCGCGGTCTGGAAGTCTATGAAGCCGACGGCACCACCCCGTTTGCCGGATTCGACACCCTTGATGTACGAGCCCGCCTGCTGAAACTTGCAGCCAAGACGGTCGACATTCGCAGCCTGGTGCTGTCTGGCCTGAATGTCAACGTATTGCAGGACGGCGAGCAGTTCAACTTCACGTCCATGCTCGACCATTTCAAGAGCGACCCAGACAAGGAGAAAGACACCACCCCGAGCGAGTGGGTCATCCGACTGGGCGACATCAGGCTGAGTCATGCCCATGCCTCCTACCACGACCTCGGACGCGGCAAAGAGTGGCGCATCGCCGACATGAACCTACGCGTACCGGGCTTCGTAATTGGAGGCAAGGAGGCCACCCAGGCCGGCCTAAATCTCGAACTTGCGGACGGCGGCCGCCTCAACCTAACCACCGATTATGACGCCGCCAGCAACGACTTCGTGGCAAACGTGCAACTCACGGGCTTCGCCCTGCGCAACGTCAAGGAATACCTCGAGGACAACCTACGCATCGGCGACCTCGCCGGCACACTTGACGCCCACATCAAGGCCGCAGGCAATGTCAGTGAGGTGATGCAGAGCCACTTCAGTGGCAATATTTCCATCGACGGTGTCAATCTCACCGATGCCGACGGCAACTCCGTCGCCGCAATGCAAAACCTCTCGGTCGACATAACCGACGTCAATATCGACGCCAACCGCTTCGCCTTCGGCACCGTAGCCCTCGACGGTCTCGCGGTGAACTACAACCAATGGAACGACGGCAACACCATGAGCCGCCTCAAGGCAAAGAAGCAACAGCCAATCGCAAAAAACACCAAAGAAGAGCCACAGGAGCCCAATGCAAAGAAGCCTGACATGCAACTCAAGGTGGACAACCTGAAGGTGAGCAACTGCTCGCTGACCTACAACGACCATACCCTACCCTACGATTTCTCCTTCCCCGTCACCGCCCTCGGCATCGAGGCGACCAATATCAGCAGTTATGGCAACAACAATGCCCGTATGCGGGCCACCCTCCCCGGCGGAGGTACATTGGCCATGCGCTGGCAAGGCAACATTAACAACTGGCAGGCCTTCCAGGACCTTGGCCTCAGCATCAAAGGCCTCGACATGAAGCTGCTCTCCCCGCTCATCCTGGCCTATACCGGCTATCCGATGGAAGACGGCGTGTTCGGACTCTCCTCCCGCCTGGCCATCAACAACTCGCAACTCGACAACGAGAACAAGATTGACATTTTCAAGGCCACCGTCGGTGATCGCCGCAAAGACATCGAGCCCCGCCAGAAGATACCGCTCAAGGCCGCCCTCTATGTACTCAAAGACAAAGACGACAAGATACTTATCGAGATGCCCGTCAAAGGCAACGTCTCAGACCCAGAATTCAACTATATGAAGGCCGTCTGGAAGACTCTGGGCAACCTGCTCGTGAAGGTGGCCACCTCCCCGGCCCGTGCCGTTGCCGGTGCTATGGGGCTCAATGAAGAGGATCTGGAATTCATAGCCGTAGAACCCGACCAACGGAGTCTCACCTCGGAGCAGTACCATATCCTCTCGGCCCTAGCCAGCATTGCAAACTCCGACTCACTGATAGTGCTCAACCTGGAACTCCACACACCCGACACTTCACATGCCACACGCCTCAACCGCCACGTACGCGACTACCTCAAGGAGCAAGGCGTCAGCGAGTCAAAGATGAATGTCCGTACCGGTACCGCACCGGTAGCAGGTGAGCCGACCGGCTACAGCGTAAGTTCCGAACTCAAACTGGAAGACTAACACATCCCTATGGCAGACGATATTTTCACCCCACAAACCACAGCTGACTATAACGACGACTCTATCGTCCATCTTGAAGACATGGAGCACATCCGTCTCCGCCCCGGCATGTACATTGGCAAATTGGGTGACGGATCCTCTCACGACGACGGCATTTATGTGCTCATCAAGGAAGTTATCGACAACTCCATTGACGAATTCACATCCGGCTTCGGAAAAAAAATCGAGGTGAAAATCAACTTTGCTGAACGCAAGGTAAGCATACGCGACTACGGTCGCGGCATACCGCTGGGGAAACTTGTCGAGGCTGTCAGCAAGCTGAACACCGGAGCCAAATACGACAGCAAGGTATTCCAAAAGTCTGTGGGTCTCAACGGTGTAGGTACAAAAGCCGTCAATGCCCTCTCATCCTATTTCCGCGTACAGAGTTTCCGTGACGGAAAGACCCGCTGGGCCGAGTTCGCCGAAGGAAAACTGACCAACGATTCAGGCCTGTTGACCGACAACCGTTCAGAGAGCGGTACTATGGTCGAATTCATACCAGACAGTAAACTCTTTGGCAACTACCACTTCATAAGCGAATATGTCGAGAAGCGTATTTGGAACTACGCCTACCTCAACCGTGGTCTCACCATGTACTACAACGACCGCCGCTACTATTCAAAGAACGGACTGCTCGACCTACTGGAGAACAACCTGCAAGCCGAACCCTTGTACCCTGTCATCCACATCAAGGAAGGCGACTTTGAAGCCGCCTTTACCCACATCAACGGACAGAGCAACGACTACTACTACTCTTTCGTCAACGGACAACACACCACCGAAGGCGGAACCCACCAAAGCGCTTTCCGTGAAGCCTATGCCCGAGTGGTCAAAGAGTTTATCAGGAAAGACTATACACCCGAAGTAATCCGAGGAGGACTGGTATGCGCCCTATGTGTCCGCATCCAGGAACCAGTATTTGAGGCACAAACCAAAACCAAACTCGGGTCCACCCACCTGGAGCCAAACAAAGTGGACGGCACCAACGACTCGCCGCTGCTCAAGACCTACGTACTTGACATCCTCAAACGCAATCTCGACAACTACCTCCATATCCACGCCGACACCGCCGAAGCCCTTCTGGCAAAAATCAACGCCAACGAGAAAGAGCGCAAGGACATCGCCGGCATAAAAAAGGTGGCCCGTGAAGCCGGCAAGAAAGCCAGCATCAACAACCGAAAATTGCGAGACTGCCACGTCCACTACAACACCAATCACGCCCGTCGCCTCGAAAGCACCATCTTCATCACCGAAGGCGACTCGGCTTCCGGCTCCATAACCAAATCTCGAGATGTCGACACCCAAGCCGTATTCTCACTTCGCGGCAAGCCCAAAAACACTTACTCCATAGGAAAGGTAGACGTCTACAAGAACGAAGAGCTCAACCTTCTCCACAACGCCCTCGATATTGACGACGGCATTGAGAACCTGCGCTACAACAACGTAGTCATTGCCACCGATGCCGATGTCGACGGAATGCACATCCGATTGCTGCTGCTCACCTTCTTCCTGCGATTCTATCCGGAACTAATATCCTCAGGACACGTCTATATCCTGCAGACTCCTCTCTTCCGTGTGCGGAACAAGCAGAAGACCATCTACTGCTACTCCGACGAAGAACGCATTACAGCACTGAACGCCACCCCAAACGCTGAAATCACCCGATTCAAAGGCCTTGGTGAAATCAGCCCCGACGAGTTCAAAAACTTCATCGGGAACGATATGCGATTGGACCCCGTTTTGCTACACAAGGAATTTGACACTCAAGGGGTTTTAAGTTTCTACATGGGTGAGAACACACTGGAACGCCGCGAATTCATCATGCGGAATCTCCGTATTGAGGACGACGAAAGCATTGTGGTGGCATAAAAAAAATTTTGCCAGTTATTTATTTTTTACTATACTTGCACTCAAATCATACTACCATGTTAACTACCAGAAAACACAAAAAGAATCTGATTGTCAGCTACAAAAATCTCACTGACGACCTCAAAGAAAAGTTCAAAGTAGCCTATCCCGAGGGTTACAGCAACTACTTGCAGAAGTATATCAAACCCAACGGAGAAGCAATTTTCGTCGTTCCCTTCGAAACCGAAGATACCGCCTACATGATTAAATTCGAAGTGAAGATCGACACCCTCGGTGAAGATCTTGACAAGGCCCTCTTCGACGATGACGACGTGGAGACCAAAGAGGACGAGTTCGCCCCCCTCAGCGAGGCACTGGAGAAAGAGGAAGAGAACACCTCGCACCGCGAACGCCACCTTCGCCATGGAGACTTCGAAGACATTATAGACGAGGACAAGAAGAAAAAACTTACGCTCGGAATCAACAAAGAGGAATTCAAGGAAGCCTTCGGCGACGAAGAGGACGCCGACGAGATGGACAGCTACGAACGGCTGGACGACGACGAGACTAACGATGACGAATTCGAGCCCAGCGACGAAGACCTGCGCGGCATTGAAGAAGAATACCTCGACGCCGAAATACCCCCGCTTGACGCCACAATCCCTGACGAAGAGGCCGTGGCGATACCAGCCAAACCGGAGAAAAAAAGCGTTAAGAAGCCCGCTTCAAAGCCAGCCTCACCAAAAGCAAAACCTACGGTTAAAAATAAGGTTGCCGCAAAACCAACAGTAAAAGTTCCCGCAAAACCGACTACCAAAACCACTGTAAAATCGACTACCAAAACCTCTTCCTCAACAAAAAAGAAGAAATAAACAAGTAAATAATAAGGATATGAAGAACAGCATTGTAAAACTCATCTGCGTAGCTGCCCTCACAATGGGTCTCGGAAACGTGTCCAACGCTCAGTTCCGCCAGTCTATTTACCTAAATGGCAACCTGCCCACTGGCTCGTTTGCTGGCAACGTAAGTTCGTCACACAGCAACGTTCCTCTCGGATATGAGGAAATAGGCAAGGACGCAGCCATCGGATTCGGACTTGGCTACCGTGCTAGTTACCGATTTGATGTTGGTGTTGGCGAAGTTGCTCCCTGGGCTCAAGCCGACTTCATCTGGAACATGATCGGCAGCAATTGGCGCAAGCAATACCTTGACTACGACTACAAAACCCCGACCTACTTCAATATCCCGGTGCTTGCCGGTGTCAGCTACTTCTACGATGAACTGTGGAACGACATCACCCCGTTCGGCGAATTCGGTGTTGGCACTGACCTGCTAATGATCACCCGTGAAGGAAAAGGTGTCAAGGAAAACAACGGTACCCTTTACTATGCATACAAGCCCAACTTCGCGCTGGCATGGATGGTCGGTGCAGGAGCCTGGTTCGGTCGCCATGTGAGCGCAGGTCTCTACTACTACGGACTCGGAACCCACCCCATCGACTACACCAAGCGCACCCTCGACAAGAATTCTATCGCCGCCGCACAGTTGGCTGCAAACAACGCCCTCAACCACGGTCGCGAAACACGCAACATCGGGTCGCTCGCCCTACGCATCGGTTTCCATTTCTAAACAACCGAAAAAATAAAAGCCCGCTCTGATGAGCGGGCTTTTTTAGTATCCTTTTAACGGCTAGTCAATCTTGTCGAAACCGAGATACGGCCGCAGGCACTCCGGCATTACGATACCGTCGGGAGTCTGGTTGTTCTCCAACAAGGCGGCAACAATGCGCGGAAGGGCTAGGGCACTGCCGTTGAGAGTATGGCAAAGCTGTGTCTTGCCCTGCTCGTCACGGAAGCGAAGTTTCATGCGATTGGCCTGGAAAGTCTCGAAATTGGATACGGAACTCACCTCAAGCCAACGCTTCTGGGCAGCGCTCCACACCTCGAAATCGAATGTCATAGCAGAAGTGAAGCTGATGTCGCCACCGCAGAGCTTGAGGATATGGTAGGGCAATCCAAGTTTGTCGAGCAGACCGCCAACGTGAAGTTTCATCTCCTCTAACTGGGCATAGGAACGGTCAGGATGCTCAATGACAACGATTTCCACCTTACTGAACTCGTGCAGGCGATTCAAGCCGCGCACATCCTTGCCGTAACTACCGGCCTCACGGCGGAAACATTCAGAGTAGCCCACATGCTTGATGGGGAACTGCTTGGCATCAACGATGCAGTCACGGTAGATGTTGGTTATGGGCACTTCGGCGGTAGGAATCATGTAGAAACCGTCGAGCGGGATGGCATACATCTGGCCCTCCTTGTCCGGCAACTGGCCGGTACCGAGGCCACTGGCCTCGTTGACCATCAACGGAGGCTGGATTTCAAGGAACCCGGCATCGACGGCCTCGTTGAGGAAGAAGTTAATCAGGGCACGCTGAAGGCGGGCTCCCTTTCCTTTGTAGACAGGGAAACCGGCACCAGTAATCTTGTTACCAAGTTCGAAATCAACGATATTGTACTTGGCACAGAGTTCCCAGTGTGGAAGTGCGTCGGCCGGCAGGTCTGGCTTCACACCGAATTCGGCGACAACAACATTGTCGGCCTCGCTTTTTCCTACAGGAACGGAGGGATGGGGGGCGTTGGGGAGCGCAAGAAGCCGCTCGTTGAGCAGTTGTTCCGTCTCGGCCAACTTGGTCGAAAGTTCCTCGCTTTCAGCCTTCCAACGGGCGCTCTCGGCCTTGGCGGCCTCGGCTTCGTCACGACGGCCCTGCTTCATCAGCATGCCAATCTCCTTGGCAATGCGGTTCTGTTCCGCCTTGGCGGCATCGGCTTTCACCTGGAAGGCGCGACGCTTGGAGTCGAGGTCGACTATCTCGGCCACCTTGGCCTCAACATCCTTCACATTCTTGATTTTCAGACGGGAGATACACTCCTCGGTATGATCCTTGATATATTGCAGTTGCAGCATCTGATTTATGTATTTTAACTTTGGTTTAACGCTCCCGTAGCGGAAATATTGTATCACAAATCAACAAAAAAAATCCAAAAACACGATAGTGCTGATACTGTGACGTTTCCAGCGTTAAAAAACGTTAAGCGCCTTACAAGTACTGATTCGGAAGGAACCTTCGCCTGATCAACGCCTGATCAACGCCTGATCAACGCCTGCCCTACTCCGACATGAAAAAGTAATTAAATGTCAAAAAAAACTCTATGTATCGAAAAAAATACGTATATTTGCATTGTAAAAGCGCAACATAAACCGACGCAAACCGCTAATAATAAAAATATTAAACCTAAAATAGCATTTTATGAAGAAAGTATTATCCGCTGCCATCGCCCTGTTGTTCGCAGGCACCATGATGGCTCAAACCATCGTTTCGACCCAGGTCGAGAAGCGCAACGTCATCATCGAGGAGTACACCGGCGTCGGTTGCGGCTATTGCCCCGACGGCCACGCCCGTGCCAACTCCATCTGCACCCAGTATTCCGGCCACGCTTGGGCAATCAACATCCACGAGGGTGGCTATGCTTCCGGTTCCGGTTACGAAACGACCTTTGGCGACGGCCTCGCCAGCCAGTACAACATCAGCGGCTATCCCTGCGGCACTGTGAACCGCGGCGCCATGTCGGGCCGTGGCGACTGGGCCAGCCAGGCATCAACTGTCCGCGGACAGGATTCGCCCATCAACGTGGCTGCCACTGCCACCATCGACCCCAACACCCGCGAGTTGGTTGTCAACGTCGAACTCTACGTCACCGGCACCCAGACCGTTAGCAGCAACTTCCTCAACGTCGCCCTGGTTCAGAACAATATCATCGGACCCCAGAGCAACTATGGAAATCCCCCTTACAACTCAGAATACGTCCTGTCAGACGGTAGCTACCGCCACATGCACATGTTCCGCGACCTGCTGACCGGCCAGTGGGGTGAGGAAATCACCGGTCTTACCGTCGGCACCTTCATGGAGCGCACCTATACCTACCAGATTCCCCAGGCCATCGGAGCCGTTCCCATCGCCGACTTCAGCGACCTCGAAATCATAGTCTTCGTCTCCGAGACCCACAAGAACATCCTCACCGCCGACCTGCCCACCTACGTCCAGCACCTCGCCCCCCAAGGCACCCTCATCCTCTCCGGCTTCTTCACCGACGATGTGCCAGAAATGAAAAAAGTGGCGCAGCAGAATAAACTATCCGTTACAAAGGTCGTCGAATTAAACAACTGGGCAGTCATGTTGCTGACCCATTCTAACTAAAGACATTTATTAACCAATCATGCTCCTAACATGAAACAACTATTCATGATGCTTTTTGCAGCCATGACACTTCATGCTGCAGCGCAAGAAGGCGAACAGTTACAGCGTCGCCCAAGATTCTATTTCGACACTGAGCACCCCGACGTGCACGACCCCGTGATGGCACGTGGCGAGAATGGCCGGTACTACATTTTCTCAACAGGCATGGGAGTGGGCAGCATTTCGTCTGCCGACCTGAAAACCTGGCAACCCGAAAAGTCAGCGCTCAACCCTATCCCACAATGGGCATTGGATTCCATCCGTGGTTATCGCGGACACACATGGGCACCCGACATTTCCTACCACGACGGCAAATGGCTGCTCTATTACTCATGTTCCTCCTTCGGCAAGAATGGATCTGCCATCGGACTTGCCACTAACAAGACGCTCGACCCTACGTCACCAGATTTTCTGTGGGTTGACCAAGGCCCCGTCATCGTCTCCCATCAACATGTGGATCACTACAACTGCATAGACCCCAACCTGATTGTTGACGAGAAAGGCACCCCATGGCTCACTTTCGGATCTTTTTGGGATGGTATCCAAATCGTGAAACTGAAAAAAGACTTCAAGACACTTGATGGCACCCCAAAGACTATCTCCCGCCGTGTTGGCAGAAAAGTCACTCTTGCCGAGATTGACAACATAGAGCACTACACAATCGAAGGCAACGACACCATAGAGGCTGGTGACAATGCAGTGGAAGCCCCGTTCATCATCAAGAACGGCAAATACTATTACCTCTTCGTCAGTTTCGACTACTGCTGCCGAGGTGAACGCAGCACCTACCGCACCGTGGTGGGCAGAAGCAAGAAGGTGACAGGTCCCTACTTGGATAGTATGGGACAGCCCATGGAAAAAGGCGGTGGCGACACCCTCATCGGTCCCAATGCCGACTTCTTCGGTTTAGGCCATTGTTCAGCCTATCAGTTCGACGGTCAATGGTATTTCCTTTCACATGCTTATGAGAAAGCCCGTAACGGACAAGCCAAAATTTTCCTCCGCAAGATGAACTTTGACGAGAAAGGTTGGCCAGTTCTGGAAACAACAAAATAGGAAATATATGAACACGTATTGTCTGCCCCACAAGTTCATTTCTTGTTCAAATCTTGCATCAGTGGTGGATTTTCGAGCCAAATGTTTGGTTAGTAAGAAGAAAATCACTAACTTTGCAGCCGTTTTGTGGTTTGACCGCAGACAGAAATTAGATTTTATCAACATAATGTCTAACTTTATTAATTAAAAACAAACTATTTTATTATTTATGGAAACAAAAGACATTAAACCGCTGGAAGGTTTCGATTGGGAAGCATTCGAAAACGACGGTGTGAGCGCAGCAGACAAAGCGGCTCAGCAGGCTGCCTACGAAGGCACGCTCAATAATGTGAACGACAACGAGGTAGTTGACGGTACTGTCACCAGCATCAACGATCGCGAAGTTGTTGTGAACATCGGCTACAAGAGCGAAGGTATCATCGCACGCAGCGAGTTCCGCTATGCTCCCGACCTCAAGGTGGGTGACACCGTAGAGGTTTACATTGAGAATCAGGAAGACAAGAAGGGTCAACTTGTGCTCTCTCACAAGAAGGCTCGCCAGGCTCGCTCTTGGGATCGCGTGAATGCAGCCCTCGAAAACGACGAAATCGTGAACGGCTTCGTGAAGTGCCGCACAAAGGGCGGTATGATTGTTGACGTGCTCGGCACAGAGGCATTCCTCCCAGGTTCTCAGATTGACGTGAAGCCTATC